>JAOPTQ010000098.1:0-11054 GCA_051531915.1 Colwellia sp. | reverse complement strand
GCTTAAGCCGATCTCAGGTTAACTATGTTATTAAAAGGAAAATAAGCGTGAAATTTTTTTACGGCATTTTGCTTATGTTATCGTTTAACGTATTAGCAGTTGAAAGTTTCTACTATAAAAACAATCAAAAAATCGAATTATCTTTTCTACGTTTAATTGAAACAGAAAACAAACACATTCGATTATATAAAAATGAAAATGGCATTAATGTTGGTGTAAGTGAGCAACTAATAGTTAAAGCAACATCATTGGATGTTTTACAGCCCTATTTAAAAGAGCTTAATTTAGTTTTAATAAAAAAGTTAACCGGCAATGTTTTTTTATTAAAAACAAAAAATGTTAATTCAACAATAACTATTGTCAATATTTTAGCTAAAAAAAAGTATATTCAATATGCTCAGCCTGATTTTATTAAAATAACAGAGAAAAGATAGATGAACAGGGTTATAGCTGCTTTTTTTATCACACTATTTTTATTTGCGTGCAATGAAAAAAGTGAACAATTGCCAGAGTTTACTTCATTAAACCAAGTTAATGTTTATGAAAACCAAACAGCGGTATTTACTTTAATTGCACAAAACTCGTATGCAATTAGTTACTCAATAAAAAATGGTAATTCAGCAGACTTTATTGTTGATAAAGCGACAGGGTTAATAACGTTTATAACAGCACCTGATTTTGAAGTAAAAAATAGATATCACTTTACGGCTATTGCAACCAATGAATTAGGCGCTAAAACGGAACAATTAATTACTATAAATATTTTAGATGTTAAAGAGTATGAACTTCAAGACGAGCCTTACATTGCTCAGCAATGGCATATATATAAAGATGAAAACTATTACCTCGATAATAATATTAATGAGCATGCCAGTATTAATGCTAATGCCATTTTAAAAAATTATACCGGCAAAGGAATAAAAATTGCGGTAATAGATGATGGTCTAGATATTACTCATGAAGATTTACTTGATGCCGTTGTTGACACTTTTGATATTACTACAGAAAGTAATAATGTTGCGCATGTTAATCAAAGTGGTTACCACGGAACCGCGGTAACAGGAATTATTGCGGCTCGATTAAATGGAATAGGCATTAAAGGAATTGCCAGTAGTGCAGAAGTCATATTTTTAAAATACAAAGAAGGTATGAGTGACAGCGAAACTATTGAATTGTTTTTAAAGGCAGAGCAATTAGGAGCGCATATTATCAACTGTAGTTGGGGCACTTATGACGTTTCTCAAGCGGTAAAGGACACCATTCAATACTTAGCAAACAATGGACGTAATGGTAAAGGCATACCTATTGTTTTTGCTAGTGGTAATAATGACGTAGATATGAGAAATGATGAGTCGGCAATACCAGAAGTGATTTCTGTTGGTGCAACCGATAAAGATAACCTTAGATCGTTATATAGCAATTACGGTGAATATTTAGATGTTATGGCTCCTGGGGGGGATAATGTTTTGGGCATGACCACTTTAGATAATATGAATGAAAATGGTGTTGCCACTATTGATGAAAATTACTTACTGCCTAGCGATGTAAAGCCTTTTATTGGAACCTCAGCAGCAGCTCCCATTGTTACTGGTATTATTGCCTTAATGCTAGAAAAAAATCCAACGTTAACCCGTACCGAAATTGAAACCTTATTAAAAATATCCAGTGATAAAATTGGTTATTATGATTATATCAATGGACGAAACAATTATTATGGCTCAGGAAAAGTAAATTTGAATAAGCTAATGAGTTTGATCAATTAAAAGGTTAGATAAATATTTTTAATACCCGTTCTAGGGAATGATTTTTATGACTTAACAGTGTTAAATAGTTGAAGAAAATAAATTTTATCTTTAGTTGGAATTATCAATGAAATTAGTCTTTATAGTCTAGTTATCTGGTTTTTATTTTAATGCAAGTTCAGCTAAATTATTTGAAAAGCCACCGCCTACATATGCAAGTATCAAGAGTTATTTAGCTTATGAAATATCTTTGGCGGTTAAATCACGTAGCGACCAAGTCGGTGTGGTTTTGGGCGTTAAAAAATCGTCATAAAGCCTTGATAAAATGCTTTATGAAAATGAAGCGTCATCATCAGAATTTAGAACTGAAGCAACCCATTTAAGGTGGTTAGGAAAATAAAATGAATAAATTAAAATTTGGGCTGATGTTTGTGAGTCTACTTGCTTTGTCGGGTTGCTCTTTACTTTATGAACAGGAAAAAGGCGTTAAACTAGAAACATTAACTAATGTTAATCAACTGCCTACTGGCAGAACAAGGGTTTTTGTTTCTGATTTAGGTAAAAAAATTTCAGAGTATTACATTAAAAGAGAAACTATTTTACTTGGAGAAAATTCCTCTGATCTTTATCTTATTGCTTTGCGAAAAGTTAAGGGCTTTCAATCTAACTTTCATGTTTGGGAAGTTTTGCACGGAGATAATGATTTTGATATTAAAAACAGACGCTTTTCTGATAATAAATTTATAAAAAATAAAAAAATCAAAAAAATTGATTTATTTAATACCGACAAAAATTGTAAACGAGAATGTGTTTTTGAGGGCTACTCTAAATTTCACAGTTTACAGGTAACTTTGTATAGCGGGGGATATGCTAAAACGGGAAAACGTACGGGTTCATTATCTGAAGCTATTATTGAATACATTGATTATTCTCAACGTGTAAATAGGTTTAATAAAGCGCTTAAAAATCATGAAAATAAAACTTTTCCTAAAGCATATATTCCAAAACAGTTAATTGATTACAATCTTGCTAGTAAAATTATAAACAATACCAGTGACTCAGCTGACTTGTTAGCAATTGATAAATTATTAACAAGTCAAAATTATACTCGTTTTAATCAGAAAATAGCGCGTAAAATACAAGTTGATAATTTTGAAAAAGAATACCAAGTAGCGCTTAATGCTAACTTAACTACTCAAAAGCGGTTTTTAAAAAAATATAAATATAAAAAGGATGGAGAAAACTGCTTTTATGTTAAAGCCAATACTTTAAATATTAGACGAAGTGACTATTCTCGCGCCAGAAAAGTAGGTGAATATAAGAAAGGAGATAGAGTTTGTAGTATTAAAATAGATGGTCAATGGACTAAAACGAATAAAGGTTGGGTTTTCAATAAATATTTAACTAAAGAACCTTTTTTGGGCGCAAAAAGAAAATTTTTAATCATTAGCGATAAAATTGATGACGGTGATTTTTTTGTCGCAAAAAATAAAAATAGTGTCAATAGCTATAAAAAATATTTAGCTGAACATCCCCAAGGTAAATATCAATTAAAAGCGGATAAAGGACTTTTAAACGCTTATCGAAATTTAAACACTTTTGATGGTTTTATGCAGGCATATCAACTTTCTAATATAAAAAATGATATTCAACAAGCATACCAAAATGCGACTACCAATGAAGAGTTTAAAAAGGTTGAAATAAAACTGGTTGACAGTTTAGGTGCTAATAATTTTGTTAAAACTAATGTATTAACTAGCTCTGAAAGCAAACTAGAAAAAGCATCAACCAGTTCTTTACTTTATTCTATTAAAGGGATGGTTAGAGATTATAAAAGAGAGATTAATATATCACTTGATCAAAATTCAGGTCTGCCTTTTAAATATGCTGCTTATGAAGTGAAACTAAAAATAAAATTAGATTTAAATTATTCCATCAGTATTAATGGTAAAGGAAAAGATTTCTTTACTAAAACAGTTAAAGTGAATCTGACTCCTGAGAATAATTATTCAAAAAATATCCAAGTTAATTTTGATGATGTATTAGTTCACGGTGAAATGCATATGTTAGCGGGAACATTAATAAGTGCATTGGGTAATATGTTTGGACTCAATACTAAAAGCTCTGATATGGACATTGCGACTAAGTTAAATTCAACCAGTTTATCTTATGAAGTCATTAGTGTTTTGGGTGAATAAAATGAAATTTACACTTGTAATTATTATTTTTTTGCTAAGTTTTCAAAGTCTTGCCACTGAAAAGAAAGTTGATTTTGGCAAGTTATTTGATCAACCACAAAAAAAACAATTGTCAAAAACAATTGAGAAAAAACAAACCTCATCGCAAGTTGCCAATAAAGCTAAATCTCAAACCGGCTCTATAGCTACACCAATGACATTAGTAGGTATGGGGGCTAAAGCTATGTTTACCTGTGATAACTGTTCGGGTTCTGGTGATTATATTTTGGTTGATTTTGAAGGCGTTTGCGGTATTGCAGGGTGCATAGCCACAAATTTAAAAATTTGGGGTGGTCCCGGTGAGTATAAACCTGCCTTTGATAAAGCATCTACTGGAACTATTTTTAAAGGGTATCAAGATAAAATTGCCGGTACTTACCATTGGAGCGCTACGCTTGATAATAGGCACTATTGTTCAGGAATATTTAGCACAAAAGGAGATAAAAAAAATATAAATATACGCGCATACTCGGCATGTAAAAACCCATATATTAATGAATTTTAACCAATAAAAAACAGGAAAAAATATGATAGTTTGGAAAGGTTGGGGGCTTTTAGCATTTGCTATTCCTCTGATATGTGCATTACTTATGCAGTTAGGAGTTAATATGGCTTTTGGTGAAGGGTTTTATAAAACTGGGAGTTGGCCATTACCGGTAGCCCTTTTATTATCGTCGGTTTTGGTTTTTGTTGCGGGTTACAAACTGAATAATAACGAAGGGAGAGTTTTGTTTGACCCACAAACTAATGAAAAAGTTCTACTTAAAACGACTCATTCATTATTTTGGATACCCATACAATATTGGAGTGCGATTATTGTTTTTTTAAGCATCATGCTTTACTTATCTAACGTGGGTGTGATTTAGCAACAATGAAAAACCATGTTGTTCTTTTATTTAAGTTAGGTTTTAAATTAACATGTTGTTCCCTATTGCTATGTTTGCAGGGCTGTAGTGATAATAATCAATTATTATTAGACGCATTACGCAGTAATGATGATGTAACGGCCAAACGTTTATTAGCGCAAAATACGCTGAATATGCAATTTAGAGATAAGTTTGGTTATACCGCGCTACACCTTGCTAACAATGTTGAAATTACTCGCTTATTAATAAAGCAAGGTGCTGATGTTAATGCTAAAGGGGCAGGAGTAGATCCTAATATTAAACCTATTAAAAATATAGATTTAGGAAAGTTTGGTAATTTTGATTTAAATGAACTTAAGAGAGGTAATGATTACTCACCTTTACATACGGTTAAAAATGCAGAGGTTGCCAAATTATTAATTAAGCACGGCGCCAAAGTTAACGCCTTGGCAAATTATGATATAACGCCTTTACATAAAGCCGCAGATCGTAAAAACGGGTTAGTTTTGGCTAAGTTTTTCTTAAAAAATGGTGCAAAGGTTAATGCCCGTACTTTTTATAATGCTACGCCATTACATAAGGCAATGTTTTACGCAAATCACAACAATGCTGAATTAGTTAAACTGCTAATAACACAGGGTGCAAACGTTAATGCGCAAGACAACTTAGGTCATGCGCCATTACATCAAATAAGAAGTGGCAATGTTGAATTAGCCTCTTATTTAGTAGAGCAGGGCGCAGACACAACGATTAAAACAATCTCCGGTGATTCACCACTTTGTTACGCTATTGCCGGCAATAGAATTGCTCTTATGCATTTTTATATTATTCGCGGAAAGGGGATTTTATCGAAATGTTCGAAAGACAGAAGCATATTCCAATACACAAAGGATGAGGCTCGTAACGCAATGAAAAATGCAGTGAAAGAAGCGACAGTGTTAATATTGAAAGAATTTAAAAAAAGCCAAGATAATAAATAGTACCAATTGATACCTTAAAACCAACGGCTTAATGTTTTGCCAGTACTGAATTTTGATATATGAAACATTTAGCAGCTAAAAAAAAGGCCACTTTTTTATAAAATGGCCAATAATTAACTTGTTGATTAAAAGCAGATAATGTTATCTGGATATGAATCTATACCGGTATATGCCGTTATTAAGCACTTAATACCGATTGTACAAAGTCTTTAATTGCTGAATCTTGACAATTATCAAAGAAACATTGTTGAAAACGTTCTCCGCCAACTGCTGTTTTAACTAATTCTGGATCTAGCGCTTTTAAGCCAACTAAATAGTCTTTCGCCATTGCTGCTTTTACTTGACTTAAAATACCTGCATTGGCTACTTGTGATTCCTTACGTTCTGTTGGGTAACCTTGACCTTTTTCACCGGTAAAAGCTTTCTCAAAAATATAACGGATATTAATTTCTGCGCCCCAACCAAAACCTTTAGCAAAAGGTAAAGCTAAGGCATTACCGTTATTAATTTGAGCAAATAAAAATGCATCAGCAGGATCAATACAATAACCACAAGTAACCCCAGGGTGTGCATTTAAAGACATAAGCGCACCTTGTCCAGTACCACAACCACTAACCACAAAATCTACTGCTTTTGAATTTAATAATAATCCAGCAATAATACCTAAGTGAATGTAGGTTAAACGATGGTCGTTATCACCATCCATACCAACATTAAATACCGTGTGATTTTGCTCTGTAGCGACCGTTTGTAATTCATTCAATACAGAAGCATTTTTCCCAGCTTGGCTGAACTCATTCATTAATGCTATTTTCATTTTTTTCTCCGAGAAGTTAGTTAATTTTCAGTTATACAATTATATATTCGCTTTCTTACTTAATTGCGGTGCAATCAATAAAAATCAAGAGAGGGCAGAGTCAATTTATATATTGGTATAAGTGACTGTTTTGTTTGTCTTTCGTTAAACTTACCAAATACATTATCTATTTTATTCGTCTTCATCTTTGTCTTCATCTTTAGTTAAAGGTTTAGCTGTTCTGTAACCATGTTTAACTAAAACTTCTAAATAAAAACTAGCAAGCTTATGCTGAGCGGCATCATCAATACTTTTATTAAGTGCTGAAACATGAACAACTTCTGCATTTTCTTCGGTATGACCATATTTGCAATCAAAATCCCAAAAATCGACACCTTCAGGTAGTTGTTTTTTTCTTTCTCTTTTAATATATTTTTTGACTTCATGTTTGATAGCATCAATTAGTCGTGGCGTTTTAATTTTTTCATGGGTTAATGAAAATGTTTTTTTCATGCGATTACCTTCGGTGAAATTTTAAATCAGTTGATAAGCATTATAACAACAAGTTGAGTTGCTTACTGCTCATTTTTACGGGTATAGAATATTTTGATATTTTCAATGTTACTGCTATACCTAAAGTTAAGTATATTAAGTATAGATAGGTGGCTACAATGGTTTCTTCAATTGGTGGTGATTCAGGGCAAAGCTCTGTTGTACAAGTTTTTAAGCAACAACAAGCGCGAGTTGAACAACAAAAAAACCAACAAGCTGATGATAAAGCTCGACAAGTTTCTTTAGATGATGCGCAGCGAGTAAAAACAGAAATTCAACAGCAGGCTAGGGCAGAGCAAAGACAAAGTGATCAAGATGATAGGCGTGGTCGCTCGGTTGATGTCAGTGTTTAATTAAGAGCTATTTTAAGGAGATAACCATTATCTTCAATCAAAGTCTTGCCTCTAAAGCTTTTAATTCTCGCTGAAACGAGCATTTCTAGGTAACATGAGTATATATTTGTTATATTAGCATTCACGCTAAAGCAAGGTTAATTAAATTTTAAGGATAAAGTAAAAATGAAAAAAATCAGATTGATTATTATTACGGTGCTATTTTGTTTACCTATGATGTCACAAGCACAGCAAGCACTAAGCAAAGAGCTTATTCAATCATTAGAAAAAGTTGGAGTGCAGTTAAAGCAGTTAGAAACCAAATACCCTAAAATTTTTGAAACCATAGATGCAATTGGTGAAGGTAAGCAAGAAGAAGCGATAGCGTTGGTTGAACGTTCAAAAGCGTACCCTGAAATTAAAGCTATTTTGAATAAATTTGGCTTTGATAGCCTAGAAGGTTTTTCTGATGTTTCAATGCGTATGATGGGTTCTGTTATGGCATATCAGAAAAAAAATATGCCATCAGGTATGGATTTAGGAGCGATGAACCAAGCATTGAGTGATAATATTCAGCAAATGAAAGATCGAAATGCGCCTAGTAGTATAATCACTGAGATGGAAAAGCAGCTTGTTGAAACTAAATCTAGCTTAGCTCAAGTGAAGTTAGCAATGAAAAAGGCGACTGAGGCAGATAAGAAATTTGTCAGTGATAATATTCAATGGATTATGTCGGTGTTAGATAATGATGAAAATTGATTTTTCTCAGTAGCATGGCAAAAAAACAGTTGCTATAATGTTGCCCATTAAAGTAACTATCTCATTGGGGAATAGTTTCATCATTTATTGTAGAGGTTCTGTGGATGTCGGAAGTTGAAAACCGTCCAACTAATTTTATTCGTCAAATTATTGATACTGATTTAGACAGTGGTAAACATACTAGTGTGCAAACCCGTTTTCCGCCTGAACCAAATGGTTTTTTACATATTGGTCATGCTAAATCTATATGCTTAAATTTTGGCATTGCTCAAGACTACAGTGGTTTGTGTAACTTACGTTTTGATGACACAAACCCAGAAAAAGAAGATATTGATTATGTTCATGCCATTCAAAAAGATGTTAAATGGTTAGGTTTTGAGTGGGCAGGAGAAATACACTACTCTTCTGATTATTTTGATAAACTTCATGGTTTTGCTGTTGAATTAATTGAAAAAGGTTTGGCGTTTGTTTGCTTTCTTAATGGCGATGAAATGCGCGAATATCGTGGAACATTAAATAAACCGGGTAAAAACAGTCCTTATCGTGATACAACTGTTGAAGAAAACTTAGCGCTCTTTGCCAAAATGAAAAATGGTGAATTTAAAGAAGGTGAGTGCTCGTTACGTGCAAAAATAGACATGACTTCAAGCTTTATGTGTATGCGTGACCCCATTATTTATCGTATTCGTTTTGCTGAGCATCATCAAACAGGTAATACTTGGTGTATTTATCCCATGTACGATTTTACCCATTGCTTATCTGATGCCATTGAAGGTATTACTCATTCCATTTGTACGCTAGAGTTTCAAGATAATCGTCGGTTATATGATTGGGTTATTGATAATGTATCTGTACCGGTTAAACCGCATCAGTATGAATTTTCTCGTTTAAATCTTGAATATACACTAATGAGTAAGCGAAAATTAAATACCTTAGTGGAAGAAAATTTAGTTGATGGTTGGGATGATCCGCGAATGCCGACAATTGCTGCATTTAGACGTCGTGGCTATACACCAGCATCAATGCGAGAATTTTCGAAGCGAATTGGTGTTACCAAAATGGAAAATACGGTTGAAATGAGCGTATTGGAAGCTTGTATTCGTGAAGATTTAAATGACAATGCCCCTCGCGCCATGGCCGTGCTTGAGCCAATTAAATTGGTTATTGAAAACTATCCTGACGGAAAAACAGAAAATTTAGTGGTTAAAAATCATCCTAGCGATGAAACCCAAGGTACACGTATCGTGCCATTTAGTGCTGAACTTTATATTGAAGCAGAAGATTTTAGAGAAGCCGCCAATAAAAAATATAAACGTTTAGTACTTGAAAAATCAGTACGTTTACGAGGTGCATATGTGGTTACCGCCATTCGTTGTGATAAAGATGAACAAGGTAATGTTACCACTGTTTATTGTACTTATAATGATGAAACTTTAGGTAAAAACCCCACCGATGGCACAAAGCCTAAAGGTGTTATTCATTGGGTTGATACGGCTAAATCACTTAATGCTACGGTGCGTTTATACGACCGATTATTTACGGTGCCAAATCCGGCGGCAGAAGATAATTTTTATAGTGTGATGAATCCTGATTCTTTGATCACTATTGAAAATGCCAAAGTTGAACCGTCACTGGCTTTAGCTAAAGCTGAAAAAGCTTTTCAGTTTGAGCGCCAAGGGTATTTTTGTTTAGATAATGATATACAAACCGGTGCATTGGTTTTTAATCGCACCGTTGGTTTACGTGATACTTGGGCTAAAATGTCTAAATAATTAGTCACTATTCAGCTTGTTACTGTATGGCCCAATTAAGGTGTCAAAAGTACTCGTAGATTAGTTTATATGAAAATAAAAAAGCCATGTTCAAGGTAAATTGAGCATGGCTTTTTTGATAATAGTTTTAACGCTAATTTATTTTAAAATCCAACTGCACTGATGCTTTTGTTTCAACCGGTTTGCCATTTTCAAATTTTGGCGCATAACGCCATTGAGCTAAGGCAACTAACGCTTCTTTTTCAAAGCCAGGTCCACCTTTAGAGTCAAGTATTTTACTGTGAGTAACGGTGCCATAGTCAGAAATAGTAAACTCAATAATAACATAACCACTTCTACCTCTGCGGGCTAGGTTCATTGGATATTTAGGGCTTGCTCTAAATAAGGGCGTTTGTTCTTGGCTATCATTCCATGGAACCATTGAGCCAATAGCAATGCAATGTTTAGTTGCCTCATCACTTCTTCCTTTATGCTCTAACGCATTAATTAAAAAAGCATGAGTGCTAAGCTCAAGAGGGTGAGTAGGGCCGTCAAGCGTTTCAAATACGGGTAAGTTCGCTTCTAAATTTGTAATAGCGCTATTATATTTTTTTCTGGCAAGATAATACTTACCTACATGAAAATTAGTATAGACAACACGTCTATCATTTGAGGGTAAATGCTCAGAAAAGTATTTTTGTGCAGTTAAAAGAATACGGCTTTTTCTATCGCCTTTTAACAATAAACCTTGACCGGCATCGAGTTGAACTTGGGCATTTAATAAGGGGTTTTCGTCTTCATGCTCCTGTGCAATATCAAGTGCGATGGCATAATAATTAATCGATTTTTTGTGAGCGGCCGATGCGCCTAATGCTAAATAAGTTTCAATTAATTCTAATGATTCTTCTCCGTATTCTTTTTTGTAAATCTTTAAGGCATCTAATAAGAGTTCACTGGCGTCTTCATTTTTCTTAATGCCAATATAAAGTTTAGCAAGATTAAAGGTTAAATTAGCGGTCAGCAGTTTTAGGTGAAACCT
>JAOPTQ010000097.1:2734-37226 GCA_051531915.1 Colwellia sp. | reverse complement strand
TTTTTTATCCCGAATTCAGGTTTGCTAATAATTCAATCAATAAAAAGGGTGTTTTTTACCTGCCTATGTAGATAACTCAGGAATAATTTGTAGGTCGATGATTGCCTCGACTTACAAAGGTATAAATCCCTCCATTTACTGTTTTCTTGAGCAACCACGTTTTTTAAATTATTAGCGATTAAAAAAACTGCCAGTAGTCATAGTGAGATACATCATTGCAAACTACATTTTACCCATTAATTGCCCAAATTTAGTGACCTGCTCCCAATCAGTATATTCGATAGCCGTTTTAGGGTCTGTTGGACCTTTTGTCATCCACATAATCATTTGTATCATGGTGCGATCAAAAAAATGATATTTTTGATAGTCAATTTTCCCCGCGAATACTGCTAGCTCTTTTGGTTGCCAAGGAGTTTGCAGTAAAAACTTCTTTAAATAAGGGTTTGTTTCAGGTTGATTTTTATCAGGTTTACGAGCAACAACATTAACCGAAAAAAAGGCACTCGGTTTCTGGTTTAATATTTCTGTATTTTTATTGATAAAGTCAACAATTTTAGGACTATGCTTGCCATAACGAATACTCGCGCCAATCACTATTTTATCAAAAGCATTAAGGTCTATTTTACGTTCATCTTCAATGGGAATTAAGAGTACTTCTTTATGCGTTTTAGCCATGATACTGAGTAAGTGCGCACTGATTTTTTTTGTTTGCCCATCCGTCGATGAATAAATAATAATTATTTTGCTCATTATTTTAACGTTGTTTGTTTTTAGTTGAGTAGCGTTATTTTATTATTATATACCCACACTCAGGTAAAGTGCAGAATTTCAGGCGTTCTGCTCATACTGCTGTCATTAAATTGCCATATAACCATCAATAAAGCGTCACAAATTAATCATATTTATTTCACACCGTTTCATTAGTTTTACCGCAGTAAAAATTTATTTAACTTATATAACTTAAATGACTCGGAGCAAACAATGTATAAAAATTCCATTGCATTGGCGTTAGCGTCAATACTTTCAAGTGCTGCTTTTTCAGTAGCAGCGACTGAATTGCTAAATGATCAAAAAACAAATGATTGGTACCAACAAGGTGAACAAGTACTGACTAAAAAATTAGCGCAAAAAACAAAAGATCACGCTAAAAATGTCATTTTATTTGTTGGCGATGGTATGGGCATTTCTACCTTAACTGCCGCACGAATTTTGCAAGGACAACAGGCAGGAAAGTCGGGTGAAGAAGGCTATTTAAGCTTTGAAGAGTTTCCGTTTAGCGCGTTAGTGAAAACCTATAATGTTGATGCGCAAACACCTGATTCAGCAGGCACAATGACAGCAATGATGTCAGGCTTGAAAAGTGATGCCGGTGTATTAGGGGTAGATGAAGATATAGAGCGAGGTAACTGTGCCAGTGTTAAAGGTAATGAAGTTATTACCTTATTAGAGCTTGCTGAAATAAGAGGTTTATCAACCGGCGTTATTTCTACTGCGCGCATTACTCATGCGACACCTGCGGCAACATATGCTAAATCAGCAGAGCGTAACTGGGAAGATATTTCAGATATGCCGAGTGACGCCATAGAGCAAGGCTGTCAAGATATTGCTGCACAATTAATAAATTTTGAAGAAAACTTAGAGCAGCGTTATCCGGGTATTGATGTTGATGGTATTGAAGTGGTTATGGGGGGTGGACGTCGTCATTTTTTACCTAAAGATGCAGCCTTTAATAGCGCAGATGCGATGAGTGAAATTGAAGGCGATCGTACCGATTCAATTGATTTAACAGCGCAATGGCAAACGAGTTATCCGCAAGGTAAATATATCACTGACCAAGCAGGCTTTGATAGCTTAGACACGGCTAATACGCCCCAAGTTTTAGGCTTGTTTAATGAGTCACATATGCAATATGAAGCCGATAGAGCCAATGATGTTGCCGGTGAACCTAGTTTAAGTCAAATGACTAGCAAAGCATTAGCTATTTTAGCCAATAACGACAACGGTTATTTTCTCACCGTTGAATCGGGTCGTATTGATCATGGGCACCATGCAGGCAGTGCTTATAACGCTTTAACCGACACTATTGAATTTGCTAATGCAGTGCAAGCTGCCATCGACACTACAGATCCTGAAGAAACCTTAATAGTAGTGACGGCTGATCACAGCCATGTATTTACAATTGCAGGCTACCCTAAACGCGGTAATCCTATTTTGGGTAAAGTGGTTGCGGTAGGTAAAACTGATCCCGCATTAGCCAGTGATGGCATGCCTTATACCACAATAGGGTATACCAATGGTTTAGGTCACCGTAATCTTGTTGATGAAACAAATGCTGATGCAGGTTATAACGAAGACGTTAATACTGGGCGTATTGATTTAACAACAATTGATACCGCTAACAGTGGTTTCCATCAAGAAGCCAATATACCTTTAGGTTCAGAAACGCATGCCGGCGAAGACATTTCAGTACATGCTATTGGACCTGGGGCTCATTTAGTTCAAGGCAATATTGAACAGAGTGTCATTTTTCATGTTATTGATAAAGCCCTTGGTTTAACGCAATAACTTTAATAGCAATTAGATAATTTTAGGAACAATATTATGAAAAATTTAAAAAATTCAATCATTGTTATTACAATAGCATGTTGTTTATCGGCTTGTGATGATGGCGAAAATGGTATTGCCGGTGTGAATGGCAGCAACGGTATTGGCGGTGTAAATGGCGTAAGCAGCCTTATTAGTCAAACAGTATTGTCAGTGGGTAATGAACATTGTAAAAATGGCGGAATCGCTGTTAACTCAGGGTTAGATAGCAATGCAGATGGTACTTTATCAAATGATGAAGTAACCGAGAGCAATTATATTTGTTCGGCAACGATAAAAACATTATCCACTACTAGCTTAGCGACTAATGTTAGAAATAACTGGTTTGTGCAAGGTAAACAAGCAATCACTAATGCCGCTGTTAATTGGCAAAATGTTAATGCGATGAAAGAATTAAAAAGCAAAGCTAAAAATGCTAATGCGATGAGTGAATTAAAAGGCAAAGCTAAAAATGTTATTTTATTTGTGGGTGACGGTATGGGCGTTTCTACACTTACCGCCGCGCGTATTCTTGCCGGTCAACGAAAAGGCATGCAGGGCGAAGAAAACCGCTTAAGCTTTGAAAAATTTCCTTTCTCAGGTTTTGCAAAAACGTATAACGTTGATGCACAAACGCCTGATTCTGCAGGCACCATGACGGCAATGATGTCGGGTGTTAAAACGGATGCCGGCGTGCTGGGTGTTGATGCTGATATTCAGCGTGGTGATTGTAGCAGCCTTGCCGGTAATGAAATGCTGACCGCGTTAGAGCTTGCTGAAATTGCAGGAAAATCAACGGGTATTGTTTCTACCGCTCGTATTACCCATGCAACGCCTGCGGCGGCTTATGCCAAATCAGCAGAGCGTAATTGGGAAGATATTTCTGATATGACTAGTGAAGCGATAACGGCAGGTTGTGAAGATATTGCCTCACAATTAATCAATTTTGAAACCAATGTAGAAGCGAGAATGGCTGGCGTAGATATTGATGGAATTGACGTGGTTATGGGGGGAGGTCGTCGTCATTTTCTCCCCAAAGATGCCGCCTTTAATAGCATTGATGCTGTCAGTGAAAAAGAAGGTGACCGTAGTGATGGACGTGATTTAACCGCAGAATGGCAAGCAAAATACAGTGACGGAAAATATATTATTGACCAAGCCAGTTTTGATGCGATAAACCCGGAAACCACCACTCGTTTATTTGGCTTGTTTAATGAATCACATATGCAGTATGAAGCGGATAGAACCAATGATATTGCGGGCGAGCCAAGCTTAAGTGAAATGACCAGTAAAGCCATTGATATTTTAGATAATAATGATAAAGGGTTTTTCTTAACAGTTGAATCTGGACGTATCGATCATGCTCATCATGCGGGTAATGCCTATAATGCTTTAAACGATACCATTGAATTTGCTAAAGCGGTGCAAATGGCTATTGATACTACCAACCCTGAAGATACGTTAATTATTGTAACGGCTGATCACAGTCATGTGTTTACAATTGCCGGTTATCCAAAACGTGGCAACCCTATTTTAGGAAAAGTTGTCGGTATAGGTAAAACTGACGTAAGTTTAGCGCAAGACGGCATGCCATATACAACCTTAGGTTATACCAATGGGCGAGGCTTTCAAAACTTAGGAGCAGAAACGGATGCTGATATATCCTATGGTCTTGATATTGCCGCCGGTCGTGTTGATTTAACTAGTGTTGATACCACAACGGCAGGCTTTCACCAAGAGGCATTAGTACCGCTCTCCTCTGAAACTCATGCAGGTGAAGATGTGGCGGTATTTGCTTCTGGACCCGGCGCGCATTTGGTTACGGGAACAAATGAACAAAGCTTAATCTTTCATGTTATGAATTATGCCGCCAATTTAACGGCGAGTGAATAGTTAAGTTTTTTATACAAGGCTATGTTTGTTATAAAAAATAGCCTTATCTTAATCTTATAAAGAGTCATTACCGGAGTAAAGGCGTGTAAGACATTACACGCCTTAGCAACTATTATGAAATATATTTTATCAATTGCATTATTATTTACCACGGTATGTTTACCGGCAAAAGCGCAACAAACCTGTCAAATAACTCAAGATTTACTCGGGGCACATTATCGATTAATGACCAGTCAAGGTAACAATAAACAAGCGGAGAATGAATTAAAGACTATATGGCGAGCTAAGCACAAAGTATTGTCAGTGAATGGTGAACAGTCAACGACGTGGTTTAAATCAAGTCATAATTTAGTACAAAAAACGGCGCATTTTGATCACTTTAAACGCAGTATAGAATATCAAGCTAAACCAATGACAGATGAGCGTTGGCAACAACTTTGGCAGTTTATGCCGAATAGCCAGAGAAAATCATTAACGCTTACCGGTAGTAGGCAGGAAGGCTGTTGGCAACAAGAAGTTTATCAATGGCAAAATGAAAAAAAGGATTTATTGGGTAAATTGGTGTGGAATGCAAGTTTACAACTCGTTACTTCACTAACGCTGACTCAAGGAGAGCGACAAAGTCATTGGCAGCTTGAAAAAATCGAATCAGACGAAAAGGTGATTTTACAAGCATTTAAAGATCGCGCCGATTATCAAGCGACAGACTTTGCTGATATCGGTGATAACGAGTCTGATCCTTTTTTAATTAAGATGATTAACTTAGGTTTTATCGAACATGGCGCATCAGGATTTTATAACAGTAATGGTGAAATAATATCAGCAAATCATCATCATAAGTGATCAATACTATATATTTGATTCAGAAACTCACACCGAGAAGTACCATGGGCATATACCCATATATCATTCAATATACAGGTTTTCCTGCACCTTGAATGGTAATGGGTACATATTTCATCTAATTTAAGATAAAAAGTAGTCATTCTCTATTTTAAATTCTTCAAGCACATCCACAACAAACATCCCTGCTGATTTTGCCGCTTGAATACCGGCTTTAGCATCTTCAAAAACAATACAACGCTCAGGCTTTACGCCCATAAGTTCAGCACAACGTAAAAAAGTATCAGGTGAAGGTTTAGGGTTAGTCACTTGATCTGCGCCAACCACATGATCAATAAGATGCGTTAAACCACAAGCCTGTAATATTGTATTCGCTTCATCGGTATATGCTCCTGTACCAACGGCCATAGGGCGCACGTTTTTATTCGCTATCGCAAAATCAGCTAAGGTGGTAGGTTTAACATGTTGGGTGATGGTATCGCGTACTATCGATTCTTTAAACTCATTCGCGGCTTGTAAATCTAAGGTGAAATCTAAAGAAAAATGGTCAATAAGAAATTCAAGCGTACCTATAGTGGGCACACCGGCTAACGATCGCATTAAGGCGGGATCAATAGGAATACCGTATTTATTTAGGGTTAGCGTCCAAGCATTTTGGTGTAAACGGCCGCTATCTACTAAGGTGCCATCCATATCAAAAATAATGGCATCAAAATCTTTATACATGATTATCTCTATAAGTTGAAGTAACGTTAAGCCAGTATTATAAATAATTAATACTGACAAGCATATCGTTTAGCATAAAAAACGTATCAATTAATAGACGAATGAAATAGTTATTGATATATTTTGTTTACTGATAATTTCATTGGAAATTGTAAAAAATCTTAAATATCAAGGAGACAACGATGAACTCAAAGCTTAACAATAAATGGGCACTAGTTACTGGCTCAAGTAGAGGTGTAGGGCAACAAATAGCAATAGGCTTAGCTCAATATGGTGTTAATTTGGTTCTTCATTCTTCATGTATTGAAAATCAAAAGCAAACAGTAAGCTTGTTAGAAAAGTATAATGTAAAGGTAGTTAATGTGGCTGGCAGCCTTGAGTCAAGTGAAGAAATTTCTCAGTTTGTTATCGATGCAGAATATCAATCAGGCGGTATAGATATTTTATATAATAATGCGGCTGTAATGACATCAGAAACGCCTTTATTTGAAACGCCACAAGGAGACTATGAAAAAAGTTTTCAGGTGAATGTATTTAGTATGATACAAATATGCCGTTATTTTGCTCCCAAAATGAAGTTACGTGGTTTTGGTCGTATTATCAACGTATCATCGGGTATTCAAGATACACCAAAATTAGATGCCTACAGTATTAGCAAAGCAGCTGTGGATAAGTACACACGAGATTTAGCTATTGAACTTGCAGACACAGGCGTGTTAGCTAATATACTTGATCCAGGTTGGTGCCGAACAGATCTTGGCGGTGAAAGTGCCTTTAATGATGTTACTTCTGTGCTTCCTGGGGCGTTGATTCCTGCTATGTTGGGTAATGAAGGTTTTGAAGGACCAAGAGGCATGCTGTTCGCCGCTCAAGATTATGCCAAGCTCAAATTATTATAACTTATCCCGTGTTATTAAATTGAAAATGGTTTGGGATCAGAACGATTGGTTTTTTATATTATCAATAGTTTTGACCCTTGAAATTCTTGTAAATATTTTATTAATAAACTTTGAAACAAAAAAGGTTACAAAAAAACCAATAAAAGCATATAAAGCAAAGAGTGGCATTTCTAGGCCTGATTGGTAAACCTCACCATTCTCAAGTAAACATGCTCCTTTATGATAATCAAATTTACCGCCTTGCTCTAAACATGAATCGATCAGCGTAAAGTCATTAATTAACCAAATAATGAAAAAACTAACAAAAACACCGATAAACTTGGGGATTAGATTTTTGTTCATACTTTCCTAAATTATTGCAGTATATTATGAATGCGCCTAACGAACACCTTTTATAATCAATTTTCTCTTTGTAGGCGGATAAATTAAAGGCATTCAAGGAGGCAGTTCTATTGAAAACAAAAAAACTTCATCGCGAGTGTAATAAACCTTGAGGTTATGCCACTAACTAGTCATAACAAATTAACAAGAAATAGGATTTTAATGGGCAGTGACTTTTACCAATTATCTATATTACCTTTTGCCGCAATTATTATTAAAATCTGTCGCGCTTACACGAACAGTCAGGAAGATTTTGAAGATTACTATCAAGAAGTCTGTTTACAAATTTGGCGTAGTAAAGATAACTTTAATCAAGAGTGTGATTGGTCAACGTGGGTATATCGCATTTCACTTAACGTGTGCTTAACCTATTTAAAGCGACGCAAAAATGGAGATAAACAATTTGTTTCAAATAGCTTGCCTGAAGAGGTTGTAGATGACAGTAAAGCATTTGCTAGCGATGAAATAAATCAACTGTATAGCGCTATTAAGCATTTATCTGAAACAGATAGAGCCGTAATTCTATTGTATCTTGAAGAAAAAACTTATCAGGAAATAGCCGATATTATTGGCAGTAATAGTAACAATATTGGTGTACGAATAAAGCGAATAAAAGACAGGCTAAACAAATATATTAATCAAAAGGATTAACCCATGACTAAATCAATAGAAACAATGTGGAAAGAAGGTTTTGTTAACGAGGCAAATATAATCGTGCCAAAAATTAATGATCTATACAGCCGTAAATCACAAAATATTGTTGATAAATTACAGAATATGTTTGCTATCAATATAAAAGCCATTATTTTTGGCTGTGTAATTATGCTCGTTATGATGAGTTTTATTGGTGCGCCATTTTTAGGTTTATATATAAGCTGTTTGCTTTTGCCTTTGATTATCATCGCTAAAAAAGAATTGAAAAAAGCGGTTAATTTGTCAAAAGGACAAAGCAGTTATGACTATTTAATGAGTTTTGATCGCTGGCTGAAAAGTTCGATAGAAGCATATTCAAGGTATTACAAAATTTTTTATCCATTATTTTTCTTGGGTATGGCTATTCAAGCAATTGTTAGTAAAGCTGGAGGCAAGATTATTGCTTTGTTAGTTGAAGCGTTGCCAACCGATATCATCATTTTTGGTCTGCCTTATTATATTATGGTGCTGTTAGTTTTAGGAACTTTGATCTCAGTGAAATATGCTGAAGCTTTGTATCGGTTGGATCTAAACATAGTTTATGGTCGTCAGTTTAAAAAGTTAGATGAACTTATT
Source organism: Colwellia sp. (assembly GCA_051531915.1). Lineage (GTDB taxonomy): Bacteria > Pseudomonadota > Gammaproteobacteria > Enterobacterales > Alteromonadaceae > Colwellia. The sequence goes on along the minus strand of JAOPTQ010000097.1, from coordinate 28,632 downwards.
GCTGACATGGAAGAATTGAGAAAGTAACTCGAAGCATCGTTGCAGTATTATTGTCTAATTGTAATTGAGTGGGGATGCGAGTATCTACCATTATGGTAGAAATTAATAAGTTAATGGTTTTTTAGCGTTGCTTGCAATAAAAGACAATAAAAGTTGTTATCATGGTAAGTCATTCCTCCTAATAAATCGTTGTATGTCTGCGTTAATCCCTTTACCCATTGAAGCCATTAAAGCCGAGTTTTGTCAAACAATTGTTGCGCAAAATACGGTTATATTGTCAGCACCACCAGGTGCCGGTAAATCTACCTGTTTGCCATTATGGTTACTGTCGTTGTTTGAGTTTTCAACACAGAAAATATATTTATTACAACCACGCCGATTAGCGGTTAAAAATATTGCGACTTATCTTGCTACGCAATTAAACGAGCAAGTGGGTGAAACGGTGGGGTATCGCTTACGTAATGAAAATAAAGTTTCGAAAAACACACGTTTAGAGGTGATAACCGAAGGCATTTTAACGCAAATAATTCAACAGGATGCTGAACTTGAAAACTGTGCGTTAGTTATTTTTGATGAATTTCATGAACGCAGTTTACACGGCGATTTAGCTTTTGCCTTAACACGCGAGGTGCAACAAAGTTTACGCGATAATTTGAAAATATTGTTGATGTCAGCAACCTTAGATAATGATCATTTAGCGAAAGTATTGCCTGATGCTGTATCACTTATCAGCCAAGGAAGAAGTTTTCCTATTGAGGTAAGTTATCAAGCACCGGCAAATATTCAACGTTGGCGTGATCATGCCTTAAACGTTATTAAAGAAAAATTATTGGCTCATCAAGGTTCTATATTAGTCTTTTTACCGGGTGTGGGTGATATCCGCTTTTTAGCAGATTGTTTAAATGTTGCCTTACCTCAGGATGTATTGCTTTGTCCTTTATTTGGCGATTTAACCCTAAAGCAACAACAACAAGCTATAGCACCTTGTTTACAGAATAAAAGGAAAATTGTTTTAGCAACTAATATCGCGGAAACATCATTAACCATTGAAGGTATTAATTTAGTGATTGATTGTGGATTTGAAAAGGTTGCCGTGTACGATAGTGCTAGTTTATTGAATAAACTAGCACAAAAACAAATTGCCAAAGCCTCTGCAGTGCAAAGAGCCGGACGAGCAGGGCGCTTAATGGCTGGGCAATGTATTCGATTATACAGTAAAGATGATTTTGAACGACGCCCAGAGCAAAGCAGTAATGAAATTCAACAGGCCGATTTATTACCAACATTAATTGAAGCTGCGCGCTGGGGAGTCACTTGTTTAAGTGATTTGCCCATGTTGGAATTACCCAGTGAGGTAAAAGAGCAACAAGCTTGGCAAGAGTTGCAAAGCTTAGCCATTGTTAACAAAAGTAAAAAACTGACTAAACATGGTGAAAAGGTAGCGCAGCTAGCTTGTCATCCTCGTTTTGCACATATGATTTTATCAGCACAAATGCTTGATTTGGCGGTACATAATGGCGCAAACAATCAACATGATACCAACCTTGAATCAATGGCCTGTTTGCTAGCTGCTTTGTTAGAAGAGCGAGATATCTTTTCAAGTAAAAACCAAAACCATGAGCAAGCTTTGCATAACTGTGACTTATCACATCGCTTACAAAGTTTTACCAATGGCAGGCATTATTCGGGTGCGATGTTACGCATTGTAAAACAAGCCAAGGTTTTGGCTAAACGTTTGGGAATTTACTTTTCAACCGTGAACTTACCGATAACCGGTACCGGACTTTTACTTGCCTTGGCTTATCCTGAACGTGTTGCTAAATCACGGGTAAGAGATTATAGCAGTGCAAGTAATATTGGCTATGGAGATTTTATTTGTGCTAACGGAAAAGGTGTTACGGTGAATGAACAAGATGCTTTAGCGGCCGAGCAATATTTAGTTTTTGCTGATTTAATGCATTATAAAGGACTGCTTAAAGCGCGCTTAGCCGCTTCAATTTCATTCTCTCAAATAGAAGCTGTTTTTGCTGAGCAAATAACCGAGCAACAAAAAATTAGTTTTGACGAATCTACCGGTAAAATTATTGCCAGAAAACAAACCAAATTTGCTGCATTGGTATTAAATGAACAAATACAAAAGCAAACGTTAAGTGCTAATGATATCTCATTAATGTGGTGTGATTTGATTCAGCAAAAAGGTTTAAAATTTTTAAATTGGCAAGCTAAAGACTTGGCTTTATTGGCGCGTTGGCGTTGGTTAACTCGCTTTTGTCCACAATTTAACTTACCTGAGACTAATGAAGTAATATTGCTAAGTCAGTTAACGCTTTGGTTTAGTCCTTTTGTTGGAAAAATAAAGAATAAAAACCAACTTGATAAAGTTAACTTGTCTAGCATGTTGTTGTCTTTGCTCAATTATCAACAGCAACAACTGCTTAACCAAGCTGCTCCTGCTATTTATATTGGCCCAACAGGTCGACACTGCCCAATTCATTATAGTGAAGAAAAATCACCTAAAGTGTCTTTGCCGATGCAAGAATTATATGGTTTAACCAATACGCCATCGGTTGGTATTGCTGATAATTATTCTGTTCAAGCAATCCCTCTTGTTTTAGAATTATTGTCGCCGGCGCAAAGACCCATTCAAGTAACCCAAAATTTAGTACAATTTTGGCAAGGGAGTTATAAAGCAGTACAAAAAGACATGAAAAGTCGTTATCCTAAACATTATTGGCCGGATGATCCTGCTAATGCAAAACCGACCAATAAAACTAAGCGACATCTTAAAAATAGCTAACCTTATAGAAGAATTTACATGCTCACCCAAGTAAAAAACGCCAAAACAAGCACTGAAAAACTAGAAACGCCTTTTGCTAAAAAATGGCAGCAAATAGAAAAAAAGCAAAAACGTAATGCTACCGCCAAAGCAAAAATAAATAAACTTTATCAAACCTTTCAAGAAGATATTTTACCGGAAGAACAAAAATTGGTTGAGCTGTTAGCGCAAGAAACGCGGCACCTAATGACCTTTTTGTCTCGTAAGTCTTTTACTCAGTGGCAACGTGAAGAATTACAGGCATGGATAGAAAGTAATTTAGACGCGTTATCAAATCATCCCTTTGGCAATCACGAGTTGTTTAGTGACGTAAGTAACGAATACGGTGAACACTTGGTGGCAGAAGCGAAAAACTTGAATGCAGATACCGAGTTTTGTGCGGATGACATTGCCAAAATGCGAGCAATGGCCGATGACATGTTCAACGGAGAAAAAGACTTTACTGATAAAGAATTAGAAGCCTTTATGCGTGATCCTTCAATTTTTCAACAAACTTTCCGTGAATTTTTAGAAGCTAAAGAAAATGGGGAAGACGCTGAATTTACTAATGAAGAGTTTTATGAAGAAGAGGACGATGATGAACCCTTTTTTCAAAATGGTTATCAGCAACACCAAGCAGAGCAACAAATAAACAAACATAATAAATTAAAGTCACTTTTTAACTCAAGCAAGTTGAATAAACTCTATAAAATTTTAGCGAATAAATTACATCCTGATAAAGAAAAAAATGTCCATTTAAAGGCTGAAAAAAGTGAGTTAATGGCAACACTAGTCAAAGCGAAAAAAACTAAAGATGCCTTCACTTTAATTTCTATGTTTCATCAATTTGTACCTGAAAGTGAATTAACGTTATTTGATGGTAGTGATGAAGAATTAAGCCAAGCACTTATTACTTTATTGAATGAAAAATTGCATGAGTTAGATGATGAACACCAACACAATAAATGTCGTGACGGTATTCAAAGCATGGTATGGCAAAAGTTAGGCGGTCGCAGTAAAAAAGCTCAACAAGAAAATATTTATGCTCACCTTGCTGATTTAGAAGACAGCCATACACGGTTGAATTATTACATTCATGAGGTGAAAACAGTAAAGTTATTGAAAGAAATACTTGGCGAACGCTATGAGCAACGTAACTTCAATCCATTTGAACATGGAGAATTTTCACTAGAAGACTTAGATGTCATATTTCACTAGAAGACTTAGATGTCATATTTCGCTAGATATTTGCAAAGTACTCGTTAGCTTGAACTTGGTTTAAAAGGTGTTTTTTATGACGGAATAATATGGGAAATCGTTGGTAAATCAGTTGCCTATGTTACCTGGGTTACATTTTTTAGGAATAAGTTTTCAGGATGGATTTTAGTGGTAAAAACGACGAAAAAGAAAAAAAGTAGCAAGGTTTCTCGTGAGGAAAAACCAATTGCGGCACCAAAACATAGACTTAAGTGGTTTTTAAAAACACTGGCTAAACTTGGTTTTGTGATGATTTTTGCGTTAGGTATTTTTACGATTTACCTTGACGCCAAAGTTCGACAAACCTTTGAAGGTCAACGTTGGCAGGTGCCTATTCAGGTTTATGGTCAAGTAGCATTACTGAAAATAAATGACACGGTAAATTTACAGCAATTAGCGCAATCATTAACGCTTAATCATTATAAAAAAGTTAGCACGGTAAATAATGCCGGAGAATTTTCTCAATCAAAGCATCGTTTAATTATTTATCGTCGCGCTTTTACCTTTGCCGAAGGTCATGCTGATGCAATGAAATTAACGATAGATGCATCATCAACTAAAATTAGTCAGCTATTTATTGATGATGTTCCAGTCTCTAAGCTACAGCTTGAACCGGCTTTATTAGCGCGTATTGTTCCTGACAATAAAGAAGACCGCCTTTTAGTATCACTAGAAAGCGTGCCAAGTCAATTGCTTGATACTTTATTATTAATTGAAGATCGTGACTTTTATCACCACAAAGGGCTTTCGCCGTTAGGCATTTTACGGGCGTTAATTAATAATGTAAAAGCAGGGAGAACAGTACAAGGCGGTAGCACGTTAACGCAACAGCTAGTGAAAAATATGTTTCTCACCCGGGAAAGAACCCTAACACGCAAAATAAAAGAAGCGTTAATGGCGCTTATTTTAGAGTATCGTTATAGCAAAGATCAGTTATTAGAAGCCTATATTAATGAAGTGTATTTAGGTCAACATTATGCTAACGGTATTTATGGCTTTGGTTTGGCAGCACAGTTTTATTTTGCCAAAGACATTAGTGAATTAAATGCGCAGCAAATTGCCTTATTAATTGGTCAGGTAAAAGGACCTAGTTATTATGATCCTTGGCGTCATCCCAACCGAGCAAAACAGCGTAGAGATTTAGTGCTACGGTTAATGTTTGAGCAAAATATGCTGTCACGTTATGACTTTGAGCAAGCGGTTGAAGCTCCTTTATCAATACGAAAAGATCGCCGTATAGCCAAACAGAAATATCCTGCCTATTTGCAATTGGTAAAGCGAGAACTCGGTGAGCACTTGTCTGATTATCAACAAGAATCAGGCGTTCGAGTTTTTACTGGTTTTTCTCAGCGTAGTCAACAATTACTAGAGCAAAGTGTCAATAAACAAGTCGCGTTACTGGAAACAAAATATCATCAAAAAAACTTACAAGCCGCTATGATAGTTACAGACATTAATAGTGCGGAAATTAGGGCGTTAGTTGGAGGGAAACGCAGTGGTTATGCTGGCTTTAATCGAGCCTTAAATGCTAAGCGACCTGTGGGGTCTTTGATAAAACCGGCTATTTATTTAGCGGCATTAGAGCGTTATGAACAATATAATTTTGCGACGTTACTTGACGACAAAGCGATCACATTCACCAGTGATAGTGGTGATAAATGGCGACCTAAAAATTATGATGGAAAATATCGAGGACAAGTGCCACTGATTGACGCTTTAGTACACTCGTTAAATATTCCTACGGTGAATTTAGGTATGGCCTTAGGTTTAGAAAATATTGCGAGTGCCATTCATTTATTAGGTTATCAAGACGATATTAACCTGCGACCCTCAATGCTGCTAGGGGCAATGAACATGTCACCTTTAGAAATTAACCAATTGTATTTACCGATTGCTACTCACGGGCAGTACTTACCTAATCATGCCATAAAAAGCGTGGTGTCAGCAAAAGGAGAAACATTGTGGCAATTTACCGACCAAGCAGAGCAGCGTTTGTCAACTCATGGTGCGTATCTTATTGACTATGCATTAAAGCAAGTCAGTAAAACAGGTACAGCAAAGTCACTTACGTGGCGATTAAAATCAGCGCAACCACAAAAGACAACTATTGCCGGAAAAACCGGTACCAGTAATGATTTACGCGATAGTTGGTTTGTTGGTTATGACGGAAAACACTTAGTTACTACTTGGCTTGGTAATGATAATAATAAACCAACAGGGCTAACGGGTAGTCGTGGTGCTTTGGTGTTATTTAGTGATTTTATGAACAATCAAGGTGTTGTTGATAATTCAATTGAGAAACCAGCAGGAATTACAATGACTTTGTTCGAACAAAAAACAGGTAATGCTGTCACTAAAGCATGCGATAACACGCTGAGTTATCCTGCTATTTTAGCCGGTATTAAAGTGCAAAGTTCTTGTCTTAAAAAGCGAGTTGATTCTCGCTCATGGCTTGAAAAAATATTTGGTTAGCTTATTTGTGCCAGACGACCTACAAATACCCTATATAGGTATTTGTAGGTCGTAGTTTGTTGCGATATTTTTATACTTATTCAGTAAAGGTTACATTAACTTTTGTAGTGGAAGCAACATCAATAATGTTTACCTTACCCAAACTTTTTTGTAATTTTTTTGCCGTTTTAGTTGCGCCATAGTTTTCAGCAAAACTGATGATGTCATCACCGTTACACATTACTTTTAATGCCACTGTTTTATTTTTCAAATGATGAGATTTTATCGTTGAATTTAAACGGTGAACCTTATTACTTTTTGCTGCTTTGCATACGTCAATTAAAGCGGTTTTTATATATGGGCTCATAGATGCTTGACTGGGTAAGCTAAAAGCCAGTACAGAAGCGGCAGTAGTTAATACTAAAAAAGTTTTTTTAAATTTGTTCATGGTGTTCTCCAACATGTTGTATTTTTATCAGTTAATTTTTATGGATGTATTTTTTATAATTATATATACGGGTATGAGTGGGGTATAAAATGCCTCGCTCACAATAATAGTGGGGTATTTTTTGCAAAAGGTTGTTAATCAATTTATAGAGGATGTAACTAAAAAGAGTTCATTGTTGTGTGTGTGCTTTGCTAAGTGATTGATTACTAATTTATTGAACACAAACATTACGCTAAAAGCGGTTACTAAAAGTTACATTTGTTGATGTTTTGACATATAAAAGTTAATTTAAAGGTTGTTTGTCGTGAGATGAGTCACGGTAACAATCAACAAGATTATTCATTTTTAGTCGATAATATTGATATAAAACACAAAAAATACTGTTTTTCTATACAGCCTGTAGATGTTTTATGTTATTGTAATTTTATTATTTGAAAAAAGTTTGCTTTATTTAGTGAACGTAGATTATGGAATAAATAAGGAACACTAATGGCAGTTGAAAGTCGATTTGTCGTAATTAGACATGGGGTGGAGGCGAAAACATTTATGGATAAGAAGTCAGCAGATGAGTATGACAAAATGTTGGATATGGCTGATAACTTATCTGAAATATTTACTCAATCTTCAATAGAATTAAATGATAACCTTAGCGAAGAATTAAGTATTTATTTAGCTCAGCACCGTGAAGAGGTTTTAGTTGCCTTGCTTGCAAAAAAAGCGGCAAAGCAAACAGTAAAGAGTATACCTAAAACGGTAGAGAAAAAACCAGCTACAAAAGTAGCAGAAAAGCCAGTTAAAAAATCGGTCTCTAAACCTAAAGCGGTTGAAGCGGCTACGTTAAGTGAAGTCAGTTAAATTTTTCTCAATAGGTTTTTGGAAAGTATACGAGCTGTTAGTTGCTTCTCATGATTGATTATCAAGTGATCCGCAGTAGTCGGCGCAAAACAGTAAGCTTGCAAGTTAAACATGGGCAGGTTGTTGTTCGTGCGCCTAACTTTGTCAAACATCAATTTATTTCTGCTTTTATTAAAGAAAAGTCAGCTTGGTTGCAAGCCAAAATAGCTGAGCAAGTAAACACTCAACATAATCGTTGTAACTTCACACAAAATTCAACGCTGTTATTACAGGGTAATACCGTCACCTTAAATGTGATTTTCTCAAATGTTGTTGATATTTATTTGAGTGATTTTTCTGTAAATGAAACCGACACAACCGCTCAAAACAGTAATCCAAACGGTAACTCTTGCGATACCATTATCAGTAAAAATCAATACTTAAATGTTGTAATAAGTTATCGAGTACAAAAAAAATTAACCGACAATCACGCTTTAGCCGCACAAGTTAAAAAGCAATTAGAAAAATACTTTAAACAGCAAGCTGAGCAAATTATTTTGGCTAAATTGGCACAATTAAAAGATGCCACATCCTTTGCGCCTAAATCGGTTAAAGTTCGACAATATCGAGCGCGTTGGGGAAGTTGTAATAGCAGAGGTGAGCTTAGCTTTAACTATTTACTTATGATGGTGCCTGACTTTGTTTTGGATTATGTGCTTGTTCATGAATTATGTCATTTACGTTATCTAAATCATTCGACAGATTTTTGGCAGCTTGTTGCCGCTTATTACCCTAATTATCTTCAAGCTAAACGATGGTTAAAGGATAATCAAACTGAGTTAGCTTGGTCTTTATCTAAAGAACTATAGCGACACCTACATCTAAACTCTATTTATATGATCTCTCTGAATCTACGCTAGCCATTACAAATTACCACTTTCAGATAACCAATAATTACAAAGCCTTGAAAAATACACGCTATTATTGACCTTAATCAAATTGAACCTTGTTTCTATAATTTATAATTGGCATGAAATTAGCATTCTTTATTACAGATGTTATTAGAAAAACAAATTAAAGTTCAATAGCTTAGAGCGTCTAAACTTATTACACTTATTTTTTATAAGGAATTGCAATGAAAGTATCGAATTACAGCATTAAAATCACCTTCATTTATATTGTTTCTGCATTATTGTCTATTGGCAGTGGTTTATACTTTTTCGGTGTAGCATTGCCTTTTTAACAGGCTCTTATGCTAAAAAATCAATTGTTATGCATAATCTATAACTATTTATTCTTTAATAGACGTATCATTAATATTGACAGTGACCGCATATTCAGGCATTTTATTCCGCATGAATAACACTACTAGCCTCATTACCATGATTATTACCACTACCACCCGAAATGGGATGGCGGTCGCAGGCTAACGAGTAAAAAAAATAATTTTATCGAAGCCCGTGACCTGAAAAGGTTACGGGCTTTTTGCTTTACACTGACTAGGAAATTAAAAATGCGTGTACTTAAATTTGGTGGCTCATCACTTGCTTCTGCAGAGCGTTTTCGTCAAGTTGCTGAGATCATTAAAGACAAAAGCCAATCTTCAAAAGTAGCTATTGTTGTTTCAGCACCACAAGGCGTTACAAATCATTTAGTTGCGATGGCTGAAAATATTAGTGACGGCGCTAAATTAGCGACAGATCTTGGGCACTTTAAACGTGCGATTACCGCTATTATTGAAGATTTGTCAGCAAGCTTAGAAAATTTCAATTCGCAGCATTGTGAACAAGCATTAACTAATTACGAGCATCAACTTGAACGGTTTATGCAAGGGGCAACACTGTTGTCTTACTGTCCCGATCATATTCGAGCGCGTATTATCAGTACCGGTGAGCGCTTAAGCGTTGCTATTCTTGATTCAGTATTACAAGCCGCAGGGTTACAAGTTTCTTTATTATCTCCAGAAAAATTTCTTTTTACCAATGACTCATCATTAAATGCCGTTGCTGATTTAGTATTATGTAAAGAAAAGTTTAAAGAAGCCTATATTGACTTAAATCAAGTCGCTTTAATGCCCGGTTTTATTGGTGTTAGTGTTAGCGATGATGAACAACAAATTACTACATTAGGGCGCAATGGCTCAGATTACTCTGCTGCGGTATTAGCTGTTTGTACACAAGCGGAATGTTGTGAAATTTGGACTGATGTTGATGGTGTTTATAATGCCGACCCACGTATGATTAAAGACGCTAAGTTACTTGATTACTTGTCTTACCAAGAAGCGATGGAATTATCTTATTTTGGCGCAAGTGTTCTCCACCCGAAAACTATTGGCCCTATTGCGCAATACCATATTCCTTGCTTGATTAAAAATACCAGTAATCCAGCTGCACCGGGTACGTTAATTTCTAATGAAAATGATCAAAAGAAATGTGTAAAAGCTATTTCTAATCTTGATGATTTAACCATGGTTAATGTTTCAGGTCCGGGTATGAAAGGTATGGTAGGCATGGCAAGTCGTGTATTTGCCACCATGAGTCGCGAAAATATTTCTCTGGTATTAATTAGTCAGTCATCAAGTGAATACTGTATTAGCTTTTGTATTTATTCAGCAGACACGGTACGCGCAGAGCAAAGTTTAAAAGGTGAGTTTGAATTAGAACTACTTAATGGTTTGCTTGAACCTATCGCCTTAAAAAATGATTTATCGATTGTCTCTTTGGTAGGCGATGGTATGCATCATCAACGAGGTGTTGCCGCTAAGTTTTTTGCTTCGTTAGAACAAGCACGTGTTAACGTGGTTGCCATCGCGCAAGACTCCTCTGAACGTAGTATTTCAGTGGTGATTGAAAAACGTAAATGTACTGCTGCGATGAAAGTAAGTCATCAAAATTTCTTTTCACATAAACCGGCTATTGATGTTTTCTTAGTGGGATGTGGCGTGGTCGGTAGTGAATTAATTGCACAAATTTCACGTCAGCAACAAAGCTTAAAACAACAAAATATTGCTTTAAAGGTTTACGGGATTGCCAATAGTAAAGGCATGATTTTTGATAAAGACGGTATTGATCTTAATAACTGGCAAGAAGTGATGGCACAAGGCGCTGAAAATAGCCAAGCGGTTCCCGTTAATGCAGAGAACCTCAAAGCATTTGTCAGTGATAACCACTTAATTAATCCTGTTTTAGTTGACTCAACATCCAATGAATCCTTGGCAATGAGCTATGTTGATTACTTGGCGGAAGGCTTTCATGTGGTTACGCCGAATAAAAAAGCGAACACAGATTCATGGCAGTATTATCAAGAATTGCGTAGCACCGCACAAAAAACTAACCGACGTTTTCTTTATGAAACTACCGTAGGTGCAGGCTTGCCCGTAATAGATACCTTACAAAGTTTAATTAAAGCCGGTGATAAATTACAACGTTTTGAAGGCGTTTTATCAGGCTCATTATCTTATATTTTTGGTAAATTAGATGAAGGAATGGCATTGTCAGAAGCAACCGCTATTGCTAAAGAAAATGGTTTTACCGAGCCGGATCCTCGTGATGACCTCAGTGGTATGGATGTAGCGCGTAAATTATTAATTTTAGCGCGTGAATCAGGTATGGCATTAGAGTTATCTGATATCACCATTGAATCAGTATTACCGGATGATTTTGATGATAGTGGCGATGTTAGTGAATTTATGGCTAATTTAAGTAAGCTAGATGCTGATTTTGGCGTCCGTATTGACGCGGCAAAAGCAGAAGGCAAAGTATTACGCTACATTGGCAATATTATTGACGGTAAGTGTCAGGTGTCTATTGATGCCGTGGCGAGTAATCATCCTTTGTATAGTATTAAAGATGGGGAAAATGCGCTAGCTATTCACAGTCGTTATTATCAACCATTACCGTTTGTATTACGTGGTTATGGCGCAGGCGCAGCCGTTACTGCCGCAGGCGTTTTTGGCGATATATTAAGAACATTAGCTTGGGAGCAACAACACTAATGAATACTAGTGCAGTTTCGAGTAGCGAGTCTTTTAGTAACGAAGTGAAAGCTCAACAAAGTGTGTCAGTTTTTGCTCCGGCTTCCATTGGTAATGTCAGTGTTGGTTTTGATGTACTCGGCTTAGCAGTAAAACCGATTGACGGCACATTATTAGGCGATGTTGTCACGGTGGAAATAGCTGCAGATAATGCAAAAGAAGATAGTTTAGCTGTTATTGGCGCTTTTGCCGATAAACTACCTAAAGCGAAAGAAGACAATATTGTTTGGTCATGCTTACAATTATTTAACCAAGCACTTGTGGTAAAGAACCAAACGGTTGTGACCGTACAAATGACTTTAGACAAGAAAATGCCGGTAGGTAGTGGCCTTGGCTCTAGTGCTTGTTCAGTGGTAGCAGCATTAGCGAGCTTAAATGCTTTTTATGCAAAGTATCAAAATTTTAGTTTTGATGAAAAAACATTATTGAAAATGACAGGGCAAATGGAAGCACAAATTAGCGGTAGTTTACATTATGATAATGTTGCGCCTTGCTATTTAGGTGGTTTGCAATTAATGGTGCCAGATCAAAATGTTATCTCACGTACACTGCCAGGATTTAATGATTGTTATTATGTCATGGCTTATCCGGGCATTGAAGTGTCAACAAAAGCAGCCCGAGATGTTTTACCAACAAGTTATAGCCGAGCCGATGTGATAAGCTATGGGCAGAATTTAGCGACTTTTGTTGATGCTTGTCATCGTCAAGATAAAACCCAAGCATTTTCAGTGATAACTGATGTTGTTGCCGAGCCCTATCGCACAAAATTGCTACCTAAATATCAACAAACCTATGATTACTTAACTGAGCAAGGAAGTTTAGCCGTAGGTATTTCTGGTTCAGGACCAACCTTATTTTGTATTTGTGAATCAGCGCAACAAGCACAAAAATTTGCCCACTGGTTACAAGAAAATTATTTACAAACAGACTTAGGTTTTGTTCATGTTTGTAAAGTTGACGAAGCTGGTGCTGTAGAATTGTAACGAATTAAAAAGTGTTGAAGAGTATCTTTGTTTACCGCTTGTAAGCGACAGTTCTCACCAACAATAAAAAGATTTATTAGGAAAAAACAGTGAAATTTTATAATTTAAAAGTAAATGACGAACAAGTAAGTTTTGCCGGCGCAGTAAAGCAAGGGCTAGGTAAAAATCAGGGCTTATTCTTTCCAACAAGTATGCCTAAATTTGACAATATTGATGAATTATTAGCTATGCCGCTGGTTGAGCGTAGTGTTAAAATATTACATCCGTTTGTTGAAGAAGATTTATCGTTAAGTGAGTTAACTGACATAGTGACCGATGCTTTTAACTTCCCTGCATTATTACAACCGATTAGCAGCGAACGCGCCATTTTAGAATTATTTCATGGGCCAACATTAGCTTTTAAAGATTTTGGTGCACGCTTTATGGCGAAGTGCCTACAAGTATTTGTAGCTAAAGATGCTAAAGCTTCTGGTGTTGTCAAACCGTTAACTATTTTAACGGCGACTTCGGGTGACACCGGTGCTGCTGTTGCGCATGCTTTTCATGGTATCGACAATATCCGCGTGGTTATCATGTATCCAAAAGGCAAAATTAGCCTATTACAAGAAAAAATGTTCACCACACTGGGCGGTAATATTGAAACACTTAGTGTTGATGGTGATTTTGATGATTGCCAGTCGTTAGTAAAACAATCATTTGACGATAACGACTTAGCGACCACCATCGGCTTGAACTCGGCTAATTCCATTAATATTAGCCGACTATTAGCGCAAATATGTTATTACTTTGAAGCAGTTGCGCAGTTGTCTAGAGCCAAGAAAGACTTAGGTGATTTAGGCAATATCGTTTTTTCAATTCCAAGTGGTAACTTTGGTAATTTAACAGCCGGTTTATTTGCTAAAGCAATGGGCTTACCGATTGAACGCTTTATTGCGGCAACGAATGTTAACGACACCGTGCCACGTTATTTAGAAACCGGTGAATGGTCACCCAATGACACTATTGCCACTATTTCTAATGCCATGGATGTAAGTAACCCGAACAACTGGCCACGTGTTGAGCATATGCTAAAATCAGGCATGCTTGATGCCGACTGTGTTAGCTCAGTTTCTATTGATGAAGAACAAACACAATCAACCGTGATTAAATTAAGTAAGTTAGGTTATATCAGTGAACCACACGCTGCGGTGGCTTACAAAGCGTTACAGTATAATGCGCAAGAAGGCGAATTTGGTGTGTTTTTAGGGACGGCGCATCCGGCAAAATTTAAAGAAGTGGTTGAAAGTATTTTAGGCCAACCCATTAGCTTGCCAAAAGAGTTAGCCGATTGTGCGGGCGAACCTATTTTATCTCAAGATTTGCAGGCAAATTTTGCTGATTTACGTAGCTACCTTTTAAAGTAATTAAGTATTAGCAACTATGATTAAACCACACTGGCAACAAATAATTGAGCATGAACAAGCGCAACATTATTTTTGCCAACTGCAAGCTGAAATTGAACAACAAAGAGCGCAAAATATTTGTGTATTTCCTGACGAAAAAGATGTTTTTCGGGCATTTGAATTTCAAGACTTAGCAGATATCAACGTGGTGATTTTAGGGCAAGATCCTTACCACGGGCTTTCTAATGATAAACCACAAGCGCATGGCTTGGCATTTTCAGTGCCTGTTGGGAGTAAAGTGCCTCCTTCTTTAGTGAATATTTATAAAGAGCTTTCAACCGATATTGACGATTTTATTACCCCTGAACATGGCAATTTACTCTCGTGGGCTGAGCAGGGTGTTTTATTGTTAAACACAGTACTTACCGTACAACAAGCGCAAGCACACTCGCATGCTAAATTAGGTTGGGAGACTTTTACTGATAAAATTATTGAGCAGCTTAACCAACATAATAGCGGTTGTGTCTTTATACTTTGGGGTGCACATGCCAAGAAAAAAGGCCGCAGTATTGATAATGACAAACATCTTGTTTTAGCCGGGCCGCATCCGTCGCCATTATCGGTTTATCGAGGATTTTATGGCTGCAAGCATTTTTCAAAAGCCAATGCTTGGCTAGTTGGGCAAGGTAAACAAAAAATCAATTGGTTATTAAACAACATGCCTATGTAGGTAACTCAGGCATTCGTTGTAATCGTCATCTTCGAGGTGTGTTAATCGAAGATTTAGGTTTTTTTCTACTTAGATTCCCGTTTAAGACACCACGGGAATGACGAACCTGAGTGAAGTGCATAGGCACGTTAAACAATTAGCTCTACCCTTGATTTTACTCATTATGGGTGTTTTTACTCAAAATAAATAATCATCTCTGCCGCTTCGCAGTGGCAATCATTGCCACATAAAACACAGCTATAACCCTGTTTGCTTTCTTCATTCCACTTGTCAGGGTGAGACTTTACTAAATTCCCCCCACAACGGCTAAAATAACCAACAGCACTATTATTAGGGCTTTGCTTCCATAAATGTGCGACACCGGCTTGTGCGCCTTGTTGTTTAGCAGCTTCAATAGAAAGCTGTAATAATTTTCTGCCAACGCCATTACCACGATAATTTTCATCAACAGTACTGCACTTAAAGTAACAGCATTTATTGGCGGGTATTTGCCATAATTTTGGGCTACACCACTGATCAATCAACCAGTTTTCGGCAGAAAAGTTAAGCCGAAAAGCAATAAGTTTCTCGCCTGATTTGTCATTAGCGATAGCGATAAAATTACTATTAATATTTTGACTAATACCTTTGCTTGCCCAATCGAGTATTTTTTCTTGGCTTAAATAGCCATCACCATGTACGTGATTACCTAAAGCAATAACGTCTTGATAATACTCAGCAGTAAGGGGTTTATAGGTGACTTCCATCATTATTATTTATCAGTGTTCTAGCCGTAAAGCTAAATAATACTGTCCGTTATAGCAACTCAATTTGTCGAGAAAAGCTAGTCACAAAATCTTTTGGCGTGGTTATGGTAAAGGTTAAAGTTGCTATTCCGGCATTACCGCCAGCCTCATTCACAATGAAAAAAGTCATACTATGAAAACCTTCATGGTTGTTATTACCCACAGTATAATTAGTATTTCCTTGCAGTTCGCCAGTACTTAAGGAAATTTCAACGGTGGTATCTTTTGGCAGGGTTTGATTAGGTGTGCCGGTATCAGCAACATTAAAAATAAAGGTTTGGCTACTACCATCAATAATTGGCTCGATTGCAGTACTAAGCCCTGTTATTGAGTTTTCATAGATAATAGTGTTGTCACCGACAATAGGAGCGTTAGTTAAACTATATTCAGCAGCAGAGCTTGCCATCACTAACCGGATTGCTTTTCTAACATGAATGGCACTCTCGTTTGCACAGCGTTCACCTTGACATTGCGGGCCGTTGAATAAGCTATTTGCAGTACTAAATGTACTATCGTCGTTAAAATCAATAAACTTTTCACCGGCATCATACTGACTGTTTTCATTGTCATCACGCCACGCTTCCGACATATCAAAAAATCCACTGGCTTGTGCGGGGTAATTATCTAAACCAGAGTCGATAGTAAAACCATTAGCACCGCCATTATCAATAATTGCCTCACCGTCAGCATTATCAAATATATTATTACCATTGGTATCAAAAAATGTTTCGTGACCTAGTGCGGTTGCCAAAATTGTAATACGATGATCAGTAACTCTGGGTTCGGCACTATTCCAAATAACGACACAACTACCATGTATGGTGTTACAACTAGGTTCAATGTGGCCGCCTTCAGTAGTGAAGTTTACCGTGGTACCGTCAGGTACAGGGTTATTAAAATTATCTGCTAGCCATACGGTAATACTAGACTCTTCATCAGCACGGTTGTGTGCTTCAGGGTTTAGAACGCTAGCAGCAATGGTCATTGAACGTTGCTCAGGTAAACCCGTATTAATCGATAATAAATCTGATTGCGTTTGCACTTGAATGGCTTCACCATTGAAATCCATGGTTGCTTTGGCGGTAACTCTTACCGCTGTAGGCACGGTTCCTGCGGAAACTTGTGTTGAGATTAATCCTTGGCTATTGGTTAAGCCTGATTCTCTGCTTAAGGTGATACCACCAACCGTGGTGCTTAGGGTAAAGTTAACTTCTTGTTGAGCTAAAATGTTGCCTAATTGACTTTTCACTTTAAAGGTTAAGGTAGAGGTTTCTTGTTGGTTTTGTCCTCCAGTCCCTTTAAGTACGATAGTGCTAGGCTCTGACGAAATAAACTCTATAGAGCCTAATTGTTCTCCATTGATGGTAATAGTTTCACTTGCTGTATTTGTAATGCCATTTACAGCAACACTGGCGAGTAAAATATCATCGGTTCCTGTTGTTCCTGCGCAATTGATATCTTCAAACGTTGAGCTTGCTGTGCCATTGATACTCAGTACCGATTCATCAATAGTTGCATTACCATTTTGTACACAGTTTGAAGTAAAAGTTACCGGAACAGGGGGGATAATTAGCTCGCCACTTTCATCAATTAAGTCAACACTTAATCCTAATGTTCCACCAGCGCTTAAGGTTTTGTCGGCAATTGAAAGTGCTATTTTACCTTCAATAAAATTCATATCTTGATCAAAATGGCCTAACCGAATGTCACTATCAATGATGGCATCAGCGGCTAAAATTTGATAATTAAGCGCGCTAGTAATATTGGTATTTTCTTCATCATTTATTGTGTATGAGCTAGTCATTACCCCCGCGCCTATAATGTCGTTGCTACTGGTTAAATTAACATTGGCAATACCTTGTCCATTGGTTAAAGCGGTTGTAGTATTTAATATGCCAATATCTGCGGTAAAGGTGATTAGTTGATTAGCAATAGCTTGACCATTATTGTCAGTTAATGTGCTAATTATTTGTACTTCTTGGTTGGCTTTAAATTGATTAGCGACTTCGCCATTTAGCATCATGGTTGTGCTGATATTTGGCAGAGTGATTGGCGCCTTATTATCAATAAATTCAAATTCCACCTCTGGGGAATTTACTTCGCCAACATTGGCACTAATACTACCCGCGCCTATCGCCAGTGACTCGTTGGTTAAAAAGACTGAGGCAATGCCATTAGTATCAGTTAGCTTTGAAGAAACAGCTAATAAACCTAGCGTAGATGAAAAACTTACCATCTTATTGGTAATAACCACATTTTTTTCATCATAAACAGTTGCCTGTAGAGTAATACTTTCATTTTTATCAAAGCTTTGTTTTTCACTACCTTGGCTATCGACTATTCGTAATATAATGCTCGTAGCTATTTGTGGCGATTTATCACCATCTTCATCATTGTGCCCATTACAGCCAGTGAGTACTAATAAACAGAATAATATAACTGTAAAGTAAAGCTTTTTCATGCCTTAATTCCCTAGGTAATGTGGTATTGAAACTTCAATTCTATGAGCGTTTTAAAGCTGCGTAGGGGCATTTATTTAACCCGGGCGGCCGTCTTTTCTCGCTCTCATTAACATTGGCGCATAAGTAACTACAAATATAGCAAAAGCGAGTAACCAAAAAGTACCACTAATATCAATAAATACAAGCGTTTTTTCAGGCAATAACCAAGGACCAAAAGCTCGAACAAGTGCAGAAAGTGTGATTAATACATAAGCGAAAGTCATGGCTTTGGGGGGCGTTAAAGGTCTGCCAGTGTGTCCTAATGATACTCTTGAAATCATCGCTAAAATTAAACCTCCCATGCCACCAACCGTGAGTATGTGCCATACATGGTTACTTGGAATATCGACAATTAAATAACTTAACCCTAAAATAATTAAACCTGAGGCTATAAATTTAATGGATAGGTGAATTGACCAAAGTAAGGGTAAGCTTAAGGTGATCCATGGACGCCATCTTAACCAACGCATGGTTTGAAAGAAACCGGCAATGATGAGCAAAATACCAAAAAATATCGCTGAGAAACCAATAAGAGGTTGAAATAATAATGAAAACATTGCTACGGCTAAACTACCGTTAGCGAGTTTATCTAACCAAGGCAATGGGGTAGCTTTGGTAGTTTTTGTTCCATTGGCAGTAAACATAGGGGTTACACGTCCGGCCATAACTGACATCAAAAAAGTTACTAGCATAACGCCAGCATAACCAGCATACGTGATGGTAAATGTTTGCGGGTAATATATCGCTAAGTGCATTTCTAAATTTGCTATGGTGAAAAGTAATAATAAGGGGACAAAAAATAAATTACGGTATTGTTTAATGGCAATAATTGGCTTAGCAAGTATAAAGGCAACCGCAGGTAAAAAGGCTAAATCTATAATGGTAGCTAACTCAGTACTGATTGAGTCGGGTATTATTAAAGCGATACGCCCGACTATCCAAAGTAAAAATAAAATTAATAACGTTGAGCCTTGCGTGCCGCGAACGCCGGTCCAATTTTGCACCGCGGTTAATAAAAATCCCGCAATAATCGCGCCGCCAAAACCAAAAATCATTTCATGGATATGCCACCAGTAACCCCCGCCTAAAGGAGATAAGCTTACCGTGCCTTTATACATTAGTAACCAAAGTATAATAGCAACAATGCTAAAAATAGCACCACCAAGAAAAAAAGGTCGAAAACCTAAGCGTAATAATGGGATGATTTTTTGTTCTTTTTGCAAGTCAGTGATTTGCATCATGATAGCGCCTTGTTGAAAGATATGTTGAGTATACTTATTTCTATACTCATTTGAAGTTAACGGCGTTATTGTAATAAATAGTCAGAGAATATGCTCGCATTAGATCAATAAAAATTATTATCGTATTTGAAATAAAGTGCCAAATAAGCTTAATGGCTATATTTTTGCGGTGAGTGACCTGCGTGTGTATTTTGTCTATGTAATAAAGTTGTTAATATGGAGGGTGTGATAGATCCCTTTCTATATAAGCAGAGAGTAAATAAAATGAAAAAACAATTATTAAGTGCTTTTTTAGTTTCAAGCATTTTAATGGGCTGTGGTCCTGATAATTCAGCCGTAAAAGATGACGTTGCTGATGTTAAAAAAATAAAAAAAGCAGCGATAATGGCTTCACTTGATGACGTTGAACAATCAAAACAGTTATTATTGGCAAAATGGCAAGCACCGTTTCAAGGTGTTCCTGCTTTTGACAAAGTTACTTTAGCTGGTTTGATTCCTGCACTTGAAGAAGGTATGAAAGCTAACTTAGCTGAAGTTGAAGCCATTGCCAATAACCCAGAAGCGCCTACGTTTGAAAATACCATTGTTGCAATGGAAAGAGCAGGTAGTGACTTACAACGTATATTTACCTATTGGGGTATTTGGAGCAGTAATAAATCAACGGCAGAGTTTCGTAAAATTCAAGCAGAAATGTCACCAAAACTGTCAGTGTTTTCTTCTAAAATAAGTCAAAATGAAAAACTGTTTAAGCGTGTAGAATCTGTTTACAACAGTGACGAAGTTAAAGGGTTGAGTGCAGATAAACAACGTGTTGTTTACTTAACGTATAATGGTTTTGCGCGTAATGGGGCGACACTTAATGAGTCAGACAAAAAACGTTATGCTGACATAAACCAAAGATTGGCAGAGCTGCATACTCAATTTGGTAATAATGTTTTAGCCGATGAAGAAAGCTATGTATTGTATTTAATGAAAGATCAATTAGATGGCTTACCTGAGTCAACTATTACCGTTGCTGCTTCAGCTGCAGAAGAGCGTGGTCACCAAGGTGAATATGCTATAACCAATACACGCTCATCAATGAACCCGTTTTTAACTTATTCAACAATGCGAAAGTTAAGAAAACAAGTGTGGGAAACTTATTATAACCGAGGTGATAATGGTGATGAGTTTGATAATAACGCCATTATTGCTGAAATTTTACAACTACGCCATGAACGTGTTGGTTTATTAGGCTATAAAAACTATGCGTCTTGGCGCTTAGAAGACCGTATGGCTAAAGCACCCGAAAATGCTATCGCCTTAATGGAGTCAGTATGGCCAGCCGCCATTGCGAGAGTTGACGAAGAAGTTGCGGATATGCTTGCTATCGGTAAAGCTCAAGACGGTATTGAAAAAATTGAACCTTGGGATTATCGTTTTTATGCTGAAAAAGTACGTAAAGATAAATACAACCTTGATTCTGATGAAGTAAAACAATACCTACAATTAAATAAGCTACGTGAAGCGATGTTTTATGTAGCAGGGCGTTTATTCAATTTTGGTTTCACAGAAATTAAAGATGGTTCAGTTCCTGTGTTTCATGAAGATGTTCGTGTATGGGAAGTAAAAGATAAAACCTCAGGTGAGCATATTGGTTTATGGTATTTAGACCCATTTGCCCGCAAAGGAAAGCGTTCAGGTGCTTGGGCAACTACTTATCGTAGTTACACGACTTTTGACGGTCAGAAAAATGTACTGTCTTCAAATAATTCAAACTTTAGTAAAGGTGTTGACGGTCAACCAACCTTAATTTCTTGGGATGATGCGGAAACCTATTTCCATGAATTTGGTCATGCGTTACATTTTTTATCCGCAAAAGTAGCTTATCCAACACTTAATAGTGGTGTACGTGACTACACTGAATTTCAGTCTCAATTATTAGAACGTTGGTTAATTACTGATGAGGTTATCAATAATTATCTTGTACATTATAAAACAGGTAAGCCTATGCCTGCTGAGCTAATTGCTAAAATTAAGCAAACAGCCACCTTTAATGAAGGCTTCAAAACCACAGAATATTTAGCCTCTGCACTTGTTGATATGAAGTTTCATACCGTTGACCCAACCGGTATTGATGCCGATAAGTTTGAACGTGAAACTTTGGCAGCATTGAATATGCCAGAGCAACTGGTTATGCGTCATCGTTCAACGCAATTTAACCACATTTTTAGTAGTGAGGGTTATGCATCAAGCTACTATGGTTATATGTGGGCAGAAGTATTAACCTCAGATGCGGCTGAATATTTTGCACAAGCGCCAGGTGGCTTTTATGATAAAGATATTGCCACTAAACTGGTTAAACATTTATTTAGTGTACGCAATGCTGTAGATCCTGCTGAAGCGTATCGCGCCTTTAGAGGTCGTGATGCCAAAGTTGAAGCCTTAATGCGTGATAGAGGATTTCCTGTCACTCAATAGAGAAACTCAAATTTTTTTTAAGTCGGAGGCTTTAAAGCCTTAATTTTGAGCCTCAAGTTAAGATTATTAGCTTGAGGTTTTTTATGTAATTAGGTTTGATAGTCAATACCAAGACACGCCTCACTATGTAAAAGATAACCGCCTTAAAATATTGGCTTATTACTTCGGCTCAATTAAATCAGCAATAAAATATGTTGAAGAAAATGATCGTTACCAGCGTGTTTCATAAAAAACCTGCAAGATATAAAAATATATCGTTAAGGGTTTCTTGATGCGCATTCCTGACATTAGTATCAAATAATTTGGCATATATTTTCTAATGTTTAATTAGGAAATGCTGTTTTAATTAAAAAGCAATATTTCCACCGCAAATAAGGAAAACTCCGCCTTTCAACGGATAATTACAAAAATTCAATTTTATAACCTATTGATGATGTGTTTGTAAAAAGGTAAAGTTTATTTTTTGATAGGTGGATTGGTTATTTCAATTAAATAGAATATTGTCAGTTGCCTGTACAAACGGACAGTGTATTTTTATTTGCAACTAATGTATAGTTGCACTCTCAAATATGGACTATAATCAAATATGAGTAAGAAGGAAAAGCTCAAACAGAGTTTACTAGAGAATCCATCAAGTTTTAAATGGAACGATTTATGCGTAGTTCTTGAGTATTGTGGTTTTATTTCCAAGAAGGGTAAAGATGGTATGAAGTTTTTTCATCCTGAAACTAAAAAGTTACTGCAATACCACAAACCTCACCCAGGCAATGAAGTTAGAAAATACGTGATTAAAGAATGTGTAGCAGCAATCAAGGAGTTATAAAATGTCAAAATCGAATCTATTAAAATACAACGGTTATTATGGAACAGCCGAATACAGTTTTGAAGATCAGTGTATCTGGGGAAAAATCCAGTTTATAAATGATGTTGTAACATACGAATCCAATAGTGCTGATGATATACAAAATCAATTCGAGCGTGCGGTGAATGATTATCTTGAAACTTGTCTTGATTTTGGTAAAAAGCCAGATAAAACAATGACAGGTTCATTTAATGTTCGCATTGGTGAAGAGTTACATAAACAGGCGACCATCAGGGCTTGTCAGGATAAGGTAAGCCTGAATGAAGTTACCAGAAAAGCTTTAGAAGTGTATTTAACTTCGACTGCAGAGGTTCACAACCATTTGAGTCTGAATATACATAAAGATAGCGAGCATGAACTTGATGTGTTCACTCAGCCATTAACTGTTCGTAAATCTAATTTATGGGCCGTGGAGAATAAATTACATGCTTGATAAGATAGAGCTTCGTAACAGACTAGTTTTCGAGCTTGATTATAAGGATACTTGGGAGCCAGCTTTTGGAGACGTTAATGGTCGGGATGGTTTTTTGCAGGTATCAGTTAATAAACCTGAAGGTGAAGGAATCAACATTAATGATGGATTGCTTACCTTTGTTTTTACTTCTACTGTTAAGGCGTTCGTGAAAAATGACGATAAGCCTGATTCAGTTGAAATTGAAGACGCAATGCTTATTGCGCAAATGGAAGTAAAGTATAAACTGGTTTATGGGCACTCGCTTGAAAAGGAGTTAGTTGAACAATTAATTCAAGATGAGTCATGGTTTTTTCAAAGAGATGCTCGTTTGTTTCTTAATGAGGTGGCTAGTGGTGTTCTCGTTAATACTGCCCATGATTATATTAAACTGCCATTGTAGTTGGTAATATAAAACTGGCCACACATCATAGTAGTCACCAAGCAAATAGAATAAGAAGTTTGCAACCACTTCCAAAAATAGTGCTATATATCTTTTGTGTTTTTTTTTGCCTCACCAATCGGAGGGGCTTTTTTATTTCTGGAATTTTAAATGATCAAATTTTATTACGGCCTCAAGTCCATCCATGAACACTCGTCTTTTATTGCGGTGCTATCGATACAACATCTAATCTGAAGCGTTGTTTCAATATTTACTCTTAATGACCGCATTGTGGTAGAAGTGACGATTACCATAATTCATCGACTTGGAGCTTGGTTTATTGGTTGAAAAGGTTTTTTGTTCTTTGGGGGACTGTACATGGCGTTGTTTTTATAGCTAATGACTAACATTAGCAGGTATTTATTGGGTATTAGTTCATCAGTTCTTGTTATTCTATGCCGTAATTAAGGCTCTGCGGCTGAATTTTAAGCAATAAAAAAGGATGCCTAAGCATCCTTTTTTGTCAGTAATAACTACTGGTTATTTTTTAGCGGCTCTTTTAGCAGCATCAGCTGCTTTAACTTCTGCAATAACTACTTCAGCTACGTTGTTAGGACAAGGTAGGTAGTGAGAGAATTCCATTGAGAATTGACCACGACCTGATGTCATTGTACGTAATGATCCGATGTAACCGAACATTTCTGAAAGCGGTACGTCAGCTTTAATACGAACACCAGAAACACCCGCGTCTTGACCTCCGATCATGCCACGACGACGGTTTAAATCACCAATAACATCACCAACGTGATCATCAGGCGTAAACACATCAACTTTCATGATAGGTTCAATTAACTGGGCACCCGCTTTTGGAATTGACTGACGGAAAGCACCACGAGCAGCGAGTTCAAATGCAACAGCAGATGAATCAACCGCATGGAAACCACCATCGTATAATTCAATTTCAACGTCAAGTACAGGGAAACCAGCAAGAACACCAGTATCCATCATGCCTTTGAAGCCTTTCTCGATAGCCGGGAAGAATTCTTTAGGAACATTACCACCCACAACAACAGAGCTGAATACGAAACCAGAACCAGGTTCGCCGGGCTTGATACGGTAATCAATTTTACCGAACTGACCAGAGCCACCAGATTGTTTCTTATGGGTATAAGAATCTTCAATTTCTGTAGTAATTGTTTCACGGTAGGCAACTTGCGGCTTACCAACTTCTAATTCAACACCGTAGGTACGTTTTAGAATATCTACTTTGATATCTAGGTGAAGTTCACCCATACCAGATAAAATCGTTTCACCTGAATCTTGATCAGTTTCAACTTTAAAGGTTGGATCTTCTGCAACCATTTTACCGATAGCAAGACCCATTTTCTCAGTTGAACCTTTATCTTTTGGTGTTACCGCAATTGAAATTACAGGCTTAGGGAATACCATAGCTTCTAGGATAATTGGGTGTTTCGGATCACATAATGTGTGACCTGTCTGAACGTTACTTTTCATACCAACAATTGCGATGATATCACCGGCTTGAGCAGAAGTAAGTTCGTTACGGTCATCGGCTTGCATTTCACACATACGGCCAACACGCTCAGTTTTTCCTGTTGCAGCATTAAGAATGGTATCGCCTTTCTTCAATGTACCTGAATAGATACGTACGAAAGTTAATGTGCCAAAACGGTCATCAGTTATTTTGAATGCTAACGCTTTGAATGTTTCATCTGCAGAAACGATTGCGTATTCACCATTAGGCTCACCTTCTTCATCAGTAAGTGGTTGTGGATCAACATCTGTAGGTGAAGGCAAGTAATCAACAACAGCATCAAGAATTAATTGAATACCTTTGTTTTTAAATGCAGATGCACCGTAAGTTGGGAAGAAAGTCATATCACGAGTACCAGCTCGGATACACGCTTTGATTTGTTCTATAGTAGGAACCATTTCCCCTTCTAAGAACTCCATTAACATGTCTTCATCAACTTCTAAAGCAGTTTCAATTAACTTAATACGGTACTCAGCAGCTTTTTCTACCATGTCAGCTGGAATATCAGTAATTTCAAAGTTTTCTGGAAGACCAGTGTCATCCCAGATGTAAGCTTTTTCGCTAAGAAGATCAACAACACCAACAAACTCATCTTCTTCACCAATTGGCAAAGTCATAATAAGTGGGTTAGCACCTAAAACGTTTTTAACTTGATCTACAACACGGTAGAAATCAGCGCCTAAACGGTCAAGTTTGTTAACCATGATGATACGAGCAACTTCTGAGTC
>JAOPTQ010000097.1:0-2700 GCA_051531915.1 Colwellia sp. | reverse complement strand
ACTGTGAAATCAACGTGACCAGGAGTATCGATAACGTTGAAACGGTGATCGTTCCAAAAACAGCTTACCGCAGCAGACTGAATGGTAATACCGCGCTCAGCTTCTTGTTCCATGAAGTCAGTTGTTGACTCGCCATCATGTACTTCACCAGTTTTATGGATCTGACCGGTTAATTTAAGGATACGTTCAGTTGTTGTGGTTTTACCCGCATCAACGTGAGCGAAAATACCAATGTTTCTGTATTTGGATAAATCTGCCATTACTTTACTCTATTTAATTTCGACTAATAAAAAGTGGAATTGTTGAAAATTTGCGCGCGAGTATACCATTACTCGACAGAAATCGGTAGAAGATTGGTAAATAAATTGAAAATGATAAAGGAAAACTGTTTTTTCTACTTATATATAGGTACAGGCTAAGAAATTTAAATAAAAAGTAAGTATCGTTATTGAGGTTCATTGTTTATGGTATGTTCTATATTGTAGGTAACATCGAATGATGAACAGTAATTTTTTGTTAATACTTTAAGGGAAATATTAAATTGAAGGATATATTGTTTAAGCCTGCTTTTTGGCTATCTTTAATGATTAGCTTATCTATTGTAAAAAAATCTAGCGCTGCAGAATTAATTATTGCTGCGGATAATTGGTGTCCTATATCTTGTAAGCCGAACACGGATGAACAAGGGTTTATGGTTGAAATGGCTGAAGTTATTTTTCAAAAAAAGGGTCATACGGTCAAATACATTCAATTGCCATGGAATAGAGCTGTTTTAATGGCAAGGTCTGGCAAAATTGATGGAATAATTGGTGCCTTTCATGGCGATGCACCTGATTTTGTATTTCCTGACAATGAACAAGCTGTGCTGACTAATGTATATTACACGCTAAAGAATAGTGAACTTGATTTTAGTCGAATTGACAATAAACTATTGCAAAAAAATAAATTAGGCATTGTTGCAGGTTATGATTATGGCCCTTCTCTTATGAGCTATATAAAGCCGACAAAGCAAGAAAATATATTATTAATAACTGGCGATAAAAATTTAACAAGCCGTTTGTTAGCCTTACTTGAATTAAAGCGCGTCGATGTTATTGTTGAAGTTGATTTTGTTGTAAAGTATGAGATAGCAAAACAATCTAAAGAGAAACTATTTAAACAGATCGGTCTAGCATCTAAGCCGCTTAAAGCCTACATAGCTTTTTCTCCAAACAAACCTAAGTCCTTGGAATATTCGAAAATACTATCTGATGGTATGGAAGAGATTAAGAAGTCAGGGGAAATTGACCTGATTATGAATAATTACGGACTTGCTTCTAACCATTATAAAAAATAATCACTTGCTCAGTTTATAAACTTATGTATAATACGCGTCCGCATTCGGGTGAACTGAATGAGGTTTTGTTTTATTCATTTTGAAATTATTTGTAATAAGGCAAGCTAAGAAAGCAACGATTTAGTTATTTTCTTAATACAGCAACGCTAATTTTGCGTTGAATGTTTATTTGTAATACACCCCCTTCCGGCACATAAGGAAGCAGAGGGATGTATTTTTTTGTTCTTTTAAAAGGGGATTTGATACATGTCAAATCAAAGAATTCGCATTCGTTTGAAAGCGTTCGATCATCGTTTGATTGATCAATCTACAGCAGAAATCGTTGATACTGCAAAACGTACTGGCGCACAGGTTCGTGGTCCTATTCCACTACCTACTCGCAAAGAACGTTTCACTATCTTGATTTCTCCACACGTTAACAAAGATGCGCGTGATCAGTACGAAATTCGTACTCACAAACGCATGATTGATATCGTTGAGCCAACTGAAAAGACTGTAGACGCATTAATGCGTTTAGATCTTGCAGCTGGTGTTGATGTTCAAATCAGCTTGGGCTAAGAGGAGTTTTAACAATGACTATAGGTCTAGTTGGACGTAAAGTGGGTATGACTCGCATCTTCACAGAAGATGGTGTTTCTACTCCTGTTACTGTTCTAGAAGTTGAAGCGAACCGTGTTGCTCAGGTTAAAACTGTAGACAACGATGGTTATTCAGCGCTTCAAGTTACTACGGGTGGCAAAAAAGCTAACCGTGTTAACAAACCAGCAGCTGGTCATTTCGCGAAAGCAGGTATCGAAGCAGGCCGCGGCTTGTGGGAATTCCGCTTAAACGAAACTGAAGGCGAAGGTCTTGAAGCTGGCAGTGAAATCACTGTTGAGCTTTTCAATGACACTAAATTAGTAGACGTAACGGGTACATCTAAAGGTAAAGGTTTCCAAGGCGGTATTAAACGTTGGAACTTTACCATGCAGCATGCTACTCACGGTGTTTCGTTATCACATCGCTCTAACGGTTCGTTAGGTCAGTGTCAAACACCAGGTCGCGTTTTCAAAGGCAAAAAGATGTCTGGTCACATGGGTTCTGTGCGCGTTACTACACAAAACCTTGAATTGGTTCGCGTTGACGCAGAACGTAACTTGTTGCTTGTTAAAGGCGCAGTTCCGGGTGCTATCAATGGCAACGTAATCATCAAACCAGCTGTTAAAGCTTAGTCCAGGAGATTTTGTGATGGAATTATCATTAAAAGACGCATCAGGTGCTCTTGAAGTATCCGAAGCAACTTTTGGACGTGAGTTTAATGAAGCGTTAGTACATCAAGTAGTAGTTGCATACGCAGCTGGTGCTCGTCAAGGTACTCGTGCTCA
>JAOPTQ010000096.1:0-39127 GCA_051531915.1 Colwellia sp. | reverse complement strand
AGATGAATCGAGAATACGTAAACAACAAAATCCGCTTGTGTTTAATGTGATGCGAAAGATAGCGATGGCGTTATTTAAACAAGATACAACCAAGTCCGCGAGTATGGCGAGAAAAAAGAAAATGGCAGGGCTAGACGATGATTATCGCTCAACCCTGTTAGAATCTGGCATTGAAATGCGCTAGCCGTGGGGTAGTGGGGATTTCAATGATCATTGCTTTATTAATGGTAATCGTTTTTTCTGTTAATAATTCTATTTTACAAATGAAATATGTTTTATCTCCTGCTAAAGAACATCTCTCAGACTTATCAAAAAGGGCTGAATATTAGTCTATGCTGGTACAGCGGCTAACTTCGTATGATTCATGGAATCTTAAGCAGGCCAAACTGCGATTGGAATTTGAAGCTGAAAGGCTTGAAAAGAGAATTGGCGCATTAGTTGGATCAATGGATAAGTTAGGGCTGTTTCCTGCAATAATAGCTTTGTATATTGCTTACGCTAAGACTTTTGGAACTACTAGTTTTGCTGAAATCCCATACATGCTACTTGGCTTTATCGCTGGTCTTTATTTAGCTGCATTTTCTGCGGTTAATGTCATAGGAAGACTCAGGGCCTACTCATTTATTATTGAAATAGCTGAAGACTTATCAAATCAAGCGACTGAATTATCAAAGGAACAGACAGAAAGCACAAAAAGTATTGTTAATATATCTGCAAAAAACGGCATGTGTTGAACCAACTCTCGGTACACGGCTGCCATTTAAAAACACTTGCTTTATTTGTGGTTAAAGCTTGAAATTTAATCGGACTGTTCTTATATCCAGTATTGTCTGTTTTTAAATTTAATAAAAATAAGGAACAACATTGCCCCTTTTTCATTCATCTCAAATTCCACCACCTAAAGATTGGCAAGAGTTTGAAGAACTCTGTGCAGATCTATGGCAAGAAATACTTAATTCAACCAATACTGAGCTGAATGGAAGGACAGGACAACCTCAAAATGGTGTAGATGTTTTTGGTCAAATTGGGGAGTCTACAAAGTGGTTTGGGCTGCAATGTAAAGGAAAGGATGGAAGATATGGTGATCACCATCAAGTAACAGAAAAAGAGCTAGTTGAAGAAGTTGAAAAAGCAAAAAATTTCAAACCTAATTTAACTCGTTTTATTTTAGCTACAACGGCTCCAAATGATGCCAAAATTCAAGAAATAGCAAGAAGAATTACTGTGGGTCATCAAGCACAGGGACTTTTTACAGTTCAAGTAAAAAGTTGGGATGAAATTCATAGAGAAATAGCAAAGTACAAAGTTGTTATAGAAAAGTTTTATCCTGACTTTACAAAAACAGATAATGAATTACTGCGTAGAATAGAACAAGCTACTTCGGCAATAGAAGGTGCTGCCCAATTACCAAATAGCAAATTGGAAGATGCGCATTCAAAGCAAATTGATAGCTACCGAGACCTACTGAATAATGGGCAACCAAAAACAGCTTTCAATCTAATAATTCAATTCAAGAATACTAGTTGGGATGAACTTTCTAATTACAACAAATTTAGAATTACAACAAATATAGCTGCATGTCATCTTCAGCTAGGTGAAGAAGAAGAAGCTGCGCTGAATTTTATAGCAGCACAAAAGATAGAGCCAAATGACGAAAAAGCACTATGTAATTTAGTAGTTGCCAATCACTTATTGGGGGAACGTAAAAAGGCACAAATGGCTGCTAATGCCGCTGTTTTAGCATTTCCTCACAGTGCTATGGCTAATAGGCTAAAAGTTGCCGCTAGTGATTTTTCAAAAGATGATTTACCTGAATCAGTTGTACCTAAAGAATTACATCATTTACCAGAGATCTGTTTTGCAATTGGGCAAGCATATTTGTTAAGCGATAGACTAGAAGAAGCTATCCCGTGGCTAAAAGATGGCTATAGTAAAGAACAAGGCGATTTTGTTGAAGTAAAGTCGGCTTACGGTAGTGCTTTGTTAAAGAGGTTATACGATAAAAAGTATATTGCCTTTGGAAAACAATTAAATGAAGAGGACAAAAGCGAACTATTACTAGTCGATAAGATCTTATCAGAAGTATGGGAAGGGTTGAAGACACAAGAATCTATTGCTTTGAATACTATTTCAATAACAAATTTACTTCTTACTAAATTTTTATTGGATGAAACAGAGTTAGGGATTTCTATAGCAAAAGAAGCATTAACAAAAGTTAATACTGACGCGGAATTACTCAAACAAGCTACATTTTTATTAATGGATGCAGGGAAATTCAATGATGCTGTCTTATTAGTAAAAGACCAATATGAACAGACCCCTGAAAAATGGGCTTTACTCTATGTTGAAGTACTCGCTCGCGATAAACAATATAGCCAAGCTCTGGATATTGTTCAACGATATTTATCAAGTGACTGTGAAGATAAAAATAGAGAAATAGCCCTTGGGACCGAGCTTAAATTATTAAATGTAATTGAAGCAGAGTTACCTGAAAGTAAAATTCTTAGCGCTATTGAAGAATATCCAGAGTCAATTTCTATTTTATTGGATCTATCAACAATATATTTAAAAAATAACCAAAAAGATAAAGCTATCGAACTGGTTGCTTCCGCCAAAAAATTACTCACCAATGCCACTGAATACTTTACCAAATTAAGTATTGCCGATGAGTTATTTAACTTAGAACAGTATGTTGATTCAGCATCACTATATGAAAGTTTGATTGTTGAATATGTAGATTCAGAACAATTAAGAAAATTAATCGAATGTTATTACAGTTGTAATTATCGTAAGAAGTTAATTGACCTTATTCTTTCACTTCCCGATTCTACTAGAAAAATCAATTTTTACAGACAATATGCTGCTGCTATATTTGAAAAATCAGGTTTGTATAATGAAGCACTTACTGAGATTGAATTTTACTTAGCGGACAATGTAAATGATTTGAAGGAAACTTTACATTGGTTTGGGTTATGTTTGCGCATAGGTCAAGAAAGTAAAATAGTGTCTCACTTAAAAGCTGATATTGATTATAGCTCATCTGATAGCATTGATTATATTCGGCTAGCCGCCTTTCATTGTGATTATAATGAACCCAGTGTAGGTATCTCACTAGCATCTAAAATTTTATTTGAAAATTATAGTGATGCTGATGTAAATATGGCCTACATGCAGTTATTTATGTCGAGAGACAAAGAGGATGACAGTTTTCTCATACAGAGTTTTGTGGACGAAAATACTTTGATAGGGGTAAAGAGTGCTTCATCAGAAGTATCCAATTATTTTATATCCAAAACTACAGGTGTTTTTACTAATTCCATTCCTCTAGAGCACCCAATTTCAAAAGCAAGTATAGGAAAAAAAGTTGGTGATTTTATTAAAGTATCAAACAACCCCTATGTCACAAGTGATTATAAAATTATTTCAATTACAAGCTTACCTGTATTCCTTTTTCAAAGAATTATGGATAGTTTTTCAGATAGGTTTCCAAACTATGATAAGCCCTTTTGGAAAATTGATGTAAAAGGCAATGATGAGGAAGAATTTGATTTCACTAATTTTTTTAAAATTATTGATGCTCAAAAGAAACATACATCGGAAGTATTATCTGACTATAAAACTAAACAATACCCAGTATGTGTCTTAGCTAAGTTACTTGGCAAACCTATACTAGATGTATGGATCGGCATGCAAACTGATACTAAGGAAAAAGTTTTTAACTGTGTTGGCACAAGTGATGAAAGAGATAGCGCATTAAAATTATTATCTTCGAACAATACATATCTTGTAGATCCATTAACATTGTATAGCCTATTTTCATTAGAATTTCTTGATCTTGCAAAATCTACCTTAGGCCCTCTCGCAGTCACGCAATCGAGCATTGATTTTTACAACCAATTAATAGCGGAACAGCGAACAGAAGTTGGTAAACGCAGTGGTACTATAGGTAAAACAGACGATGGCTATATATCTTATGAGAAATCAGAAAGTGATACGAAATATCTAATCAACAACTATCAATCAATTGTTGATTGGGTGACTAATAATTGCATTATTACTCCTGCTATAGAAAAAGAGCACCCTAGCAGTACTGTGCAGGTTTTATCAGATATTCTTGATAGATCATTTTATGATTCATTAATTGCAGCAGAAGGCAATGACTACATACTTTTAACGGAAGATTTAAGGTTCCGGCAATTATCAAAACTAGTTAGTAATGTTGATGGGGTTTGGCTTCAACCTATACTTATAAAAGCTCGTGATGACGGCAAAATTAGGTATCAAGAATATGCTAAAAAGATTGCAGCACTGGCTTCTAGAGGCTTATATTTTACGTCTATTGATTCAGAAAGCATGGCAAGTATTACAGAAAATAATGACTGGCAAGTAAATAGTGACTTAATTGCAATGCTCGCTACTTTAGGGGATGAAGGTAGTAATTTAAACTCATCATTTAAGGTAGCGATTAACTTTCTATGCGGTAACTTATTATCAGCCCCAAATGAACAAATCATTTATGCCATTTTAAATGGTGTTACTCGACACTATTGCAGATCTCATTGCAAAGAAATAATAGCAGCGTTTATTAGTGCAAGTGAGCATATTGAGTACATGTTTGGCCAAAATATATCTCGGTGGTATTTAGACAGCATATATAAGTGGTGCCAAGGATACTTCATCGCGCACTTATTTTTTAAACCTACAAAATAAAGCTAGTTTAATATTTGGGATTATATTTTATGAAAGATATTGATTTACCTATAATTAATACCGTCAATATGTCTATTGAACTAGCTCAGCTAGATGAGGAAGCTGGTTTTACCGTTTTTGGCACTAATGAAAATAGTCGTTTAGTGCCAGATTGAGCTTTTGAAGTAAAATAAGGGATAGTATCGCTTTATGCGTATAGTCTAAGACGTTACTCAAAGGTATCGCGGAAAGCGTTACTTGAAGGCTTCACTAGAGACTTTTTTA
Organism: Colwellia sp.; assembly: GCA_051531915.1. GTDB lineage: Bacteria > Pseudomonadota > Gammaproteobacteria > Enterobacterales > Alteromonadaceae > Colwellia. Next base: position 34,153 of record JAOPTQ010000096.1, on the reverse strand, counting down.
GATCCTATTGAATCAAAATACTAAGCAAATCCACCTTCGTTGATGTGCTCTAAGTATCTTTTTATAGATTCAAAATCACCACCATCAACAGCTTGTTGGACTGTTTTGTTGAGCGCAGAAATTACTTCAGATTCATACCATTTAAGCGCTGCTTGTTTTGAACCCGCCCAACCTTGAACGAAATATATAATAAATTCTTTCTGCTCTGTTTGAGTCATATCACTCACCACGTTTAAATTTTGGTTAGCCTAGATTAATCATTAATTACCCCTTTCTAGTATAAAACATATATGGAGTGAGTATGGGATATATTAGATGCCTTTTTAGCTGCGAATTGGTTAACAAAATGATGTTGTAAGTATGCTTGATTCAACCTAAGTTGATTGCTGCTATTTTTTACTCGTGGTCCATCATAGTAATGACGCTGGTCCTCCAGTGGTTCAACAAATTGGTGGTGCCGGTTCAAACATGCAGGATTTTGCAATTATAATAGCCAATATAGATATTTCACTTTTTTGAGATAGTTGAGAAATATCTCCAATAAAAACGGACATATTTCACAAAACACATAAAAAAGTGAAATATCTACTATAAGGCTCACTTGTATTTTTGGGTTTGCCGTTAGTGGCATTACATCAGTTTGCCTAGTCTGATTTTTTCACCTAACGCATCTACCGAAAATGACTGATCTCAATTTAAAACTTGTAGGAATTGGTATCTAGTGTGAGCAGTGTAGTAAAAAGTGGTTAACTACCTTCTATGAGAAATAAGTGATATAGTCCTTTCAAAAGTGAGGTTAGAGTCAGTTAACACGTGTACATTGCATAAAATAGTAGTTGTTTTTTGTGACAAAACAAAGTTCGACTTGAGATGCTACAATAAAAACACTGTCACAAAAACACATTACTAAACATTGGTTAATCAACAGCTTGATTAACCACTTCACATCAATGTACATTAAAATAAGTTAAGGTTTACTTAAAAAATAAGCCTCATAACCCGAAGGTCGTCAGTTCAAATCTGGCTCCCGCAACCAATTCTTTTCAGATAGAATTAAAATAATTTGAGGCTTTCTTCTTAATATCTTAAGAAGTTCATTCGGACGCGGGATGGAGCAGCCTGGTAGCTCGTCGGGCTCATAACCCGAAGGTCGTCAGTTCAAATCTGGCTCCCGCAACCAATTTAATTCCTTTTAATCAATAACTAATCTTGCTTACTCTAGAGCTAGTTACTTTTTCATCTGACCTTATAGGGCATAGAGACATAAAATTTAGTCATTCGAAAAAGTTATTGCTAATTTAGGTTAGTTTTTCTTATCTTTACCTCATTTCATGAAAACCACAAAAAGGTCATTTGTGACCTCAGTGAGACATTCCCTCTCATTTTGCTCTTTATTGCGCCTGCATAAATCAACTAAAAAGTGCATAAACATTCAACTTTTGACCTTCGGGCTATTTTCATCAACAAAATTTCTATGTCACGGAAAAACGTAACATGGGCTGTCATTAATTTACCTTAATTATTCTTAATATATTTTTTCTTTTTCTAGATTTTTGCTTAAATATCTTTAGGTTGGAGCTTAGGAGAATTTCAACATTAATTATTTTAGCTTTTTCAATTTGTGGTATTTCCTGATTGTACTAGCCTTTGCCAAATGTAGATTCAGATGAATTGGTTAAGGAATTATATATAAAGAAAGATAGCTATTGGTAGATGTTTACTCCTCCTTATCCAGTACTGACAGAGTTTGTTCAAATCGAATTATTAGAAAGCTGACATGGTCAAGTAAATTCAGACAACCCAGATAAGAATGCAAATGATGGCTCATTGTGAGTCTTTTAGACATCAGCCTCAGATGAGGATATGTTGATAGGTTTGGAGTACTGGCTGATATCTAAAAACCTTAACAAATGATCGTTATCCGCTTAACCATGAACGACCGCTTTTAAGGTGGCTATTGAAACGGTCAGATTAGATAAAAATATATCTACCAAAAGTGTCAATTCAGCTTAAAGCTAATGCAGTTAACACTAATGCAGTTAACTAGATAACTGCTGTGCTCTTAATTTAGCAATGTCGTCACGAAGCGCGGCAGCTTGTTCAAACTCTAGGTTCTGTGCATGTAAGTACATTGTTTTTTCAAGCTCTTCTATTTTTTGATCTATTTCTTTTGTTGTTAGTAATTGGTAATTAGCCAATCCTTCTGCAATCTGCTCTGCCAGTAAACTTAATTTTTTTGCTGAAGATCGCGTTCCTACATCCATCACATCGGTAATTTTTCGAATAACCCCTTTAGGGGTTATATTATTATCAAGGTTATATTGGTGCTGCTTCTCACGTCTGCGCTCTGTTTCATCCATTGCTCGGCGCATTGAACCGGTGATCCTATCCGCATATAAAATAGCTCGACCATCGAAGATATTGAGATATTGAGATATTGGGTCAGATGAGCTTTATGCTAATTGAACAGTTATCTTGTAGGAGAATTTCAGAAGGCAAACGAGGTCTCACAATAGGCAGGAAAAAACAAGATGGTTAATGTTCATCTGCCCCCAATATCGCCCCCTTTTTATCGCCCAATATCGATAGAAAAAAGAAGTAAATAGAAGACATCCCTTTAAAAAATATTGAAAGGGCTGCCTGCTATTTTTTGATTTTTTTACTTTGATACTGACAAAACTCCATTAAGGCTTCTATTTTTTTAGTTATAAGTCATTATTGTTTACTTGTTCCTATCCATGTTAACTTGTGCCAAATATTTTCAAGTATTCCTCGTTTATGTTTTTTCATCCAATAACTACTAAATAGTCCCATTGCGATTACCAATACAATTCCAATTAATAAGCAATAAGTAGCTCCCACATATTGATAAATACCTAAACCAAAGCCATAATAAATACTTGCACCAACTATAGATTGCAAGATGTAATTTGAAAGACTCATTTTTCCAATCGGTGAAAGCTTACTCAATAGCGGTTGTGTTTTATCGTTATAAAACAACAATATAAATCCAGACGCAAGCACGAGCATAAAGGCTAAATTTGACCAAAGTGTAATTATTGCACCTATTGACTTTGTAATATTCTTTGAATCTGAAAATACTTCTGGATTTGATTTCAATATGTATAATGGAATAAATAAAATTGTTGAAACAACTAGTGTTTTTATCCAAAATTTAATATTTTCGGGCGTATTGTAGAAAATACGTTTGCGACCAGCAAGAAATCCTAATAAAAAAAGTCCGAAAGTTTGTTCGATTCGACCATATTCCCAAAACCAAAGTAATGATGCTATTCTTCCATCGGTAATATTACTTTTCATCAATTGAAACATCGAGTCTCCTGTCAGAAACTCACCAGAGTTTATATAAAATGGCATAAATGAAGCTACAGCTGGCTCAAGAGTAGGATTTCCTATCGCTACAATTAATTTGCATAATAATATTGGCTGCAACAATAGAATCAATGCTGAGATTAATAAGGCTTTATTATTCAACTTATTGAATGGAATAAGAAATAAAGCAAGAACAGCATAAAGAACTAAAATTTCACCACGATAAAATAAAGTATTAAAAATGCCAAAACCAATTAAAAGAAGCATACGCCAAATAAAACGAAGCCTAAAATCTTGTCCTTTTTCTTCCTGATTATGGGTTTGAATATAAAATGTCAATCCAAATAAGAGTGCAAAAATTGCATACGATTTGCCACCAAAAAGAAAGAAGAATGTATCCCATATTATCGAATCTATACTTATTAACCATTCAGGTAGCGAAGGATGGGCAGCGTAAACCTCAAACATTTCAATGTTATGGAGGAGCATTATTGATACTAAAGCGAACCCTCTTAATGCGTCTACAACTGTAATCCGAGCTTTATTTTTTATTATATTCATAATTATTTACTGCTAATTTAGTTTTTATACTGGTGTCGATTTAGTTTGGATCTAATGCCGTTAACTAGATAACTGCTGTGCTCTTAATTTAGCAATGTCATCACGAAGCGCGGCAGCTTGTTCAAACTCTAGGTTTTGTGCATGTAAGTACATTGTTTTTTCAAGCTCTTCTATTTTTTGATCTATTTCTTTTGTTGTAAGTAATTGGTAATCTGCCGATCCTTCTGCAACCTGCTCTGCCAGTAAACTTAATTTTTTTGCTGAAGATCGCGTTCCAACATCCATCACATCGGTAATTTTTCGAATAACGCCTTTCGGGGTAATATTATTATCAAGGTTATATTGGTGCTGCTTCTCACGTCTGCGCTCTGTTTCATCAATTGCTCGGCGCATTGAACCGGTGATCCTATCCGCATATAAAATTGCGCGACCATTAAGGTTACGAGCGGCACGACCAATAGTTTGAATTAATGAGCGCTCTGAACGTAAAAACCCTTCTTTGTCTGCATCTAAAATAGCTACTAAAGACACTTCTGGCATGTCTAAACCTTCACGTAATAAGTTAATTCCAACCAATACATCAAACTTACCTAAACGAAAATCACGAATAATTTCAACACGTTCAACGGTATCAACATCTGAATGTAAGTAACGGGTTTTAATACCATGCTCATATAAATAATCAGTTAAATCTTCTGCCATGCGTTTGGTCAATGTTGTCGCTAAAACGCGTTCATTAATAGGCACGCGTTTATTAATTTCAGAGAGTAAATCATCAACTTGGGTTTCAACCGGTCGAACTTCTATTTCAGGATCAAGTAAACCGGTAGGTCTAACCACCTGCTCAGCAATATCGCCGGCTGATTTTTCAATTTCATAATTACTTGGCGTTGCCGAAACATAAATTGTTTGTGGCGATAATGCCTCAAATTCTTCAAATTTCATCGGCCGATTATCCAGTGCTGACGGCAGTCTAAAACCGTATTGCACTAAGTTTTCTTTACGTGATCGATCACCTTTATACATAGCACCTATTTGCGGCACCGTAACATGCGATTCATCAAGAATAAGCAAACCATCGTCAGGTAAATAGTCAAACAAAGTGGGTGGCGCTTCACCAGACTCTCTACCCGATAAATACCGCGAATAATTTTCAATACCTGAGCAATAACCAAGCTCGGTCATCATTTCTATATCAAACTGAGTACGCTGAACAATACGCTGCTCTTCTACTAGTAAATTATTATCTTTTAATTGCTTCGAGCGCTCTTTTAATTCAACCTTAATCTTTTCAACAGCGGCTAAAATTTTATCTCTAGGCGTTGCGTAATGTGTTTTAGGATAAACAGTCACACGAGCTAACGTTTGCTCAACCTGCCCTGTTAAGGGATCAAATTGACTTATACGTTCAATCTCTTCATCAAACAACTCAATACGTAATGCCAAACGATCAGACTCCGCAGGAAATATGTCAATAACATCACCACGCACACGATACGTAGCACGGGCAAAAGCAACATCATTCCGTTTGTATTGTAATTCAGCTAAACGTCGTAAAATATCGCGTTGGTTAATGATGTCACCGACACTAATATGCAACATCATTTTCAAATAAGAGTCTGGATCACCCAAGCCATAAATGGCTGAAACCGAGGCGATAATAATAACATCACGTCGCTCTAATAAGGCTTTAGTTGCTGATAAACGCATTTGTTCAATATGCTCATTAACAGACGCATCTTTTTCAATAAAAGTGTCTGTGGTTGGCACATAAGCTTCAGGTTGATAATAATCGTAATACGAAACAAAATATTCAACGGCATTATTGGGAAAGAATTCTTTCATTTCACCATAAAGTTGCGCTGCTAACGTTTTGTTTGGCGCTAACATCATGGTAGGTCGATTTAACTTTTCAATAACTTTAGCAATGGTAAAGGTTTTACCTGAGCCTGTTACCCCCAGTAATGTTTGATGCGCTAAACCTGAGTCTATACCTTCTAATAATTGTTTAATCGCCGTTGGTTGATCGCCACTAGGCGTATAATCAGACTGTAAAGTAAACGTTTTCATAAAGGTGAAACCATTGAAGTTGCATTATTATTTTTAAATTGCTTGATAAATAATAGATAAGAAATAAAAGCCATAATGATATTACCCGTTAGCGCGCCAACAAACAGCCCTTGAATACCATAAAACAAGCTACCTATATAGGCTAAAGGAACATAACAGATAAACAAGCGAATAATACTTAACATTAATGCCACCATAGGTTTATGTAAGGCATTAAAGGAGGAATTAGTTAAAATAATAATCCCTTGTAACCCATAGCCTAAAGGTAATATCCACATAAAAAGTTTTATTATGTCAGCAACCGATTGCTCCTTAGAAAATATATCGGCAATCCAAGGTGAAGCCATAATTAAAACAATATAAATGAGCACTTGCCAAAATAAAACAAATTTAATTGATGTTTTATAAGCATGCTCAACTCGGTGCATTTTCCCAGCCCCAAAATTTTGACTGATAAAGGGCGGTAAAGTCATTGACATGGCCAAGACGACTAAGCAAGCAATAGACTCAATTCTAGAACCAACACCAAAAGCAGCAACGGCTGACTCACCATAGGAGGCAACAATAGCGGTCATTATTGCGGCTGCAATTGGCGTTAACATATTAGCCCCTGCCGCCGGTAATCCAATATGTAAAATACCTCGTGCCGAAGAAATTATTTGCGGTAGTGGCATGGGTTTAATATGAATAAGATCTTTTTGCTTAGTTAATACATGAAATACAAAGAACAAACCAAACAACCAAGAGACAAAAGTAGCTATTGCTGCACCCTGAATGCCCATGGCGGGGATCGGACCCAAGCCAAAAATAAAAATGGGATCAAGTACTGCGTTAATAAGCCCTGCACTGCCCATAATAATACTTGGCGTTTTAGTATCTCCCGAGGCTCTTAAAATAGAGTTGCCGATCATAGGACCAATTAAACACACGCCACCTAAATACCATACATCCATATATTGATGAATATAAGGCAATAATTCTTTTTGAGCACCTAATAAAGTAAACAGTTCATCGGTAAATAAATAGCCTATAAAAGATAAAGATGCCACAACAATAGCGGCTAAATATAACGCGGTAGTTGCCGAGTCTTTTGCCGATTGGTGATCATTACGGCCTAAATACTTTGCGATAACAGCCGAAGCACCTATACCTAAACCTATTGTTAAGCTGATCACCGTAAACGTTACCGGAAAAGTGAAACTGATAGCCGCTAGCGGTTTAGTGCCGAGTAAACCGACAAAAAAAGTGTCTATTAAATTAAATGTCATTAAAAGCACCATGCCGTAAATTACCGGAATGGTCATTCTTTTAAGTGTATTGGCAACAGGATCTTCAAGTAAATTGATTTGTTGCTTATTTTTATCTGATATTTTTGAGGTCATTATTTATTTAGTGTTGTTTACATTGTTAATAAATTTTATTCGTGAAGAGCGCGAGTATTGTAAAAGAGTGCGGCTTATAATTCTACTTTAGCGTTGGAAACAAAAAAGGCCACGATTTTTCAAAAGATTATTTGTTTGTGTGGCTCCTAGATTTTTATTAATATAAGAAGTTCGAACCAGTGGCACATGCCTTTAGTTAAGGTAAAGAATACAGTGCATCGCTCTACTTTAGCGTTGAAAGCAAAAAAGGCTACGATTTCTCGTAGCCTTTTTTGTTTATGTGGCTCCCCAAACTGGGCTCGAACCAGTGACACATGGATTAACAGTCCATCGCTCTACCAACTGAGCTATTGGGGAATAAATTTTTACGCTTGTTAGTTTGTTATCACTAACAATAAAATGTGGCTCCCCAAACTGGGCTCGAACCAGTGACACATGGATTAACAGTCCATCGCTCTACCAACTGAGCTATTGGGGAATTGCTTTTCTTTCGATTAGCTTGTTAACCGACTGGGTTAACGGGGCGGAATATTAAAGGGCAGTGGCTGTGCTGTCAACACCTAAATAAGAAAAAAACCAATTATTAGCTTGATTGCTTAATTTGCAGTCAAGCAGAATGCATTACTAGCAACTTTTGCTGTTTTTTTACACTTGAACGCTATCTTATAAAGTTATTCAATGAAAATTTAGTTATCCACTAAAGTTGTGGATAACTTTGTGAATTAAAGTGTAATAAATCGTAACCCTACCGAGAAATAAGCACTTCTCAAAATCAATAGTTTTTTTATATTTTTTTATATCTTTTATTATTCAACAAGTTAATAACTATGTGTTGGTTTTCTGATAAAACAGGGTGATTTTTGTACAGAAGATTTTATCTCTGACTTTCTGTGGGCTTAATTATTTCACGCTGAGGTTTGTCAACCGATTTACATGACAAAAATAGATTTTTTTATAAGATAATTAGGAAAATAAAAATGAAAAAGGCGACGAGAATTCGTCACCTTTTTAGTAAATTTTTACTTAACGGCTCATTTTATTGTCTAACCACCTCCTGATATAATTTACAAAACAACAATTGCTTGGGAATTTATACTCTGGTTCTATATCTATATCTGCTGATATACGGAGATAGGATTAATTTTTTGCCGTTTGACTATTTAATGGTAATTGACCGTTATGTACCTTCATCACAACTCGACGGTCATAAAAGCTCACTTCATGCTCATCACTAGCCACTACCGGTGCATTTTCTCCAAAAGCAAACAGGGCAATTTGCTCTTCATTAACACCTTGTGCCATTAGTAACTTTTTCACCGATGTTACTCTGGCCAACGATAACGTTTGATTTAGTGTCGAATCACCAATTAAGTCGGTATATCCTGACAGATCAACTTGCATTGAGGGGGTATTATTTAACAGTTGAGCAAGCGCCGAAACTTGTTCTTGATAATGTGGCGCAATATCACTTGAACCCGTTGAAAATTGTAAACTCATCAATAACTGCTGCGCTTGTAGTGAATCTGATTTCAATTGTCCCTTTATATATTCTGTTTGTTCAAAAGCTAACAATTCAGCTTGATAGTTTTGCTCTACCTGTTGTAGTTTTTTATTATGTTGTTTTTTAACCCGAGTGATCTTTTGCTGATGATCAGATTTTTGTTGCGCTAACGCTAATGACATTTCTTCTACATCATCATTGGCATTAATAAACTTACCAACAAATATACCGGTAACACCCGCAACAATTGCTCCCACAGGCCCTGCTGCTAACGCACCAATAAGCATGCCGCTACCAAAACCAATATTTTCATTGTTGACTTGTCGCTGATGTTTTTCTTGAAGCGTTAATTCTGTTTCAACCGTAAACCCTATTTCATTGTTAGCATTCTCGGCGTAAGCCATCGTTGGAGCAGTAGCTAATACGCTAACAATAACACTGGCGATAAGTGTTTTTTGTATCCCTTTTTTACGGTTAATATTTTTATTGCTAAAATTAGTATTGCGAAAATTTACATTGTTAGTTGTGTTCATCATTTATTCCTAGGTACTTAGTACGGTTAAAGTAAGTTAAGTTGTTTCGACAGGAGTAATTAAACACAAATAAAAAGGCACTAGCATGACCAGAAAAAGGCAAACCAATGAGCAATTGTGGCAATGATATGGCAATATTAAAAATAAAGCGCGGTAAGCTAAATAATCATATATAGTCAAACAAAATGAATGAATAGAGTGTCGCAAAGAAAATTAATAGTGACGAGTTGCGAGTTTATAGTTGTGAGCTAACAATGCATCAACTGTATTTTCGAAACTAGCCACTTTTCTAACTCGAAATTTATTATGTAATTAGCTCAAAACACAGAGAAGTACAGATTAATGATCAAACGAATTGCCATTGTTGAAGACGAAGCAGCCATACGAGAAAACTATGCCGACGTTCTGCGAAGCCAAGGCTATCAAGTTCAAACTTATGCCAGTAGAACAACTGCAACACAAGAATTTACCTTACGCTTACCACATTTAGTAATTTTAGATATTGGCTTAAATGAAGAATATGATGGCGGCTTTTTACTTTGCCAACAACTTAGAACATTATCCCCAACACTGCCTATTATATTTTTAACGGCTCGAGATAATGATTTTGACACTGTTTCAGGCTTACGCATTGGCGCAGATGACTACTTAACCAAAGATATTAGCTTGCCACATTTAACCGCTCGCATATCGGCCTTATTTCGTCGTCAAGAAGCATTAAAGCAGCCCGTCAATGACGAACATTTATTACAATCTGGTCCATTGAGCATAGATAGCCAACGCATGGCTATTACTTGGCAAAAACAAACCGTTGAATTAACCATTACCGAATTTTGGTTAGTGTATGCATTAGCAAAACGGCCTGGTCATGTTAAAAATAGAGCGCAGTTAATGGCTGATTCAAAAATTTATGTTGATGACAGCACCATTACTTCACATATAAAACGGGTGCGTAAAAAATTCATGAAATTAGATCAACAATTTGATTGTATAGAAACAGTATATGGCATGGGTTATCGATGGAATGAACGTTTGAATGACTAAAGCTTTACTTAAAAAAACAGCCTTTAAACTTCGCTTTGGTCTAAGAATAAAGTTGCTGTTATTATCAAGTTTTTTATTTGTGATCCCGTGGTTTGGCTACCAATACGTATGGGAAATGGAAAAATATTTACGCTTTGGACAAGAGCAAACCTTAGTGGGTACTGCCCGAGCATTAGCGACCGCACTACATGAGCGAGACAATTTATTTAATAACCAAGCCAGCTTTTTACCGAGCGTAGAAAAAGGAAAAGATCTTTACGGTTATCAATTAACCCAAGCGATTCAACTTGACGGTTTAAAAACCGACTGGCCTGACTTTGATCAACGTGCTCATTTTTACGATCAACAACATCAAATTTTATCGCATTCAAAAGCATTGATAAGTGTTAATGATAAAGCACAGCCCTTAACCCTTAATTTTAGTGCTGCTGTTGGTAAATATGATCAATATCTTTATATGTTTTTTCGCGTCGTTGACAATAATATTATTTATCGCGGTAAAAACTCACGCAGTATTATCAATAATGATCATTTAGCCTTGTCATTTAATGATGATGCTAAAAACTTCTATCGATATATTATCAGCAACCAGCAAGCGGGTTGGTTATCTGCCTTTCGTATTAGTGATATAGACAACAGCATTCCGGTTGCCGCACCACAAATTCAGGGGCAATGGCTTGAAACCCCTCAAGGCTATAATGTAGAGCTAAGAATTCCGCTACAAGGTATTGGTGATAGCATTGCTTTTACGTTCAATGACGTTGACCAACAAAATGGTAACGTGGTTGCAGTAATTGGCTCTGCTGATCCTCAAAATGCCGAAACACTAGGCACTGTATTGGTTCCATCTCCTGAAATAGAGCGCATTGTAAAAGGAATGAGTTATACCAATTCTCGTATTTGGGTGGTTGATCAACATCATAGAGTATTGGCTAGCGAAGGCTCGCTAAAATCAGCCGGTGGTGTTTGGCAAATAAGAAATGAAAATTCTACTAGCCAAACGTCAAACAATCTATGGCAACAGTTTAAGCAAAAGGTATTATTACCTTTATATTATAAAGTTCTCACTAAGCCTTCTAAAGATTTTATCGATAAACTTTATGATGCTCAACATCTTAATGGTGATCATATTGTGAGTGCTTTAACGGGTAAAGCTAAGTCTCAGTGGCGTTTAACTACCGATAAACAAGCGCTGGTATTGTCAGCCGCCTACCCTATTTTTATTAATGATAAAGTGCAAGGCGCGGTTATTGTAGAAGAAACAACGAACGGTATTCGCAGTTTAAGAAATCAAGCCTTAGAAAAATTATTCACGGCTATTTTGGCGATTATGAGCCTTGGTGCGCTGACTTTTATTCTATTTGCTTCACGAATATCTTCACGTATTCGCAACCTCAGCAACCAAGCTGAATTAGCCATTGATGAACATGGTCGAATAACAGGTGAAATGTTCCCGTCAAATACCAATGATGAAATTGGCGATTTATCACGTAGTTTTACCACTGCAGTTAATCGCTTAAGTCAATATAATCATTACTTAGAGCATATGTCTTCACGTCTTTCACATGAATTAAGAACCCCTATTGCCGTGGTTAAAACCTCTTTAGAAAATTTAGCGTTACAAAAAGATAACCGCTCTAGTGAAGGAAGCTCAAATTCTGCCTATATTGAACGCGCACAAACCGGCATCAATACTTTAAATTTAATTTTAACCAATATGAGTGAAGCAACACGCCTTGAACAAATGTTAGTGAGCACTGAAAAAATTAATTTTGATATTCAAGAAGTACTGTCAGGCTGCGTTTCGGGTTATCAACAAATTTATCCTCATATTGAATTTAATCTTAACGTTAATCTTCCCCTTAATCTTAATAAAAGTAATAGTAACAGTAACAACACTAATCTAAATGATAACGCTAAAACAGCTTTACTTGGCTCTCCAGAGCACATAGTACAACTATTAGATAAAGTGGTCAGCAATGCGGTTGAGTTTAGCAACGATAAAAAGGTGTGCATTGAATTATTACATCATCGAACATCTGTCATTATTAATATTAGCAATAATGGTGTTTTGTTACCTGAGCAGTTACCCGAAAGTTTATTTGATTCAATGGTTTCTTTACGTTCAAAAAACAAACAGACTCAACCTCATTTAGGTTTAGGCTTATATATTGCGCGTTTAATTTGCCAATTTCATCATGGAAATATCAGTGCTGAAAATCATTTCAACCCAGATGGTGTTTTAATAAAAATTGAGTTGCCTTTAAATGATACTTAAAATTAATGTAGGCGCTATTGGTTTTAAGTATTGCCGAATAAGGTGGTTTAAATATAATGGGCGCTTAGCTCATATAAACAATGGCAACCGCATGTACCGTTTCCATTCCCTCGTTACCATAATAATGTGGTAAATGACCATGAAAATAGATTAAATTCCCCGCCTTAACGGTAAATTTTTCTCCTTGAACTTCCACTGTTGCAATACCTTTTAAACATAAAAATAATTCACTGCTGCCTTCAGGATGTGGCACGCCTTTGCAATAACAGTTGCTAGTCATAGTAATATCGCTCATTTGCAAGTTTTGAGTACTAATAGGGCTAGTGCGAGTACTGGTAAACTTTCCTTCATCTAAATGCAACACCGGCATGTCTACTCTGTCTACTTCTGTTACATGTGCCGATTGCTTATTACTGATTAAATCATCCACAGAAACACCTAGCGCTTGAGCCACTTTAATCACTAAATTAATACTAGGATTACTTTGGTTACCTTCCATATTGGCTAAAGTAGCTCTAGGAACATCTGCCATCTGCGCTAGCTTGGTTTGTGTTAATTTATGCTGTGAACGCAGTCGCTTAATACCTTCACTGATCGGGTTATTCATAATGGCTCTCCAAAGTCGATTACAACAAAATACCAACATATTAGCGCGGTTAATTCTAATATTAAAACATAATGATGATTATTTGTCATTTTAGAGCTTTTAGACTAGACATAAACAATCGTTGATTTACAATTGGCTCATCTCATCAATTTAGATAGATTTTACCGTTTAAAATTATTCAAACAGTCCTGGAGAAATAAAATGAATGTTGATCAACATATTAAAGTAGCACAATGGCACTTAGAACAAGCTCGTTTACACAATGTGAGCGATCATACTTGTGGTTGTCCTGCAAACAAGCATGACCAACGCGCAATTGACGCTGTTGAAGCGGGTTTAATTATTGAAGAAAAAGCCTGTACTTTAGACGCCAAAGAAGCGCGTTCTTAATCATTTATAGTGCTTATTTTTCAGCGTAAACGATCAAAGTAAAGCTGTAAAAATAAAAATTTCAATGTAAAACGTCCAAAATGAGTGTTGATAATTAACTTCTCTGTTAATTATCAACACTCATTTTTTATTTCCATAGTAAAAATACTATCCGCAAGTTATTCTACTACAAATCAAGTTTGTTTCTTAAAAGATCAGCTTGAGCCTTATTAAATATTATTAAGCCGAATTCAGGTTTATTAGCTATTCAAAACAAAATATGGACTCATTATGAAAAAAATTATGTTACTACTAGTCGTTTTACTACTCATTTTGGCGGGTGGCTTTTGGTTTATTACTAGCGATAAACTTAACTTATTGATAGCAAAACAAATTGAAGAACAAGGAAGTAAATTTACCGAACAAAGTGTCACCGTAGAAAAAGTAGATATGAAGCTGCTAAAAGGCGCAGGCACTATTACTGGCTTAGTGCTTAATAATCCGCAAGGTTATTCAACAACACCCGCTTTTTCATTAGATAAAATCACACTCGATATTAATATACCTAGCTTAACGGGTGATCCGATAATAATAGACACGATTATTATTGATGCTCCTGAGGCTTTAGTTGAATTTAATGAAAGCGGTGGCTCTAATATTCAAACCATTATTAATGCTATTAATAAAAACTTACCGAAATCGTCTACGACAAAACCGGTTAAACAATCAACGTCATCGAAAAAAATGGATCCTAACATTATCGTAAAACAGTTTATTCTTTCAGGCGTAGCCTTAAGAGTTGATTTAACAAAATTGGGTAATACCACCCATAAAAAAATATTACCTAATATTAAATTAGCCAACATTGGCGGCGACACAGGCTTACCTGCAAGTGAGCTTGGTGGTGAATTAATTAAACAAGCGCTATCATCAATATGGAAGTCAGCTAAAAAAGAACAACAAGGTGTATTAGAAGACAAGCTCAAAAATAAAGTGGAGGATAAAGCAAAAGAATTATTTAATAAATTTATTCATTAATTTCATCTATTTGCGGATGTACCGAAAGGAAATAATAAAGGTTTTAGTTGGCGTTTGTCTTAAGCACAAAAAATAACGATATATAAAAAACACATGATACTCGCGACCATTATATTACGATAAGTTATTTACATTACTTTCATTTAGAACCATTGAAAACTATAGTCTTAAGATACAATAAAATTTATTACTCTTTTTGTCCTATGATAAAAAAGCAAAACAACCGACATTTAAAAGGTAGCTTTCAACATCTTGGTTGGCTAAAACCAAGATGGATAAATGTATATTTTTCGCTATTAGTCTGGTTAATTTCGCTACCTTTATCAGCCAAAAACAAACTTATTGTCGTCGTCGGTTTAACAAAGCCTCCTTATGTCGTTCAAGATAATGAAACAGGATTTGAGATTGAGTTAATTCGCAATATTTTAACAAAAATGGGGAAATCAACCGAGTTTATTTATACCCCCTTTGGTCACTCATCAAAAATGTTAACGGTGGATGAAGTTGATGCAGTCATGACCACTAACAGTAGAATTTTTAATGATCCTAAAAAATTAAGTGATATATACATCACCTATGAAAACATAGCTATTTCATTGAAAAATAAAAGGTTAGCAGTTGACTCAATCTCAGATTTAGCAAACTATTCTATCGCTTCATTCCAAAAAGCTGAAAAAGTATTAGGTTCTGAATTTGCGAGTGCGATTAAAAAAAGTCCATTGGTTTTACAGGTTGCCGATCAAAAGCGCCAACCTATTTTACTGCTCAAAGAAAGAGTTGATGTTGTAGTCATGGATAGACATATTTTTAATTATTTTACCCGTGAATTGAAAGTAGACAAACCGGAGAGTAAATTCAGTTTTCACAATATATTTCCTAAAACCCATTATAGAATGGCATTTAAAAACACTCAAAACACACGGTTATTTAATAAAGCTTTTTTTGATTATTCAAAAAGTGAGGTATACCGAGCTTTATTAAAAAAATACCAGTTATTTAATGTACCTACAGAAGCAACGAAGAAGCACCAATTCAAATAAACATAAAAACTATCATTCTGTTGGGTTATAATTATTAAACACTGCTATTTTAGGAAGCAAATAATGAAGTGTTTTGCATTTTTATTCTTATTTATCATTTCATTAAATTGTTACGCTGTAACTATAGTAAGAGTTGTTGACAAGCAAAAACTCAATGATGCTAGTCATGACTATTTCACTCAGTTATTACGCTTAGCACTTGCTAAAACAAGTACAGAATATGGTAAAGCAACATTAAAAATAACCACTCACCCAGGACAAGAAAGAGTTATTCACCTACTTTCTACCGGAGATTTTTATGATATTGCTTGGTCAGGCAGCAGTAAAGAGCGGGAAAAAGATTTGCTGAAAATTCAATATCCGTTGTTCAAAGGAGGTTTAGGTTGGCGTGGATTAGTAATTAAAAAAGAAAATATAAATACTTTTCAGAATATCACCAATTTATCAGCACTCAAAAAAAAGGTTGCTTGCCAAGGCTTATATTGGCCGGATGCAAAGATATTAGAAAGCAATGGCTTAACTGTATACCAAGCAACAAATGTTGATGCTATGTATAAAATGGTCGTTCTAGGTCGTTGTGATTATTTTCCCTTAAGCATTTTTGAAGGTGATGCTGAACTATCCGCTGTCAAAGAAAATTATCCTGAGCTAATTTTTTATCAAGATTTAATTATTCAATATCCACTCACGATGAATTTTTTTGTTCATAAGGAAAATAGTGAGCTAGCTGAAAGGTTAGAGCTTGGTTTACTTAAACTAAATAATTCAGGCGAGTTTCTTAACTACATGAAAAAGCATTCTTTAACCAAAAATGCTTTTCCGTTAACTCAGTATAAAAATGCTCAAGTCATTAAGATATCAAACCCTAACAACTCAAGCACGGCACTCACAAAATTTGGCCTTCAATGGCCAAAATAATGATGACTAGCAAAATATAGTATTAGTCTATTAACTGATATTGTTCTCGTAAAATATCAATAATTTCAGTTTTAGGGTTATCACTTAACACTATTTTTTCGCCGGTAATTTTTTCAGCAATATCCGTATAGGTTTTAGAAACATTCATTAATACCGATTCAGGTAGTGCATTATCACGCGCTAGTGCTTCTCGCTCATCCATACGCGACTTATCCAACAAAATATCAGAATCAGGAAAGTGATTTAATAATAATTGACGAAAACCCTCTTTTGAGTTTTCTACCACTTTACCTGCGCGATATTGTTCTCCATCCCAAATACGAGATGAATCAGGCGTGCCAACTTCATCCATATAAATGAGTTTATCGTTACCGGCTTTATCTTTTACATAGCCAAATTCAAATTTAGTATCAACAAAAATTTGATCCAGTTTTGACAATTCATTAGCAATAACATCAAAACCTTCGGTTAACAGTTTTTCATAAAGCGTAATATCATCGAGTGATTTGAAATTGAAAGCGGTAAAGTTATCTTCAATATTTTTACGCGTAATATTAACATCATCAACGGCAGGTACACCGGGAATGCCTGTTAATATACCTTTGGTAGAGGGTGTTTGCAGCAACTTAGGTAACTTGCTGTCTTTCGTTAAGCCTTCAGCTATTTCAATACCACAAAATTCACGTTCGCCTTTAGTATAAGAACGCCACATTGAACCCGTAATATATTGACGACAAATCGCTTCAATCATTACCGGTTTAGCTTTTTGTACAATCCAAACAAACGGATGAGGAATATCAAGAATATGACTTTCGGCTAGACCTTGCTCTTTGAACAGTTTAAACCAGTGATTAGAGATAGCGTTTAATGCTGCGCCTTTACCCGGTACACCTTTCATACCGCCCTCACCTTGCCATATACAATCAAAAGCAGAAATTCGATCACTGATAACCATAATAGCTAAAGGGGTGTCATTAGCTACATCGTAGCCTTTTTCTTCAATCAAGCGTTTACTATCTGTTGCCGTTAACCAATAGACAGAGCGAACTTTACCGCTATGAACAGGTGCATCAGTGCGAATAGGAAGATCGTTATTAACAGCTAAAACTTTATCTGCGAGATTCATGAGTTACCCTTACTTTTGATTAATACCAAGTTGATTTTCTTTTTTAATAAATCTATTTTTTAAATTGATTAAAAAAGAAAAGGACGCACTGGGCGTCCTCATCTAATAGAGCTTTTCAATTCTTATGCAGCTAAAGAAGCTTGTGCTTTTTCAACTAAGAATGTGAATGCTGTTTTGTCGTATACTGCTATGTCAGCTAGGATCTTACGATCGATTTCAATAGAAGCCTTTTTAAGACCATTAATGAAACGGCTGTAAGATAAACCATTTTGACGAGCTGCTGCGTTAATACGAGCAATCCAAAGTTGACGGAATTGACGCTTACGTTGACGACGGTCACGATATGCGTATTGGCCAGCTTTAGTTACAGCTTGGAAAGCAACGCGATAAACGCGACTACGAGCACCGTAGTAACCTTTAGCTTGCTTTAGAACTTTTTTATGACGTGCACGAGCTTGTACACCACGTTTTACTCTTGCCATTTTCTATTTCTCCTATTAACCGTGACGTAAAAGTTTTTTAACTGACTTAATGTCAGCTGCAGCGATCATACATTTAGCACGTAAATGACGCTTAACTTTAGTACGGCGTTTAGTCAAAATATGACGTAAGCCAGCTTGTTTGAACTTATAGCCATTAGCTGTTTTTTTAAAGCGCTTTGCAGCACCTTTATTGGTTTTCATTTTAGGCATGTTAATAACTCTCAAATTTATACCTTTAACTATTAAAAATAGTAGGTATATGCCAAATATTAAGTAGCGAGGGCGAAACTGACTTTTCTCACTAAAAGTGCGAATAATCAATTTACTTGCAAGCCTGTACTACCAGCGTAAAGATAAAATTGGTGAATTAGCTTTTTGTTTATCTTTAAAAGAACTTGTCTTTATAAAATAATTGTCGCAATGAATTACGACCTACAATAAGTTAATTACTTGCCAAACCAAAGATTATCTATTTTTAGGGGCTAAGACCATCACCATTTGACGCCCTTCCGCACGACGCGGGAAGAATTCAAGTACGGTAAGTTCTGCTAAATCGTTTTTAACACGAGTCAATAGTTCTAAACCGAGTTCTTGGTGGGCCATTTCACGACCACGGAAACGTAATGTTACCTNNACCTGATAATCGCCTTCATCTGTACCAGGTCGGAATTTAATTTCCTTAACCTGTATTTGTTTTTGCTTTTTACGTTGTTCTTTTTGTTCTTTAGATTTCTCATAAAGAAATTTGCCGTAATCCATCACACGACAAACAGGAGGTTTAGCCGTCGGGCTTATTTCAACAAGATCAACACCAGCGTCATCTGCTTGGTCCATCGCTTCATTTAATGTAACGATACCACCAGGTTCACCGTCAAATTTAATCAAACGAACTTCGTCACTTACAATACCAGTAATTAACTCATTTAAACGATGTGCTGGCTCTTTGCGCCCGCCTCGTTGTCCACCTTTAATAGCCATGTTCCTCCTACAGAAACCTTTTTTGTTTTAGTTTTTTGTAAACTTACCTATTTGCTAGTTAGCACTATTTCGTTGTTGTCTGTGCTCATTGACATTCGTCAATTCCGCGCCTCCACCTAGAAATAACACTAACTATCTGCTAGCTAAGTAACAAAATGGTATATTCATTTTTTTAATTTTTAAGTAATAAAGGTATACCACTTAGAAATATTAAATTTTACTATGCCTGTTAGAAACTAATAACTTTAAAATCGTTAATTATTTTCTAGTTTTTACTTCTTCACTTAACTTAGCGATAAAGTCATCAACAGACATTTTTCCTAAATCTTCACCACTTCGAGTTCGAACTGCAATTTCATCGGATTCCATTTCTTTGTCACCAACAACTAAAAGGTAAGGAACTCTTTTTAAAGTGTGCTCGCGGATTTTAAAGCCTATCTTCTCATTTCTCAAGTCTAGTTTTGCTCTAAAGCCATTTTCTTTTAGTTTTTTAACAACTTTTTCACAATATTGGCCTTGTTTATCGGTAATATTCATAATTATGGCTTGAGTTGGTGATAACCATGTCGGAAATTTGCCACTGAACTCTTCAATTAAAATACCAATAAAACGCTCTAATGATCCTAAAATAGCGCGATGAATCATTACCGGCGTATATCTTTCATTATCTTCCCCCACATAAGTTGCTTCTAAACGCTCTGGAAGTGCAAAATCAAGTTGCACAGTTCCGCACTGCCAATTACGCCCTAAACAATCAAGTAAGGTAAATTCAATTTTAGGACCATAAAATGCGCCCTCACCCGGTAAATATTCAAAAGCAATCTCTAAATCTGTTAGTGCTTGCGCTAAACCTTGCTCCGCTTTATCCCAAACATCATCACTACCAATACGTTTTTCTGGACGGGTAGAAAGTTTGACTAAAATGTCGTCAAAGCCAAAAGACTTATATACGTCATAGACCATTTGAATACATTTTGTCACTTCATCTTGCACTTGTGCTTCAGTACAAAAAATATGTGCATCATCTTGAGTAAAACCACGCACTCGCATTAATCCATGTAAAGCACCTGAGGGTTCGTTACGGTGACAACAACCAAATTCAGCCATACGCAAAGGTAAATCACGATAAGATTTCAAGCCTTGATTAAATATTTGCACATGTCCCGGACAATTCATTGGCTTAATAGCATATTCACGTTTTTCAGAAACCGTGGTAAACATGTTTTCTGCGTATTTTTCCCAATGGCCTGACTTTTCCCAAAGTACTCTGTCCATCATTAATGGACCTTTTACTTCGTCATAATCATATTCGTGTAATTTTTCACGAATAAATTTTTCTAATTCAGTGTAAATAGTCCAACCATCATTATGCCAAAACACCATACCTGGAGCTTCTTCTTGCCAATGAAATAAATCTAATGTTTTACCAATTTTACGATGATCACGTTTTTCTGCTTCGGCAAGACGTTGAATATATTTTTTAAGTTGTTTTTTGTCGCTCCATGCGGTGCCATAAACACGCTGCAACATTTTATTGTCGCTATTACCACGCCAATAAGCACCCGCTAGCTTCATTAATTTAAAATGATGACAATGGCGCATGCTTGGTACATGTGGGCCTCGACACATATCAATATACTCTTGATGGTGATATAAAGCAGGTGTATCTGATTTATCAATATTTTCATCAAGAATTTCTAATTTGTAGCTTTCATCTCGTTCAGAGAAAGCGTCATAAGCATCTTGCCAAGAGCCCGTTTTTTTAACCACTTCATAGCCTGTTCTCGCTAACTCGGTCATACGCTTTTCAAGCTTAGTTAAATCTTCTTCTGTGATGGTATGTTCTAAATCAACGTCATAATAAAAACCATTATCAATAGTAGGACCTATCGCCATTTTTGTATTCGGCCATAATTGCTTAATAGCATGACCTAATAAATGCGCACAAGAATGACGAATAATTTCTAAGCCTTCAGTATCTTTACTGGTAATAAGTTGCAAACTAGCATCTTGTTCAATTAATTCACACGCATCAACTAAACTGCCATTAATACGCCCTGCAATGGTTGCTTTAGCAAGGCCAGGGCCAATATCTAGCGCTACATCCATTACAGATACAGCATTATCAAAAGAGCGTTGAGAACTATCAGGAAGAGTTATTACTACAGACATGTGTTTTCCTTATCAGTGGCGGCACATACTAGGCGTCGCTTGAAGTTGTTATTTAAAATATTTTTTTGATAATTTAAAAGCGCTAAGTCACTCTTAAATTTTTTGAATGCGAATTGTAAAAGCCTAACCTGATTTTAACAAGCTATTTAATTCATTATTCGACGTTTTCTATTGTTTATTGGAAATTACTCCCTTTCTCATTATATAACCCGCGTTAAAGTTGAACAACTACCTGAACAGTTACTTTATTATTTGTTTTTATTTCGTCTTTTTATAAAAACAAGCTATTCTTAATAAGCGCATAATCCTTTATTCTTTATCACTTTATTGGCAGGTTGTATGAGTTTCCGGCAGATAAATAACTGTTCCGCATGTATTCTTGATGTATTAGTCAACCAAACGACACAAGCAATAACGGTTGCTGATTTAGACGGTAATTATTTGTTCGTTAATCCTGCTTTTTGCGAAATGGTGGGCTACTGCGAAAACGAACTTTTGCAGATGACAGTTTTTGATATGAAAATCCCTGAGCAGAGCCATAGTTCTTTTGAACAAATAAAAGCAAGCAAAGAAAAGTTAGCGGTGCACGTTTTATTACAACGCAAAGACAAATCAGTTTTCATTGCTGAGGTTGTTGGTACAAACATAACCTGCAATAACATCAAATATGTTTTAGGCACAATACAAGATGTCAGCAAAAGAGTTGCTACAGAACAAGCATTAATTAACAATGAACAACGCAACAAAATGATCATGAAAATTGCTAATGACGGCATCTGGGATTGGCATGTAGATGAAGAATTAGTGATTTATGATGAACGTTATTACACGATGGCGGGTTATAGCAATCAAGAGTTCCCTTACCTATTTGATGAATGGACAAAACGAATACACCCAGATGATGTTAAACAAGTCACCAACAGCTTTAACGCCTACCTAACAGGAAAAACGACTCACTATGATGCGGAGTTTAGGTTTCTGTGTAAAAACAAAACTTACCTATGGATCCGAGGTAAAGGAAAAATAGTTTCTTACAATAAACAGGGAAAACCGCTACGATTTATTGGTACTCATTCAGATATAAGTATTCAAAAAGAACATGAAGAAAAAATTCTTCACCAAGCTCATTTTGATTCATTAACCTCACTCCCTAATCGTTTTTTATCTTTAGACAGGTTACGGCATGCCTGTGAAGAAGCAAAAAGAAATAATGAGCTAGTGGCATTATTATTTTTAGACCTAGATGACTTTAAAAAAATCAATGATACTTTAGGTCATGACATAGGTGATGAACTTTTAAAAGAGGCGGCAAAACGCTTACGCTCAGTAGTGAGAAGTATTGATACTGTAGGGCGCTTAGGTGGTGATGAATTTATTGTTATTTTAGGTGGTTTAAAAATAATAAAAGAAGCTCACCCAATAGTAGAAAATTTACTTAAAAAATTTAGAGAAGTGTTTGTCATAAATAATAGAGAACTTATGTTAACGGCAAGTATTGGAATTTCTATTTTTCCTAACGATGCAACTGACACCTCAGAATTATTACGCAATGCAGACTCCGCTATGTACGGTGCAAAATATGAGGGTAGAAATACCTATTCTTATTATACCGAAGAAATGAATAAAACAGCGCAAAGACGCTTAGCAATAGAAGAACAACTTCATCGCGCATTGGCCAAAAATGAATTTACTGTTTATTATCAACCTAAAATAGAGCTGAGTACTTCAAAAGTAATAGGGACTGAAGCGTTATTACGATGGAAAAACCCTATACTGGGTGATGTTCCACCTGACGAATTTATCAGTATTGCAGAACAAACTGGCATTATTGTTACCCTTGGACAGTTTGTTCTGCAACAAGCACTTAAGCAAACAACATTGTGGCAAAAATCATTTGATAAAAATTTTCAAATATCCATAAACTTATCTCCGAGACAATTTAGAGACAGTCAATTAATTAATTTCATTAAGACATGCATTGTTAATTCTGGTATTTCAGCAGGCTCATTAGAGTTAGAAATAACAGAAGGCGTTTTATTAACCGGCCAAAACTATGTTAACCATGTTCTCACGAGTATTAATAATTTAGGGGGAAAAATGGCTATGGATGATTTTGGTACCGGTTATTCTTCGCTAAGCCACTTACGCACTTATCCCTTTGACGCCCTTAAAATTGACCGACGTTTTATTAACAAAATAAGTATCACACCAAAAGACAAAGAATTAATCACGGCGGTAATTTCAATGTCTCATGCATTAAATATAAAAGTTGTTGCTGAAGGGATTGAAACACAAGACCAATTTGAGCAACTACAAAAATTAGGGTGTGATTATGGCCAAGGCTATTTCTTTAGTAAACCTTTACCGGCTGACAAAATGACGGCATTTATAAACAAACACTAAAGAGATAAACCCTTTCACTGGTATATAAGAATAATGGTGCTCATGGGGAAACCAATCATTAACACTGATCGGCTTTGGTATAACAACAAATGAAAAAATGGGCAAACAAAAAAGCTAAATCTTGCAATTTAGCCTTTGTATTCACTTTAATAAAATATCAATAAAATTAAAAGAGTGCTGATAAAATAGTGTTTAACGTTTCACTTGGGCGCATCGCTTTTTCTGCCAGTGCTACATCAGCAAAATAATACCCCTTTATATCTTGTGCCGGTCCTTGCGCATTATTTAATTCAGCAACAATTTTTTCTTCTTGCTTAGTAAGAGCTTGAGCAACCCCGGTAAACATCGTTTTTAATTCATTATCGTTTGATTGCTCCGCTAACGCTTGAGCCCAATACATCGCTAAATAAAAGTGACTGCCACGGTTATCAAGCTCACCAACTTTACGCGATGGTGATTTATTGAAATCTAAAAACGCACCTGTTGCTCTATCTAATGTATCTGCTAATACTTGCGCTTTAGTATTACCGGTTGTCACGCTTAAATGCTCTAATGATGCCGCAAGTGCTAAAAATTCACCTAAAGAGTCCCAACGTAGATGGTTTTCTTTTTCAAATTGTTGAACATGTTTAGGAGCTGAACCACCGGCACCTGTTTCAAACAAACCACCACCGTTCATTAATGGCACAATAGATAGCATTTTAGCACTAGTACCAAGCTCTAAAATTGGAAATAAATCGGTTAAATAGTCTCTAAGCACATTACCGGTAACAGAAATGGTATCTTCACCTTTAATAATACGCGCTAAAGTAAATTTACACGCATCAACAGGAGATAATATTTGCATGTTTAAACCGTCAAGATCATGCAGAGCTAAATAGGCGTTAACCTTGTTAATCATTTCTCTATCATGAGCACGATTTTTATCTAACCAAAAAATTGCTGGCATTCCTGAAGCTCTAGCACGAGTTACTGCAAGTTTAACCCAGTCTTGAATAGGTAAGTCTTTCGCTTGACACATACGCCATAAATCACCTTCTTCAACGTTATGTTCAAGTAACGATGTACCTAAGGCATCAACAACACGTACAACCCCTGATTCTTGCATAACAAAGGTTTTATCATGAGAACCATATTCTTCTGCTTTTTGTGCCATTAAACCAACATTAGGCACGGTGCCCATCGTGGTAGGATCAAAGGCACCATTAACTTTACAAAAATCAATAACTGTTTGGAATACACCGGCATAACACCTATCAGGAATCATCGCCTTAGTATCTTTTAACTTGCCATCAGGTCCCCACATTTGCCCAGAAGAACGAATGGTTGCCGGCATTGAAGCGTCAATAATAACGTCACTTGGCACATGTAAGTTAGTAATACCTTTATCAGAATCAACCATTGCTAATTCAGGGCGATTAGCAAAAACGGCGGCTAAATCAGCTTCAATTTCAGCTTTTTTATCCGCAGGTAATCGTGAAATTTTGCTGTAAACATCACCAATACCATTATTGGCATCAACGCTAAGCTGAGCAAAAATTTCTGCATGCTTAGTAAATACTTCTTGATAAAAAACTTTGACTCCATGACCAAAAATTACTGGATCAGAAACTTTCATCATAGTGGCTTTTAAATGCAATGATAATAAAACGTTTTCATCTTTAGCAGCATCAATTGATTGTTGATAAAAGTCTACTAAAGCGGCTTTACTTAATACGGAAGCATCAATAACTTCGCCCGTTAAGAGTGATAAATTATCTTTTAATACGTTGACACAGCCATCAGGGTTAACAAATTCAATTTTTACATTGGTTGCATAATTAACCGTGGTAGATTGCTCTGATTCATAAAAATCACCACCAGACATACTAGCCACATGAGATTTTGAATCACTAGCCCAAACGCCCATTGAATGAGGGTTTTTACTTGCATATTTTTTAACTGAAAGCGGCGCTCTACGATCTGAATTACCTTCACGTAATACTGGGTTTACCGCACTGCCCTTAATCTTATCGTAAGTATATTTTATTGATTTTTCCGCATCATTTTGAGGATCTTCAGGGTAATTTGGTACTTCAAATCCCTTCACTTGTAACTCTTTAATAACAGCATGTAATTGAGGTACTGAAGCACTAATATTAGGTAGCTTAATAATATTTGCATCGGCATTGGTTACCATTTCACCTAACTCAGCTAAAGCATCATCAATACGTTGCTCCTTCGCTAAATATTTTGGAAAGTTAGCTAATACTCTGCCCGCTAAAGAAATATCGCGTGTTTCAACATTAATACCTGAAGAGGCAGTATATGCTTGAATAATAGGTAAAAGAGAATACGTCGCTAAAGCTGGCGCTTCGTCGGTAATTGTATAAATAATTTTTGAAGTATCAGTGCTCATTGCATGTCCTACTGTAGATAGCTAAAAAAGATTAAGTGCATATACACTTGTTTTTAAAACGGTTATATCCAATTGATTCCGTTCTTTCCTACTCAAAAAGTTGAATCAAATTGGTATTAAAGCGAATATTTATGCACTTAATCTTAAAATTTAATTTGCGCGCGCCATAGTATAGTAATTAAAGGCGTATTAAAATAGCCCTGAATATCCCCTATTGTTTTATTTTAAGGTAAATATAGTGAAAATTGAGCGTAACAACGGCTATACAAGACATACGAACAAAAAAAAACAAGAGGTACGACCACCAAAAGAGGCTCAAAAAATTGTCCTTTTTAACAAACCGTTCGATGTTTTATGTCAATTTACCGACGATCAAAACCGTCAAACATTACAAGATTTTATTCCCATTAAAAACGTTTACGCGGCAGGAAGATTAGACAGAGACAGTGAAGGCTTATTGCTTTTAACTAACGACGGAAAATTGCAACACCAAATAGCAAATCCAAAAAAGAAAACAGAAAAAACCTATTGGGTTCAAGTAGAAGGCTGTCCTAGTAATAGTGACTTGCAAAAACTACGTCAAGGTGTTGAATTAAAAGATGGCATCACTCTCCCGGCTAAAGTGACTATCATCAATACGCCTACTGTTTGGCCACGAATACCGCCAATAAGAGAGCGAGCCAATATTCCTACCACATGGTTAGCGATAACAATTACCGAAGGGCGCAACAGACAAGTCCGTCGAATGACCGCTAATATTGGTTTTCCTACCTTACGTTTAATACGATATAGCATAGGTAAATGGACGATTAATAATATTGATAATGGTAGTTATAAATTAATAGAATGAAACCTTTCAAATTGGTATTAATCGCATTCTCTGTCATGTTATAATTCCGCGCCTTTTTAATTGAGTATACTGTTTATAGCAAACGGCTTGGTCTTACAATACAATTGAGTTTTAAATGTCTACAATACAATCTAGCGAGTTGAACGCTCCTTCAACCCAAACACCTGAATGTGCTATACCGCAAGAAACGAAAGTTATTGTGGGTATGTCTGGTGGTGTTGACTCCTCTGTTTCTGCTTATTTATTAAAAGAACAAGGCTATCAAGTTGAAGGCTTGTTTATGAAGAATTGGGAAGAAGACGATACCGATGAGTATTGTGCCGCTGCTCAAGATTTAAAAGACGCGCAAGCTATTTGTGACAAGTTAAACATAAAACTGCACACCATTAACTTTGCAACCGAATATTGGGACAATGTTTTTGAATACTTTTTGGCTGAATATAAAGCCGGACGTACTCCCAATCCTGACATAATGTGCAATAAAGAAATTAAATTCAAAGCTTTTTTAGAGTTTGCTTGTGAAGATTTAGGTGCCGATTACATTGCTACCGGTCATTATGTTCAACGCCAATGGCGCGATAACAAATGGGTTATGGTACGCGGTTTAGACAGTAATAAAGATCAAAGCTACTTTCTTTATACCTTAAATGAAAAACAGCTTGCGCATACTTTATTTCCTGTTGGTCATATTGAAAAACCAGAAGTACGTGCTATTGCTGAACAAGCCGACTTAATTACTCACAATAAAAAAGACAGTACAGGTATTTGTTTTATCGGTGAGCGTAAATTCAAAGATTTTCTTGGTCAATATTTACCGGCTCAACCCGGCATTATTGAATCAGCCGAAGGTGATGCTATTGGTCATCACGATGGCTTGATGTATCACACGCTTGGGCAGCGTAAAGGTTTACGTATTGGTGGTTTAGCCAATGCAGGTGAAGAGCCCTGGTATGTGGTTGAAAAAGATTTACTGCGCAACGTACTTATTGTCGGTCAAGGACATAATCACCCTCGCCTATTCTCCAAAGGCTTAATTGCCAATCAATTACATTGGGTTGATCGTAAGGCACTCAATAGCGCGATAAAGTGCACCGTTAAAACACGCTATCGTCAAGAAGATGTTAGCTGTACGGTAACCCCTTTACTTAATGGTAAAAATACAGCAAATGTTAAGTCTATGGATGATGGTGATTATCAAATTGATTTTGTTAAGCCACAAAGTTCAGTAACCCCTGGGCAGTCTGTTGTTTTTTATCAAGGTAATATTTGTTTAGGTGGCGGCATTATTAATACGTTGATACGTTAATACGCTGTTTTAAACCTTATCGATAAACACCCCTTAAAAATAAATGAATAAATTAACGAATAGATATAGTTAACTAAAATATGAAAGATCAAACAATAACGTTTGCAGCGCTATGTCAGGTTGCGGCACAAGTACAAAATGTTTCACGTAGTGGGCAAATAAATGATGACGACTTTACTGTTTTGTTAAAAAGCATCACTGAAATGTCGCCCATTAACACCCTTGCCGTCTATGGCGGTGAATTATTCAATATAAAAAATGGCTTAGCGTTAGTTGTTAACAACCTTGGTGATAATAAAGATAAAGCAAAAGATCCAGAATTTACCCGATATTTAATCAGTTTAATTAATTTAGAGCGTCGCCTAACCAAACAACCTAAAACATTAGCTTTATTAGGCGAGCGTATTGAAGCAACAAATAGGCAACTTGAGCACTTTGAAATAACTAGCGACACTTTAATAGCCAGTTTCGCCAGTATTTATAGTGATATTATCAGCCCCTTAGGAGCAAGAATTCAAGTTACCGGCGAACCAAGTATTTTAAAACAACCCGCAAACCAAACAAAAATTAGAGCGTTATTATTAGCCGGTATTAGAGCCGCTGTTTTATGGCGACAAGTCGGTGGTAAGCGACGAAATATATTATTTAAGAGAAAGAAAATAGTCAATACGGCTAAACAATTACTGAATGAAATTTAGATCGA
Organism: Colwellia sp.; assembly: GCA_051531915.1. Taxonomy (GTDB): domain Bacteria; phylum Pseudomonadota; class Gammaproteobacteria; order Enterobacterales; family Alteromonadaceae; genus Colwellia. The sequence goes on along the minus strand of JAOPTQ010000096.1, from coordinate 5,061 downwards.
TAAAAACTTATTTAAAAAATCAAAAATACAGAGGAACATACTATGATGGAACTTTCAGCATTAACGGCGATTTCACCCGTTGACGGCAGATACGGTAGCAAGGTTAGCGCCTTACGCCCTATTTTTAGCGAATTTGGCTTAATTAAATATCGCGTTACCGTTGAAGTACGTTGGTTACAAAAGCTTAGCCAAACAAGTCAAATTAATGAAGTTCCAAACTTTAGTGATGAGGCAACTACAGCATTAAATGCAATTGTTAACGAATTTAATGAACAAGATGCATTACGTATTAAAAAAATTGAAGCAACAACAAACCACGATGTAAAAGCGGTAGAATACTTTTTAAAAGAAAAAATTGCGGATAATGCTGAACTAAATGCCGTTACCGAGTTTATTCATTTTGCTTGTACTTCTGAAGATATTAACAACTTGTCACACGGTTTAATGCTAAAAGAATGTCGTGAACAAGTATTATTACCGGCCATAGATGAAATTTTAACTCAAATAAAAGCACTGGCTATTGAGTATAAAACTATTCCTATGATGTGTCGTACGCATGGTCAACCGGCTTCACCTAGTACGCTAGGTAAAGAAATGGCAAATGTATATATTCGATTAAAACGTCAACGTCAGCAAATTGCTAACATTGAGTTACTCGGTAAAATTAATGGTGCGGTTGGTAACTATAATGCACACTTAAGCGCTTATCCTGAAGTTAACTGGCACCAGTTTGCTGATGAATTTGTGAGTTCATTGGGCTTAACATGGAATGCTTTCACCACTCAAATAGAGCCTCATGATTATATTGCCGAATTATTTGATGCTATTTCGCGCTTCAATACTATTTTAATTGATTTTGATCGTGACGTATGGGGCTATATCGCACTTGGTCACTTCAAACAAAAAACCATTGCAGGTGAAATTGGTTCATCAACAATGCCACATAAAGTTAACCCGATTGATTTTGAAAATTCTGAAGGTAACTTAGGGATTGCCAATGCATTATTTAGTCACTTAGCACAAAAACTGCCTATTTCTCGTTGGCAACGTGACTTAACTGACTCAACCGTATTACGTAATTTAGGTGTTGGTTTTGGTCATGCCTTAATTGCCTATCAAGCGACACTTAAAGGTATTAGCAAGTTAGAAGTTAACGAAGCAAATTTAGCCAAAGAGCTTGATAGCAACTGGGAAGTATTAGCTGAACCAGTTCAAACGGTAATGCGTCGTTACGGTATTGAAAAACCTTACGAAAAATTAAAAGAACTCACCCGTGGAAAACGCGTAAATGGTGAATCAATGCGTGACTTTATCAATACTCTTGAACTACCTGATGCCGTTAAAGCGGAACTATGCTTATTAACGCCTGCAAGTTATATTGGTCGAGCTATTGCTTTTATTGATGAACTTTAAACTCTGTTTAACGGTTATCAAATAATTAAGATGATAATTAACAACCTCGCGCCAAGGCTTTTCGCTTAGCGAAGAGAGGTATATTATGAGCCAAATGTAGGTCGGCATTTATGCCGTCAAATTGATGGCCTAAAGCCCAACCTACAATGCGCCGCAAGCGGCGGGGAATTACCCGCTCAGATTAAAAAGAAGGCTTCGGTCTTCTTTTCTTATCTAATGCGCTATTCAGTCTAATACCACTTAGTGTAAAGAAGCGATCACTTTCTTATACTGATTGATCTAACACACTAAAAATAAAGGTTTCGCATGCACCAAATACAGTGGGGAAATTTAACGGCAGAAATATTTTTAAAGGAATATTGGCAAAAAAAACCATTATTGATTAAAAATGCTTTTCCTGATTTTGTTGACCCTATTAGTGCTGATGAATTAGCCGGTTTAGCCATGGAAGAACACATAGAATCTCGTATTATTTCAAGTGTTAGTAATAGCAGTTCACAAACTCCACAAGTAAAAAATTGGCAAGTGGCTCATGGTCCTTTTGATGATTTTAGTCAGTTTGGTGAACAAGATTGGACCTTATTAGTACAAGCCGTTAATAACTTCTCTGCTGATACCCACGGCTTACTTAGCGCAGTAAATTTTTTACCTAGTTGGCGTGTTGATGATGTTATGGTGAGTTTCTCAACACCTAACGGCGGCGTTGGCGCGCATTTAGATCAATACGATGTATTTATTATTCAAGGACAAGGTAGCAGACGCTGGCAAGTAGGTTTGCCCGATAGTTCACTTGACACTTTATTTCCCCACGAAGATCTGAAACAAGTTTCTGTTTTTACGCCGGTAATAGATGAAATAACTCAAGTGGGTGATTTACTCTATATTCCGCCTAATCATCCACATAATGGGGTTTCAATTGAAAATTCATTAAATTTTTCAATTGGTTTTCAAGCGCCTAATAATCAAGAACTTTACTCCGCGTTAGCCGATAAATTAATTGATACTAATATGGCAGAATCTCGCTTTACTGATAAAGAAAGAGTTTTAACCAAATCACCTGAGCATTTATGCTCTCAAGATATCTCAGCATTAAAATCATTCATGATTGATCAACTCAACGATGATGACTTTTTTAACCACTTCATCGCAAATACGTTGACACAATGTCATCACCCATTAGAAATACTTATCCCAGTAACGCCATTTACTCAGCAACAAATAAAACAATTAATGTTAGATGATAACGCTCAATTTACGGCGGTTTCAGGCATAAAAGCGTTAGTATTAAATGAGAGCACTACTCACAATAATCTCCAGAGAAAAAGTGCTTTGTCTATTAACGGGGAGTATTTTGCGTTAGACCATGATACTCAACCATTAGGACAATTATTAGCACAGAAAAAACCTTTGACAAAAAAAGTATTAAAAAGTTTTGCGGGCTATTTAAAAAACACTCAATTGTTAACTAGTGTTGTAAATAAGGGTTTATGGTTTATTGAATAACTACGGTTTAGTTCCACTACTTGTAAAACTATTGTATTTTCAAAGCCTTACTCGTTCACTAACAATAAATACTCTTTTTCAGAAATCACCTGAACGCCTTTATCTTTGGCGGCATTTATCTTATTTTCACCCACTTTTTCACCGGTTACTAGAAAATCCGTTTTACCCGACACAGACTTTCCAACTTTTGCCCCCAGTAATTTAGCGTGTTTCTCCATATCTCCTCTTGAGCCTTGAGTCATAGAGCCAGTAAAAACAACAAGCTTACCTGCAATTGGAGTGTCGTTATTTGACTGCTCTGATTGCTTTGGCGTTACGGCTAATTTAAAACCAAGTAAATATACTTTGAAAAATTCTTCTCTAACATTTTCCAAGCCTTCAATAATAGCTTCTGCACTTTGTTTAGCAAAACCATCAATCTTAACCATGTCTTCTACTGACACATCAAATAGTTCTACAATAGAATGATGTTGAAGTAGCTTTTCACAATTGCCCCCTGCTAGGCGACTAACACCGAAAGCGGCAAGAAATCTCCAGTCTTCTATTTCAATGGTTTTACTTGCTCTTAACTGGTCAACTAAATTTTTAGCCGTTTTTTCACCAAAACCAAATCCTAAAAATTTATGTGTTATGCCTTCATAAATATCATGAATTCTATTCATTCCCGACTCATGAAGTTTTGCTATCACTTTAGGACCAAAGCCATCATTGTTGCCTAATGTTTTAAAAAAGTGAACTAAGGTATTTTCTGTTTGCGCCGGACAATCGGTTTTATTAGGGCAAATGAGATGATCAGATTCCCAAATAAGATGAGTTTCGCAACTTGGACAAACGCTAGGAAGATTAGGCTCTACCGCGGTAATAACTTTTTCAATTTTAGGTATCACTAAACCACTTCTAACAATTTGAACAACGGCACCAGAGCCAACTCCTTTATCTTTAACCATTTTGTAATGGTGTACTGTTACTCTACTTATAGTTGCCCCGCTAAGTTTAGTGGGTTCTAATTCTGCAACGGGAGAAATACGACCGGTTCTAGATGTTTGAGGAACTATTTTAATAACTTTTACATCAGCCGAGTCTTCATTAATTTTAAACGCTATTTGCCATCTATGATGATGTCTAGTAGCGCCCATATGCGCTTTTAATGCTTCATTTGTTGCTTCAAAAATCACACCATCAATATCAAAATCAACTGCGTTGAACATTTTTTCAACGATATTTTCAAAGTCGGCAAGTACTTCGCTATGATGTCCGGTCCAATGTTCAATTAATTGAAAAGGGAAAAAAACACATGCGCCTTCATCAATTGCTTTTTGAATAGATTTATCTACTTTTTTTTCCGCGATTATAGCAGCTTGAATATTCCGTGAATTTTCAAACGTCTCACTTAGCTCCGTATTAAAGTAACTTTTTTTAATGACTATTTCGCCAGCCCCTAAACCTCTTTTGCCATCAAGAGCAACCTTTAAACCTTTATCAAAAGCTCTTGTTATGTCTTGGCCTCTATAACCGTCGCCACGCGTATATAGCGTTAAGCCATCATCAAAAGCAGCGTAACCATCAAGTTTAGGGGTTACACGAATTTGAATATCATCTTCTGAAATATTTATTTCTTGAGCTGCTTTTAAAATTCTTTTAAGCCACTTTTGAATATCATCCACAGAATAAGACTTTTCTGTCGATAACATTCTTTTTGGCAGTTCAACGGTTTTAGCCTCAGTTAAAACCTCCGGCTCTACGTTATTAAGGTAGGGGTGCAGATGATTTATATCTCTTAACATAGAAATATATAAATCATATTGTTGATCAGTTATAACTGAAATACCTGAACGATAAAGCGCATTTGATGCTTTTAACACCTGCACCAATTCATCTGAATTTGGTGCTGACTTGCCAAATAATTCAATAATTTTAGTTGGTTCTAATGTTTTGTCTAATTTTTTAAGGGCTATTAATTGTTCATTGGTAAAATTGATTTCCAACACACTTCTTATCCTTACAGGGGGTAACAAAATTAACAACCTCACGCCAAGGCTTTTCGCTTAGGCTCAAATTCGCTTCGCGAAGAGAGGACTATTATGAACTAAATGTAGGTCGGCATTTATGCCGTCAAATTGATGGGCTAAAGCCTGAGGAATCCCC
>JAOPTQ010000095.1:0-1345 GCA_051531915.1 Colwellia sp. | reverse complement strand
AGTCGACTAAAAATATTTACGCCTACCAGACTTTGGCAGGTGCTGACAAACTTCAGACCGGTGGTCTTATTCTGGTTCCCCCTCTCAACAGTAATTCCACCAAAGAGGTCTATATATCAGGAATCGGAAAAGTAGGCACACCTTCTTACTCTATTTTTACACAGGTAGATGCAGAAGTACATGTGAATGGCACTCTGTTATTACAAAGCCCTGCGGTGGTAACTGGCAATTCAGATTGGGTGACCTATACTATTTCCGATGAGTCCATCTTTGGAGGCGTACATTCTGATGTGCATATTACTTCGGATAAAGCCCTTAATGCAAGTGCTGTTTTTCAAGACAATAATGTTGGTGGCGGCGGATATTACTCTGGTTTTTCAGAAGAAGAGTCGTTTGTAGGGGTCGGGACAATCGGAATAAAGAATTATACTCTCGCCTGCAATAAACCAATTACACTCCTTGCATCAGGTGGTGTTGCTTATTCATGGAGTAGTAATAAGTCAACTGATTGGGATATGGTCGAACCAATTACCAATAGCGGAGACTCAGCATATCTATTTACACCCCAAAGCGATATGGGCGATGGACCTTTTGTATATACAGTGATTATCGATGTAGAAACAGAAGACGGTATCCGTAAAGACACTTCAGACCTTACTATTCGAGTGGTTCCTATTGATATGAGTTTCGGAGGGGAGCAATTTGTCTGTATGGGTGAACCAACTATTTTAAACTATAATAGTCGTGATTATACCGAGCCTGTTATGGAACAAGAAAAAGTGTGGGCGGTTAATTTCGGAGGTACAGCTTTTAGCGGAAGTGATGGCATTGACTATGATTCTTCAGAAAACTATAGCTACTCTAGTGGAGGTACTGTTGCTGTTATAACAGATACAGAAGACACTGAACTCTATAGCAATGCAGAACTCTATGGTACGGGTGACATGACCTTAACAAAGCAAGCAGAGAATGGAACCTATAGCTTGACATTGATGTTTGCAGAAACACATTACAGTAACAAAGGTGAGCGTACATTTAATATAGAGGTTGAAGGTACACGCTTTAAAACTAATCTTGATATCATAGATCAAGTGGGAAAAAATAGTGCCTATACTTTTACAGAGACCGTAACAATTTCCGATGGTGAATTGACGATACAACTCCTCAATGGAACAAGCGGAACTCCATTCATTAATGCACTCAAACTCACCCAAGGAGTTTATGAATCCGACCCTCATTACACATGGTCTCCTCAGTCATTACTCAATCACTCAAGCCTTATGTCGCCTATCGCAATAGTATATGACGATACTGAATTTGAAGTCACCTATGATGATGGCCATTG
>JAOPTQ010000094.1:0-56420 GCA_051531915.1 Colwellia sp. | reverse complement strand
TTTAATCAAATTGGTATAAGTTGCAAAAATTAGCGACAAGCTGAATCAATACAAGGAAATATCATGAGTTTATTAATCACTGGCGGTACCGGCTATATTGGTAGTCATACGGTAGTTGAGCTGCAAAACTTGGTCTCTAAAGAAGGGAAAGAGCAAGACATTATTATTGTTGATAATTTGTCAAATTCATCAACAAAAGTATTAGATCGGGTAAAACAAATTACGGGTAAAACAGTCACTTTTATAAAAGCGGATATTTGTGATCATGATGCGATAAATACTGTTTTTGAGCAGTATAACATTGACGCTGTTATTCACTTTGCCGGTTTAAAAGCCGTTGGCGAGTCTAGCGAAAAACCATTAAATTATTATTTTAATAATGTTTCTGGTTCTATTACTTTATTACAAGTTATGGCGAAGCATAAAGTGAAAAAGCTTGTATTTAGCTCTTCTGCAACAGTTTATGGCGATAATGTTTCTCCGTTAAATGAAACCATGTCTACGTCAGCAACAAACCCTTATGGTCAAACTAAGTTAATGATTGAAGATATTCTTTTTGATTTAGCGAAAAGTGATAGCGAGTGGAAAATTGCTTGTTTACGCTATTTTAATCCTATTGGCGCACATGAGTCAGGGTTGATTGGTGAAAACCCCAATGGTATTCCTAATAACCTTTTACCTTATGTTGCCCAAGTTGCAGTAGGAAGGTTAGCGCAGTTGCAAGTGTTTGGTGATGATTATGATACCGTTGATGGTACTGGCGTGCGTGATTATATTCATGTGGTTGATTTAGCTCAAGGCCATGTTAAAGCCTTACAAAACTTAGATAAATTAACGGGTTGTCGGCCTATAAACTTAGGTACCGGTAACGGCACTTCCGTATTAGAAATAGTGACTACGTTCAAACAAGTAAGTGCTCAAGATATCCCTTATAGAATAGTCCCTAGACGTACTGGCGATCTTGCTTCTGTTTATGCCAATGCTGATTTAGCACATGAGTTATTAGACTGGAAAGCAACCAAAAATTTAAGCACTATGATCAGCGATACATGGCGCTGGCAGTCTGAAAATCCACAAGGGTTTTAGCTTGTTAAAATAAAAGAAACAAAAAGGCGACATTTGTCGCCTTTTTTAATAACTTAATTTGAAATATTCAGATAATTAGCTTATAACTTTTTAGTTAAGCTAAATGCCCCTCTAATTTGTCCTAAAGAATAGCCCGTTGCTTTATCGTCAGGATAATATTGAGCTAATAATTTTTTAGTTTTTTCATCTAATTTAGTACCATGACAAGTTAAGCATAGTGGTGCAACGCCTTGTGCTTTCATAAATCTAAATTCATTATTCACTATTTCAGCTTTTGCCATTTTCTTAGCTGTTTCACCTTGCTTTTGACGTTCATCAAATTGCATTAATACTTTGTTTTCCCATGCATCAGGTGTGGCAAACTTTTCATTACGTGCTTTTAAACTGACTCTTTTTACTTGCCAGTGGGTTTTCGTACTTAAATTTTTAGCAATTTCAGGTGCTTTAATTGAGCAAACTTTCATGGCTTGTTCAACACCACCTTCAGTGAGTGCTTTTTTTAGTTGAGGTTTTAATGTGCCACCAAATTGTTTAACAATACTAACCGCTTCTGCTTTTAAGCTAGTGATATCATTTTTAACCGCTAGTGATGAAAAAGACATCATCATTAATCAAGAACTAGTGGTTATTAATAATTTTATTTTATTATTTTGCTTTGACATATGAATTCCTGATAATATTTAAATGATGAAAACTAGTTTATTCGGCTAGTTTACTCAACTAATTTACTCCGTCAGTTGGCTTTGTTCATCAGCCCAAGCGAGCGCTTCGCTATAATGTTTAGCAACGAGTTCTTTATCTAATTTGAGCTTCTCCATAACATAAGATGTTTTATCCCATTCGGCATGTTCTATTAACTCAACTAAAATAATTAAAGAAGCCATTGTGCCTTTGCGAGTCAGTAACGGCTCTTTTATTTCCGCAGCTAGTGGTAGCTTAGCTAAAATGCTTTCAAGTTCTTCATCTAAAATAGCGTCGATCATAGATAACAAGCCGATTAAAAAAGCAATAGACACATCTGCTTGCGATTTAATTTCATGGGCAACAAGCTCACAAAACTTAGCTCTAGCCATGGCAACTTTTATTAACTCGGTTGGTTTATCAGGGTTTGCGGTAATAGCAAACATAAGTCCCATAAAGCGTTTTAATTCTCCAGAGCCTAATATAACCAGTGCTTGTTTGATGGTAGATATTTCATTGCGACGTCTAAATATAGGCGAATTAGCATAGCGTAGTAATTTATAAGATAAAGAAACATCACGTTCAAAAACATGGGTAATGCTATTTAGATCTAATTCAGGTTTAGAGGTTTCGTAAAGTAGCTCAGCCATTGCCAGTTGTGATGGCGATAAACTTTTTGTTTTAACCATTTCTGGTTTAGCAAAGAAAAACCCTTGGAAATATTCAAAACCAAGTTGTCGAGCTTGGTCGTATTCCTCATATGTTTCTACTTTTTCAGCTAAAAGTTGAATGTGAGGGTGATCTTTTATTGCTTCGATAACCTCATTTATTTCATTTAAATCATTTTGTTGAATGTCTATTTTCAACATTTTTATATATGGATAAAAATGCGCCCAGACACTTTTATGTTCATAATCATCTAAGGCGATGGTATAACCCTTGCTATGTAAATCTTTACATATTGCGAGCAGTTTTTTACCCGGTTTCACTGTTTCCAAAATTTCAACCACTAACTCTTCATTAGTGAGCATTTCAGGGTAACCTTGACTGAGGGTTTCTAAAGTGAAATTGATAAAAGCAGGCTTATTACTGGTAAAATCAGTAATGTCCATATTAAATTTACTGGCTTCTATCATTTTGCTTGTGGCTACATCACCATCAACATCAGGAAAAACATTATCAATGCCATCACGAAATAATAATTCGTAGCCAAAAAGTTTTTTATTTATGTCTAAAATAGGCTGTCTAGCCGCGTAAAAATACATAATTATTTAGGGGATCTTGAAAAACAAAAGTTATTAATAACAAATATATGGTAAAGCGGCATTTTTTTCATTATTTATTTCTGTTTATTTTCTTGATAGGTTATATTCCTGTTAAATTACATAAATCTAAACTATTTGGAGTAATACTTGGCACTTGGCACATTAATTTCTTTAGCACTATATTTTATCGTTATGATAGGCATTGGCGTTTATGCCTATCGAAAATCAACCAGTGATGTTGCCGGATACATGTTAGGTGGGCGCAGTTTAAGCCCAAGTGTAGCCGCATTATCTGCTGGCGCGTCAGACATGAGTGGTTGGATGCTTATGGGCTTGCCAGGCGCTATGTATGTTACGGGCATGAGTAGCTTGTGGATTGCTGTTGGTTTGATCATAGGGGCTTTTTTAAATTATTTAATTGTTGCACCTCGGTTAAGAACTTACACAGAAATTGCCAATGATTCTATAACCTTACCCGATTTTTTCGAAAATAGATTTAATGATAAGTCTCGAATGTTAAGAGTTGTTTCTTCTATTGTTATTGTGGTGTTTTTTACCCTTTACACCTCAAGCGGTGTTGTTGCCGGCGGTAAATTATTTGAAAGCTCATTTGGTTTAAATTATGAGGTAGGTTTATACATAACTGCAGGTGTTGTGGTTGTATATACATTATTTGGTGGTTTTTTGGCGGTGAGTTTAACTGACTTTGTACAGGGCTGTATTATGTTTGTTGCCTTAATTTTAGTGCCTATAGTCACTATTAATGAAGTGACTGGTCTTAGCGAGATGCAGGCAAGTTTAAGTGCTATTGATCCTAAATTATTAGACTTGTTTAATGGTGCGACTGTACTTGGTATTATTTCTACGATGGCATGGGGATTAGGCTACTTCGGTCAACCTCATATTATTGTACGATTTATGGCTATTCGAAGTGTTAAAGATATGCCTACTGCGCGTAATATTGGTATGAGTTGGATGATAGTGACTATCATTGGCGCTATGGCAACAGGCCTTGCCGGTAGAGCCTACGCCGCCCAGGCAGGCTTAAAATTAGATGATGCTGAAACTATTTTTATTGTGTTATCACAAATATTATTTAGCCCATTAATTGCTGGTTTTTTATTGGCTGCCATTTTAGCGGCCATTATGAGTACTATTTCTTCGCAACTTTTAGTGACATCAAGTTCATTAACCGGTGACTTTTATCAAGCGTTTTTAAATCGTGATGCCAGTGAAAAACAATTAGTATTTGTCGGCAGGGTTTCTGTTTTTATCGTGGCACTTGTCGCTATATTCTTAGCCTATGATCGCGACAGCACCATATTAACTTTAGTGAGTAATGCGTGGGCGGGTTTTGGCGCGGCTTTTGGTCCTGTTGTTATCGGATGTTTGTTCTGGAAAAATATGACGAGAAACGGTGCTTTAGCGGGAATTATTACCGGCGCTTTAACCGTGTTAATTTGGATTTATGCGCCTATTACGTATAATGGACAGTCACTTAGTTCAATTATGTATGAAATAGTTCCAGGTTTTATTGCCTGTACTTTGGCTATTGTTATTGTGAGTAAATTGTCAAAAGTAGAATCAGTGGTCACCGATAAGTTTGATGAAATGTTAACGTATCATAAATGATTTTTTAGTTGGGAGTTTCGAAGGTAATAGTTTAATCATAGGCTATATTCCCGTTAATTGTTGTTACATTTGTAACAGGCTAATTTTCAATATAATTTGTAGGGGCGATTTCAATNNGGCGAATAAATTCGCCTCTACCGTTGATTAACAACAGTTAAGTACAACAAGTTAATTATAGGGGGGGCGCAACCCGTAACTTGTCACTTATTTTGAGTGTCGAGTATCATTTGGAGTGTCTGCGTTGTTGAAATTTTCTAATACATATATAAGTCTAGGAGGTAAGTTTTATCAGCGCTCCTTACCCGAAGGTGGATTGTCTCCTAAATTATTACTTTGGAATGAGTCTGTTGCCGCAAGTTTAAAAGTACCCAAGTTATTATCTGAAAACGAGGCTTTGTTAGCGCAATATTTTTCAGGTAATCAAGAGCTGAACGGCGCTGAACCTATAGCGCTTGCCTATTCAGGTCATCAGTTTGGTCATTTTAATCCGCAATTAGGCGATGGCCGTGCTCATCTATTGGGTGAAGTGGTTGACGTTGATAATGTACGAAGAGATATTCAACTGAAAGGCTCAGGTAGAACAAAATTTTCAAGGCAAGGAGATGGTCGTTGTGCGCTTGCTCCCGCTATTCGTGAATATATCATGAGTGAAGCCATGTATTCACTGGGTGTGCCTACCTCTCGATGTTTGGCGGTTGTTGGTACAGGGGAAACTATTTATCGAGGTGCGGCTAAAGATGGCGCAGTTGTTACGCGTGTAGCGGCTAGTCATATTCGTGTTGGCAGCTTTCAATATTTTGCGGCTCGTGGCGATATCAACTCATTAAAAAAACTGACTGAATATGCAATAACCCGTCATTTTCCTGATATTAACACTGATATTATCTCTGATATTACCTCTGATATTAGTGCTGAAGACAACTTTGAACAACGTACATTGCAATTTTTAGCGCGAGTGATTGCCAATCAAGTTACCTTGATTGTTGCATGGTTACGTGTTGGTTTTATTCATGGTGTTATGAATACGGATAATACGGCCATTTCAGGGGAAACCATTGATTTTGGCCCTTGTGCAATGATGGGAAGTTACCATGAAAAGGCGGCATTTAGCTCAATAGATACCTATAAACGTTATGCGTTTGGCAATCAAGCAAAGATTGCCCAATGGAATATGGCGCGCCTTGCTGATTGTTTATTACCTTTAGTTAATAGTGATGAAGACAAAGCATTAGCACAAGTTGAACCCATTATTAGAAAGTTTAGCGTAGATTTTGATCAAGCCTATTTTACTATGTTTTCAAATAAACTAGGCTTTGAACTTGATCATAGTGATGATGAAAATATTGGTAACAGCACCATTAATCGTATTAGTAGTAACGCTAATGAGGATTTGGCGGTCAGACCTAACAAAGTGTTAATAAATGACTTACTCGCCATCATGCAAAAAGAAGGACTAGATTATACTCAAACTTTTTTATTATTAACGCAATCACTTGATGATGAAGAGATAGCTCAATCTTTAAAAAACACGTTGGGAACTTGGTATAAACAATGGCGTTTATGTCTTGAAAATGCACTTGAAAAGTCAAATGAACACCTTAATTCAGCTAAAGTGTTAATGATGAAAAATAACCCTGTCGTTATTCCTCGGAATCATCATGTAGAAACGATTCTGGCGCGCTGCGAAAGTAAATCTGGTGTTGATACTGAAGTGGTTAATGAGTTTCTTAAGGTATTGCGATCGCCTTATCAAGAAATTGCAGAAACCAAAAAATATCAAGATACTGATGTTGATGGTGAGCAGTATTATCAAACTTTTTGTGGTACTTGATATGTTGTTAAACTAGTTCAACATAAGAGCAATAAATTACCACCTACAGTGAAAATCAAGCTTTTGCTGAGCCAAGAGTCATCATTTAAATAGCCCAAGAAATATTTTGTCTAATATTTTTTTCCCACGCTTGAAGCGATTCATTTTTATCGGCGATGACAATAATATTCGAGTCTTTAAAGCCTAACGATTCACCATATAAATACTCATCGTTAAATTTAGCACTAAATGCCAATTGTTCATTTTTAGGAACAACAAAAATAGTAACAGGGCTGGTTAATCCTTGATAAACAAGATGTAAGCTTTTCATACCATCAAACCGGCAATAATCTGCTGATATTAAGTGACCTAATGATTTTGTAAAGCTACCATTAAAAGCAACCATTTTTTGATTTAATGATGTTAAGCTAACGCGGTTTTCATCAAGGTTAGAAAATACATTTTGTTCATGATAAACATGCGCTAAAGCGTAATCACCTAAGTTGGTATATGCACTTGAAAATTGCATAAAATTAACCATTGAACCGCCGATGATTGCAACGGATGCCGCCAAGGCTAAATGTATGCGTTTTTTATGTTTTTTACGCTTTTGTATTTGATGCGTTGCTAAGGTTTGGCGCAAAATGAGTTTATTGTATAAATCATCAGGAACTGGCACATTTAACGCTTTTTTTAGTTTTTCATCAAGTTGACATAATTCTTGCGCAAATTGCTTTTTTGCAGGATCGGCGTGTTGCGCTGCAAGTACTTGTTCATCTTGAGTTGTTGGCTCTGCGTATATCATACGTCTAAATTGCAAGTCATCCATATTTGAACCGTCTATATTTGAGTTAACTGTATTTGAATTAACCCTATTTGAATCAACCACAGTATAATCCTCGCTTTTCCGGCTCTGCCTCTATGGCATCTTTTAACTGATTACGCGCTCTAAATAAGCGGGTCATTACGGTGTTTTTATTAAGATCAAGTATTGCGGCGATGTCTTCACCACTAAAACCACCGAGCACTTGTAATATTAAGGGCTCTGAATATTCAGCGGGTAATTGTGATATTTTTTCTCTTAACCAGTGGTTTTCAATTTCTTGCTCCGAACTGGTAGAATTAACATCAACAATTGTTGCTTCTTCATATTCACTCATTTCAAAACGTTTACGCTCGAAACGTCTGGCATTTTCTCGTCTTAAAATAGTAATTAACCACGACTTTGCCGCTTTTTCATCTTTCAATGAATCAAGGGCGCGCCAGGCACGTAAAAAGGTTTCTTGTACTAAGTCTTCAGCAACTTGCTTTTCATGACATAACCAATAAGCATATCGATATAAATCACCATGTAAGGCTTTTACTAAAGCTTCGTATCTTGTTTGTTTAGTTAGCATACTGTTAGAGACCTGAAATAAGCCGAACTTATTTCGGCTTATTTCAATTTATTATTCTTTTATGGGTTTATTTTAATAATAGTCTCTTTATTCGACTTTATTGATAACTTATTCAGTTGTTGTATTGCGGATAGTAAATCGCTACCTTGCCATGCGTTATTTAGGTGTGCTGATTTACCATAAAGGTGGGTTTGTAAGTTGTTTACGGCAAGGGTAAATGATGCTTGTGTTATTAACGTTAGCGCTTGATCTAAGCTAGTAATGATCTGTGTTGCTGATGATTGACTGCTGATTAGCCAAGGCAATAGCAAAGTCAATGCTTGTTGTGCTTGGTTTTGTTTACAGGCCGCTAAAAGTGCGAGGTACTGGTGTTTTTCAGAGCCATTTTTTAAGGCTGAACTTGCTAAAATGTTTGTGGTTGAAGTGATTGCTGGTGAAGTGGTGCTACTTTTCTTTTTTAGCCAAAAAACATGTACTAGCCAAGCGAGTATTGTTAATAACCATAAAGCCAAGAATAGCCACTGTAAGTTTTTATCTTCTTTAACTACAGACTGAGGTAAAGCTATTGACGACGGCGCAATTTCTGTTTTATTTTCACTTGAAGTATTGGATACTTTTTCTTTTTTAGGGCTGATAAAACCTTCACCGTCACTGTTTGGTTTAACAATAATGGTTTGTGCCGGCAATGTTGTTTGTTGGTATTTATTTGTTACCGTATTCCACCAAGCAATATTTATTTCAGGTAGCGTGAACTCACCCGCATAGCTGGCAACAAGCGCAAAATTTTGTTTTTTCTGGCTGACCAAACGCTCTTTGGTTAAATTTGAATGAAGCTCAGCTTGGTCGGGGTAAATTTTCAACCCTTTGGGCGCATTCATTATTATTTTAGGTAATTGTGCTTTGGCAAGACCTGCGGCGGTAAGCGTAATTGTGCGAGTTATTGGCTCACCGACAACAAAATTGGCATCTTGAGGTTGCCATTCTTGGTGTAGCGTTAGCAACTCACTAGGCAGCCAAGCGGAATTATTATTGGTGTTATTTGCCTTCGTTAAGTAACTATCTGGAATAGGTAAAACGTTGAGTGCTAATTTGTCACCCCTAACATTGATAGGTTTAGTTTCGTTAAAGCTTAAAAAGTTTGATCGCCTTTGAGATTGCACCGTCATATCCCCCGAAAACATCGGAGACTCTACGATGAATTGACCACTTTTTTGCGGTGTTATTGCGTAAGTGCGCTCAATAACACGATAACGTTTGCCATTAATAATACTGTCACTTTCTTGATCTTTTCCTATTTGTTCAATATTTGCATCAGTTAATGTTGGCTCTGTTAAACTGCCACGTTGCAGTTGCACGCCAATATGTAACTTTATCGAAAGCGTTAATAATTGTTGTACATAAACTTCTTTAGAGGAAAGTTTAGCGGTAATAAAAACGTCTTGTTGACCCTTTAAACCCAGTGAATTTGCTTGGGGTGATCCTGCATTTAAAACCTTTACCGTGATGGCTTTACTTTGGACATTTTCAACAGTGAGTGGCGGAATGGTAAGTGCTCCTGTTCTTCTCGGTATTAGCACTATTTGCCAGCGCGTTGTACGGGTTGCTGAAAAATTGACAATGCTTGTTTGTGAGCTAACAGCGTTACGACCAACAATAAAATCGGTTAATAACGGTGAGGTATCAAGGCTGTCGCCATCCATACTGTCATCAGCAACCACTGTTAATACAATGGATTCATTCATTACAACTGGATTTTTGTCTACTGTGGCATTTACACTGGTTAATGCCAAAGTTACTGAACTAAAGAGTAAGCTCGAGAGCACGAAAAGTATTCGATAAAATACGTTGTTAAGCTTTTTGAAAAGTTTTTTACAAAAGAAGGTATTAATAACGTTTGTGCTTTGCTTAAGTATAATTTTTACCACTTTTTCTTTACTCCTTGACGCGTGCCTTCTTGTTTACGCTTTTGATATTCTAATTGCATTTTATTACGTAACAGCAAATAAGGATCATCAGTTACCATATTTAAAAGTTGTTGGTGTTTTTGTTGCTCTTCTTTGCTTTGCTGCTGATCGGTTATTTGAGCACTGCCTTGCTTTTTATCTTTAGCTTGTTCGTCGTTGTTTTTTTCTTGTTCTTGCTGTGCTTGCTCTTCTTGTTTCTGTTGCTCTTTTTGCTTTTCTTGCTCTTGCTGTTTTTTATTATCGCTTTGTTGAGCGTTTTCTTGTTCGTTTGGCTTTTCACTGTTTTGTTGTTGATTGTCGTTTTTACTGTCTTGTTGATCACTTTGTTTGTCTTGGTCACCGTTTTCACTTTGCTGTTGATCGTTTTGCTTTTGATCCTCACTTTTATTTTGAGAGTCATCGCCGTCTTGTTTTTGCTGCTCTTGCTCTTTTTGCTGTTTAAGCAGTTCTTCTATTTTTTCGATGTTTTCTTGTGCGTCAGTCAAATCAGGATTTTTTTCTAAGGCCTTTTGGTAAGTCGTAAGTGCTTGTTCATATTGCTGCAGTTGCGCTAAGGCATTACCTTGATTATATAAAGCGTCAGCCGAGTCATTTGTTTTGTAAGCATCAAGTGCCTGTTGATAATTACCTGCTTTATAATGGGCACTGCCTTGCCATTGTGCGTTTTCAAATTGCTGTGCAGCAGATTGATAATCTTCTTGGTTATATTTTTTTTGTGCCTGTTGATCTTTTGTTTGCCATAAATTGTTCCATGTAGCACTTAGCATTGAAGGTGCTGCTTCTACAGCTTGCGTGTTTATGTCACTGCTGTCATTAGTCGTGTCATTAAGAGCACTGCTAGTTTCTTTATCATTTGCGTAAGAGGGTAAGCTAACAATTACTGAGCTGAGTAATAGCAGTAGCGGTAAACTAAGCAACGGCATGATGAAAATGGTGCTTCCTCTTCGAAAGTAACTTAATAGCAAGGGTATAATGAAGGCAATTAACCAAGGACCTTGTTCTTGCCATTGATCGCCGGCTTGATCTATTTGTGATGTCTGCTCTTTATTATCTTGACTCGTTTTTCTTAAATCGCTTTTATAGGTTAACGTGTTTACATCACTTTCATCATTACTGATAGTTTGGTAACTTCCTTGACCGCGTTTGCTTAATGCCGCTAATTTTTTATTAGGCAGCTTAGGAACAACAATTGCGCCCCAATCATCTTTTAATAACTCGCCACTTGGCAAGGTTATTGGCGCACCTGCTTGAGTGCCAATGCCTAAAATATTTAGGTGATGACCAAATTTATCAGACCAAGCATAAATGTCGCCTAAATCTTCGTTGTCTACGTCATCGGTAAACCAATATATATCACCGTTGAGATGACCGGCATTGATTAACATTTCATGGGCAAGTGTTAACGCGGCTAATGGGTTTGAACCAAGGGCAGGCATTATGTCTGGTGATAAAGAAGGGAGTAATAATTCAATGTTTTTAATGTCTTGAGTTAGTGGGCTAATAATAAAAGCATCGCCAGCATAGGCAACTAAACCAATATCACCTTCGTTAATATTTGATAATAAATCAACGGCTTTAAACCTAGCGCGCGTTAACCTATTGGGTTTTATATCAGTTGAATACATCGAGTATGACATATCCATGATCAGTACAGATCCACGTTCTGTTTGATAAACGGGCTGAGGCAGTTTTTCCCACGCAGGGCCCGCTAAGGCAATAATAGTGAGTAGACCAATGATGAAAGGTTTCAATAAATAAAAGTAATGGTTACTGTTGGCTGACTTATTTTTTTTGTTTGAATTATTTGTGTTATTTGAACTTTCTAACAATACCTTCGTTAAGTGTTCAGGCAGAAATTGTTGCCAAGGTGATTGATTAAAGCGATATTTTTTTAAGCTGAATAAAATAACAATTAAGCCAATAAGTGCGAATAACCATAACGGACGAAGAAAATGAAAATTATTGATAAAGTCGGTCATTTTTATTGTCCTTGTGGTTTTTGTTTAATGGTAAATACTGAGGACAAATGCGTGATAATAAAATAACCAAAACACAAGATTAAAGCCGCAGAGAGTGGCCAATAAAAAAGCGCGCTTAATGGTCGCATTTGTTGTTGGTCTTGTTCTACTGGTTCAAGTTGGTCAAGTAAATGGTATATTTGACTCATGCCTTGGCTGTCTTTTGCGCGGAAATATTTTCCACCTGTTTTTTCGGCAATATTGGCCAAACTTTGTTCGTCTAACTCGCTTGACGGATTAACACGACGAGTACCAAATAAAGATTGTTGCAGCATAACGTCTGCGCCAATACCGATAGTGTAAATGGTAATGTTTTTGGCTACCGCTAATTCTAGTGCTTGCTCTGGCGAAATTTTCCCTGCGGTGTTTTGTCCATCGGTTAATAACAGCAATACTTTATTCGACTCTTGCTTTGCATCAAAGCGTTTTACCGCTAATGCCATGGCATCACCAATGGCTGTTTTTCTGCCCACTAATCCTAAAACACTTTCATCTAACATTTGTTTTACGGTTTTTCGATCAAAGGTCATTGGTGTTTGCATGTAAGCATCGTCAGCAAATAAAATTAAGCCAAGACGATCGCCAACTCGACGTTCAATAAAACTACCTAAAACATTTTTTAGCATATCAAGGCGATTTACCGTGCGACCATTGAGACTCATGTCTTCTACTTGCATACTGCCAGATAAATCAACCGCAATCATCATTTCTCGACCTTCGGTTGGGATATCAATAGCTTCACCAAGCCACTGTGGTCGGCTTAATGCTAACACCACTAAAAGCCAGCATAATGACAGAATAATTAAAGGCATTTTCTGATTTTTACTGCTCTGTGTTGTTACTATTTGAGCTTCAATTAATACTGGCATTTTAAGCGCCGTAGTATGTTTGTTTTTGTTTTTGGCGGGTAGCCAATAAACGAATAAAGGTAATGGCAATAATAGTAATAACCAAGGCCAAGCTAAACTTATCATTGGTTGACCTCATTTTCTGCTGTTTTAATGGTGTTTGGCTTAGTCGGTAATTTGTTAGGAAGCGCTTGTATTAACCAAAGCTTTACACCTTGATTAAAGTTACTATCTACAGTGTTTTCATCGTTTAATTGATATTGCTCAGTAAAACCGGCAGAAGTTAATTCAATAAATCTTTGTTGGTGTTTTATTGGTAGCTGTTGCGCAAGAAAATGTTGAAATTTCTCGCCATATAATTTTGCTAATTGATCACGTTTAAAATAATGTAATGCCGCCCATTTTAGTAAGGCGGTGCTATTAGCACGAGTCATTGTTTCATTGTCAGCTAATTGTTTGAGTGCTATTTTTTTATTTTTACTCAGCGCAATATGGTTAACTATTTTTTTGACTAGCCAAATAACAACAATGAAAATGATAATAGCCAATACCCACCAACCCAGTGCTACTGGAAAATCACTAATTTGCTCAGGTAAATGAATGTCATTTAATTGCAACGTTGGCGCTTGTGGCATTGTCGCAGGTGCAGTTGGCATAGTTGAAGGTACGGTTGAAGGCATAGTTGCAGGTACTGTTTTAGGTACTACGGATTGCATAAGTCAGCTCCTGTTTTTAACTGCGCTTCAAGTGTTTGTCCTGCACTAAAATGTATTACTCGTGCACCTGTTTTACTTAACAGTTGTTGACGCTTTTCGGTTATTACCAACGCTTGACGTTGATAACGTGTTGCCGTGTTCTTATCACCCAAGGTTAGTTGTTGGCGGTGTGTGCCATCGGTTAAGGTAACATTTAATTTAACAGCACTTACGGGTAATTTTTGTTCTAAAGGATCTTCAATTAAGCAGATAACTAATTCACAATGCTGATTGATTTGTGATAAATGTCGTAAAGAATTTTGTTGTTGCTCAGTATCATTTAAAGCTAGCTGTTGTGCATCGGTAATAAGGTAAACTAAGCTGCCGGGTTTTGCTAATTGTCGAATACGCGCACAGTTTTGGCTGAAATAATTCTGTTCATTTTCAGCTGCTATGTCAGTAGTATTCTTTAATGTCTGTAAGCATTTTAAGGCATGCAAACTCTTTAGTGCATGCAAATAATGCAAAACACCTTCTTTACGGCTACGTGGCTTTAACTCTAAATGATCACTATTATTGAAAACGATACCGCCTAAACGGTCGCCTCGTGATTTGGTATGCCAAGCCACTAAAGCGGCTAAATGGCTCGCTTGCACTGATTTAAACAGTAACTGGCTACCAAAGTGCATGCTGTCGCTTAAGTCGGTGGCAATTAATACTGGGCGTTCAACTTCTTCACGAAAAAGTTTAGTATGAGTTTTACCAGTACGCGCGGTAACTCGCCAGTCGATAGCGCGAATATCATCACCAGTTTGATAGTGACGTACTTCATCAAATTCCATACCACGACCTTTGCTTCGTGATAAATAATTGCCTGACATTTGCCCGTGAATATTTTTTCGAGCAGACAAGTCAATTAAAGCGGTTTTATTTTGATAATGCAGCAACTCAGGCATTGCTAGGCTAACGCCATTACTATTGATACTAGCAAGCATAGATTGGCAGCTTTCTATCGCTACCTCTTGCTTGGTAGTTTGTTGTTTTTTACGGTTAAACCACATAAATTTATCTATTACCTATTACCTAATAAAACATTTAATCAATGTTTAATAAATAAAATAGCCGTTAAGCAACAGCCACTAAACTAAGTAAGTGGTCTAACAATTGATTAGCGGTAATACCTTCCGCCTCAGCTTGATAGCTTAATAAAATACGATGCCTTAATACATTATGAAAGACGGCTTGAATGTCTTCGGGGCTAACAAAATCACGGTTGTGTAACCAAGCGCGAGCGCGAGCGCAGCGGTCAAGAGCAATAGTAGCACGTGGACTTGCGCCATAAGCGAGCCACGAAGTTAATTTTGCATCATATTTTTCAGGTTGGCGAGTGGCAATAATTAAATCAACCATGTAGGTTTCTAATGCCGGAGCCATGTGAATATTCAGTACTTGCTCTCGGGCTGAAAAAATTTCACGTTGACTTAATACTCTTAACTCACTTGATTTCTTTTCTTGGGTATTAGCTTGAGTGTTAGCGTCAGCATTAGTATTTACTAGTGCCTCGCCACGGGTTAATTTTAATATATCAAGTTCACTTGCTGCATCAGGGTAATCAATTTCTACATGCATTAAAAAGCGATCTAACTGTGCTTCAGGTAGCGGATAAGTACCTTCTTGCTCTATTGGGTTTTGTGTTGCCATAACCAAAAATAGCTTAGGCAGTGGGTAAGTTTTACGACCAACGGTAATTTGTCCTTCGCCCATGGCTTCTAATAATGCGGATTGTACTTTAGCCGGAGCACGGTTAATTTCGTCAGCCAATACTAAATTTTGAAATAAAGGACCCGGTTGAAAAACAAAGGTGCCATCTTCAGGACGATAAATGTCGGTGCCGGTTAAATCGGCAGGTAACAAGTCAGGTGTAAATTGAATGCGGTGGAAGTCAGCTTCTAAACCATCGGCTAATGCGTTAACGGCACGTGTTTTAGCAAGACCCGGCGGCCCTTCAACAATTAAATGTCCGTCAGCTAATAAGGCAATGAGTAAATTTTCAACGAAAGCAGGTTGGCCGATAATTTGTTTGGATAAGTGTTGTTTTAATGCTGAAAAATGTTCAATTGCCATGGCTATTTTATCTTTTAGTAAAGTTGTTTTTCAAAGGTGTATTTTATATAAGGTTTATCTTAAAGAAAACAAGGCAAACAATAATAAGTTGTAACAATTTTATTCTCGAATTTAGTCTATATTTGTCTATGTTCATTGAAAAAAGTTCAAACTATCTAGTTTGAACGTTGCTTTGTAAAAAATCAGTCATTGAATTTTTTTTTAAATTCGTTAGAATAAATTTCGCCTTTTAAGAGGTCAGACCTCTTGGTGGCGGTGTTATCTTATGAGAAACAAATAAAAACAACTAAAAATCAATAGAATAGGAAATCATAATGAAAAAACTGACAACATCAAATGGTGAGCGTATTGCTATTGTCGCCGGCTTACGCACACCATTTGCTAAGCAAGCTACGGCATTTCATGGTGTTCCTGCTGTTGATTTAGGAAAACTAGTGGTTAACGAACTATTGCAAAAGCATGATGTAGATCCCGCTATTATTGATCAATGTGTTTTTGGACAAGTTGTACAAATGCCAGAAGCCCCTAATATTGCACGTGAAATTGTTTTAGGTACGGGGATGAATGTGGATACCGATGCTTATAGTGTGTCTCGTGCCTGTGCAACAAGTTTTCAGTCAACAGTAAATATTGCTGAGTCAATTATGGCTGGCTTTGTTGATGTAGGTATTGCCGGTGGTGCCGATTCTACCTCGGTTGCGCCTGTTGGCGTGTCTAAAAAATTAGCGCGTACTTTATTAGATTTAACCAAAACAAAAACCTTAGGACAAAAAATAGCCCTTATTCGTCAGTTGGGTTTTAAAGATTTAATTCCGGTTGCTCCAGGTGTTGCAGAATATTCTACGGGTATTTCTATGGGACAAACTGCTGAGCAAATGGCAAAAACCTATCAAATATCTCGTCAAGATCAAGATGCGTTAGCACATCGCTCTCATACATTAGCAACGCAAAGTTGGCATGATGGAAAATTAGCAGGCGAAGTGATGAGTGCGCACACTGAACCTTATAAAGGCTTTATTGATAAAGATAATTGCATTCGAGAAAATTCAGACTTAGCCGGTTATGCCAAACTTCGTCCGGTGTTTGATCGTAAACACGGAACGGTTACCGCGGCCACAAGTACGCCATTAACGGATGGTGGCGCAGCCATTTTATTGATGCGCGAAGGACGCGCAAAAGAGCTAGGTTATACCCCGTTAGGTTATATTCGTAGTTATGGCTTTGCTGCTATTGATGTTTGGCAAGACATGCTCATGGGACCAAGTTATGCCACGCCTATTGCATTAAAACGCGCAGGAATGGAATTGGCTGATTTAGATTTAATTGAAATGCATGAAGCTTTTGCCGCACAAGCATTAGCGAATATGAAAATGTTTGCGAGTGATAAATTTGCCAAGGAACATTTAGGTCGTGATAAAGCTATTGGTGAAATTGACATGACAAAATTTAATGTTATGGGGGGCTCTTTAGCTTATGGTCACCCGTTTGCAGCAACAGGCGCTCGTTTAATAACGCAAACACTGAATGAATTGAATCGTCGTGGTGGCGGTGTAGGGTTGACCACCGCCTGTGCGGCTGGTGGTTTAGGCGCAGCGATGATAGTGGAGACAGACTAATGACTGATAATAAAAAAGTACCAAGTAAAGTACCGAGTAGCGAAGAGAAAGTTGACAGTGAGCAAGTTTCGAGCCGCGAGTTACCGAGTAGCGAAAACGTTCAAGCCAGTGCTTTTACTTTAGTTCGCCAAGAAAATGGTATTGTTCATTTAGTGATGGATGTTGTTGGCGATACCATGAATACGCTAAAAGCTGAATTTGCTGAGCAAATCACAGATGTATTGACTGAAATTAAGGCTGATAATTCAATTGCCGGTGTTGTGCTTTGTAGCGGTAAAGCAGGCTCTTTTGTTGCCGGTGCAGATATTAAGATGATTAATGACTGTAAAACGGCCGAAGAAGTGGTTGCACTTTCTCGCCAAGGGCAAATGATTTTTTCTCAGGTAGAGCAATTAACGATCCCTGTAGTTGCCGCTATTCATGGTCCTTGTTTAGGCGGTGGTTTAGAGCTTGCTATGGCATGTCATTCACGGGTTTGTAGTGACAGTACTAAAACGGCATTAGGGCTACCAGAAGTACAATTAGGTTTATTACCCGGCAGTGGTGGTACACAGCGTTTACCGCAATTAGTTGGCGTACAAAAAGCACTTGATATGATGTTAACCGGTAAGCAATTGAGAGCTAAACAAGCCTTAAAATCAGGATTGGTGGATGCTGTTGTGTCACCAAGTATTTTATTAGCAACCGCTGAAAAAATGGCGCTCTCTGGTAAGAAAACGGGTAAAGCTCAAACTAGCGCTAAAGCAAAAGGTAAAAAATCTTTGCTGAATAGATTGCTAGAAGATACTGCTTTCGGCCGTAGTATTGTTTATAAACAAGCAACAAAGTCAGTATTGTCAAAAACAAAAGGTAATTACCCATCACCTCTTAAAATTATTGACTGTATACGAACAGGGCTAGAAGAGTCGCCTGCTAAAGGTTATCAAATAGAAGCGGATCATTTTGCTGAATTGGCCATGAGCCCTGAGTCGGTACAATTACGTCATTTGTTTTTTGCCACCACAGAAATGAAAAAAGAGCAGGGCGTTGCCGATGTTCTTCCTGAAAAAATTAACAAAGTTGGCGTATTAGGCGGTGGGTTAATGGGCGGTGGTATTGCTTTTGTGACTGCAACTAAAGCAAAAATTCCAGCACGTATTAAAGATATTGCTCATCAAGGTATTAGTCACGCACTTAACTACAGTTACAATTTACTGAATAAAAAAGTAAAACGTCGTTTTATGCAAAAAAGTGAAATGCAAAAACAGTTAGCAATGATTACAGGCACGATTGACTACTCAGGTTATAAAACCGTTGATATTGTAATTGAAGCAGTTTTTGAAGACTTGTCATTAAAGCAAAAAATGGTGGCAGAAATTGAACAAAATACTAAACAAAGCACTATTTTTGCGAGTAATACCTCAAGTTTACCTATTGAAAAAATAGCCGCGAAAGCACAGCGTCCAGAAAATGTTATTGGTTTACATTACTTTTCACCCGTAGATAAAATGCCATTAGTGGAAATTATTCCTCATTTATCTGACAAAGGAAAAACCTCGGATAAAACTATTTCTACTACCGTTGCTTTTGCTAAAAAACAGGGTAAAACGCCCATTGTCGTAAAAGATAAAGCCGGTTTTTATGTTAACCGTATTTTAGCGCCTTACATGAACGAAGCCGCTATTTTATTACTTGCCGGAGAGCCTATTGATAAACTCGATAACGCACTGGTTAGCTTTGGCTTTCCGGTTGGACCAATGCAGTTACTTGATGAAGTAGGTATTGATGTTGGCGCGAAAATAGGGCCCATTCTCCAAGCTGATTTAGGTGATCGCTTTGCCGCTCCTGACGCGTTTAGTAAATTATTAGATGATGGTCGTTTAGGTAAAAAGTCGAACAAAGGTTTTTACTTATATGGCGCTAAGGTCAAAAAAATGACTAAGCAGAAAGGCAAGCAGGTTGATGAAAGTATTTATACCCTGCTAAACATTAACCCAACAGGTAAATTATCAGCTAATGAAATTGCTAAACGTTGTACTTACATGATGCTTAATGAAGCGGCACGCTGTGTTGATGAAGGTATTGTTCGTAATGCTAGAGATGGTGACATAGGCGCAATATTTGGTATTGGCTTCCCACCTTTTTTAGGTGGACCATTACGTTATATTGATAAAATTGGCGCGCAATCACTCGTTGCTCAATTAACGCAATGGGCAGAGCAACATGGTGAACGGTATACACCTTGTAAAGCATTAGTCACTATGGCTGAAAATAGTAAAAGTTATTATTAGCTGTCTCATGTAGGGTGTACTTTAGTGCGACAAAAGGGCAATAAATTACCCCCTACAGTGAATACCAAACTTTTCCCATGCTTAGGGTATAAGCATGTTCTCTTATCTTTTTTAAAATATCCCTATAAAGTCTATTCATAAGCCCTAGTCCGTGCTATTTTCCATCCATTATATTTTTTGAACATTTAAATGTTATTTTAAAACTTTTTAAAGGAACCTAGGTTATGCCAAAGGCTAGTGAGATAAAGAAAAATGCAGCCATTGAACACAATGGTAAAGTACTTATTGTTAGAGATATTACCCGCTCTGTACCACAAGGTAGAGCCGGTGGAAGCTTGTATCGTATGCGTTTATACGATGTAGTTACTGGTGGTAAAGTTGATGAAACGTTTAAAGCTGACGATATGTTGAATTTTGCTGATTTAAGTCGTCGTCCTGCGATGTTTTCTTATATTGATGGTGATGAATATGTCTTTATGGATAATGAAGATTACACCCCGTATAACTTAAATAAAGACAGTATTAGCGAAGAAATACAATTTATTAATGAAGACACGCTTGGTATTGCGGTAATTATTGTTGACGATATTCCGGTTGGCATTGCGCTTCCGGCAAGTGTTGAATTGGTTATTACAGAAACGGATCCGTCAATAAAAGGGGGGTCAGCAACAGCGCGTACTAAACCTGCCATTCTTTCAACCGGTTTAACCGTACAAGTACCTGAGCATATTTCTACCGGTGATAAAATTAAAGTTAACACTGAAGAACGTAAATTTATGGGTCGTGCAGATTCTAAATAAACCATAAATAAAGCATAAAAAAAGTAATAACAGGTAAAATAGATGGCGAATAACCTCAACTATTCAATTGGCACAAAAGGTCAAAAGTGGACGGATGCAGAAAAAGCGCAATGGTTGGCATTACAATCAATAAAGCGTAGTTATCAGCATGAGGTTATTGACAAAATTTTTCTCTTAAAAAATCATGTTGATGTACTTCAATATGGTGAGCTTATATTAAACGCAACTGATGCTGAAATTAAAGCTGATGATGAACGTTGTAAAAGCCGTTACCCACTATATGCGATTAAAACTAAACCTTGGCAAAAAAATAAAAAAAGTATTTTAATTACTGGTGGCGTACATGGTTATGAAACCAGTGGTGTGCAAGGGGCGATTCGTTTTATTGAGCAATGGGTGAATGAATCGGCTCCTTCAAAGAGTATTTCAAGTAATATTTCAATAAACACAGCAAATACAGCCAACAACTACACAGAACATTTCAATATTGTGGTTGTGCCTTGTGTTAGTCCGTGGGGCTATGAAACCATTAACCGTTGGAATCCTAAGGCGATTGATCCAAATCGTTCTTTTTATAAAAATAGCCCCGCTCAAGAATCAGCAGCATTGATGACATTTTTGGGATCTTTAGCTGATGATATAATAGATAATGATTTTTTTGCGCATATTGATTTACATGAAACAACGGATACGGATAACTCTGAGTTTAGACCTGCGCTTGCTGCGCGTGATGCTATAGAGCAGAAAAATTGGAATATTCCCGACGGTTTTTATTTAGTTGGTAATAGTGTTAACCCACAGGCTGACTTTCAAACGGCTATTATTAAATCAGTAGAAAAAACGACTCATATTGCTCCTGCCGATGAAAGTGGTCAATTGATTGGTGTACCTATTGAGCAGTGGGGCGTTATCAATTATGCCGCTAAAGCATTAGGGCTTTGTATGGGGGTAACTAATGCTAACTATGTTACCACCACCGAAGTATATCCTGACAGTGCTACCGTTGATGATGAAAATTGTATTATGGCTCAAGTTGAAGCAATTACCGGTGCTTTAGATTATTTATTAGCGCAAAGTCTACGTTAAAAGGTAAATAAAACTGCGTTAAATATTATTTGTTGATTTACAATTTTCATTTGATGTTTTTTCGGATGAATTACTTGTTGATGAGTTTATTTGTTTTTGATCATCAGCAAAACTAAAAAAATCAAGAAACTGCTGTAATTTTTCATTAAAAAGTATAGCCATTTCAAAGAACTTATTCTGACTATTGACTACGGTAACGGTATTGCTTTTTGCGGGCGTAATAGTTGTTGAAAAAGTGATTTTATTTTCGCGCAAGTGAAAGGGTAAGGATTTTACATAAGTTATTGTAATTATTTGATGTTTAATATCTTCTTTTAATGCTATCGGTTTAGCTTGAGCAAAATTGGTATATAAAGCAATAACAATAATACTTATTAGTAATAATAACTTTATGTCTTTCATCATCAATCTCCATTAAATTACTTGTTTTTTACATCCTAATGACATTCCATTATAAATGAAAATAAATATTATTACTAACATGAAAGGATGAAGCGCTTAATAATTAAGACGAAGCGCTTTAATTTTAGTAAATAATTAGGACTTGTTGACTCTTTTAATAGATTATCTCTGTGCTATAAAGTTCAATTATTAATGTAAAGTTCAATTATTAATGTAAAGTTCAATAATTAATTATTTTGAGACAATTGTTGTTTTTTCTCAAGTCTACATTGGTGTAATAGCGGCTCTGTATAGCCATTAGGCTGCTTGTCTCCGGCAAACACTAGTGAGGCCGCGGCTTTAAAAGCGATGCTCTGGCTAAAATCTTTAGACATTGCTTGATAGCTAGGATCGTTGGCATTTTGTTGATCAACAATGCTTGCCATTTTTTCTAAACTTGCTTGGACCTGTTCACGAGAGCATACCTTATGATACAGCCAATTAGCAATATGTTGGCTTGATATACGTAGTGTTGCTCTGTCTTCCATTAAACCTACATCGTTAATGTCAGGCACTTTTGAACAACCAATACCTTGATCAACCCAACGAACAACATAGCCTAAAATTCCTTGGGCATTATTATCAAGTTCCTCGGTAATTTCTGCGTCACTCCAGTTTGTATCAGTGGCTAATGGTATAGTTAAAATATCATCTAAATTAGCGGGTTCACGTTGTTTTAAGGTTTCTTGTAAATGAAAAACATTCAATCTATGGTAATGTAAAGCGTGTAATGTTGCCGCCGTTGGTGATGGCACCCAAGCAGTGTTAGCGCCGGCCTCAACATGATTTATTTTAGTGGCGATCATATTGGCCATTTGATCAGGAATAGGCCACATACCTTTGCCTATTTGTGCTTTCTTACTAAAACCACACGCTAAACCAACATCAACATTGTTATTTTCATAGGCGCCAATCCAAGGCGTTAATTTTATATCAGCTTTACGTGCCATCGGCCCTGCAGCCATCGAGGTATGAATTTCATCACCTGTTCTGTCTAAAAAGCCAGTGTTTATAAATACCACACGATCTTTGGCTGCATAAATACAGTTTTTTAGATTAACGCTAGTGCGTCTTTCTTCATCCATTATACCCATCTTTATGGTGCTACGGGGTAGTGATAGTGCATCTTCAACGCGAGCAAATAAGGTGTCGGCAAATTTAACTTCTTCTGGACCATGCATTTTAGGTTTTACAATATAAATAGAAGCCTTTTTACTATTGGATAAATGACTATGAGTTAAATTTTCACTATTTTTTAGATCATGTAAGGCGATTAGCGAAGTGATCATTGCGTCCATAATTCCTTCTGGAACTTCATTACCGCGACTATCTATAATGGCATTATTAGTCATTAAGTGACCTACATTGCGCACAAACATTAAGCTACGACCTTTAAGGCTTATAGCCTCACCATTTAGGGCTTGATAACGGCGATCAGCATTCATTTTACGGGTGAACTCTTGACCATTCTTCGTTATTTTTTCAGTTAATGTTCCGTTCATTAAACCTAACCAATTTCGATAAGCCAATACCTTATCTTCGCCATCAACTGCAGCAACAGAGTCTTCACAATCCATAATGGTTGTTAGCGCTGATTCAAGCATAATGTCACTTAAGCCTGCGGTATCTGTTTTACCAATAGCACTATTTTTGTCAAAGACTAACTCTATATGTAAACCATTATGTTCGAATACTAAGGTTTGTGGCTGGTTAATACTGCCGGTAAAACCAATAAGTGCAGAAGGTGTTTGCAGCGCTGTTTGTACCCCATTATTGATACTTACCATCAATTGTTGTTCATTTAAGTGATAAGCAACTGCATCTTTATGGCTACCTGAGGCTAAAGGAATGGTGATATCTAAATATTCTTTTGCAAAGGTAATGACTTTATTGCCGCGTATGGGGTTATAATTTGCTGTTTTTTCAGCGCCATTGTTAATACTAATAGCATCTGTTCCATATAACGCATCATATAAACTTCCCCAACGAGCATTTACCGCATTTAGCGCAAACCGAGCATTCATTATAGGAACAACAAGCTGTGGCCCTGCAAGAGTTGACAATTCACTATCTACGTTTTTAGTGCTAATGGCAAAATCATCAACACTTGGCACTAAGTAATTAATATCTTTTAAGAACTGTTTGTAATGATTAAAATCAAATTTTTCGGCAAAGTTATTTTGATGCCATTGATCAATTTTGTTTTGCATTTTGTCGCGAGTTGCCAACAAACTTGCATTTTCATCACTTAAATCATCGATTATCTTTGAAAAATTTAGCCAAAAACTACTTGAAGAAATACCGCTATTAACTAAGACTTCATTTTCAATAAAATCATAAAGACATTGGCTTACGTGTAAATTTTCTACTGCTTGTCTTTGAATAGTGCTTTGGCTAGCTTCTGGAGTCATAATCTTTCACCATTTATTGAATGTGCGCTAAAAGTTTTCAGCGATAAAAATAATTATGTTTATCCTAGTAAGTAAAAACAGTACTGGCAATAGCATTAAAAGAAGAAAAAAATAATACAGAGAAAATTAGTAAGGTTGTACATAAACCATTTTTATTTAACTTGTTGAAAAAAATGTAAAATAAATATCATTATAGATTCTGTTTATTGGTTATTATAAAACTATTGCACTTAATGATATTTGGTATTCATGGTGTGAATTATTATTCTGTATTTTGTGGTTTTAATTATGGGTGTGTAGAGCTTCTCAAGTATTCATACTTGTGAAGGTTTAATGTAATATTATTTCATGCCTATGTAGGTCACTCAGGTTTTATTGTAGGTAGGCATTTATACCGTCGATTTGACGGACTAAAGCCCGACCTACAGCGACAATCAAAGCTTTTTTGGAATTCCTGAACGAAGTGCATAGGCACGTATTATTTTGTAAATTATTCTTCAGATTGTATTATGTTTGATGCTTGAACAACTAATTTTCTAAACCAAATATGACTAGCATCGTGATGTAAAAGAGGGCTCCAAATCATTTTTAGTTCTATGTCGGGTATTTCAAACGGTGGTTTCACAATAATATAATTAGGATCATTTTTATGTAACATTGCCGCTTTGGTAGGCAGTGTTGCAATTAAACTGTCTTCAAAAGCCAGTTGCATGGCAACATGGTAATTACGTGTGAAAACTTTTATATCACGTTTTTTCCCTAGCCTTGCTAAAGACTCGTCAACCCAACCAAGTTTTTGTACATCATTAGGGTTCATACCTACACCCACACCAAAACCTGTTTTTGAAACCCAAACGTGTTTGGCTGATAAGTATGAGTTTAAATTAAACTTACTTACCACGGGATTATCAGCACTTAAAAGACATGAGAAAGAGTCTCGCCAAACAGACTTTTGATGAAAAGATTGTGGCAATTCGTCAAAGCGATTTATTGCCATATCAATTTTACCCGCTTCTACATCGTGAAAAGTAACATCACTTGGCGTCATAATGTCTATGGTAACGTTTGGTGCTGCTTTATGTAGTAACATTAATAGCTTAGGAAGTAGGGTGGACGCGGCATAATCACTTGCCATAATACGAAAAACACGCATGCTGTTTTGTTCGTTGAACTCTTCCTCACCTTGTAAAGCCTCTTCTAATTCAAGCAGTATTTTTCTTATTGCTGGCGCTAATGTTCTTGCTCTTTCGGTGGGAACCATACCATCAGATGTGCGTACTAAAATGGGATCATTGAATAGTGTTCGTAACCGTTTTAAACCATTGCTCATTGCCGGTTGGGTTATATTTAGTTGCCCTGCTGCACGGGTGACATTTTTTTCTCTAAGTAGTACATCTAGATAAATGAGTAGGTTTAAATCGATTTTTGAAATATTCATCAGGTTAATGGCTCTATTAAAAAATATAATTTAAATAGATATAAGCGAAATCTATCTATTATTCAATGTTTTTCTACGCTTTAATGCGTTTGTAGCGTATGTAAACTAACGATTCATGGATAAGTTTTTGTATTTTAAAGTGTAATGTTTATTTTTACCCGTGTGTATAGTTACATTTTTCGTGTGAATAATGGTAATAGTAAATATATATTTCATAAATGATAGTCAGTTGGATTATTATTTTTGTTGTTCAGTATGATAACTTTCAGCTTTTGTTACATAATTGTAGTTGTGCGAAAATCATACAATAAGTTTACAACAAGTACACAAGCTAGATTAATAGTAAATAATTAATACCCATTGGAGAATGTTATGTCTAATTATCAAAGTGCTATAGAAGCGGTTAAAGCTATAAAAGAAAAAGCGGGTAGCTCATGGGCTGCTATTAGCCCTGAATCTGCTGCACGTATGCGATCACAGAACAAGTTTAAAACAGGTTTAGAAATCGCTCAATACACCGCTGATATTATGCGTAAGGATATGGATGCATTTGACGCAGACAGCTCTAAATACACACAATCTCTAGGTTGTTGGCATGGTTTTGTTGGTCAACAGAAAATGATTTCTATCAAAAAACATTTTGGCGGTAAAACAGATCGACGTTATTTATACCTTTCTGGTTGGATGGTGGCTGCGCTTAGAAGTGAGTTAGGACCACTTCCTGATCAGTCTATGCATGAAAAAACGACTGTGGCGGCTTTGGTTAAAGAGCTTTATACTTTTTTGCGTCAAGCCGATGCACGTGAATTAGGCGGTCTTTTTCGTCAGTTAGATATAGCAAATGAGCAAGGTGATAGTGGTAGTGCGGCAAGTATTCAATCATCTATTGATAACCACGTTACTCATGTAGTGCCCATTATTGCTGATATTGATGCGGGCTTTGGAAATGCAGAAGCAACGTATTTAATGGCTAAGCAAATGATTGAAGCGGGCGCTTGTGCACTTCAAATTGAAAACCAAGTTGCCGATGAAAAGCAGTGTGGTCATCAAGACGGTAAAGTAACGGTTCCTCATGCGGACTTTCATTCTAAAATTCGTGCATTACGTTATGCGTTCCTAGAGCTAGGTATTGACAATGGTATTATCGTTTCTCGTACGGATTCAGAAGGTGCAGGTCTAACTAAAGAAATAGCCGTGGTTAAAGAACCGGGTGATCAAGGTGATCAATATAATGCTTTCCTTGATGTAGAAGAAATTGATGTAGCTGATATGGCAGAAGGCGATGTATGTTTTAATAGAAATGGTAAACTTGTTCGTCCTAAACGTTTACCTTCTGGTTTATACCAATTTCGTCAAGGTACCGGTGAAGAACGTTGTGTTTTTGACAGTATTGAAGCGATTAAAGCCGGTGCTGATTTACTGTGGATTGAAACAGCGACACCGAATGTGGCTGATATCACCGCAATGATGAGCGAAGTTAGAAAAGTAATTCCTAATGCCAAGCTTGTTTATAATAATAGCCCATCCTTCAATTGGACGTTAAATTTCCGTCAACAAGCATTTGACGCAATGAAAGCTTCGGGTGAAGATGTGTCTAGTTATGTGCGCGATGATTTAATGCATGCTAGTTATGATGACACTGAATTGGCAGCAAAAGCAGATGACAAAATTCGTACTTTCCAAGCGGATACTGCACGCGATGCTGGAATTTTCCACCATTTAATCACACTACCAACGTACCACACCACAGCAATTTCTGTTGATAACTTGGCAAAAGAGTATTTTGGTGAAGCGGCTATGTTGGGTTATGTTGAAGGCGTACAACGTAAGGAGATTAGACAAGGTATTGCCTGTGTTAAACATCAAAATATGTCAGGCTCTGACATGGGTGATGATCACAAAGAATACTTTGCCGGTGAGAATGCCCTTAAAGCTGGTGGCGCGAAAAACACCTCAAATCAGTTCAGCTAATGGCTAAACTGTTAAATGTTATCTTGAGTTGGTGAAACATCAATACCTATTAAAAAGGCTAGTGTAGTTAAAAACGCTAGCCTTTTGATTTGTCATTATTCAGTTAGTTGTTTTACTTAAAAGCTGTAAACCAAAGTCATTGAGGTTTCCGTGTTGGTATTTTCAAAACCTTCTTCTACTTCAGTATCGTAATCAATACGTATTGCAAATTTAAGCTGTAATGATTCAATGAGCTTAGTGGTAATTGATGTTTCAGATTTGTAAACACTGTTTTCGTTTGATTGTGTTGCTTGTCTTGCTACAAGGTATTGTTTAAATTCAACAAAGTCATTTATTTTTGTTGTGTAAAGCGCTTGAGCTTGTATGATAAAGTTGCTATTGCTGTTTGATTCTTCGGTGGTTGTTTCACGAATAACATCATATTTTATACCCGGGCCGACATCAGCAAAAAATGTTGATTCTTTGGTTTTATACCATTCTCGACCCCAACCTGCAGATATTGAGCTTTTACTTTCAAAGCCGCTGAACTTGTCTTGTTCATGAGAAATGTTGGCGTAAAGGTAATTTTTTCCTTCTTCACCAAGGGTGTAGTTAGTTTGAGTTGCAATGTCCCACTTATTATCTGTGGTTTCAAATTCATCTTTACCGTCGGTATTTTTTTGTTCAGTTTTTTTAGCCAATATATTAAAGGCTATTACGTTACGCCATTTTCCGCTTTCATAACGCAGGTTAAAACCGGATTTTACATCGGCACTTTTGGTATTACCTGTTTTATAGAGAAAACCTAGCTGCGCTGAAGCCGTAAATTTAGGTTCGTCTTTTGCTTCTTCAGCAAGCGCTGTGTTAATTGCTAAAGGGAGTGAAAAAAGTGCGGCTAGAGCAAATATACGTTTCATGATTTTCCTTGTAGAATAAAGTTATAAATTGTAAGTGATAAGTTGCAAGGGCGGCATTGTAGCAAATTATGTCGACTAATTTCACGTAATAATTTTAAGTTGTTAAAAATAAAAAAGCTAGTACAACACTATATTGTTGTACTAGCTTTTACGAAACTCGAATTATGCTTGTTCTTTAGCTCGTTGTTCTAAAATTGCTACCGCAGGTAATTTTTTTCCTTCTAAAAACTCAAGGAAAGCACCGCCACCAGTAGAAATGTAAGAAACTTTATCGGCAATATCGTATTTATCAACAGCAGCTAACGTGTCACCACCACCGGCAATTGAAAAGGCAGAGCTTTCAGCAATTGCACGAGAAATAATTTCAGTGCCTTTTGCAAAAGCGTCCATTTCAAAAACACCTACAGGGCCGTTCCATAATATGGTTCCTGCTGACTTGATTATTTCAGCAACTTTTTCGGCTGTTTTAGGGCCATAATCAATAATGTCGTCTTCTGCATCAACGTCTGATGCCGCTTTGATTTTAGTTGCTGAATCGTGTTTCCAATCACTAAAACCATCGCGGGTTACCGTAACGTCATCCGCAAAAATCACTTCAGTTTCTGCACATAAACGCTGTGCTTCTGGAATTAAGTCGGATTCATATAATGAATTACCGACTTCATTTCCTGCTGCAGCAACGAAAGTGTTTGATATACCACCACCAACAACTAAGGTGTCAGCTATTTTAGAAAGTGAATCTAATACGGTTAATTTAGTGGATACTTTTGAACCACCAACAATTGCAACAAGTGGACGAGCTGGATTTTTAATGGCTTTAGCTAAAGCGTCAAGTTCGCCAACTAATAAAGGTCCAGCACATGCTGTTGGGGCAAATTGTGCAACACCATAGGTGCTTGCTTGAGCACGGTGAGAGGTGCCAAAAGCGTCCATGACAAAAATATCACATAAAGCGGCAAGTTTTTTTGCTAAAGCATCGTCATTTTTCTTTTCACCAACATTAAAGCGAATATTATCAAAGATAACTAATTCGCCGGTAGCGACTTCTAAGCCATCCAAGTAATCGGTAACTAAACGTACAGGGTAGTTTAGTGCTGCGCTTAAATAATCAGCAACAGGTTTCATTGAGAATTTTTCATCGTACTCGCCCTCAGTAGGACGACCAAGGTGTGACATTACCATCACTTTTGCGCCAGCTTCTAATGCCAGTTTAAGTGTGGGTAAAGCAGCACGTAAACGTGCATCTGAAGTCACTTTTCCTTCGCTTACAGGTACATTTAAATCTTCACGAATAAGTACTCGTTTATCGCCAAGTGCTAGATCGATCATTTTGATAACAGACATATTTATCTCCAATAGTTAAAAAGTAATTATTTAATTCGTTTACTTGTTTGTTCTTCGCTTCATTTTAATGACTGATTTTTTTATGAAGCTTTTACCTTGGTTTTTAGCT
Source organism: Colwellia sp. (assembly GCA_051531915.1). Taxonomy (GTDB): domain Bacteria; phylum Pseudomonadota; class Gammaproteobacteria; order Enterobacterales; family Alteromonadaceae; genus Colwellia. The sequence goes on along the minus strand of JAOPTQ010000094.1, from coordinate 26,518 downwards.
TTGTGTAATTCTATTTGCTTTGCCAGTACTGCTGCGGTGTCAAGCATTCTGTTGGCAAAGCCCCATTCGTTATCGCACCAAACTAACATTTTTACTAAACGCTTATGGCTGACTCTAGTTTGGTTGCCGTCAACAATACAAGAATGTGGGTCGTGGTTAAAATCAACCGACACTAGAGGATCTTCGGTATAAGCTAACACACCTTGTAAACCCTTTTTGTTAATACTTAATGTTTGTATTTGTTGAATGGCTTGGTTTATATCGGTAATAGACACGTTTTTATTGACTGTTAAGCTTAAATCCATGGCGGTCACATTCACGGTTGGTACACGCACAGCAATGGCTTCAAAACGGCCTTTAAATTTTGGTAATATACGCTCAATACCTGCGGCTAATTTAGTATCTACAGGAATAATAGATTGACTAGCGGCACGAGAAAGTCGTAAATCAGGATGGTACGCATCAATAACTTGTTGATCATGCATTGATGAATGAATAGTGGTGATTGTTCCACTTTCAACACCAAAGGCGTCATCAATCACTTTAATTACCGGCACAATGCAGTTCGTGGTACAAGAGCCATTAGAAATAACATTATCTTGTTCCGTTAACTGTTTGTCATTAATACCATAAATGATGGTCGCATCGAGATCATGGCTGCCGGGGTGCGAAAAAATAACTTTTTTAGCCCCTTGTTTTATATGAATTAACCCTGCCGCTTTATCGCCATATTTTCCTGTACAGTCAAGCACAATGTCTACATGGTGTTGTTGCCAAGGCAGTTCTTGTAAATTAGGCGTATGCGATAAAGCAATTTTATCGCCATCAACAATTAATTGCTCATCTTTATAATCTACAGAAAATCCAAAACGACCATGTGTTGTATCATATGTTAATAAATGGACAATACCGGTTGCTGGCGCAAGTTCATTAATAGCGACTAATTTAAAAGTGTCCGTTTTACCACTTTCATAAAGCGCTCTAACAATACTTCGGCCTATGCGGCCAAAGCCATTGATAGCAATATTTATGGTCATATATTCACTTGAATTGTAGGGGAGACTTTACCCACTGAAATTTACACACTTAAAAAAATGTCAATAAATTCGCCCCTACATTTTTTTAAAGTTGGTTAACAGTATTGACAATATTTTCAACGGTAAAACCAAAGTGTTCAAGTAATACATTACCTGGGGCTGATTCACCAAACGTAGTCATACCAACAACGCCACCATTTAAGCCTACATATTTAGCCCAAAAGTCAACGTGAGCCGCTTCAATGGCAACACGTTTAGTAACACTAGCAGGCAGTACCGATTCTTTGTAATCGTTACTCTGTGTGTCAAATACATTCGTTGAAGGCATTGATACAACACGCACTTTTTGACCTTGCTTTGTTAATGCTTTCGCTGAATCAATGGCTAATGCAACTTCTGAACCAGTAGCCATTAAAATAACGTCAGGGGTACCTGAGCAGTCTTGTAGAATATAAGCGCCTTTTGCTATAGCAGAAACTTGAGCTTGGTTACGAGGCATTGCCGGTAAGCCTTGACGACTAAAAATAAGTGCTGAAGGGGCTTTTTGATTTTGTACTGCAGCTTTCCATGCCACAGCCGATTCAGTAGCATCACAAGGACGCCAAGTTGTTAAGTTGGGCGTAGTACGTAAGTTAGTTAATTGCTCGATAGGTTGATGTGTAGGACCATCTTCACCTTGACCAATAGAGTCATGGGTATAAACAAATATGTTTTGGATGCCCATTAATGCCGACATACGTACGGCATTACGAGCATATTCCATAAACATCATGAAGGTTGCACCATAGTTAATGAAGCCACCATGTAATGAGACACCGTTCATTATGCCACTCATACCAAATTCACGAACACCGTAAAATACATAGTTACCTGCAGCATCGTCTTGAATACCTTTAGAGCCAGACCACAAGGTTAAGTTTGAACCGGCTAAATCGGCAGAGCCACCTAACATTTCAGGTAAAAGAGTACCAAAAGCTTCAATAGTATTTTGTGATGCTTTACGTGACGCTATATTGTCAGCAGCATCTTGGCACTGTTGAATATAAGCATTGGCTTTCGCTTCAAAATTACTCGGTAAATCACCTTTGATCACACGGCGTTCATATTCGGCGGCTAATTCTGGGTATGCGTTTTGATAAGCACTAAATTTTTCAGTCCATGATATTTGGCTTATTTGACCTTTTGCTTTTTGATCCCACTGAGAATAAATATCAGCAGGTATTTCAAATGCTGCCGGTGACCAGTTTAAAAATTTACGTGTAGCGGCAATTTCTTCATCACCTAATGGCGCACCATGACAATTATGTGTACCTGATTTGTTTGGTGAACCGAAACCAATAATAGTTTTACAACAAATCATTGACGGCTTGTCTGTCACTGATTTTGCTTCAACAATTGCGGCAGTAATAGCGGCAGAATCATGACCATCAACATTAATGACATGCCAACCATAAGCTTCAAAGCGGGCAGGTGTATTATCAGTAAACCAACCTTCAACATGGCCATCAATAGAAATACCGTTATCATCCCAAAAAGCAATCAACTTACCTAAACCTAAAGTGCCGGCTAATGAACATACTTCATGAGAAATACCTTCCATTAAACAACCGTCACCTAAGAAACAATAAGTGAAATGGTCAACAATGTTGTGATCGTCTCGGTTAAATTGTGCGGCTAATGTTCTTTCAGCAATCGCCATGCCTACTGCATTTGAAATACCAGCACCTAATGGACCTGTTGTTGTTTCAACACCCGGAGTGTAGCCATATTCAGGGTGACCCGGTGTTTTAGAATGTAATTGACGGAAGTTTTTTAAATCATCAATAGACAAATCATAACCGGTTAAATGCAAAAGAGAATAAATAAGCATAGAGCCATGACCGTTTGATAAAACAAATCTATCTCGATCTGCCCAGTTTGGATCGGTAGGGTTATGCTTTAAAAAGTCTCGCCATAACACTTCGGCAATATCTGCCATGCCCATTGGGGCTCCTGGGTGACCTGAGTTTGCTTTTTGTACGGCATCCATACTTAAAACACGTATGGCATTAGCTAGTTCTTGACGCGACGACATATTGGCTCCGACTCTACTTTTAATAAAAGAATAAAAATTATCGGTATTTTCCCCTACCAAGGTGCTTAGCGCAAATTTAATTGCGTTATTTTTTGTATTATCTTTATTTATTTATTTTATGTCTAAAAATGTATTTGTTTCGGTATTCTAAAATAATGCTAGTATGGGAACAATATTATTCGTGGTTTCTATATAACGCTATGTCAATCAGCTTACAAAAATTTGTTTTTGCAACGCTTTTATATTTTGTTGTCTGTGTTAGTGCCATGTTAGTAGTAACGCCTTTTTCTTTTATTAATTTTATTGGCCCTGCTGCGGGTGTTTCTAGTGGGTTAATAATTTTATGGGGTGTTGATGTTTTATTAGCCGTGCTTTTTGGTACCGGTTTGTTCAGTTTGCTATTAGTGTATTATTTTGGTGTCAATATTAATTTAGCCATGATAATGATTGCTTTATTAGCGATAGTTTTGCAAAGTTTTTGGTCAAGGAAGATAACCTTAACGGCAGTTCGTAAACAAGCATGGTTAAAATCTAGAAAATCTTTATTATTTTTTCTACTTAAGTTGGGTCCTCTTTCGGGAGTAATATCTGCGAGCACGGCTTTGGTTATTGCCATTATTGATAATAAAGTTATTGGCGGCTCTTTCATCTATACCTTCATTTCTAGTTGGTCAAGCACTATGCTAGTGGCCATATTTGTTACCCCGTTGTTGTTATTTACTCAGGGAACTCAAAAGTTAAGCTTAAGTAAAAGAGTCTTTATTAGTGTTTCAACTATCCTTGGCGCTATTGCTATAGGCTTGTTATTTAGAACATCTCAAGATGTTCAACAACACCAACGTTTAGATGATTTCACGACAATAAAAATGACGATTACACGTTTACTTTCACGAGAAATAAATCTTATATCGCAACCTCTTAATAGTTTAACTGCTTTGTTTAAAACGCAGAAAAAGGTTTCTTTAGATGATTTTACCACTTTTAGTGAAAATATTTTTGAGGTTGATTCAAGCATTCGAACCTTAGAGTGGTCGCCTATTATTGCGGTAGATGACATTAGACGCTTTGAACAACAGGCATCGGAACAACTTAATATTAACTATCAAATTAACGCTAAGCATGGCGATATTATTGTGCCTGAACAAAAACAAAGCTATGTACCTGTTTATTATATTTACCCTGAAAAAGGTAATGAGGCAGCTTACGGGGAAGATTTAAATAATCATCAACATAAGTTATTAGCAATGAAATACGCGCAGAAGTATAAAACGCATACTGCCAGTGCGCCTTTAACCCTTATTCAAGCAAGTTTATCAAGCCCCGCTATTGTTATTTTTTCTCCTGTTTTTAATCAAAATAAATTAACTGGTTATATTTCAGTGGTGGCGCAGTTTGATGATTTTTTTAATCAATTAGCTAAACAAGGTGCGGGTCATGTTGATTTATTTATTCAAGATGTAACGAATACCGAACCGTATATATTATTTGGTCAGCCACTAGAAATAATAAATCGGCATATCTATTCTTATACCGTTGACGTTTTCTCTCGTCAGTGGAAAGTCAGTATTGGAGAGCATCAACCTTGGGTAATACAAGCTAAAAATTGGCAAACCTGGAGTATGTTAGTCGGAGGAACATTGGGCGGCGTATTATTTCAACTATTAATATTAATGATGGCAGCATATTCGAACGAATTAAGTCATCGAGTGGTTGTGAAAACTAAAGAGTTACGATTGGCCAAAGAAAGTTCTGAGCAAAAAAATTTAGCGAAAACTAATTTTTTACATAATTTAAATGAAGAATTACGAATACCACTTAAAGCAGTAAAAGCTTTTTCAGCGCAATATTTGAAAACAAAACCAGATACTGGTAACAGTAATGTGATTAAAAATATTGTGCAAGCCAGTGACAATATTACTCAAATACTTGATAACGTCATTGATTTATCTAAAATCGAGTCTGGCGAAATTGTTATTGATAATACGGCTTTCGATTTTTATGGTTTTTTAAATCGTGTTGAAAACATGGTTAAAATAAACAATAAATCTCAGCAAAAATCTATCTTTTTTTTAATTGATAAAGATGTTCCACACTTTATTAATAGTGATGAATTACGGTTACAAAAATTGTTAATTACGTTAAGTGAATGTGCTAAAAATTTATTTGTAACCGACTATTTACGTTTATCTGTTAAGGTGCATAAACATCATTTAGACAGTGCAACCTTATTTTTTGTATTTAGTCATCATTATGAAGAAACGGCGAAAGACAGTAACGCGCAACTAAAAGATTATATTGATCAAGACCTAAGTTTGTTTAGCACCAAAATGGCAATGGTGAAGGAAGTCTGTCAATTGTTAAAGGGCGATGTCAATTTAGGAGGATTAGCGTCTGGGGGGGGCGTTTTAAGTGCCTCTTTGAAAATTAATATAACCTCATTGGATCAACAACAAAATTATCAATCACGTTTTTTTGATCAAGCGCAAGGTTTTGACAGTAAAAACATCACAAAATCAGAGATAATTACTTGAAATCAAAACGTAAATCGTTTAACTTTTAAATAAGTTGCAAGAAAGTAGTACAATTTTACAATAATTTATGCAACTACTCATTCAATAGGTATTAAAATGAATAAGTCATCCTCTAGGGGATTTAAGCTGACTACGGTGATTTTTGCAGTTTTAGTAATGGCCGTTTCAGCAATATTGAGTAACACCTCAATAGCTGATGACATGGATGTAAAAGTAGAACAATCAGAAAAACAAGAAAAATAGTTTTAATTTACAATATTTATTAGCCTTGCCTCATTTGTTATGAAGTAAGGCTTTTTATTGCGTGATGATTAATGTTCAAGGGATAAATTTATTTGTGTTATTTAAGTTTTTTAAATTAATGGGATGAAAAAAATAAGTGGCGTCCCCGAGTGGATTCGAACCACCGGCCCTTCGCTTAGGAGGCGAATGCTCTATCCTGCTGAGCTACGGGGACTTATAAAACGCTGTAAATTATACTCAATTTTCTAACTGTTTCACAATCACTTATTCGTTATTTTTTAGTTTTTCAATCACCAATGTCTTTTCTGCTTCATCAATAAACTTAATACTGCTTTGTATTTACTATTTGGTGAAAAAAAATCATGAAATCTGGTGAGGTTTATTCTGGATTTGGGTACCAAGGCTGATAAATGGGCGATAAAATTCAACGGTTCAAAGATCATGCGGGTGGTATCATCATGATAGGGTATTTTAAGTTAGTAGCTAATTTTCCCGTAAGTAATTATTGCCAACCTTTCTTTTGATACCGCAGAGAGGGTAATAGCACAGTCTTTCGAGTCTATTTCTATCTAAAGAATGATAATCTCAGAGGGAAATTTTATTTAATCACCATATCAGCTTATTTAGTATCGTACCGCTAAATCATTAATTTGAATGTTACCTAATAAACTATTATCAGAAGTTATCGCAGTGGCACTTTGTTTAGTTAATTGAGTAACTTTGACTTTATAAGCACTAACATTATAACCTACATAAGTTTTGCCGTTAGGTGCTGTAAAGTTATTTAAATGTAATAATGAAAATTCATCACCTATTTTTACGCCATGATGGCGACCTAAGTCAATAATAATTTGATTACCGTTAACTTGTATTATTTTTCCTTTACTAGGCTCACACATAATACTTTCATCAATATCATTAATAACAGTATCTATTAATTTATTCAGCATGTTTCCGTAGTGGCTTTGCCAGAATGCAAGTCCATTAACATCAACATTTTTACGTTTATCAAAAGACCAAGGAGCGGATTGTTGATATTGTTTTTGCCAGACTAATTCGCCATTAATACCATTATATATATATAACGTTAAATCAAAAATACGTGGGTAAATGCTTTGCTGCCAAACTTTCCAACTATTGGTTGACGATTCTTCAAACGAAACGTCATTTATTTCACTATATAATATATATTGACTACCTGTATTATCACTTAACGATAAGGTAAGTTGTTTAATTTTATTATTGTGAATACCATTGTTTAAACGAGAGAATTCAGTTTTGCTTTTGAATAAACCATTGGTTTTAATATAGCCACTTTGTTGTGATAACTTTTCGCTTAGCTTATTCATTACCGCATTATCTATGGTATATATTTGCCCGATGTTGGCTTGTTCTCTGTGCATTAAATGGCTGCGGGTAATTAATAATGATTTTTTAAAGTCTACAGCAAAACATTTTTTTTCTTGTGGAAAGATATCCGCTCTTATTGTTACCGTGATCATATCGTTACTGTGAAGTTCATCTATTAATTCAATAGAATTGATGCTGCCACTGGCGCGTATGTTAATTTGATCTTGAGTCAGTAAGCCATTAACCACTTGTTGAACACTAGAAACACTAGCGCCTGATACTAAGAGCGCTTTTTTTAATGCATTTTCTACCGCCTTTGTTCGAGCTAATTCTACGGTGCTTTTTTCCAGACTAGCGTGGCCTTTAGTTTCATACCACTGACCCAGTACAGAAAAACTACTGAAAAATAGAATGATTGATAATAAAATCCAAGTGCGCATAAATTCTCTCAAATGAAATATATTGGTTTGTTTTGTGCTTAATGATTATTTAGTTATTGCTTACTTGTTAGATACTATGCATGATTTATGCCTATTAAAAATTGACAGTTGTCACACTATTGCTTACTTGAAACTACATTTTTAATTAGTTTGATTATATTGGCTTGAAATGTGCATATTTTTGGAGCATAACTGATCAATGTTCAATACTTTAAAGGTAAGGTGTTTAGCATATATATGTAAGGGGATCACAATGAAAAATTGGCTTAAGTCATCTATTTTACCGATATTATTTTTGCCCGCGTTAATGTCATGCTCAATGATGGACGGTGATAATTTTTATCAATTAACTCATGTAGATGAAGGTGAAATAGACAGCTACAATTTACCGAAACATGCGATTAATGATGTGGTAAAAGGGCTAGCATATCAAATGTTAGAAAGTAGTTCTTTTGTTAATGCCAAAACACCGATAGCGGTTGCCTCTTTTGTTAACTTGAAAGATCTTGAGTCAACAAATTGGCTCGGAAATCAAATTGCTGAAAATTTTGTGCATGAACTACAACGCCATGGTTTAGTGGTTATTGACTTTAAAACGACGGGTCATATAAGAGTCACTAAAGAAGGTGATTATGCCTTTAGCCGAGATTGGAAAGAATTACCTGAACGCCAGATTATTGACTACGTTGTTGCTGGTACTATGATGCAGCAAGAAAATGGTATTTTAATTAATGCCCGTATGATTGGTATTCAATCAAAAGTTGTAGTGGCTACTGCGCAATCATTTATTCCTTTATGGGTGCTAGGTGATGAAATGAGCCACAGTGAAAATGTGAAAATTAAAGATGGTATGCTAATTCGCACTGGAGCCATGTTAGCCAGTGATGAGCGTGCTGTTGATATTCAAAATTAAATTAAATTATATTAATAGCCATTTAATTTGAAAATGCAGGATTTAGCGATAATTAAGACGTTGTTTTTCCTTGCTTTAAAAATGTTTTAGTAGGTGTTGTGATGAAAAAACAAAGTAATAAACTACTTGTTATTGTCAGTCTCTTTTTGGTAAGTGCTTGCTCAACTATGTATGATAAACATGTTCAGTGGCAAACAATAGAGCCTGAAAGCTTTCCGCTACTTTATGGCATTGGGCATGCGCCAATTAGTTTACAAAAATCTGAGCACAAAACTCAACGGATGTTAATGGCCATTAAAGCGTCCAAAATTGCCGCTTATGCAGAATTAGCGGAACAAGTTTATGGTCAGCAAATCAGTGCTAAAGTTAGCATGGCTGACTTACTTATTGAAAACGATCAATTAACCTCTTCAGTACAAGGGATAATTCGCGGCGCAAAAGTTGTAAAAAGTTACCCTGTTGGCGATACTTATACCACCGAATTACTCTTAGATTTCAAAGATGTTTATCAAATATATCAAGCGAATCAAAACAGAAAAGAAATCAAAGACGTTCAATACTTTTAACTAACTTCCTTGCTATTCACTTGAAAAACTAACAGAGCAAAGCTGACATTAAGCTTTTAAACCAATACTACTTAATCTTGCACTTTTCTTGCCTTTATTATCATAAGTAATAGAGGCTTTATTATGACTTTCTAACAAACTGGTTTTCATACGCTCAACGGCTAATTGAGATTGAGCGATTATTTGGCCATTAATTTGGTTTTGTTTTTGGCAATGCTCTAGCAATGCTTGAATGTTAGATAATTCTTGAGTTAGTTTTCCTGCGGCTCTGTCTTGCGCAAATTGTTGGTTATAACTGATCTGCTGATCTAGATCTTTTATAGCAAGTAATACTTGATTTTTTTGCTGACTGATTTGTATTAATGCTTCGGGATCATGCTGTTGTAGAATTTCCTTTTCATCGGCAATTATCTTTTCCAGTGTTTGAAGTTGATTATATTGTTGCGCTAAGAATACTAGCGAACTTGATCCCTCTGACATAGCGTTGACCTTGTGGTTTATTACACAATTACGTTAAATTGTATATTGATAAACCTATAGACTACCTTTAAATTAATTCAAATTCAAAGTTAGAAATATTTTGAGCTAACTTTTCTGGGTTGATTTTATAATCACCCGCAGTAATCGCTTTTTTTAACTCGTCAATTTTCTTTTGATTAATCACAGGCGCATCTGCTGCTTTTTTCTGTAATTCACTTAATTGTTTTGCTTGAGGTGTAATAGACACAGAATCCCTACCTACTTGCTTTACTTGAGCAGTAGAGTTTGCTGTTTCAGCTACCTTTTGCTTTACCTCGGCACTTTTATTTTGATGAACTTGACTGGTGTTGTTCAAGTTATTGATATTTATAGCCATAATATTATCCTGCGGCAATTAACTTTGTATCAAATTTTTGTAATTATCTTGTTATCGGCAACGTGCTTGATAACTTTAATAAAATTATAGATTAATTACCACTTGGTTAATAGCTTTTACTTGCGGGGTTATTATTTTACCTGAACGTTTATTTCGCACTTTTATTTGTTCATTTATATTACCTGAGCTTAAGGCTACCCCTTGGGTCTTTATGGTGAAGCTTTTTGATTTAGCGGTAATAGTGACGGCATCGCCTTTACAGACTAAACAAATGTTTTTACGACTAATAGCACGACCCTTGGCAATTCTTCTTTTAGTTTTTCCGCCAAAAATCAGTGTTTTATCAGTTATTTTTTCACCCCTAATTTTATTCTCAGCAATGTGCTGTAAAATAACATTGCTATCACTTAACACTTCTCCTCGCTCAATGGTTTTTTTAGCAACCAAAACAGCGTGGGTAATTTCGATTCGTGCAGGGAGGTAAATTTGCCAGGGTGCTGAATCATTGCAACTTATTTTAATATTTACATTCCTACCAATAGAATTTTCAGGTATATTTGATTTAAGCGGTATATTACAAGGTTTTATGGTTATTCTAGGATCAATGCTAGCCACAGTTATTGTTATTTTACCATTGGTTGGAGCCGTTAATTTTTTTTCAATAGATTCTTTTGCGAAGCGCTCAATAGTGGCTCTATCCCATGTGGTTGCATGGCTTAATAGCGATACAAATAATGAAAAGTATAAAAACAATGAAATTTTTTTTATATAACTCATATATTTTGCTGTTATCTCTGGGGAATTTCAAATTCTCGACTATGCTTAACATAAGTTAGCATAGTTGAATGAAGTAATGCTAAGTGTCAATTATCAGACACTTATTATATTTATATCAAGAAATGTGCCTTTATGGTAAAAATCATAAAGGTTCAGTTAAAAATGAGGTTTTTATGGCAGGTATTTTAGATTCAGTTAATCAACGAACTCAACTTGTTGGTCAAAATAGACTTGAATTATTACTTTTTAAACTTGTTGGAAGACAACTTTTTGGTATTAATGTATTTAAAGTGAGAGAAGTTTTGCAGTGTCCTAGATTAACATCACTGCCAAAACAAGATGCTTACATTAAAGGTATTGCTCATATTAGGGGGCAAACTATTTCTGTTATTGATTTAAGTAAAGCGATAGGTGGCTCAGCTATTACACAAACAGAAGATAGTTTTATTATCATTGCGGAATATAACCGTAGTGTGCAAGGGTTTTTAGTTGCAGGTGTTGAACGTATTGTTACGTTAAGTTGGAAAGACATGATGCCGCCACCCGAAGGTGCCGGTAAATCAAGTTATTTAACCGCGGTAACTGAAATAGATGAGCAAATGGTTTCTATTTTAGATGTTGAAAAAATACTCAATGAAATTAATCCTGTTTCAACTGATTTAAGTGATGACGTTGCTGATGAAACAGTAGGGGAGGAACTTGGCGAGCGTTTAGTAATGATTGCTGATGATTCAACTGTTGCTCGAAATCAAGTAAGACGAGCATTAGAGCCTTTAGGGATTAAAATGGTATTGGCTAAAAATGGTCAAGATGCTTTAGATCAACTGTTAGCGATTGAAGCAAGATGTGAAAATAGTATTACTGAAAAAGTGGCGTTGATGATTTCAGATATTGAAATGCCTGAAATGGATGGTTATACCTTAACGGCTGAAGTGAAAGGAAATCCTAGAATGGCGCAAATGCCTATTATTTTGCATACCTCGCTAAGTGGTGTTTTTAATAATGCGATGGTGGCTAAAGTAGGTGCAGATGACTTTATTCCTAAATTTCACCCTGACGAATTAGCCATTGCAGTTAAAAAATGGCTAAAGCTTGATGACAAATAAAGCGTGTCATTATCTAAATAGTACATGCCTATGTAGATTGCTCAGGAACTAATGTAGGTCGGGCTTCAGCCCGTCTTTCTTGATGCCCTAAAGGGCAACCTACAAGTAAACTCTATGATTTTACAACCTTACCTGAGTTAAGTGCATAGGCATGAAATAGTATTAATTAAAGTAAATAGGTAGTTTATAGTGTCAGCAAGACAACTTGACGATAATAGTTATCATCAATTTAGAACTTTTTTAGAGCAGCAATGTGGCATTGTGCTTGGTGAAAATAAGCAATACCTTGTAAAAAGCCGTTTAGCGCCATTGATGAGTAAATTTGATCTTACCTCGTTAGGTGAGCTCGTAACACGTACATTGTCTCCTATTGAACGTCAATTACGTGCAGCGGTTATTGACGCTATGACAACGAATGAAACATTATGGTTTCGTGATGACTACCCTTTTAAATTACTAAAAAGCAAGTTGTTGCCTGATTTTTCAGATAGAAGAACCCCGGTTAAAATATGGTCGGCAGCAAGTTCGTCTGGTCAAGAACCATACTCTATCGCCATGTCTGTATTAGAGTATCAAAAAAGTAATCCCGGCGCCTTTGCCCGCGGTGTGCAAATTGTTGGTACTGATATTTCAACCACCATGTTAGATCATTGTAAGTACGGACATTATGACGGCTTAGCGTTAGCGCGAGGTTTGTCTGTTGAGCGTAAACGTCAATTTTTTGAAGATGGCGATAACGGCATGTTAAAAGTGAAAGACGAAGTGAAAAAAATGGTTAGTTTTAGACCTTTGAATTTGCTGAACAGTTATAGTTTAATGGGCCGTTTTGATATTGTTTTTTGTCGTAATGTTTTAATTTATTTCTCTCCTGAAATAAAAGCCCAAATTATTAACCAAATTTATGATGTTCTTAATAAAGATGGTTATTTGTTTTTAGGGGCTTCTGAATCCTTGTCAGGTTTAAATGAAAATTTTAACATGCTCCGCTGTAACCCTGGCATTGTTTATCAGAAAAAATAATAACAGCAAAGATAAGTTACGAGTTACTAGTTTCGAAAAGAAGTGACTAAAAGTTCGGACGTTCGCAACTCGTAACTAACAACTCGCAACTATATAATTTATACCTCCCCACAATCCTTATTATTTTTTTTGACACTTCTGTTGGCATAAATATTGAATAGCTTCTTAGTAATAATGAATTGCTTAGCAGAGGTCGCTATGGCTATAGGTTTTGATAAAGGTTTTGAACTACACGCACAAGGTATGCAGTTACGTGCTCAACGTGCTGAAGTAATCGCCTCAAATATTGCCAATGCTGACACCCCTGGTTATAAAGCGAAAGGTATGGATTTTCAAAAAGCACTTGCGCAAGCTTCACAGCAGCAGCAAATGGGCATGACTCGTACCAACGCTAAGCATTTTGATGTACGTACTGAATTAAATAATAATGTTGATTTTCGTATTCCAGATCAACCAGATACCGGTGATGGTAATACGGTTGATGTACAAGTGGAACGAAACTTGTATTTAGAAAACTCATTAGAGTATCAAGCAGGCGTACAATTTCTAAACGGTAAAATAAAAGCGCTGAAAAAAGTCATCAGCGGAGGGCAATAATTATGAGTTTATTTAATGTATTTAATATAACGGGCAGCGGTATGAGTGCTCAGTCAATGCGCTTAAATACCACCGCAAGTAATATTGCTAATGCTGATAGTGTTAGTAGTAGTGTTGATGAAACTTACCGTGCTAGACATCCGGTTTTTGCCGCAGAGATGCAAAAAGCTGCCGCAGGCCAAGATGAAGCTGTTGGCGTTAAAGTATTAGGGATAGTAGAAAGTGAAAAACCGCTGAATATTGAATATTCTCCTGATCACCCTATGGCAGATAAAGACGGTTATATATATAAACCTAACGTTAATGTTATTGAAGAAATGACTAATATGATTTCAGCATCACGTTCATATCAAACGAATGTGCAATTAGCGGAATCGGCAAAGAACATGCTTAATAAAACACTCGCCTTAGGTCAAAGATAAGGTTTATGACAATTATGAGAGTTAATACTTATATTCTCAGCATGAAGCGTGTTTTATCAAAAAATTTATCAAAAGATTATCAACAGGTAATGTAGGAGCACATAATGGAAACGGTTAGTAGTGGTGGCGCATTAGACGGTATTCGTTGGCAAGAAGAAGAAACAGTGGAATCCGAACAAGATAGAGGTATGCTTACTCAAGAGGATTTTTTTGCTTTATTGACACAAGAGCTAGCAAATCAAGATCCAACAAAGCCGGTTGACAATAATGAAATGATTTCACAAATGACTGCTTTTTCTACAACTGATGGTGTGCAGCAATTAAATGATTCCTTTACTGATTTTGCAAGCGCTATGACGTCAAGTCAAGCTTTACAGGCATCATCGCTTGTTGGTAGAAGTGTCTTAGTTGAAGATAATGTTTTTGGTATGACAGAAGGTCAAGCTGTAAAAGGTAAATTAGTCACTGATGTGCCAGCGAGTAACGTTAAAATTTATGTAGAAAACATTGCCGGTGAGATTATTCAAACTGTTCCAGTTGGTAGTGTAGAGACAGGGAGTTTTGCTTTTACTTGGGATGGGAAAACATCAGATGGTGAGCCTGCTCCAGAAGGTGCTTATCGTTTTCGTATTGCCGGTTTAGTTGATGGCGAAGGTACAGAATTACAAGCAATGACTTATCGCAAAGTCGATAGTGTTACTTTGGCCGGTACGGGCGGTAATATCATACTTAACCTAAATGGTGGTAGTTCAATGGCCTTGGCTAATGTAGTAGAAGTAACTGATGGTTGATGATAACTAGCGTAGTAAATACCATGTTGGTTTAGCCTTTTTTAAGTAAAAGCGTTAGCCAGCGATGAAAAATGAATATTGTATATGTAGAGAACAATAGTAATAGAATTATTAAGAGGGTAAATTATGTCATTTAATATTGCATTAAGCGGGTTAAACGCCGCACAGAAAGATTTGGATGTTACATCAAATAATATTGCCAATGTCAATACCGTTGGTTTTAAAGAGTCGCGTGCTGAGTTTGTCGATGTTTATGCATCATCGTTACTAGCCTCAGGTAAAACTAAGGTGGGTGATGGTGTTTTAACTTCAGATGTTGCCCAGCAATTTTCCCAAGGTAGTATTCAATTTACTGAGAATGCACTTGATTTGGCGATAGCCGGCAACGGATTTTTTGCCACGGTACCTGAATTAGGTTCATTAGAAACCTCTTACACCCGAGCTGGACAATTTAAGCTCAATGCTGAAAATTTTGTCGTTAATTCTCAAGGGGGGCATTTATTAGGATTCCCAGTCAATCAAGATGGATCTTCTTCATCGGTAAGTTTAAGTACTGCTGAACCTATCAGAATTCCCACCGCTTCAGGGGCTCCAGCAAAAACCACACAAGTTGATATGCGCATGAACTTGCCTGCTGGTTCTTCCTATATCTCTGGGGCACCGGGTAACTTCGATCCATCAGATGAAAATACCTATAACGAGTCAACCTCGTCGACGATATATGATTCCTTAGGGCAGAGCCATATTTTGGCATATTACTATGTTAAAGATGATCCCTCAGTGGCACCCAATCAATGGATGATGTTTGCGTCAGTTGATGGTCAACCTGTCGATTTGGTTCAAGACCCTGTTGCTCAAACAGCTGCTGATCTTGTCGTAGTCTCCGAAACTACTAATGTAGCTACAGCTCAGGGCGTTTATAATGCTTCTCCACAAACTGCTGCTGATTTGGCTTTGCTTGATGCCGCCAAGTTAGTGTTAGCAAATGCAGTTGCACTCACGTCGCCAGAAGGCGGTAAAATTTCTGGTAACCTATCTCCAAGTGGAGTACAAGGGGCGCGTTTATCTTTTAGCTCTTCCGGTGACTTTGTATCACAAGTACCTTCACCAGCAGATGGCGGCATTGAAACCGTTGCTCTTGGTACTACCCATTTAACTAATGGTGCGGATCCAACACAAACTGTAAAAATTAATTTTAATCTAGATGCTCTTGGTCCTAATATTAATGAGCCAACACAGTACGCTGGAATTTTTGAAAAAACGGCCGAAGATGTAGATGGCTTAGCTGTAGGGCGCTTAACTGGTATCGAAATTGGTAGTGATGGTCTAGTGATTGCGACCTATAGTAATGGTACCGAGCAACCCTTATCGCGTATCGCTTTAGTCAGTTTTGCTAACAACCAAGGCTTAGTGCAAACGGGTAATAGTAACTGGAAAGAGGGCCTTGATTCAGGAGAGGCATTAGCTGGTGAAGCAGGGGCTGGTACCTTTGGTATCATAAAATCTCAAGCCTTAGAAAATTCTAATGTAAACCTTACTTCTGAGCTAATTGATTTAATTTCAGCCCAACGAAACTTCCAAGCTAATTCAAGAGCATTAGAAGTAGATAACCAATTGAACCAAACTATTTTACAGATAAGATAAATGTAGGGGTGACTTTAGTCGCACAATAAATACAATTTATGTTTACAAAAGCCACAAAGTACCAAGCAGTTTGTGGCTTTTTGTTTTTATCCTTTCTGCAAACTCGCAAACTCGCAAACTCGCAAACTCGCAAACTCGCAAACTCGCAAACTCGCAAACTCGCAAACTCCTTGTTGGCACTCTACTTGCATTTCACCTTCTATCGTTAATCAATCTTTGGAACTTCATTATGGATAAGATGCTTTATATAGCAATGAGTGGCGCTAAGCAGAACATGGAAGCCTTATCAATTAATGCCAATAATTTAGCCAACGCCAAAACCAGTGGTTTTAAAGCTGATTTAGCACAAGCTCGTAGTATGCAAGCCTTTGGTGAGGGAATGCCTTCACGTGTTTTTTCAATGACAGAGCGTGCGAGCCAAAATTTTGACTCCGGCGCTTTATTAGCTACCGGCAGGTCGCTTGATATTGCCATTGAAGGTGACGGCTGGTTTGCCGTGCAAACACCCAATGTAGGCAGTAGTGCTTCTCAAGTAGGATTTGCCGCTATCGGTAGCACTACTACAGGCGAAGCATACACCCGACAAGGACACTTACGGTTAACAGAAGATGGCATGTTAGAAACGTCAAATGGAGAAATGGTTATTGGCGAGAATGGTCCTATTATTTTACCCTTACCGGTCAATAATATTAATATCTCTAAAGATGGCACCATCATGATTCAACCGGAAGGTGCGCCAAGCAATGTCCAAGAAGAAGTAGCCAGAATAAAACTGGTTAACCCCGATGTAAAAGATTTAGAAAAAGGTAACGACGGTTTATTTAGACGCAAAGATGGCAAAGATGAGCCAGCAGATATTACCGTACAAGTTTATGGTGGTGCATTAGAGTCAAGTAATGTGAACCCTATTAATGAAATGACAGAAATGATTGCCTTGCAACGTCAATTTGAAATGCAATTAAAAATGATGAAAACTGCAGAAGAAGTTGATGAGAGTAGCTCTGCTTTACTTCGTGCTTTCTAGTACAACGTATTAAATATATTTAGAGGTGATTTATGAACACAGCATTATGGATTAGTAAAACTGGCTTAGATGCACAGTCTAAAGATATTGCGGTTATTTCTAATAACTTAGCAAATGCTAGCACCATAGGCTTTAAAAAGAGCCGTGCAGTGTTTGAAGATTTACTGTATCAAAATATTCATCAGCCGGGTGGGCGAAGTGCTCAAGACACAGAAATGCCATCGGGTTTAATGTTAGGTGCGGGTACTAAAGTGGTTGCCACACAAAAAGTTCATACTCAAGGAGACATGTTAACCACTGACAATGCGCTTGATTTAATGATCCAAGGTGAAGGTTTTTTTGAAGTACTTATGCCTGATGGCACTTCGGCTTATGGTCGAAATGGTCAATTTACCATGGACGATGAAGGCAACATGGTGACCCCCGGTGCGGGTTATTTAATTCAGCCGCAAGTGACTATTCCACCTGATGCCTTAAGTATTATTGTTTCACAAGACGGTGAAGTGTCTGTTACTTTGCAAGGTCAAGCAGATCCGGCCGTGGTAGGGCAAATTAATACCGTAAATTTTGTCAATCCTACCGGCTTAGAGCCAATAGGTCAGAACTTATATATTGAAACAGCCGTGAGTGGCGATCCTCAAGAAGGCGTTCCAGGTCTTGAAGGTTTTGGCATGATAGTGCAGGGCGCATTAGAAACATCTAACGTAAATACTACCGAAGAATTAGTCAATTTAATTGAAAGTCAGCGTGTTTATGAAATGAACTCAAAGGTTATTTCAGCGGTTGATCAAATGCTTAGTTATATTAATCAACAATTATAGTGAGGGTTTCATTATGAAAAATTCATTTATTATATTTTGTTGTTCTTTGTTGTTAATACTTACTAGCGGTTGTATGAACACTTCGCAAACGTCAAAAGTATTACCTGACGATCCCGATTTTGCACCTATTTTGCCGGATATGGAAGAAGACCCTATTGTGCCTACAGGCTCTTTATTTAAAGCTAATTACGTTAACAATATTTATTCTGACTCAAAAGCACATCGTGTTGGCGACATTATTTCCGTTATTTTAAATGAAAGTACCCAAGCAAAGAAAAATGCTAAAACTGAGATAAAAAAGGAAAACACTTCCGCATTAGACGCAATGGTAGGTCCTGGTGGAACACCTATTTTGTATAATGGTAATACTTTAGAGTTTGGTGTTAATCAAAACAGTAAATTTAAAGGTGATTCAAAGTCTGATCAAGGTAATAGTTTAAGTGGCAATATTTCAGTTCATGTATTGAAAGTACTTCCTAACGGTAATCTTATGATTCGCGGTGAAAAGTGGTTAACCTTGAATAATGGTGATGAATATATACGTTTAACCGGTGTTATTCGCTCTAAAGATATCGGTTCAAATAATACAATTTTATCTAATAAAGTGGCTAATGCGCGTATTCAATATTCGGGCACAGGATCTTTTGCAGACGCGAATGAACAAGGTTGGTTAACTAAATTTTTCAACAGCAGTTGGTGGCCAATTTAATTGTAGGGGCGAATTTATTCGCCTGCTAATAGAATTGTTGACGATTAAAGTCGCCCCTACGAATAGGATTTAATATGAAAGCATTAATTAAAATAAGCATTGTTATTTTTACTCTAATCTTAACTTTGTCGGTTAACGCTCAACGAATTAAAGACTTAGTTGATGTTGCTGGCGTGCGTTCAAACCAATTAGTGGGTTATGGCTTAGTGGTAGGTTTACCCGGTACTGGCGAGCAGAGTCCTTTTACTGAACAAAGTTTTAAAACTATGTTGAGTAACTTTGGCATAACCATGCCTGAAAAGTTAAAACCAAAAATTAAAAATGTTGCCGCAGTAGCTGTTCATGCTGAATTAACCGCTTTTGCAAAACCGGGACAAACCATTGACGTTACTGTTTCATCAATGGGTAGTGCACAAAGTTTACGTGGTGGCACCTTAATACAAACCGTATTAATGGGGATTGACGGTAACGCATACGCCGTTGCTCAAGGTAGTTTAATTGTCAGTGGTTTAGGGGCAGAAGGGCTTGATGGCTCTAAAATATTAGTAAATACCCCCACCGTTGGACGCATTGCTAACGGGGCTATGGTAGAAAGAGAAGTGCAATCGCCATTTTCTAGTGGAGATTATATCACCTTTAATTTGCGTCAGTCAGATTTTACTACCGCAAAACGTTTATCCGATGCTATTAACGACTTAGTTGCCGGCTCAGCCAAAGCACTTGACGCAACCTCGGTAAGAGTTAATGCCCCGAGAGATGTTTCTGATAGGATCAGTTTTTTATCTGTTTTAGAAAATTTAGAATTTGAACCTGCTTCTCCTGCGGCAAAAATAATTGTTAACTCTCGTACAGGTACTATTGTTATTGGCTCTGAAGTGAAATTACTCGCGGCAGCAATTACCCATGGCGGCATTACTGTAACCATTAATGAAAGTCAAGATGTATCACAACCTAATGCGTTTGCGGAAGGTGAGACAGTGCTTACCGAACAATCAGTCGTTAATGTCAGTAATAGCGATGCTCGTATGTTTGTCTTTAACCCCGGAGTCACTTTAGACACATTAGTGAGAGCCATTAATGAAGTAGGCGCGGGGCCGGGTGATGTGATGGCAATTCTTGAAGCATTAGATCAAGCCGGCGCGTTACGCGGCGAATTGATTATTATTTAGTGTGTGATCATTATGGCTAATTCAGATACTTTTACTAACTTAACGAGCAATAACTTCGATCAAGCCCGTAATGCTTTAGATATTAATGGCTTGAATGCTATTCGTCAGCAGTCAAAATCTACCGATGGTGAAAGCAAAAAAGCTGCGTTAACAGAAGCCGCACAACAGTTTGAAGCTATTTTTATGAAAATGCTGCTAAAAAGTATGCGTAAAGCCCAAGAGGTTTTAGAATCTGACAGCCCCTTTAATTCACAATCTACTAAGTTTTATCGAGATATGCATGATGAACAAATGGCGATAGAGTTATCCTCTAATGGCACGTTAGGTTTGTCAGACTTAATCGTTCGTCAACTCGGTGGTGATGATTCGTTTACGCCAAGTTCGGTATTACGTAGTGATGGTTCATTGGCCTCAGCAAGAAAATTTGCAAAACCTCAAGAGAGTAATATCTCAAGTGAAGAGGGTGAAGTAGACATTCCCTTTGCAGCAAAACAAAGCGTCAATATATCAACACCTATCTTTGAACAACCTAAAGATTTTGTTAGTGCATTAACAGAGCCAGCGAAAATGGTACAAGAAAAACTAGGCGTTCCATTTCAAGTGGTTATTGCACAAGCGGCTTTAGAAACCGGATGGGGCCAAAAAATAATACAAGCTGATGATGGTAGTAGCTCAAATAATTTGTTTAACATTAAAGCGGATAACCGTTGGGCTGGCAGTAAAATACAAAAAGACACCTTAGAATTTGAACAAGGCACTATGGTTAAAAAATCAGCCCCTTTTAGAGCTTACCAATCACTGTCTGAAAGTGTTGATGACTACGTAAACTTTTTATCAGATAACGATAGATATCAAGGCGCATTGCAAAACGCTAGTGATGTGGAACACTTCCTGCATGGTCTACAGCAAGCAGGCTATGCGACAGATCCTCAATACGCCAATAAAATTATGGCAACACTGCGCACAGTCACTAACTTAATTACCCAATAAACCTATAGATCGACACTTGCTGCGATCTATGTCGAGGCAATAATTATGGCTGTAAATTTATATCAAACCGGTGTGAGTGGCTTATTAGCTGCGCAGCAACAGTTGGCGACAACAGGTCATAATATTGCCAATGTAAATACGGAAGGTTACACCCGTCAACGCGCAGAACAAAGTGCATCGCAAGGCCTTGCCAATGGCTCTAATTACATTGGTTCAGGTACTTATATTCAAGATATAACACGTTTGTATGATCAATTTTCATATAAAGAGCAACTGTCGAATCAAAGTAATTTAGGTAATGCCGACTTATTACATGCGCGCTTAACTCAGCTTGATCAAGTAATGAGTACTTCGGGGGGAGCTGTATCAAGTTCATTAGAACAGTTTTATCAAGCATTAAATGGTGTTGCAGACAATCCAAATGATTCAGGCCTACGTAGTATAGTGCTCACTCAAGCGGAAACATTAAGTAATGACTTTAAAGAGCTTAATAATAACCTTGATCAAATGCAGAAATCCATTAATGGTGAAATAGTACAAGTAGCCAGTAGAATTTCAGAAATTTCTGTCGAGTTAGCAAAAATCAATGAAACCATATTATATTCAAAAGGTTTGGGTGAAACGGGGCAACCCAATGACCTGCTTGATAAGCGAGACCAACTGATCAGTCAGTTAGGCGAGTATACAAAAGTTAATACCCTTGTCAATGAAAGTGGCGTTATGTCAGTCATGATAGGTCAGGGTACAACACTGGTTGCCGGTATTACGCCACTAACCATTCAAGTTAGAGCTGGCGATCCTGACTCGTTGAAAACACAACTGTCTTTAGTGGGACCAAATAGCGAGGTTGCTATCAATGCTTCAAGACTGGGAGGTTCTATAGGTGCTAGTTTTGAATTTAGAGATGAGCACTTATCACAAACGCGTAGTGAAATTGACCGTTTAGCCATGGCTATTTCTTCCACATTAAATGATAGTCAAGCCAGTGGGTTAGACCTTAATGAATTTCAAGGTGCTAATATTTTTACGGATATTAATACCACCACCTTACAACAAGGTAGAGTATCTGTACCATCAACTAATAGTGGTGATTTAGGTACTAAAGTCTTTATCAATGACGTATCACTTCTGCCCACCGATAAGTTTGAAGTACGTTTTGATGGCACTGATTTTATAATGACCAATCTTACCGATAACACAACGACCAACATAGGCGCACAGGCGGGAGCGGGTACTGTACATAGTACGCCATTTGGTTTTGATTTTATTGAAACAAGTGGCACACCAGCAAATGATGATTCCTTCATTATTGAACCCAGTAAAAACAGTGCCGCTTTAATGAATGTTACCTTAACTAACACCAATGCCATTGCCGCCAGTACTGCGGTAGCAGTTACACCATCAAGCCATAATGTTAGTGATGGCAAAGTAACAATACTTAGTGTTAGTGATCCTGTCGCTGCTCGTGCAGCGAATTTAACGGTTGATGTTTATGAAAGTCCCCCGCCAGCGGTAGGAACATTTGATTATAGAATTTATACAACCGGCTCTGTACCGCCAGTTTTACCAACCGGCACATACGCTGCGGGTGCTAGTGAAATTGTTAGCTTAACTGGTTTTCAAATAGAAATTAGTGGCGATTTAGTTGGTTCCGGTGCATCAGCCAGAGAAGAATTTACGCTTAGCGATGCCTTTGGCGTGGGTAATGGCAACAATGCCGTTGCCATGGCAAAAACGCAAGAGCAAGGTGTTACCAATGGCAGCAGAGAAACTTTTACGCAAAGTTTAGCTGTTAGCACTTCAACCGTGGGTTCAAAAGCGAGTAATGCCGAGTTAGTTGCTGATATAGCACAAACCTTATTCACCCAAGCATTTAATCGTAATCAAGAAACATCAGGGGTAAACCTTGATGAAGAAGCAGCAAACTTGTTGAAATTTCAGCAAGCCTATCAAGCTGCCTCACAAATTATTTCTACCGCTAATACCATTTTTGACACCATATTGGCAGCGGTTAGATAAGGAGAAATTTATGCGAGTATCAACAGCACAATTTTATCAACAAAGTGCATTACAAATGAGTAATCAAAGCTCAGATATCAATGAGCAAATGGCTTATTTATCAAGTGAAAAGCGCATATTAACCGCTAAAGATGATGCTGTTCAATATGGCACGTTAGCAGGCTATAAAGATAATTTAGCAAATATTGAAAAATATAAACGTAATATCATCCAAGCTCAGAGCCATAATAACTTACAAGAAGTCATCTTTGCTGATGCTGAAGATATATTAAACAATATTAAAGAAAAGATGTTACAAGCAAATAACGGAGCTATGTCTACCCAAGACTTACAAGTGCTTGCTAATGAGGTGAGAAGCAGCTTTGAGCAGTTACTTGATATCAGCAATAGTCAAAATGAAAATGGCGATTATATTTTTTCAGGATATCAAACAGGGCAACAGCCTTTTAGTCAACAAGTTGGCGGCAATGTTTTATATAGTGGTGACTCTGGTATTCAAGAGTTACAAATTGCTAAAAATATTAAAATACCAACCAATCAAGCGGGCGACGCTGCTTTTTTAAAGGTAACTAACACTGTTGGTGATTTTTCCGGTGATTATAGCACTAGTACCTCAGATGTTGCTTTAGCTAGTGCTAATGTTACTAATAGAAATACCTACAACACCAGTGCTACCCCCCATAACTATACTTTTGATTTTGATGCAATCACTGCCGATTTAACCGTAACAGATAGTGGTGGCGGTACTACTGTTTTTCCAGTTTCTGCTTATACCGGTGGACAAACAATCACCTTTGACGGCATTGATGTTACCTTAAGCGGCAATCCATTGCCGGGTGAAAGCTTTACCATGAGTGAGCAAGAGGAAATTAGTATCTTTGACACGGTTAATGATGCTATTTCTTGGATGGAACAGGGCTCTGTTACCACCAACACTGAACAACACCAAGTGATTTACAATACAATACTCGACCAACTTAACTCATCCATGTCTCATATAACTTCTCGACGTGTTGACTCAGGTATACGTTTGCAAGTGCTTGAAAGTCAAGAAAGTAGACACCTTGATGCGGAGCTAAACCTAGAGTCTGGTAAAGCGAATATTGAAGATTTAGATTTTGCTAAAGCTATTTCTGAATTTGAACGGTCACAAATAGCCCTGCAGGCAACACAGCAAGCTTTTACCAAAATTCAAAATTTAAGTTTATTTAATTACCTTTAATTTTATCTACCCCTTTGTAATACGTGCTTCACAGCGATAAAGTTAATATAAAAGCTATAACTTGGCAAGAATTTTGCTTTTAGTAATAGTAGTTAGAAATTTAGTGATGGAAGCGTTAATAAATTGTCGTTTTTTTTATTTTTATTATTAAAAATCTAATAAAAAATTGCAGAGGCGAGTTCACTCGCTAAAGAATAACCCAAAAGAAGAGGCTTCGTTTTGTAGGCTTCTAATAACACAAGTTAATGTAAACATTAGGAGCGCTATTATGGCCTTATCAGTTAATACCAATATATCATCGTTGAATGCTCAACGTAATTTAACCAAGTCTGGTTTAGGGCTTGCTACTTCAATGCAGCGTTTGTCATCGGGTATGCGTATCAATAGTGCCAAAGATGATGCTGCTGGTTTACAAATTTCAAACCGTTTAACCTCACAAATTAACGGTTTAGCCGTTGCACAACGTAATGCTAATGACGGTATTTCAATGGCGCAGACGGCAGAGGGCGCAATGCAAGCCTCTACCGATATTTTACAACGTATGCGTGAATTAGCCTTACAATCTGCTAACGGTTCAAATTCTGCAGAAGACCGTGGTGCACTGCAAAAAGAAGTCGCGCAATTACAAACAGAGCTAACGAGAATTGCTGATACAACCTCTTTCGGTGACCAAAAGCTAATAGATGGTAGTTTCGGCACTAAAAGTTTCCAAGTAGGTGCAAATGCTAATGAAACCATTGATATGACCTTATCAAGCATGAAAGCATCTGACTTAGGTACCATCTCAGGGAAAACGCTTACTATCGCTGGTTTTGATAATGCAGCAACGGGTATATTAGCTGAAACACTAACCTTTGCTGTAACAACCGCATCAGGCACAAGTAGTGTTAGTTTTGATGTCGCACTTGGTGCCGGTACTGATGATATTATTGATGCGGTAAATGACAATGTTGGTTCATTGGGGATCCGTGCTATTTCAGATGGCCTTGGCTCTATTACCTTTTCATCAACTAATGCTGTAACCGCTGTGACTGTAGGTAGTAGTGTAGCTGGTGATGCAGGTGTTTTTGAGTCAATTGCGACTCCAGGAGCAGGTACTCTAGGCGGTGCTGATTCTGCAACGGGTGGTACAGCGGTTGGTTCAATAGATATTAGTAGCGCTGTTGGTGCGCAGTCTGCTCTGGAATCTATTGATGCGGCATTGAAGCAAGTAGATGAACAACGAGCTGATTTAGGTGCGATTCAAAATCGTTTTGGTCATACTATTAGTAATTTAGCGAATATTCAGGAAAATGTATCTGCTTCACGAAGCCGTATTCAAGATACTGATTTTGCGATAGAAACCGCAGTAATGACTAAAAACCAAATATTACAACAGGCCGGTACATCAATTTTAGCGCAAGCGAATCAAATACCGCAAGCCGCTATTAGTCTACTAGGTGGTTAGTTTTCACTTGTTGTAGGGGCGAATTTATTCGCTCAAATATAGTAATGAATATAAAGCCGAACAATTACTGTTCGGCTTTATTGTTTTTGGTGCTTAATTATTATCTATGGTTATTTATCTCTTATTATCAGGGGCGACTAAAATCGCCGCTACGGCAAGGATGTTGGGTGATACGTTGTAATCATTGTAGAGGCGACTTTAGTCGCCTAATCAAATGTTTTTTATCATCTATAATAAATAAACACTCGCATCAAAAGGATTTGATTATGTCACGAGACAACCTTATTACAGGTAGAACATCCCTCAAAAATCATATTTACCATATAACAACATGCACACAAAACCGTCAGCCATTCTTTGATAACTTCCAATGCGCGCGATTATTAATAGGTGAAATGAAAAAATTAGAAAAGTCGAATAAAGTGGTTTCTATTACTTGGGTCATTATGCCCGACCACTTACATTGGCTTTTTCAACTCTCTTGTGCAAATACTTTGTCTACCATAATGCAAAAATTAAAAGGCTGCAGCTCAAAAAATATCAATCAATATAATCCACAAGTTAATTTTTCATGGCAGCGAGGTTTTCATGATCACGGCATAAGAACAGAAGAAGATCTATTAAAGGTTTCACGTTATATTGTCGCTAATCCATTACGAGCAGGGCTAGTTGATAAAATAGCAAATTATTCATTATGGGATTCAATTTATTTAAATTGATTGATGTTAATGTGTCAAATCAATTGTGCAG
>JAOPTQ010000093.1:0-62519 GCA_051531915.1 Colwellia sp. | reverse complement strand
ATAAATATATTGCCAAATATCAAGTTCGGTCCAATTTGATAAAGGAAATACGCGAATACTTTCACCTTTGTTTACTTTACCATTGTAAACATTCCATAATTCAGGACGTTGACTTTTAGGATCCCAACGATGATTTTCATCACGAAAAGAATATACACGTTCTTTTGCCCGTGATTTTTCTTCATCACGACGAGCGCCGCCAAAAGCAGCATCAAAACCGTATTTATTTAAGGCTTGTTTCAAACCTTGAGTTTTCATTACATCGGTATGTGTTGCACTACCATGGGTGAACGGGCCAATACCCATCTCAATTCCTTCTGGATTTTTATGCACAAGTAACTCAAAATCATAGTCTTTCGCCATTTTATCGCGAAAAGCAATCATCTCTTTAAATTTCCAGTTGGTATCAACATGCAATAAAGGAAACGGGATTTTCCCCGGTGCAAAGGCTTTACGAGCCAAATGTAGTAATACGGCAGAATCTTTACCGACAGAGTACAACATCACAGGGTTATCAAATTCTGCGGCAACTTCTCTAAAAATGTGAATAGATTCAGCTTCAAGCTTTTTTAAGTGAGTTAAATTCATTTGTTAATACAAACTTTTCTAAAAAATTAATGGTGAAATAATGCCATATAAAAGCAACAACTTCCATATAACAAACAGCTTTTATATAACAAAAAGTAATAATGAAGTGTTTTTTATGTATTTTTACAATAGAAATAAAAAGCCAACAAAACGTTGGCTTGAGTTTAATTATTACATTTTTCTTAAAGTATAGTTGACTTGAGTTTTGCTTAAAATTAATTTTATATTGTTAAGCGTAACTTATTATCATCAATAATTTTATTGCCAATGCCTTTAATATCTTTCAATTCTTCAATCGTTTTAAAGCCGCCGGAGAGCTTTCTGTAAGCTAAAATTGCTTGTGCTTTTTTCTCACCGATTCCCTTTAACGTCAATAATTCATTGAGTGTTGATTTATTAATGTTCACTATTTTTTGTTGAGATTCAACTTGTGATGCTTTAACTTCAAGAGCGTCATTCGGCTCAGCTAAAATAGCGGTTGAAGTTAAGGTTAAAGCCGCCGCGAAAAAAATATTGGGTAGAGTTCCCGTTGATAATTTCATAATCATTCCTTGTTATGTAGTCCATTGTTATCCATTAAATTAGAGGTGAACTATTAAATAACCCGTTTTAGAATAAAATTAAGTTAAACTAAGTCACTCAATAGTTATAACTAGGTTTAGAAGTAAAAAGTGTTTTTGTCAATTAATTGTTTTCTTTACCATAATCCTTAATTAGAATAACGTGCATTAATTATTGTTAAATCATTTTTATTTATATATTTTTTATAACGATAACAGTTTCATTAAACCTGTGATTTTGTGTGCTTAAAAAACAGTTTAAGCAAAGCGCTCAATTGAGCAATATTATACTGACACGAGTATTAATTAAATATCGAAGGACACATGAGTAAAAAAACAAGCCTGCTTTCTCCCGTATTAGCCAAACGCCGTCATCATAATCCAGATAAAAAAACATGGAGTAATTTACATGGCAGTAGTGTTAGTTTAGCGTTATATCAAGGCGCAAAAACTGCAGACGCGCCGCTATTACTAATCACTCACGACACGCCTTCAGCGTTACGATTAGAGCAAGAATTACACAGTTTAAATACCCAAAACAACCGATTAGATATTTGCTTATTTCCAGATTGGGAAACACTGCCTTACGATACTTTTTCACCGCATCAAGACATAATTTCTCAACGTTTGGCCACCTTGTATAAATTGTCTCGTATGCAAAAAGGCATTGTTATCGTGCCCATAACCACCTTAGTGCAACGTTTAGCGCCTAAACAATATCTTGAAGCGAATAGTTTACTGATAAAAAAAGGCGACCGAAAAGACTTACATCAATTACGACAAGAGCTTGAAGCTAGTGGCTATCGTTGTGTTGACCAAGTTATGGAGCATGGCGAGTTTTCGGCACGAGGCGCTATTTTAGATTTATACCCTATGGGTAGTAAAACCCCTTTTCGTTTAGATTTTTTTGATGATGAAATTGATGAAATCAGGTTGTTTGATCCTGAAAACCAACGTTCAAGTGATAAAATTGATGATATAAATTTATTACCTGCTCATGAGTTTCCTACCGATAAAACCGCGATTAATTTATTCCGTA
This sequence comes from Colwellia sp., assembly GCA_051531915.1. Lineage (GTDB taxonomy): Bacteria > Pseudomonadota > Gammaproteobacteria > Enterobacterales > Alteromonadaceae > Colwellia. Next base: position 60,332 of record JAOPTQ010000093.1, on the reverse strand, counting down.
ACCAATACCGTCAAGAATTTAAAAGCGCTATTGATAAAGAATCAATATATCATCAAGTGAGTAACGGAATTTTACCTGCCGGTATTGAATATTATCTGCCCTTATTTTTTAACGATGACCTTGAGAATGAAAAATCTCATTCAACCAACACCTTATGCGATTATTTAGCTGACAATACCCTTGTTGTTATTGCCGGTGATTTAGAAAAATCGCTTAAACAATACTGGAGCGACATTGAATATCGCTATGAAAACAGACGTTATGATCCAACGCGCCCTTTACTCTCTCCTGAAAAACTATTTTTATCAAATGACGAACTCTACCGCGCCTTAAAACCTTTTGATCGCGTCACTATTAAAGCAAGTAGTGCCGCCCCCATTTCTACTACCGAACCTGCCGAAGAACCAACCACTAAAACAAGTGACATATATTTTGATGTTAACTCGTTACCTGATTTAACCATTAACCATAAATTGAAGCAGCCTTTTGAATTATTAAACCTATTTATTGCTGATAAAGAAACAGCTAACAAAATTTTATTTATCGCAGAAAGCCAAGGCAGACGTGAAAGTGTTTTAGAGTTATTACACCGAGATAATATAAAGCCGGTGCAATTTGACACTATTGAAGCTTTCATCGAATCAAATGAAGCGCTTGGCATTACCATTAATGCATTAAGCCAAGGGTTTTCCTTTCAAGCGAAAGGCAGTACTAAAAAAAATGCCCTTGCACTCATAACAGAATCAGAATTATTAGGCGATCATGTTCGTCAGGCAAGGCGTCGTAGCAAAGCTCAAGATATTCAAGCCGATGCTATATTTAAAAACTTAGCCGAATTATCAATTGGCCAACCCGTGGTACATATTGAACACGGTATTGGTCGATATTTAGGTTTACAAACTTTAGAAACTGGCGGTATTACCACCGAATTTTTAATGCTTGCTTATGCAAATGATGCAAAATTATACGTACCCGTTGCCTCATTACATTTAATTAATCGCTACTCTGGCACTAATGCTGACCATGCACCATTACACAAGTTAGGTAACGACACTTGGAGCAAAGCAAAACAAAAAGCAGCCGAAAAAGTGCGCGATGTTGCTGCTGAATTATTAGATATTTATGCCAAACGCGCCAGTAATTATGGCTATAGTTTTAAACGAGATAAAGAAGATTATCTCGCCTTTAGCGACAGTTTTGGTTTTGAAGAAACGTTTGATCAAGCACAAGCCATTAATGCCGTTATCAGCGATATGCTTTCAGCTAAAACGATGGACAGATTAGTGTGTGGCGATGTTGGTTTTGGTAAAACAGAAGTCGCTATGCGCGCCGCATTTGTTGCCGTTAACGACGGCAAACAAGTGGCTATACTGGTGCCAACTACCTTGCTAGCCCAACAACATTATGAAAATTTTCGTGACAGATTTGCCAACTGGCCAGTAAGCATTGAAGTTTTATCTCGCTTTAAAACCGCGAAACAGCAAACACAAATCATTGCCAAAGTAGAGTCGGGGCAAATAGACATTTTAATTGGCACTCATAAACTGTTGCAAAATAGCATTAAATATAAAGATTTAGGGCTACTTGTTGTTGATGAAGAGCATCGTTTTGGTGTTAAGCAAAAAGAAAAAATAAAACAACTTCGCAGTAATGTTGATATTTTAACCCTAACTGCAACGCCTATTCCTCGTACCTTAAATATGGCCATGGGCGGTATGCGAGACTTATCTATTATTGCCACACCGCCAGCAAAGCGCTTAGCGGTAAAAACCTTTGTTAGACAACGTGATGAAGCACTAATAAGAGAGTCTATATTGCGTGAAACATTGCGCGGTGGACAAGTTTATTTTTTACATAATCACGTTGACACCATAGAAAAAACCGCAGCGGATATTCAAGCACTGGTACCCGAAGCTCGCGTTGTAACGGCGCATGGTCAGATGCGAGAGCGTGAACTTGAACGCATCATGAGTGACTTTTATCATCAACGCTTTAACGTTCTTGTTTGTACTACCATTATCGAAACCGGTATTGATGTACCAAGTGCTAACACCATCATTATGGATAGAGCTGATCATCTCGGCTTAGCGCAATTACATCAATTGCGCGGACGCGTTGGCCGCTCTCATCATCAAGCTTACGCTTATTTATTAACGCCCCATGAGAAGCGTATCACCAAAGATGCTAAAAAACGTTTAGAAGCCATCGCCTCACTTGAAGATTTAGGCGCAGGGTTTACCTTAGCCACTCATGATTTAGAAATACGTGGCGCAGGTGAATTGTTAGGAGAAGATCAAAGCGGATCAATGAGCCAAGTAGGTTTTAGTTTATATATGGAAATGCTTGATCAAGCGGTTGCCGCCTTAAAAGAAGGTAAACAGCTTTCACTTAAGCAAGTAATGTCAAATCAAACGGAAATAGACTTACGTGTACCGGCTTTATTGCCTGATGATTATATTTTTGATGTTAGCCTACGGTTAAGTTTATACAAACGCATTGCCAGCTGTAAAAATAAAAACCAACTCGATGACGTTCAAGTTGAGTTAATTGACCGATTTGGTTTATTACCACAACCAACAAAAAATTTAATTCGTATTGCCAAATTACGTTTAAAAGCTCAAACTATTGGTATATCACGTATTGAAGTTAGCGCCGCAGGTGGCTCAATAGAATTTAGTGATAACACTAAAGTTAACCCAATGCTCATTATCGGCTTGATTCAAGCACAGCCAACCGTGTATAAAATGGCAGGCGCTAATAAATTAAAATTTAACCGAGCAACTGAAGATAACCAAGCAAGGTTCACATTAATAACAACTATTTTGAATGATCTGGCTAAGTAAGCGAACTCTTAATGAAATTTAAAGCAACATTTTTACTCTCGCTTGTCACTTTTTTTGTTGCAAGCATTTTATTATCAACAACTCATGTTGGTAAAATTAATGCTGCGGAAATAAAACCTAAAAAAGCCCCTCGTTGGTTTGAAATTGAAGTGATTTTATTTAACCAATTAGGCGATAAAAAGTTACTAAAAGAGCAATTTCCCGACAACGTCAGCTTACCTAAATATAATCGTTATTTCGAATTACTAAGCGCCCATTTACAACCTGATATTACCTCATTAAAGCAGCAATTACCTCGCTGTGATATAACCCCTGATGAACTTATAGATTTCAATAAAAGTTTAGTTGAATTACAAAATAAATCCGCCCCGTACTATTTATCAAAAACATTAACCGAAATTGAACACATCCCTGCTGAACCTGGTATTACCGAGCCTAACACTGCTGAGCCTAACACTGCTGAACTTAACCTATCACTTGAGCAAGAATCACTTGGATCAGAATTATCTGAGTTAGAAATCACTGAGCTAGAAATCACTGAGCTAGAAACTGAAAAAAGCCTATATGAGCCAGAGCAAGAACAACAAGCATTCAGCCAAGCAATACCCGTAGGGCTTAGCTCGGAAGAAATTGCCTTAGTAGAAGCTGCCAATCAACAATTTCCTGGTGACTTTTCATTAGACATGCCACTAGAAAATTATCATCAATACCCCACTTTTTTCAAAAAACAATTATGTTTATTACCCGTCGATTTTTTTGATAAAATATTAACCAAAGAACAACTTGATAGCTTTGATATTAATGCCTTTCCAATAGAAAAAATGGCCACTACAATTAAGGCTTCGGGGCAACGCCAACAAAATTCTCCTTACTTAATTAGCGATAAATCTTTGCTTTTAGGCGATATTATAACGCGTTTAAAGTGGAGTAAAAATTTCAAACCATTACTCCATTTGGGTTGGAGACAAATAGGCATCACTCGAAAAAAAGCTAAGCCGGTAAAAGTGTATGCTGGCGAACATCTTGAACATTTTTATCAACAAGCGGTAACACGGCAAGAAACAGAATTAGCAATAGCCACCAAACAAGCACAAAGTCTTGAGCATAACTCATCAATCGAAAATAACGCTTTCGCTAATATTGAGCACACAGCAAGTGCTGAACTGCAGCAGCTTAATTATATGTTAACTGAAATAGCTGAAATTGATGAAAATAATATTGAACAAATAGTGAATCAATTAGGTCAATCGAGTTTTCAGGCACTCACTAGTGATCAGGCAACCAACACATCTAAAAACATTAAAGAGCCACTACAACCTTGGTTTTTAGACGGTTTTTTCAAAGTGCATTTAGACCACTATTTATATATTACTGCTGATTTTAATATCCTTAACAAAACGTTAGCGGAGCAAGCAACACAAAACTTATCCTCGAATAAAAATGTTAACGATGAGGTTAAGCTTATCAATTTCAGCCAAAATCGCCGCGTTATTAGTGGTGAAATCCATTACTTTGATCACCCATACATTGGTATGATCGTGCAAATAAGACGTTTTGATCCTACCAAGCCAGAAAGTGAAGCTGTTTCACAAGCAATAAGATAGCGTTTCGAGTTTTCGAGTTCAGTTATTAATAATTACCCGTAAAAGGAACAAAAAAATGGATAAAGAAATTGAAATTCAAGCCGCTGTTTTTCGCCGTTTATTAGCGCATTTAGACAACCGAAAGGATGTACAAAACATAGAGCTAATGAACCTTGCCGGATTTTGTCGTAATTGCTTTAGCAAATGGACAGTGGCAGAAGCTGAAAAACTGGGTGTTGACGTAGATATTGATACTGCTCGCCAACAAGTTTATGGCATGCCCTATCAAGAATGGAAAGAGAAACACCAATTACCAGCAACCCCCGCACAATTAGCAAAGTTTACTGAGTTGATGGAAAAATAGAAGAACCGTCTATACTCAAACCTTGCTTACGTCATTATCGTTATCTTCAAAGTATTTTAGACTTTGAAGATAACTAAACAGAGGTATAAATCATGCAAAATTTTGACTATTACAACCCTACCCATATTATTTTTGGCCAAAACAGATTAGCTGAATTAACTAAATTAATTCCCGAAAATGCCAAAGTAATGGTACTTTTTGGTGGTGGTAGCGTTGTAAAGTTTGGTACTTTAGATAAGGTTAAAAGTGGTCTAGGAAAGCGAAAAATAGTAGAGTTTGGCGGTATTGAGCCTAATCCACAGTTTGATACTTTAATGAAAGCTGTTGACATTATTCGCACTGAAAACATTGATTTTCTCTTAGCGGTAGGTGGAGGCTCGGTGATGGATGGCACTAAATTTATTGCTTTAGCTGCTAATATTGAAAAAGATCATAGTCAACTATTGCTTAAAGGTGTTGAGCAAACGCAAGTAAAAGAAGCACTGCCCTTAGGTTGTATCGTTACATTACCGGCAACGGGATCAGAAATGAACACCTTTGGCGTTATTACCTATAAACAACAGAAATATCCATTTTCTTCACCTTTAGTTTTTCCTAAATTCTCATTTTTAGATCCTGATCTTACCTTAACTTTACCTAAAGAGCAGGTAGCTAATGGAGTAGCCGATGCTTTTATACATGTAATTGAACAATATTTAACGAAAACAGAAAATGCCAAAGTACAAGACAAATTTTCAGAAGGCTTATTAACAACCTTAATTGAAGATGGTCCAATTACTTATCATGATAATACCAATATTGAAGCCCGTAAAAATTTCATGTGGGCGGCAACATCGGCTTTAAACGGTTTAATCGGTGTTGGTGTCACGCAAGATTGGTCTACTCACATGATAGGTCATGAAATGACTGCCATGTTCAATATTGCTCACGGTCGAACGCTTGCTATTATTTTACCAAGCTTACTGAGAGAGCGTAAAGTCGAAAAACGCGCCAAGCTTTTACAATTTGCAGAGCGAGTTTGGAATATATCTACCGGCACTGACGATGAAAAAATTGATGAGGCTATTAATAACACTGAAAGTTTTTTCAATTCACTGGGCATAATCACTCAGTTATCACACTATGGTATTGATGATTCAGGTATAGCTACTTTAGTCGAAAACATGAAAAAAATGGGCTTGACAAATTTATCAGAAACGGGTGATTTAACATTAACTATTGTGGCTAAAATTTTAACTGCCGCTAAATAAGCTCCTATTGCTATCTCTCTATAGCACTCTATTTATAGAGTGCTTATTTATTTTAGCGCTTATCTATTTTAGTTATATTTACAGAAAATTTTGATAAAAAATATAACATTAAAGATGAAAATACACCTTCCGATTTAATCTTTTAACATTGACTCAGAAAAAAAAACACCGAAGAACTCGGAAAAACTAAAAACATAGTATATACTGCCATGAAAGCGCTTACATTTTAACTGCGTTTTATAAATTCTGTTACTTTCACCCATTAAAAACTAGGTGGTGTAGTGCAAATTATGTTCAATTGTTAGCTGAAAGGTTCAATATGTTAGACCAATATTTAAGTCATGGTAGTTATGTAGGTAAAGTTTCTAAGCTTATGCAAGCAGGGCTTGCAGACGATTTTAAACAACCTTGGTACACACCATTAGATACATCGCCAGATAGTACAGGTATTGCTTTAGGCGGTATTGGCAGTTGTTATACCTTAACGCCAGCAGGCACCACCCCTATATTTAATCTACTGCCTGGCATTCAAGTGCGTGATCGCAGTCACGATAGTTTACGTCTTGAAGATTTCTATTTTTCACAATATCGCTGTGACCAACAAGCACTTTATATTGTTAATTATTCAGACTTTTGTCAGCGTTTAAAGTTTTACCCTATCGTTAACGCAAATGAGCAAGCCTTACTAAATGTCGCTGAAGATAGTCAAGAGTGCAGCCTTGATAAAATTAATGCCGCCCTCGAAGAAAGTCAATTTTATGCTTGCAATAGTGCAGCTTTGGGTCGCTGGCGTATTGAGTTTTCATCAACAACGCAACAATTACTCGCGTCACCTAAATCGAATGTCATTGAGCGCAACCGTGCTTGGTTGTTAGATTATTTTGACGGCGCCTTAGGCGTTAAAAGTCAACAGCAAGCTTCATTGACAACAGATTGGCATCAAGATAGTTATTTAGGGCAACAAGCTTGGCCTAGCGATAACGTTGATTTTGAAGCGCTTTACCCTGTTGCACGCCAAGGTTATAGCAACAACGACGCTATTAGCATTAACAAGTACCACTACAGCCCAATTGTAGCCGGTAACGCTGACATGTGTGCGCTACCTGTATCTTTCACCCGTATTAAGTTAACCAATAATAGTAAACAAAAACGTCACTTTACCTTGGTTCGTTGTCTAGAAAACATATGTGGCTACCAAGTCCTTAAAGACAGACCCGGAGTTCAAGATGCAAGTTTCACTTTAGTCAGAAGTGCTAAGAACCAAACAGCAAAGGTGCACAATGACCAATTGCCAAGCCATAACGTTAAGCATGTAGTTCAACAAGGCGAATCATTGGAGCGTAGCGATTTTTCAGGTGAAGTCTGTGTGAGTATCAGCGCGCCAGATAACTGCTGTATCAGCGCCAAACCTCAATTTTATTCTTGTAATCAAGAACAGATTGTTGCGGGTGCATTAGCCAGTGGTCATGTAAGCGAGCATTTTGATCGCGGTATTTACTGTGGCCGCGAATTAACAAGTTCGGTGTTATGTGTCAGTGGCGAACTCGCTGCCGGTGAAAGCGTTGAAGTGCTCTTTAGCTTGAGCTTAGATTTTGCCCATATTAACCTACCGGGTTTACAAAGCCAGAAAAACTATTGCTTACAATTTCCAAATGCGGAGCAACGTGCGCTTAACATCGCAAAATTTGCATTACGTCAAGAAGACAAGTTAGCTAATGACTTTGTTCAGCAATTAGAGCGCTTATACCCTAGTGCCGTTGCGGCTCAAATAAGTCAGAAAACCGAGCAATCTAAACGAATGAGAACGCTTGCATTAAACACCTTGTCATTCTTATCAGAAGCGACGGTATGGGATTGCGAACAACGATTTTTAGTGCGTGAATGTGCTGACTATCCATTTTTCAACTCTCTCGATGTTTATTTTTATGGCTCGTTTGGCTTATGTGCATTATTGCCGCAACTCGATGGCATGGTAATGCGACACTTTGGTGACGCAATTGTCGCCACTGGCACCGATGTTCGCCGCCATCACGAATATGTAGGGCATGACTACGCCGACTTACCTAGTCCAAAATTAGAAGCCCCACGTTTCGTCGTTGGCGCTGTTATTCACGATTTAGGCAGCCCTTTTGATGCGCGCCCAGATGCTTACGATTGGCACAATGTAAAAGAATGGAAAGATCTTGCTCCCAAATATATTTTAATGGTGCTACGTCATTATCGTCTTACCGGTGATATAAGCGTTGTTAGTGATTGTTGGCAAGCCTGTAAGGCCGCCATGCAACACTTACGCGCTATGGTTGAAGAAGGTCAGCAGTTTCCGTTAACGCGTGGCACCGATGACACCTTTGATAACCTTTCATCACACGGTATTTCCGTTTATTGTGGCTCACTTTGGATTGCAGGCCTTCAAGCCTATGCTGAAATTGCCAACTTAATGGAAGAAACGGCTCTAAATAACGAGTATCAATTGCTAGCCGATAGTGCTGCTGTAGAGTTTAACTCCGCGCTTTGGGATGAAGAAGAAGGTTACTTTCATTTTTATGTGACACCATTACAACTTGAAGATGTGCAAGTAGACAAACGTAAAGCACTTGAATTAGCGCTTAAATCATCTGTACATACGCAAAGCGTAAACTGGTGCCAAGTTGAAGATGACGCAAGCTTTGTTCGCGTCATCAATCAATGGCTGCATACCGAACAAAATTGGACTAACGAAGCATACAGCGCTTTAGAGCCACTTTGGAAACACCATTGTCAAGAAGCGTGGCCTCAACAAAGTAATCGTCGTCAACGTCGTTGTATGAGAAAACTAGCATTATTAGCTGCTGGTGATTTTTGGCATACTAGCTTTGATAACAAAATTTGTAACGATAGCGATGACAGTTTTGCTGATCAACTGCTTGCCGATAGCTATTGCAACTTGTTAGGCCTAAAAGCCATCGCTAACAATCAGCAAAAAGTACGTAGTTTACAACGCGTGTTCAATATCAACTTCAAAGCCAACAGTGCACGCATTGGCGCGGCAAATTTGGTAGGACTTAACGGTGAACCCAAAGAGTGGTTTAACTTTCAAGCCCACGATGTTTGGATTGGCGTGCAGTATTCCTTAGTATGCGCAATGTATGAAGTTGGCTTAACAGAGCAAGCTTTAGAATTATTAGAAGCAAGCTACCAAAATTTATATGACGATGCGCGCATTCCCTTTGCGGCTCCAGAAGGTTTTAATGGCACAAGTCGTATTGAATTAGATAAATTACAAGAATTTTCAGCATCTGCACCTACATTACTTGAACAACTTCAAGCGTGCGGCGTAGTACTTAACGACCGACGTATTAGCGCAGAAATTCCACGTGATTTTGAAACATTTAAATCAACAACTTCTGCCATTACCTTGCCACTTGATGAGCAAGCACGTTTGTTCCAATTGCTACATCATACCGGGCTTCGCTATACCGCAGGTCGTTATTTCAGACCAGGAATGATTTTTGCTCTACCAATGCTACTTAACGCTACTTTAGCTTAACCCACATTTAATTTTATTTAGCGGTAATAAACCGCGCTTTTGCTCAGAGGTTACTATGACACAAGAATATGGCTACTTTGATGATGCCAATAAAGAATATGTTCTTACCACGCCTAAAACTCCAATTAAATGGGCGAATTATGTGGGTACATTAGATTTTGGTGGTTTAATTGATTGCACAGGCGGAAGCTTAATTTGTAAACAAGATCCAGCACTAAATCGCATCACCAAATATATCGCTCAAATGCCACAATCTGAGTTTAAAGGCTCAACAATTTACGTACGTGTAAAAACTACAGAAGGCTACCAAATATTCTCGCCATTTTTTGCACCAACATTAACGCCACTTGACAAATTTGAATGTCGCGTTGGTCTAAGCTACAACAGATGGACAGTTGAAGCACACGGGGTACGAATTCAAATAACTATTTTTGTACCACAAGGCTCGCATACGTTAGCTCAAGATATTCAAGTAACCAATATTAGTGATGACGTACTAGAAGTCGATGTTATTCCGGTGTATGAATTCACTCATTTTGACGCGCTTAAACAACTCGTGAATGCCGATTGGGTGCCTCAAACTATGACAGTTAAGGCTCATCAGCAAGACAGCGGTCATTTAGTGCTTGAGCAATATGCCTATATGAAGCGTGATATAGCCATCAATTATGTCAGTTGCGATCGCCCTGTTGATAGTTTTGATGGCGACCGCCGCAAATTTTTAGGTGACAATGAGTTTGGTTCATGGGCGCACCCACTATCACTTGATAACGAACACTTAACCAATTCTGAATGTGACCGTGGCGATAACATCGCCGCCTTAATGATTAAACTTGGACAACTATCACCCAAACAAACTGAGCGTACCATTACTCAATTGGGTCAAGCTGATAGCATAACGGCTGCGCAGTCTGAAATTGAACGCTATCGCGATCACACCAATATTGATGCTGCATTCGCTGAGCTCGGTGGTTTTTGGCAAGACTATTTACAAACCATGGTCGTTGATACGCCAGATGCCGCGATGAATTCAATGTTAAACGTGCACAATCCACGTCAATGTCACACCACTAAAAACTGGTCGCGTTACTTGTCTTTATACCAACTTGGTTATGGGGCTCGCGGTATTGGCTATAGAGACTCTTCTCAAGATCTTTTAGGTGTAATGGCGCATATGCCAGAAGAAGCGCGCGAATTTGTCGAGCGTTTGTTATCGGTTCAAAATCCGAACGGTAGTGCAATGCATCAATACTTCCCACTAACGATGGAAGCCAATGAAGGCGACTCACGTGACGAAGCGCATTTACCTGATTATTATGGTGATGATCATTTGTGGAGCGTACTTGCCGTTTGTCAATATTTAAAAGAAACCGGCGATCTAGCATTTCTTAATAAACCGATCCCTTTTTACAGTAAAACCTTAGCGTTAGCAGAACGTGAACAAGGTAGTGTTTTTGAACACATGCTACGCGCACTAGACTTTACGTGGAACAATATCGGCCAACATGAGCTGCCACTACTTGGCTTTGCTGATTGGAACGATACTGTTAATCTTCCAACCGGTGCAGAGTCTTTATTTGTTGCTAACTTATTTGGTAAAGCCATTATTGAGCTAAGTGAAGTTTGTATCGCTATTGATGACCAAACAAACTTAGACAAAATTCAAGGCTATCATGCTCAAATGAAAGCGCGTGTTAACCAGCATGCTTGGGATGGTGAATGGTGGGTACGCTATTTTACTGAAAAAGGCGAGCCCATTGGCTCAGCTAAAAATCAACACGGTAGCATCTACACTAATGGTCAAAGTTGGCCGGTTATTTCAGGATTTGCCGAAGGCGATCGCATGAAAACTGGCTTGCAATCAGTGTTTGATAAACTCAATACTAAATACGGTATAAAACTTTCAGGTCCTGGTTACAATGGTTTTGATCCAGAATTAGGCGGGGTAAGTACTTATCCTCCTGGCGCTAAAGAAAATGGCGGAATTTTCTTGCATTCAAACCCATGGGTAATGATTGCAGAAACCATCGCCGGTAATGGCGATCGTGCTTTTGAGTACTACAACCAAATTAACCCAGCCTCACATAACGATAACTTGAATATATTTGAGTCTGAACCGTACTGTTATCCTCAAAATATTCTTGGTGATGAACACAAGCAGTTTGGCATGGGTCGTAATGCATGGTTGTCAGGTACTTCATCATGGACTTATGTTGCAGGTACACAGCATATTTTAGGCATTCAACCTCGCCTAGAAGGGTTACGAATTGATCCTTGTATTCCTAAAGCGTGGGATGGTTTTAAAGTATCGCGTGTATTCCGAGGTGCTAAATACCTCATTGAAGTATGTAATCCACAACATGTAAGTAAAGGCGTGGTACGTATGGAACTTGATGGAAAGTTAATTGAGGGCAACACCCTACCCTTGAGCACAAATGGCGAACACAAGATTGTAGTTACTTTAGGTTAGTACAATTTTTTTGAATAAGAATAATGCCAGTCGGCTACACTGACTGGCATTTTTTTATGTTTTTTTAGTCATACTTTTAATAGTATTGAAAATTTCACTCAATACTCATGTATCATTAGACTATTGGCGTTACTTTATAAATGCCTACTTTATTTTTGAGGTATTAAATGTCATTTTCAACGCTTGGTTTATGCGAACCACTGTTAAAAGCGCTATCTGATTTACGTTATAACAAGCCTACCCCTATTCAACAAAAAGCAATTCCGACTATTTTATCGGGAAAAAATTTAATTGCTGCGGCGCAAACAGGTACCGGTAAAACGGCCAGTTTTGTTTTGCCAATAGTAGAAATGCTTAATACTAAATATAAACGTACAGAGCGTATTTTACGGGGCAAGCGTATTCGCGCTCTTATTCTCACCCCAACGCGTGAATTAGCGGTTCAAGTTGAAGCAAGTGTTCGCCAATATGCTAAATATTTAGAGCTAAGCTCTATGGCTATGTATGGCGGCGTTGATTCGCAAGTTCAAAAGCAACAACTTATTTGGGGCGTTGACATACTCGCTGCGACCCCAGGCAGACTATTAGATATGGCTCATCAGCGGGCATTACATTTTGATGAACTTGATGTATTGGTTTTAGATGAAGCCGATAGAATGCTTGATATGGGGTTTATAGATGACATTAATAAAATTATTGATCGTTTGCCTGAACAACGTCAAAATTTGTTGTTTTCTGCCACTATGTCTAATGAAGTTCGATCGTTAGCGAAAAGAACGATTAATGATGCGGTTGAAATATCTATTACGACTGAATATGCTTCTAAGCCAAAAATTAACCAGTGGTTAATTACCGTAGACAAAAGTAATAAGTCAGCGCTGTTAAGTCATTTAATTAAAGAACAACAATGGCAACAGGCATTGATTTTTATTGAAACAAAACATGGCGCTGCCAAACTGGTTAGTCAGTTAGAAAAACGTGACATTAATGCCGAGTCTATTCATGGTGGTAGAACTCAAGCTATTCGTGAGCAAATATTAGCAGATTTTAAATCGGGTAAAATTAAATTTTTAGTCTCAACAGGCATTGCCGCTCGTGGCATTGATATTGGTGAACTCTCACGCGTGGTTAACTATGATCTGCCAGATCAAGTTGATGAATATATACATAGAATTGGACGTACCGGTAGAGCGGGTGCAAGTGGTGAGGCAATATCTTTAGTGTCAAAAGATAATTTTAGAGAACTCTGCGCTATTGAAAGCCGCTTAGGACACCTTATCGCAAGAAAACAAATTGAGGGTTTTATTGTTAAAAAAGTAGTGCCTGTGTCTATTTTAAATTATGTGCCTAAAAATAAACGGACAACTTAAAAGTTATTGACTAAATTTTAATTTTACATGCCTATGTAGATGATTCAGGGTAACTTTGTAGGTCGTATATAATAAGACTGTAAAAACAAGATGACAGTTTAGTGTTAGCGTGCATATATTCGGTTTCTTTATATGGAGCTACCTCAAACCGTTACGACTATTAGCCGTTAACTCAACTTCCTTATTGACGAGTTGACTTTAAAAGCCTTGAACCTACTCAAATTTTTTCTGAGCCAAGTGCATAGGCATGTTCTAATATAATACCAAGTTGATTAAGTTCTTTCCCACTCAGCGAGAATTTAATCAAATTGGTATAAGCTTGTTAAAGGCACTTTAGTAATAATAATATCTTCTTTGTTTTTAGCAAAACTAACCCATAAAGCGTCTTTCCAAACAATGCTTTTAGGGTAACTAAAACCCACTCTTTTATACTTACCGTCAAACTTCACTTTACCTACTTCACTTTTGGCCCCTAACAAAAAAGCTTGATCAAAAAACTGACCATTTTTGCTTAGCGTTAATACCAAAGGCATTCGTTGTTTGCTACCACTAGGACAATTAACAATATAAGCCCAACCATTAGGCAAATTTCCCGCACTGAGTTTAGCTCTAGCATCAGGCATATTTGTCATGCTAGGCACTGACCAAGTTTCCCCCCTATCTTTACTTGTTGAAGCCAATATTTTAAAACTGCTAGCTTGATCACGAAACACCATGATGATCTGTTGATCTTCTCTCATAAACCAACTTGGCTCAATTTCCCTGCTAGTGGTTTTTTTATTTCCATAAGGTAAGTTTTGCATATCGGCAACTTTCCAACCCGAGATACCTAAAGGATCTTTCGTATAAAATGGTTTAGCGACTAAGCCGGGGTGAGTATGTAATGCAGTAAGAATGGTTTTATTATCCGTAAACTTTAAATCTTGCTCAATAACACCTTCAACAACTTGGTTATTTTGCAACCGTAAACGTTTAGCTGCTGACCAATGAACCCCATCTTCGCTGGTTTTGTATTCTACATATCCGCCTTTAGGTTTTCTTTGATAAGGCCAAACATTGAAGTAACTAACTAACGTTTTACCATCGCTCCACCAACCACCATTAGTTATTAATGAATCAGCGTTACTTGCGGCAAGAGTTATCGGTTTTGACCAATTTTCACCCTCAGAACTTACGCTATACAATACACGAGTATCCGTTGCATCTTCATCTTTTATCGAGCTTTGCCACTGCGCATACAGACGGCCTTTAAAAGCAAACAATACTGCCCCATGATTGTATTGTGCAACATTTTTTTCAGCCGTAAATACACTAAGGTGTTCAAGTTTGTCAGGGTAATCTAAACCTAAAGTATCAAAAACATCAGTTTGATATAAATTCTTGCTTATTTTAAATGGCGCGTCAGATGCAGCCTGAGCATTAACTATGATTAACTGAACAATGATAAAGCATAGATAAAAACAAATAGTTTGTAGCATTAGCAAAATTCTCGCTGTATAACGTTATTTAACGAAAATTGTAATATAGCAGTCGATCCAATTGTCACAAAAACGACAAATAATAAACCAATTAACAAAAATGATAAGCGATTTATCATACTCCTTTTACTAAAATACATAAAGAATATTTTTTTTATTACTAAATTTAGTAAAATTATTCTAGCCTTTAAAATTGATTTGTAAAATTATGAAGGTTTTTTTTCTTAGACTGTTAATGCTTAACCAAAGTTACATGGACTTCCCTTTATTAAGCCTAAATCGTTAAATATTCAATTTTAATAATTTATAGGTGTCTTTTATGTGTGAAGAAAAAATAAATATAACGCTACTGTTAAACACTAATAAAATTTTTGACCGAAAAATGATTAAAGGTATAGGTCAATATATTAAGTCAACAAAAATCAATTGGAAAGTATGCTTAGAAGAAGATGTCATGTTTTCAAATGCTCATCTCAGTAATTTTTCAGGTGATGGTATTATCGCGAGTTTTGATGATGATAAGTTAGAACAAAAACTGAGTCATTTAACGGTGCCTATTGTCGGTTTAAGCGGCTCAATACTGCAACAAAACAATAATTTAAATATTCCTTATGTTGCTACCGACAACTACTCTGTAACTGAAATGGCTTATGATCATTTAAAGCAAAAAGGGTTACAAAATTTTGCCTTTTATGGTTTGCCGCACAAAGATGACTTTTATTGGTCTATAGAAAGAGAAAATGCTTTTAAAACGGTGTTAACAAAAGACAATTATCAGCATCATATATTTGCCGATAGTTTTGAAAGCACCAACCTACAATCATTACGCAATTGGTTAACAAATTTACCTAAGCCTGTAGGGGTTATATGTGCTACCGACGGTAGAGCCAGACAGCTTATAGATGCTTGCGAATATTTAGATATTTTAGTGCCTGAACAAGTCTCTATTGTTGGTATAGATGATGATGATATATCTCAAAGTTTATCAAAAATAGAACTTAGCTCGGTACGACATGAATGTAAAGAAATGGGGTTTAAGGCAACTCAGCTATTACATAAACTTATTTTGGGAAAAAAAATCCCCAACAAAACGGTTATCAAACCAACCACAATTAACTGCAGACAATCAAGTGATTTTATCTCATTAAAAGATCCTGACGTAATGCAAGCCATGCATTTTATTCAAAATAATGCGTGTCGAGGGATAAAAGTAGATCAAGTGCTATATCACATTGGTATTTCTCGCTCTACGTTAGAGCCAAGATTTATTCAAGAAAGAGGCCATACTATTCATACGGAAATACACAATGAAAAACTCACTCAAGCTTGTCGTCAATTAATTAGCTCTAGTTTAACGTTAAGTGAAGTTGCTAAAATTGCCGGTTATCCATCGCTACAATATATGTATTCAATTTTTAAAAAACGCTTCAATCAAACACCCAAAGAATATAGAAGCATTAACCAGCATGAGAATGATATATCTTTATGTGGTTAAATGAGCAAAGGATGTACAAAATAAAATCATTTATCTTACTTAACATTGCCATTCTATTAATGGCAATGTTTAATTACGCCGGTGCCAACACCAATAAATTCCCTACATTAACATTAGAAAACAATGTGTTAGTATTGCAGTTAACGCCTAAAATAGGGGGACGCATTCACCACCTTAGCTTAAAAAAAAATGCTAATTTTATAAAAACAGGTAAACCATTTAAACAAGGAATTCTTCCTGAAATATCCGCTGTTGCTGATAATATTGGTTATTTAGGGCATACCGTTTGGGTTGGCCCTCAAAGCCAGTGGTGGCAACAACAACAAGTTAATCTAGCTAGGCGTGCAGAAAATGCCCAGTGGCCGCCTGATCCCTTTACTATTTTCGCCACCAATACAGTAATAAAACAAAATAATAATCATATTAAATTGCAAGGCGTAAATAGCCCGATTACCGGCTTAAGATTAGATAAGGAAATATCATTAAACCCAATAAATACCAATAAAATAGACTTAAAAACAACCGCGACTAATATCACCAATGCTAAGGTGGCATGGGATTTATGGTTTAATACCCGTGTCCATGGAAATACCTATATTATTGCCCCCGTAAAAAATGCCAACGCGGTAAAAGTCGTATCATTTGAACAAGATAACGTTGGCGCTATTAATGTTAATTTCATAAAAAAAGAAGATAATAATTACTTGGTTGAATTTGATGTTAATAATCTCTCTCGTGATAAACTCAGCAATCAAGGTAAGCTATTCATTCAACCTAACCAAGGTTGGCTTGCGGGTTTTAATCAAGGTCAACTATTTATTATTAAATTTCCTTGGCAGCCAAAAGAAAATATACACCCAGAACATGGACAAATAGAAATTTATGCTAATTACCAACCGCAAAAATTAGACCAAAGCTTAATAGAAATGGAATTCCATGGACCCTATAAAAGTTTACAACCAACTCAAAGCATGAGTGTTAACGCCAATTGGTATTTATTCCCCTACCCCAAAAATTTTAACAAACATCAAAAACTCGAATTTTTACAACACCAATTAACATTAATGGATGAACGAAGTAAATAAAGCGAAACATATAAAACAAAGTAAAGTTATCACTCATGTTTCCCTCTCAGAACTAGAATAATTCCAGACAGTAAACTATAATAATCCTTATAGTTTACTGTAAGTTAAAAATCTAAGATGAAAAAAACTTTACTTGCCTTATCAGTATTATTGCTTCCACTATTTTTATATGCGGATGATAATATTGACCAACTTTTATCTCTTTCACTAGAAGAGTTAATGGCAATTGAAGTAACAGGCTCAACATTAATAGCTGAAAACCTTAAAACAGTACCGGCTGCGGTCACTGTGTTTAGCTATGCCCAACTACAAGGTTTAGGCTTTGATAGTCTTGGCGAATTAATGACTATTGTGCCTGGGTTTCAATCTTATCGCTCAACGATGAACTCATTCGCGAAACATTTTTCGTCGAGAGGACGTCGCAATAGTATCCCATCAGTTGAAGTTCTAGTGTTGATGGATGGTCAAAGACTTAATGAACCACGCGCTAGCGGTAGCCCCATTATAGTACCGGCTATACAGCTTGCTAATATTGAACGAGTTGAATTTATTCGAGGCCCCGGAGCGGCGCTATACGGCTCTAACGCTATGTTAGGGGTCATTAATATTATCACGCGTAAAGACGCAAACGAAGTTAACATTGCTTTTGGTACGAATAGCCATAGACATATACATGCGATTTCTAGCTTTGACTTAGCCAACGTAAACATTGATATTTTTGCGCGCTATGACAATGATACGGGTCAAACATATCAAGTAAAAGATACCTATTCGCCTGAACAGGTGATAATCACAGATCCACTCACGTTTTTCGATGTGAATCTAAAGCTACGGTGGCATGATACTCAGCTAAACATTCAACATAATAGCGCTAAATCTTCTGATTTTTATTCGGCTAACAGAATTAGCCATAAGTTTAATCAATTTGAAGCAGACTTTAGCTATATTTCATTTAAACAAAATATTAACTGGTCAACAATTAATGCTTGGCTTTGGCTAAGTTATAGTGAGTCTTCCTATTTTAGCCACATTCAGCTCACGCCAAAGGGTGCACTTGCACCTATTAGTCAACCAACAAGTGATGAACCTCTGCATGGCGCAACAACATTTGAAGACAGAGAAGTACGTTTGCAATGGCATAATAATTGGGAGGTAAATAGCCAGAGTAGTTTACAATTTGGGTTTGAGTATAGACACATTGACGTGCCAAATATTTATGCCTCTAATAACTTTGATTTGGAGGCGCTGAGTCAAGGAAATTATCCGATTCAATATTATGGTGAGAACTCCTCGGCCTCTACCATTGTTGAATATGATTCACAACGTAACGTGTTTGGCGCTTATAGTCAGTATAGCGCTCAACCTTATAAAAATAGCCATTTAACCCTAAGTCTACGTTATGATGATTTTTCACAAATAGGCTCAAAAGTGAGCCCTAGAATTGCTTGGACTCAAGAATTAAATGAACAGCAAAGCATAAAACTGATCTATGGAGAAGCTTTTAGAGCGCCTTCAGAAAGTGAGTTAAACCTTGTCAATAATCCCACGTTATTAGGTAACCCACATTTACAACCTGAAACAGTAGAAAGCATTGATTTAATATGGTTTTCACAATGGTCAGCAGCAAGTTTATCCATCGGCTATTTTGAAAATAGCTTTAAAGATTCGATTATACAAGTACATGTAAAAGACTCATTACTTCAATATCAAAACATTTCAGCCATAGAAAAAACACGCGGGCTAGAATTTGAATTAAAATACGAAGTAAATGATCATTTATTAGTGCAGGCCGCATATACTAAATTTATTGAAAATTCTGACAGTTCATTTCGCGAAGCAGATCAATTAGCCTCACTTAGCATTAACTATCATCAGGATAACTGGAACGCAAACATTGTTGCCAGTTTTCATGATAATCGAGCAATGTTAACCGATACTGGCGAGCGTAAAAGTATCGATCAATATTGGCACTTAGCCGGAAAAATTAATTATTTATTTGCAACACAATGGCAAGGTTATTTAACCGTTAAAAACTTAACAGACAAAGCTATTATTACCCCATCTTTATATCCTCTATCACAAACAGGTACACCAAATAGAGGCCGTGAAGTAATGCTTGGTGTTGAATATCAATTTTAGCTAATAACCATATCTTTTCTTAAAGGACCCCTCAGGATCTTCTCGCGTAACTTCAAATGATTTTTCGGCGATAACTTGACCATTAAGATCAATCGTCATACGCCAAACACCTAACTTATTATCAATAGGAGGCCAGATACAATCACCCAAATAGAAATCCCAGTTATTATTTTCAACATAAATATCCCCCGAAAAAGGCGGCATAACAAGTCCTTGATCATCAGGAATATTAGGGTGATAAATAGTATAAGTGAGTTTTTTCCCTTTAGCTTTTTTTACATTTAAGGTAAAACCAAATTCAATATTTTCTTTGGCATTCACTTTTTGAGTAAATTCAATTATTTTAGGAAGTTCTTTAGAATGCTCGTCCCAATGCTTATAGATTCCATAAGTGGTTATAGAATAAATAGGTTTTTGTTTTGCCATGTTAATAAAACCAAAAATAAAGCAACATGCCTATGTAGATAACTCAGACATCCGTTGTAATCGTCATCTTCGAGGTGTGTTAATCGAAGATCTAGGTGTTTTTATACTTAGATCCCCGTTTAAGACACCACGGGAATGACGAACCTGAGTGAAGTGCATTGGCACGTAATGCAATATCAATAGATGCTAGAAACTATATTCTTCTAAGTAACTGTTGATTTACGCGCATAAACATATAATCACGCTCTTTATTCCAATTTAATTCATCAGCCATGCTATTAACCGCTTGAGTCACTTGGTTAACAAATTTACCGTAAGTTTTGTTTGCTTCATCAAAATCAGTCGCGCAAAAAACTAAACGTACAGTATCAACAAGTTTGTCGCCACTCCAACTACTGGTAATTTCACCATTTTGTTCATGTGGGTTATAACCTAACGAGATGATGTCACCATTAACAATGATTTTTTCATCTTTATCATAACGAACAATAGGCGTCATACCATTAGCAATCATTGATGAATGCGTTAACTTATGTTTTTTAGCAGAGGCTACAAAAGCATCGGTGATTTTTTGATATAACTGATTAAAAGGAGTGCTGCTCGCGTAATCAATTTTTATATCCTTCAATAATCGCCGAGTCATTGGCACACTAACACACGCATAAGTTACCGTAGAGAATTCTCCTTCAATAGGATATTCTTGCTGTAAGTAACGGGCAGATATTTCTCTAAAAGTATGACAAATAGTTTCTTTATTACCTTTTTCCCGAGAGAAAATACCATAGGTCATATGCTGATGATCTCTTACTTTTAAATCACCTGCTTTAAGACCAATACGTTGAGAAATGGTTTTTACGGCTTCAACAACATTTTGATGAAATTCTGCGGCATCTTCACGAATATTATCGCAAGTCGATAAAAACAAAAATTTAATTTTATTTGAACGTACTGCACCATCAAAATAGCCTTTAAAAGTACTATTATGTTTAGGGCTATAAAAGAAATACGATTGTTTTTCCGTATGTAATACTTGTTGCTCTTCGCTATAACGTACTCGAACCAAACGGTTATTAGCTACAAAATTTGCATGTGCAATACCGTATTCTTCAACCACATCAAATGCTAACAAGCCTAATTTTTGATAAAACTCTTGATAAGGTTCTTTTAGACTTTTATCAATATCACCAACAACTAACTTGATTAACTCATCTGTTAATGGCATTTCAGCAATCAAATAATGAGTATCACGTGAATTTTTAGGTACATATACTTTATTCGAAGCACGATGTTTACGAACGATAGAAGAAGTTCTTCTCATATTTATTCCTTGTTAAATGAAGGGTCATTTACTTTATAGTAATTAAAAGTTATCAATAATTAAAAGTTATCAGTAATTCAGAATATTTACATCATTGTTAGTCGTTCAATCATATTTAGCGCCATTCATTAATAACACCGTGTAATATGTAAATAGTTTTATTTTATTGATTCTTTGTCAGCTGATTTTACAATTTAAATGGGTTAGAAATCAAATACAATATAATTATATTGAAAAACACAA
Organism: Colwellia sp.; assembly: GCA_051531915.1. GTDB lineage: Bacteria > Pseudomonadota > Gammaproteobacteria > Enterobacterales > Alteromonadaceae > Colwellia. The sequence continues at coordinate 38,742 of JAOPTQ010000093.1, read as the reverse complement.
TAACATATACGTCAGCTTTCGTACAATGATAAGCCTTTCAATTAGTAAACTTTATTTCACAAACCGCTAAGTTTTACAACATACTTATAAAAAAAATTTAGCGATCACTTAAAAAAAAGGCACCTTAACGGTGCCTTCTACATATAACGGAGTAAAGTCTTAACTTAGTAAACTCTTAGCTAAGTTAAGTACAAAATAACTTAGAACTTACCACGTAACGATAATCCATAACGTGTATCACTATAGTGATAAGCACTATAATGGTCACCCGAAGCTATTTGTCCCATAATATTACGGCTAACTTCATTAAGTATATTTGTTGCTTCTAATGCCACAGTGAAATTATCGTTAATGTCATAAACAAATGAAGCATCTAAGAAACCTGCCGCTTCATTGTAAACCGGTAATTTCCAATCTACACCCGCATTGCTACCATTATAACCATTAGCACCAATAGAAGTTAAATACTTACTACGCCAGTTATAGGCTACACGAACATGAACAGCATCTTTTTCATACATACCAACAATATTGTATGAATTTTTAGAAATACCAAAATATGGCATTGTTCCATAATCCGTATTACCATCAGTATCTACCGGCAACGTTGAAGGTGCAGTATCCGTTGAGCTATCAATATAAGTATAGTTAGCTGAAACACCGAAACCATTGAACGGCGCAGGTAATGAAGTAAAGAAGTGGTTAATACTAAGTTCTACACCTTTTAAATCGGCCGATCCATTATTTACCGGACGAGTCACTTTATAGTCATATTCAGTAAAACCATCGGCGCCATAAGTTTCAATGACTTCTTCTTTGGCCTCATAACCATCAATATCTTTGGTAAATAAAGCTAAATAAGCTGAATTACCTTCGTCGTAATACCATTCTAATGATAAATCAAATTGTGTTGATTCCATTGGCTCTAAATAGGGGTTTTTATCTGAATCTGACGTTAGGTAAAAATCGCTAGGAGTTTTAACTAAATCAGTGCCTTCAGGATTATTCACCGTATCTGCCACCCATTCTTCATTAGCAGTAGTCCAACTGTCATATACAGTAGCATTTAGCGATTGATTAGAGGCTAATTGGCTATAATCAGGTCTAGCTATTGCAATTGCTGCGGCAAATCTTAACAATAAATTATCGGCCAACTCCATTTTAACATTAATGCTTGGTAACACATTACTGTAACTGTTTGTAGCATCAGTAGGTGTATAACTACCAACAAGGTTGCCCTCACTATTGATATAACCACCAAAAAATTCATTGGCGGGGTAAGTTAAAAAGCCATGCGCTTCATTATCGGTTTCTACGTAGCGTACACCAAAATTACCTGAGATAGGAAAAGCTAAGTCTTCAAATTCAAAATCAACCATTGCATATACGGCTAAGGTTTCTTCCGATTGATTATTCTTCCACTGGTCATCATCTAAACTGCGTTGACTCCAAATAGCCCAACTATCCCACTCGTTATAAGTAAATTTATTTTGTAATTCATTATAGCTATCAGGGTAGTTTAATGCATAACCCACTACCGGCGCATAAACACTTGCAGGATCGGCTGCATCACCACCAAAGAAGTTAGAAAAGGTATTTAAGTTAACATCACTTTGACTAGGTGTTGGATCACCACTAACAAGCCCTAACCAAGTAGGCGCTAATGCACTCCAGTTATATTCTGTATCAGCATTATCAGAAGTAGTGTCGGTATAACGCACACCTACTTTAATACCCGTAAAAATATCATTATCTAAATAGAATTTAGTATCCGCTTGCAATGCTAACATATCTGCTTCACGTTGATATTGCTGATCCATCATAAAGCTCCAACGATAATTATTTACATCTTGTAAATAATCATCTTCAGCGCTAATGCTTGGTAATGAACCGGTAAAATCAACATCAATGTAAGGTACAGCAACATCGGTTGCTACCGTAGAATCAAAACCTGACGAGCTCGACGTTACATATTGCGCAGAGGCAGAGAATTCTATGTCATCATTGTAATAGGTATATGCCAATGAAAAATCTTCAGTTTGTGCCGCTTGAGTTGACACACGAACATCCGATCCCATGGTGATACCATCACCCCAACTTTGTGATAATCGACCAGATTGTAAAACACCATCTTCACCAAAAACACTATCTGCTGAAGCAACAATAGCTAACGGATCATTACTAACAAAAATAGCATCTTCATCCCAAGTCATATCATACTTACTGTTAAAATAAGTAAAGGTAAGTTCTTGGTTATCACTTGGCTCCCATTGCAAGGCAATATATTGACCTTCACGTTCACGGTCAAAGTGCATAGTACGCCAATCAGCACCACGAGGTACGTAGACTTCTTCACCTTCGTGACCTGCAATATCAGTACGAGTGAAAAATGGACGAACATACATAGAATCATTTCGAGTTTTTAATTCTGAGAAAGCAAAATCGGCTAAGAAACCAATTCTACCAATATCTGTATCCCAAGTATTACTATAAAGCGCTGAATAAGAAGGAGTAGTTTCTTCGCCTAAATCACCATAGTTAGCAGAAACATCAAAGGCAAAATGCTGACCATCCATTTGGAAAGGAGTACGTGTTTCTAAATCAATGGTTCCGCCTAAACCGCCTTCAATTTGGTCGGCTGTTGGGCTTTTATAAACCATAACTCCAGACATAAGCTCTGGCGGTACATCACCAAAACTTAACGTACGACCACCGGTAGCACTAAAAGTACTACGACCATTCATTTGGCTGCTTACTTCGGTTAAACCACGTACTGCTACGCCATTACCCTCAACAGAGAAATGCTCTGGATCGCCCTGTGACATATAGCGGTCTATTGTTACACCAGACACACGTTGTAATGTTTCAGTAACACTGTTATCAGGCAGTGCACTCATATCTTCTGAGGTAATACCATCCATGATTTTATCAGAATCTAGTTTACGTGCTTGCGAAGCGATAATACTTGAACGCAAACCCGTAACTTCAATGACTTCTATATCTTCTACTGCTGCTTCTTCTGCAGCGTAAGAAAGACTAGGCGCTAGCATGCCTAATGCACTTAATACTAACAATGAGCTTTTAGAGCGTTTAAACGCTTTACCTAAAATAGTTGTTGTATGGTTCATAATGATATTCCCCTATTTCTATTATTATATGGCGTTTATACGCCTTTTGATTACTTGAATGTTATTTCAATTATTTTCATAATTTTTATACAAGGTGCTACTTTTCAATTAATTTTAAAAAATAGACTTACTATAAAATTACACCGATATTTTTACTTTTACTTTTACTTTTGCTTTTTTTAGCTTTACCTTTTTCATTTTTTAGCTTAACTTTTTTCGCTTTTTCTTTTTCCTTTGTACGCCATCCTTACTTATAGCTTGAGAGTGTAAGTTTTACCTTTTTTTGCGGTAAAACTTACACGACCATTAATAAAAACACTCGGGAGTATTTTTCCTAAATCATCAATTATTTTCACTGAATCATGAAATGACGTTGACCGTATAAATAAGGTTTGCGTTAACGCTGATTTAAAGCTGCCCGACATTAACTGCCCCTGCTGCCATTCAATACCCACTAAAACATTGCCTCTAGCCTTTAAGCCAGAAACACTGCCTTTCAACCAATTGTTAGGTAACGCGGGTAAAAGATGAATTTCATTGTTTTGGCTTTGCAATAACATTTCGGTTATGCCCGCAGTTGCGCCAAAATTGCCGTCAATTTGAAAAGGAGGGTGATTATCCCATAAGTTATTTAGCGTTGAATGCTTAAGCTGTTCACTTAACAATTTATGCGCATGGTCACCATCAAATAAACGTGCCCAAAAATTTATTTTCCACGCTTTACTCCAACCCGTACCGCCATCGCCACGGGCATTCAATGATACCGCGGCTGCTTTCGCTAATTCAGGCGTAGTTAACGGTGAAATAGTATTACTCGGATGTAAGGCAAATAAATGTGATACATGACGATGCTTAGTAGTTTTATCATCAAGATCTTGCTGCCACTCTTGCAATTGTCCCCATGAACCAACTTTCAAACCGGGGTTTAATTTAGCGAGAACAGGATTAATTCTTGCTATCATTGCGTCATCATCGACAATTTTAGCCGCAGCTAAGGTGCTTTTAAGTAATTTAGCAATAATTTGTTGTGACATTGCTGCACCAGAAGAAAAATCGCCATGCTCGGGGGAGAAACTTGGCGTGACAACAAACATAGAAACCTTATTGTCAAAAACGAGCGTATTTAACCAAAACTCACTGGCTTTCTTTAAAACAGGATAGGCTCTGTTCTTTAAAAAAGTTTCGTTTTGGTTAAATAAAAAATGTTCATAATAATGTAACGATAGCCAAGCAGCACCTTCTGGTTGCCAAAAGGCGGTAGGCCAAGAAATAGGACCGGTAAATCCCCAAATATTGGTGTTTAAAAACATCACCCAACCATCAACACCAAAAATATTTTTAGCGGACAATTCACCCGGCTCAACTAAGCTATCAATAAAATCAAAAAGCGGCGCATTGGTTTCGGATAGGTTAGTCATATTCGCTAACCAATAATTCATCTGTAAATTAATATTCACATGATAATCAGAACTCCAAGGTGCGTATTCATGTTTATTCCATACGCCTTGTAAGTTTGCCGGTAACGACCCTGCCCTTGAAGAAGAAATAAGTAAGTAGCGACCTAATTGATAATAAAGGTGCTCTAAAGCTCTATTAGCTGTAGGTGAACTTGTACCGGCTTTATACTGAGCCAATAAGTCATCCGTTGGCAGGTTAGGGAGTTTATGGTCTAAATTTAATGTAACTCGATTAAATAACGTTTGATAATCAGTCAGGTGCCTATGCTTTAACTGAGCATAGTTGAGTGTTTTTGTTTGGTTGATAAGTTGAGTGACTTTTTGGTGAGGCAGTTCGCCCCGATAAGCAGGAAAGTTTTGTTGATAGTTAGTTGCTGCACCAACAACCAAATAAATGCTATTGGCTTTTTCAATTTTTAACTTATTATCTGCCGTTTTAGTTAACTGCCCTTGTTCAACCATTAATTCAAGCTGACCTTCATAAGCTAGTCCATTTTCAGCTAAGGTTCCTGATATCATCATATTGGCATTCGTTGTCGTCGTCATTGTCGTTGAGGGACGACTTAACGAAATAATTTTGTCAATACTACGATTTTTAGGAACACTTAAATCAACCACGACATTAAGTTTGTTTTTATCACTGCTTGACAATTTAATAACAATGACTTGTTCAGGGTAACTAACAAAGTATTCTCGGGTATAATCTACCCCTTGGTATTGATATTGTACTTTAGCAATAGCCGTATTAAGATCCAAACTACGCTGATAATGTGTTACTTGTGATAATTCATGATCAAAGGTTAAATTAATATCAGCAAAGCTTTGATAACTGCCATAACCAATAACTTTTCTACCTAGTTTTTTGACGACGGTTTCAGGAGACAAGGCTGATGATTTTACCAGTTGCTGTTGAACCTGCTTAACTTTTTCAGGAAAATTTTCAGCACTGTCCGGTATGCCAAAATCATAACCATCAACAGAATTTGGCCCGCCGGTCCACAGTGATTTTTCACTAAATTGAATAATATCGTTTTTAACACCACCTAATACGGTTGCACCTAAAGCTCCATTACCCAAGGCCAACGACTCTGACTCCCAATCTTTTCCCGGTTCGTCAAAAAGAATGGTTAAGTCTGTTTGTTGGGTAGTTGATATTTTTTGAATTTTAAGTGTTTGCTGAGTACTTTGGCTAAAGGCAAAAAAAGAAAATGTGCTACCTAAAATAGCCATTAAGATCAGAAAAGACGCATTATGTGAAAAATGTTTCTGAAAAAATAGACGATTAAAATTCAAGTAAAAAGTGTAAACGTTTACATTTTTATTAAATAGTGTTCTAAGCAACATAACCAACCTGTTTATAATAAGTATGAATTCTTGTTATTATTCTGCTTATGATAATACGCTTATCAATTGGTTAATAAATTACCTTATTTTATTGTTTTGTTATTATTCCTTGGTTATTCTTTGGTTATTCTTTGGTTATTCTTTGGTTATTGTTGTTTCATTCTTATTAATGGGTATTTAATGATCATTTAATAAATAATTAAATACCCACAATAAATAACGCTTTATTGTGTTGGTTGGCCGTAAATAATCCCACGGCCATCAGTGCCAATATACACTCGTCCAAATACTCTGGGATCACCGGAAATACACCGAAAACGCTGACCATATTGAAATGCTGAGCTGTTTAATTTCAACCAAGACTCACCACGATCATCAGACCGCCAAATCGCTTTATTACCATCTTTAACACCAATAGCAAATAACGTTGGATAGTGTTTGTTTTTTGGTGATTTTCCAAAACTCAATGTCAATATGTCAATATCTGTTTTTAAACGAACAAAACTTTTTCCTGCGTTAATCGAATGATAAAGACCTTGTTTTGAGACAAACCATAAATCTCCTTCTTTATCAGGTGTTGCCATTAATGGCCACGCGGCTTCTCTAGATTTTGGTTGGTCTTTTCTAATATTACGCGGAAGCCCTTTTGTGTCTATAGGGTTAAAACTTGTTGCTTGATCAGCACTTATCAGTAATTGGCTATTAGCAAAGTCCATAGCATAAAACGTTTTCGCCTTGACTCTATCAGCAACCGGCCTTGCCATCAGTGGTAAACCCTTTGATGCTTGCCATGTTTTGCCTTTATTGTCGGTATATTCGGCGATAGGTGTCATTGCAATAAATCGATTACCATCGGCTGAAGTGGTTATCGCAACATTGCCTATTTTATAGATTGGGCTACCCTTTCGCTGAGGCGGTAAACTCAGCGGCTGCCATGAATAACCAGAATCTTGTGAATAAGCAAGCGTGGGATCTTTTTCTGTGCCTCGATGTGGATGTGTACCACTTCTTACCACCACATTATGTGCTTGACCGGCATAGTCGATATTATTCGTATTGGCAAATACAGGCTCAGTTAACATGGTTGACGGTGACACGGTAAAGTCTTCATGACGAAAGCCACTAATATCACCAAAACCGCTCAATAGTGATGAACCTTTAGGTAAACTGGTTAAGGTAATAATAGCGGTTTGCTCTATACCTTGCGTCCACGGTTGCCAGATAATACTTTTTGCGTTATTGCTTTTGTGATTGATTACGTTATTGTTTGTGTTATTACTTTTGTTATTAATAATATCTTTACTTGAATACAAGGTTGCTCCAGTTGTATAAACAACATGGTTTTCATCAAAAGGGTTAATCGCTACACCTGCCATCCACCAACCAAAATCAGCCTCTGCATTACCCCATTTTAAATAGGGATTTTTATCAACATTGTGTTGGCTTACAGGATAAAGATCGGTCCATGTTTCACCGGCGTTGGTAGAGCGCCATAAGGTATCATACGGTTTCCAGCGATTCATGGTGGCAACCACTATAGTGCTTGGGTTTTGTTTATCTAGGCTTATACCCATATAACCACCCGGTGGTGTTTTGTCACCTTTTTCAGGGCTTATATTTGTCCACACCTGTGTTTTACTATGCCATTTATAGACAGCGCCCGCGGTGATACCATTCGGACCAATGTCGTTACTGTAAGTAACATATAACATTCCTTGTTTATCAAGCGCGGCTTGCACCGGTAAAAGTGAACTTTTAGGTTCGTTTTTAATGGCTTGCCATGATTTTCCTGCATCTATACTTTGATATAAGTGTTGGGCTGTTTTATCAGCAACCGCAACAATTAATAGCGATGAACGACCATTTTCTTCACTGTTAGGGTCAATAATGACAAAGCTGATACCGGCATTACTACGCCAATCTTTGGGTTTACCTTGTCCTTTATAGGGAAAGCTAATTACAGATTTCCATGTTTTCCCCTTGTCTTCACTGCGAAATAAACCATCATGACGTGAGCCAAAATATAAAACATGACTATTATTAGGATCAACAATTAAACGCTCACCTAGCCCTCGTCCACCTTCATTGCCCCCCATTTTAAATGGCACGGGAAATATCTGCCAATGCTCACCTCTATCGTCAGAGCGCATTATGGCGGCAGGATATCGGTAGTACATGCCCGCGGCTAAATACACTACATCAGCATTGTTAGGATCAAGCGCGATGCTTTCAATACCAAAGTAGTTTGATTGCGATTGACTATCTTGTAATGGAATCCAACTCGCCTGTTTTTTATCCCAACGATAAGCTCCGCCCATGTCGGTGCGTAAATAGGCGAGATCTTTTTCAATAGGGCTAAATATAATATTAGGAGCAAAGCCACCTGCACCAACGGTGACATTTTTCCAAGTGTAATTTTGGGCTTCTTTGCCAATACTCGCACCAGAAACGAAAACACCTAACACAAACATAATACTTATTAATAAAGCGTTAACTTTGACATTCATAATTCATTGCTCTAAGTGATTTTAACTAAGGTAAATAGGCAGTAATATATAGCAAAGTATGTTTATGTTAAATTTTGATTTTTTGTTTTTGATTTATTGATTTATTGATTTATTGATTTATTGATTTATTGATTTATTGATTTATATGCTGAGGAAGATTTCTTATTAAATAATATATAAATAAAAACCCGATGATTTTTATCATCGGGTTTTAAATTTTTAAGCCTTTACTATTTTTTAATTTAAAAAATTATTTATAACTTTTTAAAACGAATAGCGCTACCGCCACCAGGGGCTAATTTCAATGTAAATTGCTCGCCAGCTGAAACAGTTTGGCTAGAAACCATCAACTCTGTGGCATTTTCATTCCAAGTAATACCGTCAGCATCAGCGTATATTTGTGCTTCATATTGAGCATCAGCATCAAGGAAGTTAAGATTTATAGTAAATTCGCGGCCTTGTTCATTAGTCAGACTACCTAAATACCAATCATCGCTGTAACGATCTTTACGCACAGTAGTAATATATTGACCTACTTCGCCGTTTAGTACTTGGGTATCATCCCAGTCTACAGGTACATCTTGTAGGAATTTCAATCCCGGATTACCGTCATAATTTTCAGGTAAATCGGCTAGCATTTGAATAGGCGAGTAAATAACCACATAAAGTGCAAGTTGTTTAGCGGTTGTTGTGTGAACATCACGCCCTGCAAAACCTTGTTTAATTTCAACATCTAGAACACCAGGGGTGAAATCCATAGGGCCTGCAAGTAAACGCGTAAATGGAATTGTTGCCGTGTGTGAAGGTGGGTTACCGTCGCTCCACGCATTATACTCTTGACCACGAGCGCCTTCACGAGCCATCATATTTGGATAAGTACGACGTTCGCCGGTATCTTTAATCGGTTCATGAAAGTTAACTGCTAATTTATTTGCAGCTGCTTTTTCTAACACTTCACGATAGTAGCGTACGCCAAACTGACCATGATGCCATTCTTTCATATTTAAACGAGAGCCAACTTGACCTATTTTAATAGCGTTTATTTCTAAAGATTGATATAAGCCCATGCCGTCATCAATTTGTTTGAAGTAGTTTTCAATATTTGAACCGGTTTCATGGTAACCAATAAGTTTTACACCGTTTGCTTTGGCATAAGCTGCAACTTCTTGTAAGTCAAAATCAGGTGTTGCTTCAGTAAAGCTAAACATATGCATAGCATTTTCGTACCAAGCCGGCGTCCAACCTTTATTCCAACCTTCAATTAATAAATGATCTATACCGAATTTTTTACAATAGTCAATATGCTCTTTAGCGATTATTGTTGATGCACCATGCGTTTCACTTTCCCAGAAAGTATATTTACCAATATGCATGCCCCACCATATACCTAAGTATTTATGTGGTTGGATCCAAGAAGTATCTTCAAACTTGTTAGCATCATTAAGATTAAGAATAAGGTAAGAGGTAATTAAGTCGCCTGCATTTTCACCTATTTGTAATGTGCGCCATGGCGTAGTGAACGAGCCGTCAGTTTTAACGCGGTCGCCGTCAGCCCAAGGCACTAAATCAGCTTTGAATGAAGTGGCTGTTTTTCTTTTTATGGTGATACTAGCAAAGTCTACTAAGCGCGCTTCATGGAAACTTAAATGTAAACCGCTGTCTGATTTAATCGTTAGTGGTGTATGTACATTATCTAAAGTACTTAACTTAGATTCTGTAGTGATATACTCATAACGATTATCTTGATAGGCACCGATCCACCATGCTGTACCATCTTCAGCTAAGTTAAACTCGGTAAGCTCATCCATGATCACTAGGTTGCTGTCACCTTGTTGAGGATAAATATAACGAAAAGCAATACCGTCATTAAAGGCACGAAACTCGATATTAAGTTTGCGCTTCTCACCGCTAGTTTCTGCTAGTGCTACCGTTAATTGCTTATAGTTGTTGCGAATATTTTGTTTTTCGCCCCAAACTTGCTGCCAAGTTTCATCAAAGCTGCTTTCCTTAGTATTAACAATTTCAAAGCTATCAAATGCCGAATTTTGGTTTTTAAAAACAAAACCTAATGCTGAAGCCGTTAATACACTTTTACTGTTGTGGTTTACTTTGTAATAAGGTTTGCTGTTATCTAAGCCAAATTCAATGGTGTTTTTACCGTCTGGAGAACTAACGGTATAAGTGCTTGTTTGTGTTTGCTGCGCGGTTGAAACGACATCTTTATTTGAACATGAGGCAAGCCCCAGTATCATTATTGCTGTAAGAAATATCGCCAGTCGCGACTTAAATAATACTCTAATCATTATATCTACCTTTAAATTTTAATTTACTCTATTCTATAAACCGGCTTTGGTAATAGCATCAATCAAATCAGGAAATGCTTCCGCAGCTGTTGCGCGATTAAACAATCCTAAACTGTGATTGCCGGTATAACCGTTATCCCAATAAAAAGGCACCAACTTATTGTCGATTGCCGCTTGGGTAATGTACTCGTTCCAAAAAATTCTATATTGCTCGTGATCTGTTATAGCTTCACGAGAAACCACCCCGTATTCACCTAAAATAACGCCAATACCTTTGTCGTAATAATTATTACGCATCTTTAAAAATTGTGTATCTACGTGTGCTTCATCACCCCAACCTGCTGTTTTACTTGAGTCAGTTGCATTTGCGCCCCATTGATTTACATCATCATTACCTTCTTCTAAGGTAAATTGGAAAGGGTCATAATAATGCACTTCCATTAATAAACGGTTAGCCGTACTGTCATCAGGAAGAATGGCGAAGTTCACGGTATGATCAATATTGGTATTAAAACCTTGGACAATAAGTTGGCGATAAACATTACGGCCACCGGTTTTTCTTACCGTATCGATAAAGGTTTGATTGAAGCTATTTTGCACTGTGTAATATTCAACTGTTGGCGTACCATAATCACCAGTAACCATAACCTCATTAGTACCAGCAAATAATAAGCGATCGTCATAATCTCTAAAATGGGTCGCTATTTGCTGCCACATAATCGCTAAACGATTGTTAACATAATCTTTATCGGCATTAGTAGGTTGCATCCAACCGCCATCCCAATGAATATTCATCATCACAAACATGTCATTTTCTAACGCATAATTAACCACTTCTTCAACACGGTTTAACCATTCAGCTTTAATAACAAAATTAGCTTCATCAGAAAACTGACTCCAAGCCACAGGTAAACGAATCGATTTAAAACCAGCGGCTTTTATCGCGTCAACCAAAGCTTTAGTAATTAAAGGGTTGCCCCATTGAGTTTCACACTCAATAACTTTGCATTCAATTTCAACGGTAATTGCATCAAGCGAGTTACCAATATTAAAGCCAACGCCCATTAAATCAGTAAAGTCAGTACTTTTAATATCACGCATATCGGTTGAATCTGGCGGAATATCATAGTCATTTGTTGGGGTAATATTTGCTTGAGATACATTAACCGTAGTTGACAATGTGCCGGCATTAACCGTTAGTGTCACTGAACGAGTATTGCCAATATTATTTTCAGGGACGGTTACGGTAATACTCGTATCTCCAGTGCCACTCATAGCCGAAAGTGTTACCCAATCATCGTTAGCTAAGCCACTGATAGTCCAACTTTCTGAAGTAGTAATTTGAACATTTTGTGATTCACCTGCCGGATGCAGAGTTAACGAACTTGGCGTAACTGATAACGTAGCAGCTACAGTGGCACTTTGATTAACAGTAACGGTTTTATTGAGTGTTCCTGCGGTAATTGACACTGTTGAGCTACGACTTGCTCCACTACTATTTTCAGCAATAGTTAAAGTAAGCGTGCTATTACCACTACCACTACTGGTAGACAGGCTTATCCAATCGGCATTATTGGTTGCACTCCAACTTTCTGAGGTAGTAATAGTAATAGATTCTGTTGAAACCGTTTCTTCAACAGAAATGTTAGCCGGGCTAACGCTCAGTGTTGGCGTAGGCGTAGGTGTGGTTCCGCCACCATCACTGCCGCCACCACCTCCACAACTTACTATTAATATGGTGCTTAATAAAACCAGCCAAATTTTAATTGTTTTTACACTTTTCAGTAAATTAATCATATCCGTATTTCTCTTATATTTTTTATTTTAACTTTTTTAAGTCGTTTTTATTAACTCTTTTTTGTTATGATTTTGTCTTTTTTTGTTAAGTTATTAATCACCACTGCATTTTGTTTTTAATAAATTGCGTTAATAACTCAGCATTTTTTTGATGATGCTTAACACGCGGGTGAGCACCAAAGCCATCAAACATAAAGAACAAGGTATCAATCTTGTTATCTTTGGTCATTATCTTATGATTTTTAACCGCTGTTTTTATGTAGCCCATCCATGGAGAATCAACTCTGGTCGCATCCATACTACCCAACGCTGCAACAATGTAGGCATCAGGGTAAACCGCACGAACCTTTGCTAAAAAGGTCATGTAAGCTAACTCTATTTGATGTTCATTAGGCATAGGCAATAAACGTTTTTCACGGTCAACTAACCAACTGTCATTTTGAAATAAATTAATCACCACAACATCTGGTTGATACAGGCTAAAATCCCATTTACTGTCATTATTACCTACCGCATCAAGTTGGTCATAAAACTGCGGCATAATAAAATCAAACCAGCTGATCATAATACCAATACCACTTTGCGAAGTACTGACATACTGCGCATTTAAATTACGCGCGGTGATAGCGCCATAAGCAAGAAAGTTATTTTTTTCTGACAAGATATGATCGGGTTGACCTTCTTTAGCTTCATTACCCATACCACTGGTAATTGAGTCACCAAAAATTTCAATTTTTCTAGTCGGTTTGGCTAGCGGCGTTAATAACTGTTCACCATCTGCTAACGTTAATCCTAAAAATTTAGTGCGCCCTTCTTCTCCTTCGGTACGTTTAAATAGCGTAAAAGTATGGCTGCTATTTGTTAAATTTTCAGCAACAAGGTAAGTATGCTTACCTTGTTTACACGCAATAATTACAGGATTATCAAAGTCATTATCAATAAAAACATTAAAGTAATTATTACCTTTTTGATCCTCTAAAGTAACCGACAAACTTGTTCCCGTAAACTGCGTGGTAACAGAGCTGCCCGGCCAAGAAATACTTGGCGCTTGCGGTGCTTGAAAATCAATACGCCCTGAATATTGGTAATTTTTCTGCGGCGGTGAAAATAACTGCTCTGCATTTATCGTAAAAGGCAATAAAAATAAAGCCAACGATAGTAACAATAACGTGCGCTGTTTGGCTGTTTTCATACTATTAAAAAAGCAAAGCATAATTTAAATCCTATTATTTTATGTACTTATCAAAATATGGGGTTAATAATTGCGCCCAAATTTCATAACCGTCTGCATTTGGGTGCAATAAATCTGGCATAATTGTTTTCAATAACTCACCTTTTTCAGTCAAAAATTCTTGATTAAAATCAGCAAATATCACTTGTTTATCTTGCGCCATTTTTGTTAATAGCAGATTGGTTTTCGTGTTATTCATACGCAATTCATCATCAACCGTAGCGCCGCGAGGGAAAATAGCCAACAGTAATATTTTTGTCTCCGGTAAACGTTGTTTTAACTGCTTAACAATCGCTTGCACGCCGTTGGCAATATATGTGGGGTTTTCCATGCGGTGACCGGTGTTATTAGTACCTATCATAATCACTGCTAATTTTGGCGAAATACCGGTTACCGTGTCATGATCTAAGCGCCACAATACATTTTCAGTTCTGTCGCCACCAAAGCCAATATTTAAGGTGTTAATATCGCTAAAATGTTTTTCCCAAGTCGCTAAACCTTCACCAGATTTTTCCCAACCATGCGTAATGGAATCACCTACCATCAATAAGTCAATATTACCTTGTTGAGCAAGGGCTACTTTTTCATTATGACGTGGCATCCACCAGTCAATAGCCCAATGTTCGTTTAAGGTAGCAGACGTGGTAGATAATTTTTTGATATCTGGGCAAGTAAAATTAGCTTCACCTGCTAATTGATAACGAATGTTAGCAACCACTAACTGGCCTTTACCACCGGCTTCTAAACTGAAAGGTTTTGCTACTTGGCTAAAGTCTGCCCCTGCTTGATTGAAGCATTGCATTGGAATAGCTAAGTGTTGCCAACCTTTACCTTCTTGACTCATGGCCCATTCACGTAAACGCAGCTTTGAATTACAGCTAGCACCACAACTAACAATTAGATCAAGTGCTGAGTTTTTTACATCATCAATTTTGATATCAAAGCTCAGTAGACCTTTTTCCATAAAGTTTGTTAAATCAAGCGGCTTACCTTCTGAGAAATATAAGCTACTAAACCAAGTATCTTGATAACTAAAAGTTAGCGCATCTTCTTGCACATCTTTATCTGAACTGGTTAAACGTACTGTTTTGTCAGTTAATTCAGCAAAAGCGCCACTAAAAAACTGATCTTTTTCTGGGTTCTTAATGAATACTCGCCAAGGCTCTAATGGCCGACTGATATATAAGTCAATATCTTGTGGTTTATCTGAAGCAAGGCCAACAACATTTTCTTCAAGTTGTGGCAAGTTTTGATGATCTTGATACGTTAAGCCGTAACCATAAGCAAACAGCGGATCATAATCATGATCACCAACATTGAGTTCTGCTTGCAGTGGTAATTTAGGCCATGAAAAAGACAATTTGCCGGTAAAGTCATAAGCAACGTTATCTTGAGCATCTTTCCCCGCACTAGCAGCATCAGCAAAGAGTACCTGTGCAATACCTAATCCTTCAGAGCCAGGTAACCAAGCAGCAACAAAGGCATCAGAAGCATTCAGCTCAGGATTAACCCATAAAGGTCTACCAGAGATAAACACAGACACAACAGGAATACCTTGTGCTTTCAATTGTTTTAATAACTGTAATGATTTTTTATTACCTGCTTGAAATTCTAAGCTATTAACATCTCCCTGACTTTCAGCATAAGGGTCTTCACCAAAAACAACCACGGCAACATCGGGTTTTTCAGTAAAACTACCGTCAATAGATAATAATGCTCGACTGCTATTTTTTTCTGCTAATTGAGCAATACCTTGATAAATACTCGTAGCTCCAGGAAAGTCACTATTTTTTAAGCCAACACCTTGCCAACTAACACTCCATCCGCCAGACTGTTTACCTATATGATCAGCGTGCGAGCCAGTAACTAAAATAGTTTGTTTGCTTTTTAGCGGTAAAATATCATGATTGTTTTTTAGTAACACTAAGCTTTCACGCACCGCTTGTCGGGCAACATCACGATGTGCTTGCGCGCCAATCAAGGCATTGTTCGCCCCTAGTTTTCGCGCTGAAGGTTTAATGCCATTAAAAAGTTTTAAACGTTTTTTTACTAATAAAATATCGCTGACCGCTTTATTTAACCGCTCAGTACTAATGTCACCTGCTTGCACTTGCGCTAAGGTATTTTCATACATTTTTAGCCAATCATATGGCGCCATAAGTAAATCAACACCGGCATTAACCGATTGCGCGCAAGAGTCATTGGTACAATGCGGTACTTGTCCATGACCGTTCCAGTCACCGACAACAAAACCATCTAAACCCATACGCTGTTTTAATACATCTGTTAGCAGGTATTGATTGCCATGCATTTTAACACCATTAAAAGCGGAAAAACTGGCCATAACAGATTGTACACCGGCTTCAATAGCAGCAGGATAACCCGCATTATGAATAGCGACTAATTCAGCTTCGCTTATTTGGGCATTACCTTGATCGTCACCATTCGTAGTGCCGCCATCACCTAAAAAGTGTTTAGCGGTAGCGGCAACATGATATTCGTCTAAAAATTCTGCCGTATTAGGTTGTCCTTGCAAGCCAATAACCATTTGAGAAGCAAACTGTGCAACTAGCTCAGGTGATTCACTATAGCTTTCATAAGTGCGTCCCCAGTTATCATTGCGTGCTACTGCCAGTGTTGGTGCAAACACCCAGTCGATACCAGAGGCTCTAACCTCTTTTGCGGTGGCTTCACCAATTTGTTTAATCAAATCAGCATTGCGCGTTGCGCCAAGGCCAATGTTATGAGGAAATAACGTCGCACCAGTAACATTACCATGACCATGTACCGCATCTGTACCCCAAATAATCGGCACGGCAGCGCCACCGTCACTTTGGTCAATACTTGCAAGATAGAATTGATCCGCTAATTGCGCCCAATCTTTTGCCGTTGAGTTATTATCGCGGTTAGGAACTGAGCCGCCACCATTTAAAACCGAGCCGATATGATATTGCTTAACTTGCTCAGGAGTTATGACTTGAATTTCAGCTTGAATAAGTTGACCTACTTTTTCCTCAACACTCATTCTACCTAGCAAGTTGGCCACAAACTCTTTATCTTGAGTATTTTCAATAAGAGGTGATTTTACTTCAGGCCACAAGGTTATACTTTCTTGCTTTTTGTCACTGGTATTGGTTGATAGTAACTGACAGCCACTGATAACTAATAGCGTACTTAGCGCACTTAGCGCTACTAACGGACGTAATTTCATAAAAAACCTTTAATTTGATTAATTTTTCCTAACTTATACCTAAAAAACTTAAATAAAAATAACGTTATAATTAATGAAGTTGCTTAGGTATAAATTCAGTAATAAAAAAACTATTTAGCTACCTTTTAAAAGGTAACTAAATAGTAATATTAATAAGGCTGTGCTTAACGTTTAACCGTTAGCGCTTTACCGGTGTACTGCACACTTTGATCAGCTTTAGCATCAAAGTTAGCAGCATCTTTACTTTCACCCGAAATAAAACGAATATTGAAAGTACGTGATTTGATCATAGAATCAAAAGCACCTTGGCGTTCACCAATGGTAACCGTACCTGCAGCATCATCATAACTGATGGCTATATTAGTGAATTTACCTTGTTCATAATCGTATGACTTACCGTCATCGTTATATAAGGTATATTGACCATTAGCACCGGTATAGATGTTTAAAGTAATTGGCGCCTCTAAATTATCATAAACGTGCTGTTTTTCACCGCCCGTTGGAATAATAGAACCGGCTTTAACAAATAATGGCATATGCACTAAAGGTGCTTCAGCATCAATTGTTTGACCACCTTTGAAAGTTTTACCAGTATAGAAGTCATACCAAGTTGTGCCTTCTGGTAAATAAACTGAACGAGTACGTGCTTCAAATTCATGTACTGGGTTAACTAAGAACGCTGGACCAAACATATATTGGTCGTCTAAGTTAATTGCCGTTTTATCGGTTGGGAAGTCCATCACTAAACCACGCATTAACGTACCATCTTCATGATACATTTTACCGGCTTCACTGTAGATATAAGGCATTAAGCGGTAACGTAATTTGGTGTAATAAACCATAGATTCATAAACATCTGAGCCTTTATCAGCAATGTTGAATATTTCACGATATGGATTTTGACCATGTGAACGGAACATAGGCACAAACGCGCCAAATTGGAACCAACGTAAGTTAAGCTCTTGCCAGTTTGCTACGTCTTTATCATCTAAACCTGAGTAATGACCCACAAAACCTTTACTGGTAGTACGATATTTATCTTCTGGGGTAAAACCACCAATATCAAACGTCCAGTTAGGCATACCGGCTAAACCTACACCGATACCCGCACCAATTTGTTCTTTCAAATTTGACCAACGTGGCACAGTATCACCACTCCAAATAGCAGAACCAGTACGTTGAATACCACCAAAGCCAGAGCGAGTTAAAATAAACGCGCGTTTATGACCATCAGTCTTACGTTCGCCTTTATAAACACCTTCAGCATTTGCTAAGGCATACGAGTTAAAGAATTCAGCACCAGAACCAATAGATAACGGGCTCATGATTTCTTTACGTTTTCTAAAGGTTAAGTTTGAGTGAATATCAGGCTCAGAAGCGTCTAACCACCAAGCATCAAAGCCATGTACATTAATTTTTTCTTCTAGCTGACGCCAGAAAATTTGTTGTGCTTCTTCTGGGTACGGGTCGTAAAAACCATTTAAGTAACCTTTACCAATCCAGTCAACGTTTTCTTCAATATCAACGTTAGCTGACAACATGTAGCCTTTAGCCGCTAACTCTTTGTAGTTATCGGTAGTTGGATAGAATTTAGGCCATACCGAAATCATGATATTAGTATTTAGCGCATGAACTTCATCAACCATTTTCTTTGGATCAGGAAAGTTATTTTTATCAAAGTCATGGCTACCCCATGCATTTTCTGGCCAGTAAGACCAATCAAGCACGATGTTATCAATAGGGATTTTACGCTCACGGTACTCTTTAACTACATCAACTAATTCATCTTGATTCATGTAACGCTCACGCGACTGCCAAAAACCATAAACCCATTTAGGTAACATAACCGACTTACCGGTTAATTGGCGGTAACCGGCAATAATTTCATCGGCATTTTCACCCGCTACAAAGTAGTAATCAATTGCTTTACCACTTTCTGAAGCAAAGGATAATGAATATTGATCATCATGTGCCATTGGTTCGTTATGTAATAAGTTGAAGAAACCACCTTGAGAATCCCAGTCGATAGCAATAGCCGTTTTTTCGCCTGCTGTCATCTCAACTTGAGTATTGTGGTACCAAGGATTCCAACCCATGCGCCAGCGATCTAATAACGCTTCCCCGCCTAGGCTTAACTTAGCATAACCACTTGAGTACATTCTGAATTTATGTGTACCGCTAGTTTTTGCTTCAATTTGACCTTCCCATACAACACGTGGACTTTTAACGTCAACAAGTTCTTTTGGAAATGGATTTAAGTAATTGGTATTGTTTGAATAGAATTGATAATCAACATCTTTTTCAACACGGGTTAATAATAACTTTTCACCATCGTAATACTTTGCGGTTAAGCCGCCTTTTTTACCATCAGCATCATATAAAGTAAAATCTTCACTTAACGCATGCGACTTTTCAGGATCGCCATAATTAGTTACTGAAGCATTGTTCCATAATACACCGTAGTTACGCGTTGAAACAATAAAAGGAATAGTGATTTCAAGATTATAGGTAGTTAGCTCAACATTTTCACCGGCGTAGTTAACTTGGTTATTTTGATGTTGTCCTAAACCAAAAAAACCTTCATCAGTGCCTTTGTTCCATTGTTGACGTACTGCATAAGAGTCAGCATCTGGTGTAACTGGATCTTCTGTTACTTCAGAAAAGCTACGGGCGGCTTCAGTAAGTACTGTTTCGCCTTGTGCATTTTGAAAAGAAACTTTACCGTCAGTTAAAGATACTTGCGCGGTGATTTGCGAAGTTTTAACCAGCACTTTATCTGCTTGTTGTATTAACTTAAAAGGTGCTGAAGCATTTTCAGCCTCATCCAATACCATTAAGCTACCAACAACACTAGAAAAATCATCATGAGCAATACTGGTTACATGAATAACTTTATCACTAACCACTTGTAAACGGATATTTTTAGCATCATTAGCGGCACTATCTGCTAAAGTAACCACAATACCATTAGGTAATTGCTGTACCGTTGCCAATGCCTGTGTGACTGCTGATACTGGCTCTGTTGGCGCCTTGGCGCTTTCGTTACCACAAGCCTGTAATAACGCTAAAGGGATAATCCCCAACGCTAAATTTCGGCCGACTTTTTTGATTATTGTCATTCATTTCTCCAACTGACTGTTTGTTGTATTTCATTGTTGTTCATTGTTATTCATTGTTATGTAAGTCGGCATTTATGCCGTCAAATTGATGGGCTAAAGCCCAACCTACAATGAATAATTCTTTTATGGATTTTCTTACCGCTAATAAGCGGCCATCGTTACTTTTAATACATGCTGACGAGAAGTAAAATTCAAGCCCCAATCCGTTTGATCACCATTCCATACACGCTCAAATATCCACTCACCATTTTCAAAATGCCCTTCTTCCACACGTTCAACCATATGATAAGGTGCTGTAATTTCATCTGATGGTGTAAACGTTACTCGAGCACGATATGCAGTCACTAAAAATTCATTGTCTGATAATTTAGCAATTAAAGCACCACCTGATGCCGGCGTATTACCTGTAGGTGGTGCAATCCAAAACATTGGACGACCATAAGTCACTTCAGCATTCCATAAACCTAAATCTAAATTTTGTGTATAACGGTGAGCATTTTCTTTCGCTGATTTTTCTTGCTCAGTCACATAATTATCTTTATCCGCTTGTGTGGCTTGTGCATTCCAAACTTTCTTTTGAGCACTTTGGGTATCAAATGGCTCTGATACTCCCCAAACTTCCCCTTCAAAACTTAATTTTGCCCAAACATCTGCCATGGGTTTAAGCAATTTATAATTTTCAGCAAAAGGCGCGATAGTTTCATCATCAACTTTTTTAGCCCCTAATGGATAATTGTAATAGTCGGTAAAATCTAAACCAAATGGTGAGAAGCCAATGCCTTGTTCACCCAGTGTTGAAAAGAAATAACGCGCATAAGGTTGATCATTACCAATTTCAGAAACAAACAAAGGGTTATCGTCACGCGCATAAAGCTCTAATACTTTACTGACTGTTTTGTGATCGCGAAAATAAATATCCGGGGTGATCATGTCAACATCTGGCGCGGCAATTTTCCATAAATCTAAAACGTTATCGGTTGGCCCGCCCATTGAATAGCCATCACCCGGATAAAAAGGATTACGAAGCGCAACATTAACATTTATTGGTAAGTTTTTAACGACTTTACCGGCAGCAGTAATTTCTTGACAAAAACGCGCGATATACCAAGCATGAAAAAATTCATCGGCATCGTTATCAAATACTTGCGCCCAATCACCTGACTTACTTATCTTTAAGCCATCGAGCAAGTCTTGCGGTACCGGTTGTTCAAAAATTTGTTGTGCCATTGGTGAAAAGTCACGTTTGCTACCATAAGTACCCACTTCATTTTCAACTTGCACCATGATCACGGTATGTGTTGGATCGTTCGCTTTTAAATGCTTCATCAATTCAACAAAAGCTTTTTTGTCTGCGGCTAAAGTATTTTTTCCTAACGGCGACATTGAATTTAATAAGGTGCCATCTTTTTTCATCACCCGAGGAAAACGTTTATTATCAAGCTTCACCCAACTTGGCGCGTAATGCGGCGCATTGTTTTTCCAGGTAGCAAACCATAATAAGGTTAATCTAACTTCGTTTTCTTGTGCTTCTTTAATTAAGGTATCTAAAAAGCTAAAATCAAATTGCCCTTCTATTGGCTCTACTTGCTCCCACGCTACTG
The DNA here is from genome assembly GCA_051531915.1 of Colwellia sp. Classification (GTDB taxonomy): domain Bacteria; phylum Pseudomonadota; class Gammaproteobacteria; order Enterobacterales; family Alteromonadaceae; genus Colwellia. Next base: position 17,044 of record JAOPTQ010000093.1, on the reverse strand, counting down.
GAATACTTAAGGTATTAGCGTAAGTTTTCTTTACCGCTGGCCAAACATCTTTTAACGCTTCTGGGTAATTCGCTGAATTGTTCGTTTGCGTACCTAAAATAAGAAACGGTTTACCATCAACCAAAAGCGCGTGTTTACCATTTTTAGTAACAACTTCCGGCAATGGCGTTGTTGATATTGTCGTTGAACTATTTGGTGAAGTTAATGTACATGCAGACGTTATTAAAATTGTCACAGCACAAATTAATACCGATCCGTTTTTAATCGCTTGCTTGAGTGTTAAGTTGATATTCATCATTAAACCTTTGAGAATGATAGTTTAACAAATATTATAATTAATATTATCTTGTGTATATGAAACCGCTTACATTATTAAAAATTCATAAACCTTAAATAGATTTTTATAAAAACAAAAATTTAATAATAAGGATATGAAAATTGTTTATTGCACTTTTTTAAAAGACAGCATAACAATAGAGAAAATTATAATTAGGAACTAACGTGGAAAATATTCAAAACATTTCAACTTCTCACTCAACAAACGATAAAGAAAATAAACTCTTTATTGTATTGATCAGTTTAGTCGCCACCATTGGTGGCTTTCTATTTGGCTTTGACTCGGGTGTTATTAACGGCACTGTAGACGGTTTAGCAAAAGCTTTTAATTCAGACAGTATAGGTACAGGTTTTAATATTGCCAGTATGCTGCTTGGTTGTGCTATCGGTGCTTTTTTTGCCGGTCGATTAGCTGACACCTATGGTAGACGTTCACTATTAATTGTTTCAGCCGTATTATTTGTTATTAGTGCTTGGGGATCAGGTATATCAGTAAGCTCTGGTGAGTTTATTTTTTATCGCATATTAGGTGGTTTAGCGGTTGGTGCTGCGTCAGTAATGGCACCTGCATACATAAGTGAAGTTGCTCCTGCGCGCTATCGTGGTATTTTAACCACGATCCAACAAGTCGCCATTCTTACCGGGTTATTTATGGCTTTTGTTTCTAATTATCTATTGGCTAAAACCGCGGGTGTTTCAACCGCTATTTTATGGATGGATATGGAAGCATGGCGTTGGATGTTTTGGATAGAATTAGCACCTGCGGTACTATTTTTAGTCGCGTTATTTTTTATTCCAGAAAGCCCTCGTTTTTTAGTGGCTAAAGGGAAAAAACAACAAGCTAACCAAGTACTTTGCAAACTTTACGGCGAAAGAATAGGTAAAGCAAAAGCCATTGAAATTGACCAATCTATGGCCTCAGATCACCACCAACCTAAATTAAGTGATTTGCTTGATAAACCTTCGGGTAAAGTGAGAAAAATTGTCTGGGTAGGTATTGGCTTAGCGGTATTTCAACAACTCGTCGGTATTAATGTTGTTTTTTATTACGGAGCGGTTTTATGGCAAGCAGTAGGCTTTTCTGAAAGTGATGCGTTATTAATTAATATTATAAGTGGTGCGGTTAGTGTTGCCGCCTGTTTTGTTGCTATGGCGCTCGTTGATAAAATTGGTCGTAAGCCATTATTGAAATGGGGCTCTATTGGTATGGCTATCACACTTGCCCTTGTAGTGTATGCCTTTATAGGCGCTGATGTAGATGCTAATGGTGACTTGATGCTAGGTGATAAAGGCACTTTAGCGCTAATATCAGCTAATGCTTATGTATTCTTCTTTAATTTTTCATGGGGCCCGGTAATGTGGGTAATGTTAGGAGAAATGTTCCCTAACCAAATTCGCGGCTCAGGTCTTGCTGTTGCCGGTTTAGCGCAGTGGGGAACTAACTTTGCCATTACCATGAGTTTCCCAATTATGTTAGCGACCATTGGTTTAGCTGGCGCTTATGGCTTCTACGCTATTAGCGCGGCAATTTCAGCTATTTTTGTTATTTTCTATGTTCATGAAACTAAAGGCACTGAATTAGAAGATATGCAAGGATAATTAAGAATTAAGAAGTAAACATTTAAAATTATCAGTATCTAAGAATATACCAAGCTCGATGAAAACTCTTTTATTGAGCTTGTTATAAACAGTAGCTCTTGCTCGGCTATACTTAGCAGCTATATTTGGTAGCTGATACTACTCATTCATTCTCGTTACTTCAAATGATTAACCCCTACTACAATTTTTGACATAATTGACACTTTCAAACAGTTAAGAGTTTGAATGCTAAATTCTTTTGAGCTAAGCTGAATAACTATAAACTAACATTTAATTAGATTAGCCGTTAACCGTTAACTACGTGTTAAAACGCTGTAAAAAACCACACAACTCATTCAAAGTGATGATAAACCCAGAAGTTAAAAATCAGATGTTAAAGAAAAGCCCTAAACTACACATAGACACAAAATTAATCACTTATATGCAGTGGGCTGTTTTTATCGTTACGGTTATTGCTATCTTTCTCTATCCCTTTTTACCTGACAAAAAATTAACCATTGTCCCTTCTGATGAAACATGGGCTAATTTACATAGCGTTAATAGTGAAAATGATCGTGGTATAAACATTAAATGGGTAGGTGAACAACAAAATCATTGGCTATGCACGGTTAAAGAAAGCATAAGCAGTAGTATTTGTGGAGCTTATTTCACTTGGCGCGATGAATCATTTGTTCTGGGCAGAGATCTATCAGGTTTTGAATACATAAAACTTAATGTGGATTATAAAGGTAATGCTAAAAGGATCCGTCTATTTTTAAGAAACTTTGATGATAATTATTCTACTGTTCAGGACTATAATAGCCGTCAATACTTATTTACTGAGCTTCGTCAATCTGACTTAAGCAATGGCGAATTAAAAATTGCGTTAACAGAAATAACTGTTGCTGATTGGTGGTTAGATGGCTATCAACACCCCAGAAAATATGCCTTACCACAATTTAATAACATTACTACCTTTAGCCTTGAAATATTTGGCGATGATATAGTTGGCATTCATGAAATGGGGCTTAACAGCATCGAGTTTACCGGTCCATTAATTAAAGAAAAAAATTATTATTTTGGCATTATACTCATCTTCTTACTGGTCGCATTTATTCATTTAATAATACGACTTTATGTAGCAAAAACACGTACCAAAACTGCTGTTGAAAAAGGCGAAGAGCTTGCCAGAAATAATAAAGTTTTATCGCAAGAAAAAGATAGATACCGAGACTTATCAGTACTTGATGCATTAACGCAAGTACCTAACAGACATGGCTTTGAAGAGTTCATATTAAACACCATTACTTCAACATCAAAAAATGTCAGTTTAATCATGCTCGATATTGATAACTTCAAAAAAACAAATGACACATACGGTCATGATTTTGGTGACTTAGCATTAACAAAACTAGCTACTTTGCTTTTGAAAAACACGAGAAGTAATGATTATTTTGCACGTTGGGGCGGTGAGGAATTTATTGTCTGTTGTTTAGATACCTCGATGGCTGATACCTATAAATTTGCTGAAAAGTTAAGAATTCTCATTGAAAAAAGTATTTTTGGTGATGAGCATCAACTTAAAATAACGATTAGTTTAGGTATAGCGACAAGAAACCCCAAAGAGTCATTAAAAGAATGGTTTAATCGAGCAGACCAAGCGTTATATCAAGCTAAAAATAGTGGTAGAAATAAAACAGTATCACTATAAAGAGATTTGATAATTCAAGTTCAGCTTTATTTAACTAAACGCCGATTGATTATGGTCTTTGTTATTAGTAAACGTGCCTACGCACTTCACTTAGGTTCGTCATTCCCGTGGTGCCTTAAACGGGAATCTAAGTATAAAAACACCTAGATCATCGATTAACACACCTCGAAGAGGACGATTACAACGGATGCCTGAGTTATCTACATAGGCATGTTAGTAAATAACAAGCGTCTGCTTTATGTCATATCAGTTGTTGTTAATTATAACTGTATTTTAAATGCTTCGGATCGGGTGTTCTTAACTGCAGCACTAAAGCATGATCAATCTTTTTCAATTCAACCAATACTAATTGTGCCACTTCCCGTGCGCCTAAATTATTAAGATGAGTATTATCTTTTATTCCGTTTGGATAATTTGGATGTAAATTAGCTTTTATATGCATAAAACGTAACGCAGAGCTTTCATCGCCTAATGCTTGAAAATAATTTTTTGTCACTTTCTCCATATCAATAAAAGTCACTTTTGTCTCTTTAGCAACCTGACGAACTAAGTCAGCATAAATAGGGTGTGTTTCTTTTATTTTACCCTCTTCATTAAAGTAGCGTCGTGTGATCGGAGTCATCAAAATAGGATGGGCATTTTTATTTCTCACTTGTGAAATAAAATCACTTAAATTTTTAGCAAACTCAGCAGGCGGAGTATAGCGATCAGTTTTATGTTTAGATTGATCATTATGACCAAATTGTATAATAACAAAATCATCCTGTTGCAATTCATTCATTATACTTTGCCAACGCTTTTCACTGATAAAAGTACGTGTGCTCCTGCCATTTTTAGCTCGATTATCCACGGTAATATTTTCGCCAAAGAAATAGCTAAACGGCATTCCCCAGCCCGTTTCAGGAAAATCTTTAACCTGTTTAATTGACATGGTTGAGTCACCTGCCATAAATAGATGAACAGGACGACTTTCACTCAAAGCGAAACAACTAAAACCCAGTAATAATAAAAATAAACTTATATTTTTCATTCTATTTCTCTCAAAAATAATACAATAATGAACAAGTCAACAGATCTAAATATAGTGTTAATACCGCTACAATATTTACTTTTTTAGTATGCCTATAAATTTTTTTATAAATAAAAAAAGTATGTTAAACAATCAGTCTATTACTAAAAAATAGATCATACCTTCATAGCCCCTATTTAAATTGTAACCATATCAATTAATAAGTTGACATAATTTAAGGTTTAATGTTACATTTTTATGCCACCGGTGGCAATTGTATTATAAGTAAAACTATATTTTTTCAGAAAAAATGCCACCGGTAGCAATAAAGCTTTACCTGTTTATAAATATACAATTAGATCTTAAGAACAAAATATAATAGCCTTAAAAGGGAACAAGTATGAAAAGCATGCAATTAACGGCGCTATCAGCCGCAATAGCCTTAGCTCTACCTGTTTTAGCGCAAACCTCTGAGACAGAAATAGTTACACCTGCCCCAAAAACAGCCGCTGAAAAACAATCACCTCAAGAAAAAATTTCAGAAAACAAATCGACAAAAGAAGATGAAATTGAAGTAATCACCGTTCAAGGTGTGCATTTAGCTGATATTAAAGCTCGAGCCATGGAGCGCGATGCTGATGCCTATAGTTCAGTAATTGCTACTGATGACTTAGGCAACTTTGTTGATCAAAACGTTGCTGAATCTTTACGTCGCCTACCGGGTGTCACCCTTGAACGTAGCGAGGGTGAAGGTACTCATGTAGCCATTCGCGGTTTAGGACCAAACTTTGTCGCGGTAACCATGAATGGTTCCGAAATGGCTGGCGTAGGAGATAGCCGTGCTGTTGGTTTAGCGGGCATCACCGGCGACTCACTAGGTGCAATTGAAGTATTTAAAACCTTAACCCCAGAAATGAACTTAAACTCTATTGGCGGTATGGTTAACGTTAAGGCTATTTCTGCTTTTGATAAGGGAAAAGAAAGCTTTAAAATTAAAATACAAGACTCTTATCAAGAATTAAGTGAGCAACATTCCCCTAAATTTAGCCTTGATGGTACTGAGTTTTTTCTAGATAAGAAAATCGGTGTCGGTTTTTCTGCTGGTTTTGAAGATCGTAAAACCCATGTTGAAGATATCCGCCAACACAGCACGGCGATAATGCCTCTTAGACAAGCTGATTTAGGTTTTGTCGATGGCAAAGCTCAAGCCGTAGAGCCTTTTGGTGATACTATTATAGCACCGAGTCAATTTGAACGAAGACTTGAAGATGCCCAACGAGAGCGTACCACTGCAAACCTTAATGTAGAATTTAGACCAACAGATACTAGTCAGTTTTATATCCGCGCCAATTACTCTAAATATACCGATGACGATATTGCTTTACGTGAAAAGTTTGATTTCGCTGATGCCGGTGGAATTGGTGAAGGAGAAACGGCTTGGGTCAATGCCGCAACACAAGAATTTATCGTTACCGATATCGATGTACAAAATCAGTACTTTATTCAAGAAGGTGAAAATATCACCAAAACGTTCAGTATTGGTGGCAAACATTTTATTGGCGACGCAACGACCTTAGATTATGAATATGCCCATTCAGAATCAAACAGTGAAATTATTGGCGGTCATCGAGCCCAATTTCGTGAACGAGATTTAATCGTGCTTGGTCAAGGTTTCAAAGATGGCATGAACGCCCAGGTATTAACCGCTGAGCAAGCCGCTGCTATATCAGGACTTGATCCTGCCGTTTTTGATGGTGCTAATAACAGTGATACTCGTGGTGATGCAAGTTCACTTGCTAACTTTGACTTAGATAATATCTTTCTTGAAGATAGCTATCGAGATGATGAAATCACTAGCGTTAAAATTAATTTGCGCCAAAATTTTGATTATGACCATTTAAGTTATATCAAAATAGGTGGTACCGCCAGTGAACGTGTTCATGATCGTAACAAAGATCGTTGGAGTTTCATTCCTAGCGATGGTGATTGTGAAGGCGATGCTGAATGTATTGCTGTGCAAAATTCTACTTTAGCAGACTATGAAAATGAAATACCTGCAACCGGTAATTTCTACTATCCATTACCGACACGTGAAACTGTTGAATATATTACTGCAACTAACGGCGGCTTAGCAGAATCTGCAACCGGCGGTGGCGTAGCTTTTGAAAGTACAAGTGATGACTATGTAATTAATGAAGATACCTATGCACTTTATGCCATGGGTGAAATTGTTTTTACTGACGAACTGACGTTAATCACGGGTGTTCGTTATGTTCACACCGAATTTTCATCTACCGGTTACTTATCTATTAATAATGATAAATTTGATTTTGGTGGCTCATCTGAGTTAGATATTTCAGTGCCGTTACCACAAGCAAAAATCACTTATAGTGAATACTTTCCAAGTGCTCATTTACGTTACGAGCCAACCGATGATTTGTTAATTCGTAGTTCATTATGGACCAGTTATACCAGACCATCGTTCAGTCAATCTCGTGCTTATGCCAAGTTTGATAGTCGTATTGTCTTGTGTGATCCAAATGACCTTAACAATTGTGCCGATAACCCTGATGATTTGGGTAATCCAAGTGCTATAGAATTAGAAAATTATGTTTTAGGCTCAGACAATGTTTTAAAAGTGGGTAATCCCAACCTTGTTGCCATGAGCTCTACCAACTTTGATACCTCTATTAGCTGGTATCCATCAGAAAACTTATTTTTAGAAGCTGCTATTTTCTACAAAGACATTGATAACTTTATTTATGACGCTGTAGGTATTCAGGCAGGACTTGACGAACTCCCCTTAACATTGCCGGTAGATCATGTTACCGCTTTTGCTATTCCTCAAGATCTCGTGATTAATTCTACTTCAATAACACTTAATGGTGAAAAAGCAACCGTTATGGGCATTGAGCTTAGTTATAATCAATTTTTTGACAATGGTTTATTTATTCAAACTAATGCAACCTTCTTAGACAGTGAAGCAGAAGTAGATAGCAAAATACGTGCTGAAAAAATGCGTATGCCTAGCCAAGCAGATACTACGGTTAACTTAAGCGTAGGTTGGGAGAATGACGATTTTTCTGCTCGGGTCATTGGTAATTATCGCTCTGAGATATTAGATGCCATTGCCGCCTGTCCTGCCAGTGCCGATGTTAACGATCCTACAGAATGTAAAGCATGGTCTGATCGTTACATTGATGCCATTGCCACCGTAGATTTCAAAATAAAATATGACATTACCGATAACCTAACCATGTATTTTGATGCCATCAATCTAACCGATGAAGTTGATTTGGAATATGTTGACGGTAATGCTTTATCTGGCGGCAACGTTGTTTATAAACAAGAGTCTTATGGCGCATCTTATCAACTAGGTGTTACTTACAAATTTTATTAATCATGACTTAAGAATAGATTAGAAAAATTACTTAACATAATGATTATTAAGGTATGCCTGAAAGATAAGGTAAACCAAATCATCCTTAGGAGGGATGTATGAACCATAAAAATAAAATAGCAGCAAGCTTACTAACCACGCTCATATTAGCGGGTTGTGGCGCAGAAAGCAGTGTTAATGTTGTTGAAGATCCATTGCCACCCATTGTTGGTCAATTTATTGATTCACCTGTGGCCGGTCTTGGTTATCGTATAGTAAGAGATGCCAGTGGTGCCGATCCTATTACCGGTGTTACTGATGCCAATGGTAATTTTGACTATTTCAGAGGTGATTCAATCACCTTCTTTATTGGTGATATAGAGTTTCCAGCCACTTCAGCAAGAAACTTCATTACCCCATTAGAAGTCTTTGGTACCGACACCGTTTTTAATCAACGCGTAGTCAACACCGCTCGCTTACTACAAACCTTAGATAGCGATGGCGATCCAAGTAATGGTATCACCATTAGTACGGATGCCGCAGATGTTGCCACAATGACTTTAGCTGTATTGGGCACAGATGAAAACGGCGATCCTATCATGGAAACGGTTGATGATTTCTTTAATCGCAGTGATGAAGCCTTTACTAACGAATTAGAAACATGGTTGCCAAATGCTGGCACCGTCAATACCGTCACAGTTTCTAAAGATAGCGCCATTGAGCATTTTGTTGAATATGTTGATGATGAATTAAATGTTGATCAACCTAACGCTTTTGACCCAATGGACTTTTCCGGTAAGCTATCTAGAGCATTTGTTTCCGGTGAAGACATTGTCGTTGAAGCCTTTGAATTTATGCCTACCGATGACGACACTCGACTTAGCGGTGAATATAACCAACTTGACCCTACCGACGGTGTAACGGTTATCGCCAATGGTAGTTATGAATTTGCTTTTGGTAATCGTCATTTAACCTTAACACAAGCTGTTGAAAGTATTGAAGGTGTTGAGGATGCTGCTCCTGTCGTAACGCGTTTCTCTGGCCGTTCTTATAATACTGAAACAGAAATTTATGGTTTGTGTATTTCTGATGGTTCAGCATCACTATCTGCAGATGCAAAAACTTGTGATGACAATGCAACTGCAGCAAATAACTCTTTTGTGGTAAACGCTGACAACCTTGAAGCTGAATTAATTCGTTTAGCTGAATTACCGGCAGAAGAAACGCGTGAATTAGTTGAAGAATTTGCAACCGATAAAGATAGTTTTTACACATCGGGCTACAAAAAAGTCGGTGAAAATCCACTTTACTTCAAAACAGGTGGTACGCCAGTATTAGAAAACAATGAAATAACCCTAAATGGTGCGCGTTTTAGCATTGGTAACAATGATAGTGCTAAAGAAACAACGGGTAGTGATACTGTTGAAAGCATAGACAGCGGTCACTATTTTAATTTAAGTGAAGGCTTTACTATTAGCTTTAGTGTTGTTGCTCATAGTGGCGGTGATGCCGGTTCAGGTTCATTATCATTTTATGTTGATAACAATACCACTGGCGAAAATAACTCTGTACACGGCAAAGCATCAAAATTTTTAAGCTTACCCATTAGTAATACTAACTTTGTTGCGGGTCAAACATTTAGTTATACCTACGACCCAGTAGCTGCTGCCGAAGCGCAATTACTTGATCCATTAGTGAGAGTATTAAACCCTTTCATAATGAATTCATTTTTTCAATTACGTACAGATAGCTCAGGTAATATCACCATTGATGACTTAGTGATAGATACCGTTGCCGGTTTTGGTATTCCAAACGATACTGAAAATGCGCCAGAGCCGGAGCCAGAGCCTGAGCCAGAGCCTGAACCAGAAATAATACCGAACGTATTTTTACCTTTTACGGCTGATTATACGCAAACAGATACAGCGAGTTTATTTACTGCGGAGTACCTTTCTACAACAGGTGAAACTGGCGTAACCGGTACAGATATTCCAATGTATGAAAAAACCGGTGGCACTGTTACCGTAACTGCATCAGGTATCGAATTAGACGGTGGTCGTTTTAGTATTGGTAATACAACACCCGATGTTGATACTACAGATGCTGATACTGCTGGCACTGGGGTTTTCGATTTAAGTCGCCCTTATAACGTGGTATTAGACATTATTGCTATTGGCGGAACTGAAACGAAAAAATTCCAAATTTATGTTGATAACAATACTTCAGGTAGTGATAACTCAGCACATGGTGGTGATTCTCGCATATTTAATGCTGAGATTAACACCTTAACGCCAGGAAACACCTTAAAGGTTCCGGGATTATTAGCGTCTAAAAATTCTTTCATTCAACTACGTACTGAAACAGATGGTATTGTTGAGTTTAATAATTTACGTATTGAATATATTGATGATAATAATGCTGATTTATCTGATTGGGGTGTATTTAACGCTAATGCAGTGCCAACAGCTGCGGATAGTATTTTAAACAAAGATGAAGTTGCTACATTCGAAGAGGGTGGTTCAGATCTAATCGCAGATTCATGGACTGCAGTAAATGGCATTGGTCATTTTACCACTACCGGCGTTAAAACCTACGCAGACTTCGGACCAATTGTGGGTGATGATTTCCCGAAAGAGTTCACTATGGTTGCGCGATTGGCCAATGCCAATGCTGCATCCAAAAGCTTTGAAATTGAAATGGCATTCGGTGGTACTGATGAAGCGGGTCGAATCAAGTTTATGCTTCGCGACAGCAAAGTTCAGTTCGAAAAATTTGATAACTCTACGACTGAAGAATGGAGTTTTGGTGACGATTTTGATGTTACTCAATTCCACGATTATCAAGTAAAGGTAACGTTGACTAGTCCACGTTCAGCTGAAATTTCTTTGTATGTTGATGGTGATGACACCGTATTGCATACCGCTACAACTGACACTCTTCGTTCTACTGACGCAGGTCGTAACGAAATTCGTATCGGTGAGAATGGTGGTTCTGACTACGATGCGCAAATTGATTGGATTATCTGGTCTGATAGTGGTGCGTTTAAGCCTTCAGAATTAAAAGGTAAATTACCGGCAAGTTTAGGTGACGTTTCCAATTATCAAGATGCAGGTGATTTATCTGATTGGGGCGTATTTAATGCTAATGCAGTACCAACAACTACGGATAGTATTTTAAACAAAGACGAAGTTGCTACATTCGAAGAGGGTGGGTCAGATCTAATCGCAGACTCATGGACTGCAGCAAATGGCATTGGCTATTTTGCCACTACCGGCGTTAAAACCTATGCAGACTTCGGACCAATTGTAGGTGATGATTTCCCTAAAGAGTTTACTATGGTTGCGCGATTGGCCAATGCCAATGAAGCATCCAAAAGCTTTGAAATTGAAATGGCATTCGGTGGTGCTGATGAAGCGGGTCGAATCAAGTTTATGCTTCGCGACAGCAAAGTTCAGTTCGAAAAATTTGATAACTCTACAACTGAAGAATGGAGTTTTGGTGACGATTTTGATGTTACTCAATTCCACGATTATCAAGTAAAGGTAACGTTGACTAGTCCACGTTCAGCTGAAATTTCTTTGTATGTTGATGGTGATGACACCGTATTGCATACCGCTACAACCGACACTCTTCGTTCTACTGACGCTGGTCGTAACGAAATTCGTATCGGTGAGAATGGTGGTTCTGACTACGATGCGCAAATCGATTGGATTATCTGGTCTGATAGTGGTGCGTTTAAACCTTCAGAGCTGAAAGGTAAATTACCTGCAAGTTTAGGTGACGTTTCCAATTACCAAGGTGAAGCCGGCAGCTTCTGTACGCCCCTTACTGAATTATATTTCTGTGATGACTTTACCACAGGTAATTTAGATAACTGGACTATATTGGCATCAACTGATGGCTCTACTGCGGTAGGTGAATTTGATATTCTTACCCTTGAAGATGGTAACAATGTTATGCGTTATAGTGCCGGAGGTGCTGGTGGCGAGTTAATTCTTGCAACTGAAGCGGCTATGGCTAACGTACCTGACAGTGGTAACTATTTTGTTGAAGCGACTATTCGTCCTCGTCAAAACAGTACTACCGCGAATAAGCAACTTTACTTATTAGGTCGTTATGACAGTGTAGGCAACTGGTTTGGTGGTGGTTTAAATCTACAAAATTCATCAAGCAGTACGCAAGTTGAAGTAGCTATTTCAACCGAGGGTTCAATTTCAAGACCTGTTCAGAAAAAGTCTCCGTTATTATTAGGTGAAAAAGGCGGAACAACTGACGGCGTTTGGTACACCACACGTTTTGAAATGATCGACGGTGATTTAACGGTTTACCTTAATGGCGAAAAAATGGGGTCTGCAAACGACACCAGTTATACCGCCAAAGGGTTAATCGGAATTTTCACTAATAATCGTTCGTTTGAGTTAGACAACTTAAAAGTTGGCGACCCTAGTATTAAACCCATTCAACTAACGCTTGATTACAAAGACCCCATTTGGGATACCACAACAACCACTGATGCATTAGTGATTAATATTAGTGCGTTCCAAGACGATGGTGTTACAGCAGATACCTTTACCGTAACCTCAAGCAACCCTGATGTTGTTGCTGTTACTATTGATGGTAATGTTGCGACTTTATCACCAACAGGTGAAGGCGAAGCAACAGTAACGTTTGTTTCAGGCTCTGATGCAAACATTATTCGTACTATTAATGTCACTGTCGCTTCAGGCTTTGAAATGCCAACAGCTGATTATGGCGATTTCAGTGCCAATGTAACGCCTGAAATAAGTAGTGTTAGTCAATTCGTTGATACTTACTTAACAATAACCTTTGATAATGACATTGCGCTAGGTTCTTTAGGTGAAGTACGTATATACAAAGAATCTGACGATTCAATTGTTGATACCCTAAAAGTTAACAGCAAAGCAGGCTCTAACGTTGATGTTTTAACAGCTCTTGATAAAACTCGTGCATTAAACTTCACACCTTTATCCATTGCTGAAGACGGTAAAACGTTAAACATTGACCCTAAAAATGATGTTTTAGAGTATGGTGAAAGCTATTACGTTGTTATTAGTGCTGATGTTGTTACCGGTGCACAGTTAAACGGTATTGACTTTGTTGGTATAGGTAAAAATAGTGACTGGTCGTTCACCACTAAATTTACAGCCCCTACTAGCAGTGAAATATTAGTTGATGATGACGGCGTGGCTGACTTTAGAACATTACAAGCTGCATTAACTCATGTAATGAATAATGTTGCTAAAGACGACCCTGCAACCATTTCAATTAAAGATGGTGTTTATAATGAAATGTTATTCTTGCGTAATCAAAATAACATTACTATTCAAGGTGAGAGCCGTGAAAACACTATCGTTCAATATGACAACTATGAAACGTTTAATGGCGGTTCAAGTGGTCGTCCGGTATTTTTAGTTGAAAGTGCTGATATGTTGGTGTTGAATAACTTTACCTTAAAAAATTCACACATTCGTGACAACGCATACTCTAACCAAGCTGAATCAATCTACTTCAACAGTAATTATCGTTTAGTCGCTAATAACATGAACTTTATTAGTGAACAAGATACGTTGTTAGTTAAAGGTTACTCATGGTTCTACAACTCATTAGTTGCCGGTAACGTTGACTTTATTTGGGGTTACCCTGCAGCTGCGTTATTTGAAGAAAGTGAAATTCGTACCATTGGTGATTCTAAGAATGGTTATTCTGAGACCCCTGTAAGTGGTGGTTATATTTTACAATCACGTACACCGGTTGAATCTGATCCTGGATTTGTTTTCTTAAATGGTGAATTTACCAACGGCCCTGGCCCGATAGGTAACACTGTTGCTGATAACTCAACCTATTTCGCTCGTAGTAGTGGTAAATCTGACGCCTATGACAACATCACCTTGATCAATAATAAAATTGATACCCATATCGCAACCGTTGGTTGGGCTGTACAAGGTGTTAATAGTCAACCGGCTCCAAACCCAGAAGTACCTACAGCAACCAGTGGTTGGAAAGAATACGGTAGTATGGATATAAACGGCGTTCCGCTTGATATTTCTGCGCGAGTTGGCGGTTATGAACTAAGCTCTGGTGAAGCAGCAAGCTTTATTAGTAGAGCCATAGTTTTTGCCGGATACAATAGTGGCGCAGGTTGGGATCCTCAACCATTAGCGACTCCAACCCTACCTGACGAACCTGTAGACGGTGGCGAGCCTCCTGTTGCTTCAATAGGCTATGGTTACGCTGGCTATAATTTCAATATTACCGGTGGTGCCGGTGGTACTGTAATTACTGTTAATAACGGTGTAGATTTGATTGCTGCATTAGATGATGCTGAAAATGCTAATACTCCGGTCATCATTTATGTTGATGGTACGATTACCGATGCTAATAGTGGTGGTACTGGTACTTCAATTGATATTAAAGATATGGATAATGTTTCAATTGTTGGTGTAGCTAACCGCGGTGAGTTCGACGGTATTGGTATCTCAATTCGTCGAGCAAACAACATCATCATTCAGAATTTAAAAATTCATGAAGTATTAACTAGTGGCAAAGATGGTATTTCAATTGAAGGTGATGACGATGGATCTACAACGTCAAACATTTGGATAGACCATAATGAGCTTTATTCAGATTTAGCTCTTGATAAAGAATATTACGATGGTTTAATAGACTCTAAATCTGGTGCAGAAAATATCACCATTTCTTATAACTATTTACATGATAGTTGGAAAACGTCATTACATGGTCATACAGAAAATGATACTGGCTCTAATACCAACCGACGTATTACCTTTCATCATAACCGTTTTGAAGATATAGAATCTAGAGTGCCATTATTTAGATTTGGTGTTGGTCATATTTACAATAATTATTACAACAATATTAACTCTACTGCGATTAACTCTCGCTCAGGAGCTACCTTACATATTGAAAATAATGTTTTTGAAAATACTCAAAATCCAATCGTATCTTTTTATGCTGATAGCCTAGGTTATTGGAATCTTGTTGGTAACCTTTATGGTGAGAATGTAACATGGACAACACCAGATTCAGGTGATACCACCGCTGAAGATGGTTCATCGACTACAAGTTACGTTGCACCTTATGACTATACGGTAGACGATGCAGAAAATGTTAAAGAACTTGTTATCAACAATGCCGGTATTAATAAAGTTGATCAAAGTGGTTTAGACATTCCTGATGTTACTGATACAACTCCAACTGAACCACCGGTACAAAGTGGTGTTAGCTTACCTATCGAAGAAAACTTCACAGCAGCAAGTAAAGATGATTTTTTTAGTAGCAGTTACAAAGCGTTGCCAAGTGACTCAAGCTTACCATTTTACTATGCCACAGGTAGCGGCAGTAAAATTTCTATTGAAAATGGTCAAATGACTATACTTGAGGCTCGTTTTTCACTAGGGCAAACAGCACAAGAAACTAAAACCACTGATGCAAGTGACACAGCAGGAAAAGGTGAAATAGATCTAAGTAAGCCCTATGAAATATTAATTGATGTTATTTCAATTGACGGTACTACAGACACAACAAAAGACTTTATTATTTATGTTGATAATAACAGCACCAGCAGCGGTAACTCTATGCATGGTGGAAGTTCTAAGTTTCTTAGTAAACCTGTTGAAGAGTTAACTATAGGTGAAACCAATACCTTTACCGGCTTTACTGCAACGGCGAACTCTTTCTTACAATTTCGTGTTGAAGGCGGCGCATCAGTTACTTTTGAAAACTTACGCATTGTATATATTGAAGAGTAACTGCAACAATTACATAAACGATTTAAAACTGAATAACGTTTAACTCGTTTTGGAAATAAGTACTAATGGCAAAAAGCCTTAAACAGATAAAGTTTAAGGCTTTTATTTTTTATTTAGTAATATATTTATATCAACGTATTACCCAAATTAAAGAACATAAATTTAATAGGAATAAAACAAATGCAGCTAAATACACTTAACGTTTTCACATTCATTTTATTTTTTATCTGTGCACCTTCTTTTGCTCAAAATCACCTTGATTTAGGCAGTGACATTAGAACGGCCGATCCTTCAGCTCATGTGTGGCAAGATGGAAAAATGTATCTCTATACCTCTCATGATGAAGAATGCCAAGCCGATTTTTGGATGAAAGACTGGCATGTATTTTCATCGTCAAATTTAAAAGATTGGACTGATCATGGTGCGGTGCTATCCGTTAATGATATTAGCTGGGCTGATAATTATGCATGGGCACCTGATGCTGCCTATAAAAATGGTAAGTACTATTTTATATTTCCTGCCGGTACTGGGCATAAAGACCGAGTAAATCCTGAAAAAAGCACTAAATGGATGGGTATTGGTGTTGCGGTAAGCGACTCTCCAACAGGGCCATTTAAAGATGCCATCGGCGCGCCTTTATGGCGTGAACCCTATGCCAATGACCCTACCCTGTTTATTGATGACGACGGTAAATCGTATTTATATGTTCATGCTAAAAAGTATGACTATCATGTGGTGGAATTAGCCGATGACTTACTGAGTTTACAAGGTGATTTTCAAAAAATGGACATGGGTGGTTTTGAGCCTAAAATGGAAGGTCCTTGGGTATTTAAGCGCAAAGATAACTACTACTTTACGATGCCGGCAAACAACCGAGTACTTAGTTATTACATGTCAAAGTCTCCTAAAGGTCCTTGGCAATACAAAGGTGTTTTTATGGAGCAAGAGCATAACAGCAATAATCATCACTCAATTGTAAAATACAAAGGACAATGGGTATTGTTTTATCATCGCTGGATAGAAACGCCTGAATCTGGCTGTAAACTCAGAAAAAGACAACGCCATAGCGCAGCAGAGTATTTGTATTTTAATGACGATGGCACCATACAACCCATTAAGCGAACAAAAAATGGTATTAATGATTTTGCTGAAAAGAATTAACAATCTCGCGCCAAGGATTTTCGCTTAGGCTCAAATTCGCTTCGGGAATAGAAATATATTATGAACTCAATGTAGGTCGG
>JAOPTQ010000092.1:0-10575 GCA_051531915.1 Colwellia sp. | reverse complement strand
TGCCGATCCCCATACGCTTACAGATGAAGCACGGCAATGGGTGAAAGAGTTTGTTGATTGGTACAATAATGAGCATCGCCATAGCAGGATCAAATTTGTCACGCCAACTCAAAGGCATGATGGTCTTGATATTGAAATATTAGCGAAACGAAAAGTGTTGTATCAACAAAAAAGAAATGAGCATCCTGAGCGGTGGTCAAAGAGTGAAATAAACTGGCAGCCAATAGGTGCTGTGGAGTTAAATCCAAAGCAATATAAAGAAGCTGCTTAACAATTTAGGCGACAACAGCCTTGAAAAAGCCGTTTAGGTAAAGATCAAATATTTGTAGTTTCTAATACTTTGAAATTATGAAATATTAATATGAATTAAATAAAAGTTATGGAACGACCCCAATATATCTAATTGCTTTTTTCGAAACTCAAAATTAGTCACTCGCAACTCGCCGTCCAATGGCTAATCGGTGTTGCTAAAACTTGATCTGACGCTTTTAAATATCAGAGCTTTGTAATTAACAGATTTATTGAAATTGGTATTTAATGAATATCTATCATGAGCTGAATAATTACAAATGATTAATCACAAAAGTTACTGTCATATTGATAAACAGTTGCTGTTTTAGTCAGTGAATTTTGTGCATTCCAACTAACCAAAGCTGTGTCTCGCTGCATAGCCGTATATAAGTCTTTAGCACGAGTGACGACATTGTTGGTGAAAGCTTCATTAGTATCTTGGTATTTAAATGATATTTCCGCTACGATTGGTTGGGTAGTGCTTACAAATTCGTTGTACCATAAGGTCAATGAAAACTCACCGTCCAATGCTCCTAAATCGACGTTGGCATTCTTATATACGTACTCGTTTATCGTTAAGTTACCCACTTTGTCAATATCTAAAGTTTCATCGAAATTTTCGTCTTCCAAACCTGGGTATAAGCCTACAGGATCGTTCATTTTATTCAGGTTTTTACTATTACCAATATCCTGTTTAGTCGAAAAAGAATATTTGCTAATAAAGGGGGCCGCTAAGTCTTCTTCAAATTTACTTTCCCAGCCTGCTTTAGTACCACGCATGTCTTTTTTAGTGGCTATGAATCGATCTGGCGAACGATACTTTAGGGTAACTTCACGATTCCCATTATCTATTCGTTCACGAAAAATATAATCTGCATTGAATAAGCCACAGCTACCTTCTACATCGTAAAAAATCACTGTACGATCTTTTTCTAAACTTAAACTACCTGAGGTATTGCGTTCAATAGAGCTGTTTTCGATAACATTTTTTAGCGCAGTCCAGTAGTTATTTACTTTGCTGTCTCGCAGGGAGACATTGCCCGTAAATAAACCAGTATTTAGCAGAATTTTATACTCGCGAGAGCCTACATCAACATCTGCTGCTGATACAGATATCGACAGACATAACATAGATGCTGATACCATGTTATTAACTATTGTCTTATTCATGTATATTCCTTTTAACATTCAGATTCAATGAGAAAATATGGAGTGGTCAGTACAATTGTTTTTTGTAAAAGCTTATACAGTAGCCTTATTTTGAGCAGGTTATTTGTAAGAGTGTTACGACAGATGAATATTGATCACAACACTCTTTTTTTCAATAAGCTCTAGTTGTAAAATTATTTAGCGTGCTATATCAACACCTTCTATAATGTATAATCGGTTACCATCAATCATTGTTTGACCGGCATCTAGGTATTTTTGCTCAAGTATTCCACCTGATGCCCAAGTAGCAAAGTCATCGTCATTTAATACCCCTATTGTGCTGTCGTTGATTAACCATATACCTTCTAATTTATCATGTGGGTAACCAGTTTCGGCTACGAGATCAACCAATAAGGTTTTGCTAATAGTTTCAATACCTGCGTTTGCAATGGTTGTCCAACCATCAGCTTCTAGGGTTACTTCTTCTAATGTATTACCATCAATTAACAAACCCAATGACTCATCTTGTGTCAGGTTTGTAGTTTCCGTAATTGTCTCTATATTGGTTGCGTTACTGATGTCAATTTTATAAAGGCGCTTCATAGCTGAAGTATCTTTATTATAAAAGCTACCATCTCGTTCAATTACAACAAACTCAGTATTACTTAATGCAACAATGCCAGACTGCGAGTTTTGTGTTTTTTCTTGCTTATAAAGGTATTGACTAACAGTACCATCTGTTAAATTAATAGTAACTATGCGTACAATATCGTTAACTTTTACGGCCTTACTTGGGTTATACATAGTTGACTGCATGATGCCTACTAAAGTGTTTTCATCGGGGGTGATTGCTAACCCTTCCATACCACGGTTAGCACGACGGTTAGCAAACTCAGCGGGTAAAGTGAACGTATTACGAGTGTCTGTAATAAATGCATTTATGCGACCTATTTCAACGCCGTCAGCATTAAAGTGAACTATATGAGGGCCATACTCATCACTGATCCAAAATGTACCGTCAGATAAAGCGACTAAGCCTTCGCCATCTAAACCGTAGTCATCTAATTTTATTGGGTTGGTAGCTTCATCAAAAGGTAGACTCATATTTTCAACAATAACATTTCCATTGGCATCATAAGGTGTTTCACCTGTGCCACCTAATGCTGTGCTATTTGGTAAACCAGTTATAGGTGTGCCATCAGGACGCTTTAATAAGATATCATTAATTTTTTTAACGTCGCCATTAGCTTGTAGCTCAAACAAACCAATTCGAGGTGTGTAATCAGGTGTAGGAAATTTTTTACCTTTTCCTTGGTCGCCCGTAAACGTAGCATTTGGGCCACGATCAGTTAAGGCATAAAAACGTGTTGGCTCAGTAGGATGTGCTGCCATGTCTGAACCAAAGCCACCATTGCGGATTTCCATGAAGCTTCCTGGTAAAGCACCGTTGTCAATATCAGAACGCATTACCGTGTAGGGCAATGGTGAACCCGATGTACTTACCGGGTTTACATTACAATTTGTACTGGTATCAGTTACTTCTGTATCTGCTAATCTGTTGTCAGCATTAGTATCTACACCAGACGTTACGTTTAAACCACCAAAAAAGCACGTTTCACTCCCTAGCGCCAAGGTTTCATGAGCAATTAAACTATTTAAGCCACTGGTACCTTGGTCGCCAAGTTTTCCTTGTTTGCCATCATCTCCATCACATGCAGTCAAACCTAAGGTAGCAAGTAAAGCTAAAGCTAATTTTGCGTATTTCATACTTTTCCTTTTTAATAATATACTTATTAATAATTTTCGATAAATATTAAGGAAAAATCATGTCAAATTAATGAAGAAAAAATTACAGTTTAATGAAGGCAAATATACAATTAATAATCAAAAAAAATCGATAGGTTCGATGAAATCAGCCAAAAGGCCATAAAATTTTTTATGAATGTGGTTATTAGCTAGGCTTGATGTAAGTATATGGGCTCCCAAAAAGCCCTAACAAAAGTTAGGGCTGCTTGCTTCCAACGAAGGATGGTGCCGACTGCCGGAGTCGAACTGGCGACCTACTGATTACAAGTTAACAGCTTGGTATGGATAACATTACTATTAATGTGATCTAATTGTATGAAAAACATCTTGAATTACAATAATAGCCCCATGACGTAATATTCTTATGCAATTACCATGAGTTATGTTTATTTAGAGAAAAATTAGGTAGTTGATAAAATGAAAGCAGTGATTGATAAGTTTAATATTTACTATGTAAATTTGTTTGTAAGTTTGAAATGGATGGGAGCCACCACTATTGCTCCAAAGTACTATATACCACCTACAATCAACTAAATTAGATATAGCAAAAATAAACTCTAATGTATTAGTAAAAAAATTAACTAAATCTAGATGGCTATCATAATTTATTTTATTTTTTGCTCAATGAATAAAGTGATTATGGTAATTAACCGCTTTATACGTGGTCAGATAGATATCTGATATAGCAAGCATAGGGAGCTGAATAATTGAGGTAGGTTTTAACAGTTTATATACTAATCCTATTACTGTTTTTATCACATATACAAATAATTATAGAAATTAACATTGTTCGTTGTGCCTTATTTTTAAATAACGATATGGTTAATAATAATAGAAAGCCAGTTACAAAAGTAACTGGCTTCAACTTAAACATTTTCAATTTATCTGAGAATAAGACCTTATCTACTCAGCTTAGAAAAACTACATCAAATTTTCCTTTGAAATTATACGATCTTGTTCATAGTGTTTGTCAATTTCCTCTGTTAGTTCTTGCTGATTTCTTTTTTCCACCACTTTGCGTTCAGTTAACCAGTAAAAGAAAAGTGGTACAAAGAATATGGCAAGGAAAGTCGCTGCGATCATTCCACCCATAACACCAGTGCCAACACTATGGCGTGCTCCAGCCCCTGCACCTGAACTTAATGCTAGTGGGATGACACCTAAAATAAAAGCAAGTGATGTCATAATAATAGGTCTAAATCTTAATCTAGCCGCTTCAAGTGCTGCTGCACTAGTGCTCCAACCTTCTTGTTTTTTCATCAGGGCGTATTCAACAATTAAGATCGCATTTTTACTGGCTAAGCCAAGCAACGTCACTAAGCCAATTTGAAAATACACATCATTTGTCATACCGACAAGCCATACGGAAACCAGAGCACCAAAAATACCAAAGGGTAATGCTAAAAGCACAGAAAAAGGTAATGACCAACTTTCATATAAAGCAGCTAGAATTAAGAACACCATCACTACCGACATAAATAAAGCTATACCTGTAGAGCCGGAACTACGTTTTTCTTGAAAAGCAGTTCCAGTCCATTCATAACTCATATCAGACGGTAATACTTGTTTGGCAATGCGCTCAATTTCAGCTATTGCCTGACCAGAGCTATAGCCCGGTGCAGCATTACCCATTAATTTTACTGCAGAAAAGTTATTATATCTGCCTAAGCTCTCTGGTCCACTGATGTAGCTGATACTAGCAAAGGCTGAAATAGGTATCATTTCACCACTATTACTCTTCACATAAATTCGGGCAATATCTTGTGGTTTCATTCTGAATTCAGGCTCTGCTGACATTAGTACTTGCCAAGTCCGTCCAAATTTATTGAAGTCATTTAAATAATAGGTACCTAAAGTTCCCGCCAACGCATTAAAAGCTTGATTGAGTGGTATACCCATTGCGCGTGCTTGTTCACGATCAATGTCTACTTTCAATTGTGGTGAATCTGAACGCCAAAGCGTTTGTACCCCTGCAAGTATTGGGCTTTTCTGAGCCTCTGTCATCATTGCTTGCATACTTCGTTTTAATTTTTCTACACCTCCGTTACCACGGTTTTGTAAATAAAATTCAAAACCACCGGTATTACCTAAACCGGGGATCGCTGGTGGATTAAAGGCTAGTACTAATGCTTCAGTAATATTTGCTGTTTTCATAAACAGTTCGCCAACCAATTCTTGAGTGCTCACCTGTCTATCATCCCAATGCTTTTGCGTTACAAAAAAAGTCGCAGCATTATTTTTATAACCACCGCCAAGAAAATCCATGCCAGTAAAGGAAATAACATGCTCATTAGCAGGATTTGATTGAATAGCAGCAATAACTTCAGCAACTACCTTTTGGGTTCTTTGCAAAGAGGCACCATCAGGTAAAAATACTGCAGAAAGGTAATAGCCTTGGTCTTCGTCAGGTACTAACGAACCTGGGGTTTTTGACCACATGTTGCTTGTTAATGCCACCATACCAATAACTAACATTAAGGCTAATAAACCACGACGTAAAAAGAAGCTTACTCCCGTAACGTAATGCCTGGTTATTTTGTTAAAAAATCGATTAAACCAGCTAAAAATCACATTCTCTTTTTTATGTTCATGTTTTAACACTAGAACACATAGAGCTGGCGTCATGGTCAACGCGACTAAACCAGATAAACTAACTGAAATAGAAATAGTAATCGCAAATTGACGAAACAATTCTCCCGTTAATCCACCTAAAAAAGCAATAGGCACAAATACCGAGCAGAGTACTAGAACAATAGCCACTACTGGACCACTGACTTCTTTCATGGATTTAATGGCAGCATCGCGTACCGACATCGCTTCTTCGTGCATAATGCGCTCTATATTTTCTAGCACGACAATTGCGTCATCAACAACAATACCAATAGACAAAACCATGCCAAATAACGTTAAGGTATTAATAGAATAACCTAGCATGTAAAGACCCGCAAAAGTTCCTAGCAAAGAAACAGGCACTGCTAGAATAGGTATTAAGGTTGCGCGCCAGTTTTGCAAGAAAATGAATACTACTAAAAACACGAGTAACATGGCTTCGCCAAGTGTTTTTAATACTTCTCGAATAGACACCTTAACAAAGCGTGTTGTATCGTAAGGTAATAAATGCTCTAAACCTGACGGAAAGCGCGTTTCTAACTCGGCAATGACTTTATTAACCTCATCAGCAACATCTAAAGCATTTGCCCCTGGCTGTAAAAAAATCCCCATCAGCACAGCTTCTTTACCGTCGACACGACCATCAAAGTCATAATCTTTAGAGCTTAATTCAACGCGGGCGACATCTTTTAATCGTAATGAACTACCATCGTTGTTAGAACGAATAATAATGTTTCCAAATTCTTCTGCTGACGATAATCTTCCTTGTACTTTAACACTATAAACCAGCGATTGAGGGCTAACCGATGTTGGCATTGCACCAATGCGACCCGCTGCATATTGTGAATTTTGCTCACGTACTGCTATACTAATTTCTTCAACCGTAACCCCGAGTTGACTCATTACATCAGGGCGTAACCAAATACGCATGGCATAATCTTTGGCACCAAAAATTTGTACACTGGTGGTACCGGGAATTTTTTTGATTTGATCAAGAATATTTAAAGTGATGTAGTTAGATGTCCACAATGCATTTCGACTATCATCCGGTGAATAAAAAGCATGAACGTGCAAAAAATTGGATGATGTTTTAGCAACCACCACGCCTTGGCGACGTGTTTCTTCAGGTAAACGAGCTTCTACTTGTTTAACTCGATTATTAACATCAACCGCTGCTTGATCTGGGTCGGTACCAATTTCAAAAGTGACGGTAATTGTTGTTGAACCGTCGCTAGTTGAGGTAGATGACATATACATCATGCCTTCAATACCCGTAATAGCATTTTCTAGTGGGGTCGCGACGGTTTGTTCCAAAACTTCGGCCGATGCACCAGGGTATACTGCAATAACTTGTACCACAGGTGGCGACATTTCAGGGTACTGGGCAATAGATAAACTGCGCATAGCCGCTAATCCAGCCAATACGATAAAAATAGAAATAACAAAAGCTAATATAGGTCGATCAATAAAATAACGGGAAAACATTAATCTCTCCTTATTGCGGTATGTTAGATTTAAGCTGATTCGTATCAGCTAAGCGCACGGGCATACCGGGGAAAAAAATGCGCGCGACACCATCAACAATAACTTGATCACCAACGTTTAAACCACTACGTATTATCCAGCCATTTTCTAACGTATCACCATTATTTTCTTGCACCCACTCACCAACAACAACGGGTGCTGGTAGAGCCACTGTCATGCCTTTCTTATTTTTAGCCATTAAATAAACAAATTTGCCAAGGCCATTATCGAGTACAGCACGTTGCGGCACTACAAAAGCATTTTCGCGGGTAGCCCCAGACAATATAATACGAACGAATTGTCCCGGTCTTAAAGTAAAGTTAGGGTTTGGAACTATTGCTTGTAATTCGCTGGTACCTGTTTGGCTATTTATACGAACATCACTAAAGTTCACTTGGCCTACTTGCGGATGATAAGAGCCATCAAAAAGTTTTATTCTGGTTTGCCAATGACCATTCTCGGGTAATGTTAATAAACCAGCGCTAGCATCTTGGCGCATTTTTAATTGTTCACGTTCAGACAAACCAAAACGAATTCTAATAGGATCAATCTGAGTTAGTTGCGTTAATAGAACCTCAGGGCCTGAAACATATGTGCCTTCAGAAACTAACTCACGACCCGCAATACCTGTTACAGGAGAAGAAACCTTAGTGTAATCTAGACGTAACTGTGCTTGCGCCAACTCAGCTTGAACCGACTTAGCATCGGCAAGGTAAATGTTGACACTTGAAATGGCATTATCTAGCTCACGTTGTGAAATTGAATTTTTATCACGTAATGGTTTTAGACGACTTACTTCACGCTGAGCCTGCTCTACACGAACCGTAGCAGCATTTAAATCTGATTTGTTTTTCGTCACCTCAGCAGCATACGTTTTAGCATCTAGGCTAAAAAGTGACTGTCCAACAACAACCTTATCTCCTTCGCTAAAGTTACGTGTTTGCAAAATACCTGAAACTTGCGCACGAATTTCTACTTCTTTTGCGCCCGATAAGGTTGCGGGCAACTCAATACTAAAAGGAACTGAACGCGTTGACATTTTTATTGTTGAAACTGCTGCGGGAGGCATTGTTGAAACTGATTGCTCAGTCTGCTGCTCGCAGCCAGTTGTAACAAGGGTAACAGCTAATAATAATAATGCGTTTTGAAAAAAACGACTATGATAATCACCGAAAAACAAATGAATTTTTTTCATAAAAAATAAAAAACCTATTAATGATCAAATAAAAAATAACAACAGAATGTTGTTATTTTGGCATAAACAAAAGTAAACTGATTAGTGTAGTTTACTGGTTGTTATTGCAAAAGTAAACTGATGAGTGTAATATTTGTTGATTATTCAAAAATCACATTAGCTATGGAAAAATTATTAACCCTAACTGAAAGAAAGCGTTTAGATATTTTAAGAGCCGCACAAGAAGAGTTTAAAGAAAATGGCTTTTTAGGCGCGAGTATGGACTCAATAGCAAAACGTGCAGAAGTATCAAAACGTACGGTTTACAATCATTTCCCGAGTAAAGAAAAGTTATTTCATGCCATTGTTAAACAGCTTTGTGATACCTTTACTCAGGCTGCTAATACTGAATATCAAAGTGATTGTTCGCTTGAAGAGCAACTAATGACGGTTGCAACGCGCGAGCTTACGTTGTTGAAGTCTGAAAAATTTCGTGATTTAAACCGTATTACGCTTGCTGAGTTAATTCGCTCACCAGAATTAGCCTCTAGTACCCAAGAATATTTAGACCAAAAAAAAGGTGGTTTCAATATGTGGGTCAGTGCAGCAATAAGTGATGGCCGATTAAAATCTGTTGATGTCAATTATGCCGCCCAAATATTTATAGGCTTGATTAAATCCACTGTTTTTTGGCCACAACTCTTGATGACTCAAGGTTTCCCCACATTAGAGCAACAGAAAACTATTGCCGAAGATGCTGTTTTTATGTTTTTGGCACGCTATGAAATAAAATAAGAATAAATCATGCTCAAGTTCTAGTGGTGGGACTTTTTTAACCGAAGGATCAAATTGTGGCTTGAGCAGAAAATATCATTAACATTCTCTTTATAAAAGTGGAGGGGAGGTTATCAGCCATAGTTTTAGTTGATAACCTAGACGAAAATCTACTTATGCGTTGCTTTATAATGAATAAGTTATTTATCTATTAACTGTGTTGGTTGCATAGGATCATAATTAATTGTTGTATCTAAAGTGACTAGCTCAAGGTTGCTGATATTAAAAATAAACATAACGATATTCATTTCATTCGTTGATTCCTAGTACTTTTATTTGTTTGATAGTTAATTGTGACCCAAATAATAACTCACTCAATTGAAATTATTTCTATAGCTTAGGTGAGTTCATCTCTTGAATAAAATTATTCAAACTTTCAGATATTTGTTCGTCGAGCAATTCAAAATGCAGGTATTGAATATTTTCGGGTTCATGATTTTCGTCACAATTTATTTTTTGCTATGGTAAAGGACTCAATTATTTGATTTTATAGTAAAACCAACACAAATAAATACTTATGAATATTATATAGTTAACTCAACTGGTTGATGAATGATTTAGTGTCAGGTTATTTTACAATGGTCTCTGTCTAAATGTTTTTTTTCATATAAATGTTTGTTATTTCAGTTGGTTAAAATAACGGATCGATATATGCTTGCTGCTCTTTGGGTGTGATCTTTATCACCATAACTCAAAAAAACACAAATAAATTAGAGGTATAGAAAATGAAGGGACTGATAATTTTGACAATATCGTTCTTATTGATAGTAAGTAATGCTAATGCAGGACTTATTTCATATGATGAAGACGTTAATGGAGATTTGGATGGTATTACTGGTACATCGTTAGGCATATTAGATACAGCAGGCTCTAATATTATTAACGGATTTTGGCTCGCAACTCCAGCTGGGGATACAGATCGATTTAATTTTACCTTGGGTGCGAATTTGGAAATATTAAGTATTATTTTGACTACTACGTTAGAAAATGGTGAAAATATAAATGC
Organism: Colwellia sp.; assembly: GCA_051531915.1. Lineage (GTDB taxonomy): Bacteria > Pseudomonadota > Gammaproteobacteria > Enterobacterales > Alteromonadaceae > Colwellia. The sequence goes on along the minus strand of JAOPTQ010000092.1, from coordinate 181 downwards.
TAGTTTGGCCTTTCCATCGTTAAACTTATTTGATGACGATTTTTCAGGTGATGTCGATTATCCCGGCTCTGCATTTTTCGGAGCAGGCAGTTTGACCGCCTCCTTTGAAGATACGTGGGACTTCGGTTCGGGTGTTGGGTCGTTAGATACATCACTAGAAGCTGTCTCTTGATCACATTTA
>JAOPTQ010000091.1:0-13980 GCA_051531915.1 Colwellia sp. | reverse complement strand
AACTTAATCAATTTGGTATAAAAGCCATTTTTAATTTTTAATATATTGAGTTAACATATACTTTGTTTTAAGGGAAATAAAATGATTACGATCATACATGGACTGATTATTAGTATTGAGCGAATTGATAATATAAATGATTAATTTTTTGCATAAACTTTCATTAAAGCTGCAAGCTTACCGTACAACTATATACGTCATTGCTACGATAGTTGTCGTTAATGTGATATATAGGTTGATTTTTAATCAATTAGATAATTCGATCACCATGCTTAATTTACTGTTGTTAGCATGGGTAGCTTTATTAAATTTTATTTTGCATGCTTTTAAACAAAATAATAATGATAAAAAAATATTTTTACTAACGTGGTTAAAAAATCTATTAAATAGGGGGCTAGAGTATTTGTTAATGTTCGTTTTTTTAGGCTTGACTCTAGCCACCATTATTTTGAGTTTTAGACTGTTAAAGCTTTACGCAGCATAAATATTCTTGTCAGAAAGCTGAGCTTCTTTTTGATGTTCAATCGCTTGTGCGTTTCGTCTTCGGCAGATGAAGATACTATTCCCCCCTAATTTCTTAGCCTCAGACTTTGCTTTAGAGGCTAAATCTGCAATTTGATGATATGAGCTGTAACTTGTAGAGTCTGGTTGTATCACTCCTATTGCTAAGCTCACTAAAGGGTGAAAAATCTTTTTACCATTTCTATCCATTGCAAAGTAACCTGATTGCTCCTGATGTTCTTCACATATAAAAGACAGACTTTGTTCAGCAAAATCTTGTAATATCTTTTGGCAAATAGCTTCAACTTTATTATTTTTAAACATGATGATGAAATCATCGCCGCCTATGTGGCCTACGAAGCAATATTTATTATTAGTATTTAACATTATGCAATTTGCTAGCGTTTTCAGTAGTAAATCACCTTTTGCATAGCCGTATATGTCATTGAAAGGTTTAAAGTGGTTTAGATCTAGGTAGGCTAGTTGAAAATCTCGTTGTTTAGTTAGCATATAATCTATTTCTTTTTCTATGACTACGTTACCCGGTAACCCTGTAAGAGGGTTGGCATAACGAGCTTGTTCCAGTTTTGAGTCAGTAATACTTTTCAATAGATCTCGGGGGGAAACTACACCAATATATTTACCGTTTTCCATGATGATTGAAGGGTGAGTAAATTCATAATTTGCCCTAGCTGTAAGTAATACACTGACTTGCTCAAGCTGCATTGAATGTTCGATAATCATAGGATTACTGAACATGATATCTTTTGCTGACTTTTTGGCAAATAATGCGCGGCCATAAATGTCTGAGTACGATTCCATTAATTCATTTCTGTAAACCATACCTATTGGCTTTTCACCATCTAATACTGGAATTGCTTGGAGGTGAGGATCATTAGTGAAAATATCATAAGTATTATTAACACTTTGATTATATTCAATGGTAATCGCAGAAGTAACCAATGATGAAATAGTACCAAGAGTTGATTCTTTTGTTGTACAACTATCTATATCTAATACTGGATATGTTCTTGTGGGCTCTTCACTTGGCTTTGCTAAGAAGAAACCTTGACTATAAATCATACCTAATTCACGTAATAGCTCAAACTCTTCTCTGGTTTCTATACCTTCAGCAATAATGTAAGCGTTAGAAATTCTGCCTAGCTCAAATAATATTTTTAAAAACTCGCGTTTCATTACATCTTGATCGCATTGATCAATAAAGTAGCGATCAATTTTAACAATATCAGGACGAAGATAACTCCATTGCTTTAATCCTGAGTAACCTACGCCTAAATCATCAATAGCAATGTCAAAGCCAAATTGGCGATATTTATTTAATGCTTTAAGTAGTATGTCACTTTCAGGGAAAGGTGACTTTTCACTAATTTCTATAACAATTTGCTGAGGGGATAAACCTGCTTTTTCGACTAGTTTGATGGTTTCATCGTAAGGGTGATCATTGGTCAGCATGACATTTAAACAAATGTTGATGAAGAGTTTGCCCGTTAATTTTAACTCGACAAAGCGGTTAATAGCACTCTCACGACAAAGCAACTCTAAATCTGAAAGTAATTGGTGTTCTTCAGCTTTAGCGAATAGTTTCTCTGGAGAAAATAACTCTGAGCCTTTAGGGCCACGAGTTAGTGCTTCATAACCTACAATAATTTTATGTTCGATATCAAAGATAGGTTGAAATACGGTAGTGATACGTTTGTTTACTATAATCTCTTGAAGAATCTCTTTCATAACGTTACCTCATAATACATTACGAGTGTAACTTTAAGACTTTTATGTGATAGTTTTATGTCAATAAGAAAAATTGCTAACAACAAAATAGCTGTTGTTAGCAATGTACTGAAATATAAGCTTATTTAGTTGCAGCTTTCATTGTGATAACAAAGTCAGATAACGCTGTTAACATATTTGCATGATTGTTTAGGTTGTTTTCAATAATTTTTACCACTGCAGAGCCACTAATGGCACCTGCTGCGCCAACACTTAATGCTTCTTTCACTTGCTGAGGTGTTGATATACCAAAACCAAGTACTGGAGGCGCTGCACGGTATTCGTTTAACGTATTAATCAAATTGATAGCAGGTGATACCGTTGCTTCTGACTCATTATTCTCATCTACATCTACACCTGTAACCCCTGCACGACTTAATACATAGGTATAACCTCGGCTAAATGAAGCGACTTCGCGTAATGTGTCATCGCTTGCATTGGGCGGGGCAATAAATATGGGGGCTATATTGCGCGCTAAAGCTGCTTTTCTAAAAGGTAAACTTTCACGCATTGGTACATCAGCAATCAGCACTGAATCAACACCGGCTTGTGCCATATTACGATAAAAATTCTCTATGCCTCGAGCAAAAACTAAATTGCCATATAAAAGTAAGCCAATAGGGATATTAGGTGCATATTCGCGTACTCTAGTTAGTATATCGATGCAAATATCGGTGTTTATGCCTGACTTTAATGCTCTCAGTGCAGACATTTGAATGGTTATACCGTCGGCACTTGGGTCAGAAAAAGGAATGCCTAGCTCAAGTGCATCAGCGCCAGCATCAATCAAACTTTTAATAACAGCAAAAGATTGCTCTGCATTGGGATCGCCAATAATAACAAAAGGAATAAATGCACCTTCATTGTTAGCGGCTAAAGTGGCAAAAGCTTGTTGATAGCGAGAGCCTGCTTGTTCATTTGTGGCTTGTACCATTATGCTTCTCCTCTATGTTTAACGCTTGTCGCTTCGTGATCAGGTTCGTTAGGGTGCAAAACGGCGTGTACGTGAGCAAGATCTTTATCGCCGCGGCCAGATAAATTCACTAAATAAATTGTTTCAGTTGTCACACTTTCTGCCATTTTAAGTGCTTGAGCGAGTGCATGTGAAGATTCTAACGCCGGAATAATACCTTCATATTTTGCTAAATCTTGAAAAGCGGCTAACGCTTCATCGTCATTAATGGCTACGTATTGGGCGCGACCTGTTTCTTTTAAAAAGGCGTGTTGAGGACCAACAGCAGGGTAGTCAAGCCCAGCTGATATTGAATAAGACTCTTCAATTTGTCCGTACTTGTCTTGCATAATGTAAGTATAGTTTCCGTGTAGCATGCCCTTAGAACCTGCGACTAGAGTAGCTCCATGTTGGTTGGTTTCAATACCTTTACCGCCCGCTTCTACACCAATAAGTTTAACTTCTTCATGTTTAATAAAGTCATTAAATATACCTATTGCATTAGAGCCACCGCCAACGGCAGCAATAACATAGTCAGGTAATCGACCTTCTTCGTCGAGAAACTGTGCTTTGGCTTCTTCACCGATCATTTTTTGAAATTCTCTGACAATCGTTGGAAAAGGATGAGGACCAGCGGCAGTACCTAATAAATAATGTGCATTTTCATAATTAGCAGACCAGTCACGTAATGCCTCATTTACTGCATCTTTTAATGTGCCAGAGCCAGCGGTAACAGGGATAACTTCAGCTCCCATTAATTCCATACGAAAGACGTTAGGCTGTTGACGCTGACAATCTACTGCGCCCATGTAAACCTTACATTTTAAGCCGAGTAATGAACACGCTAACGCGGTGGCAACACCATGTTGTCCTGCACCTGTTTCGGCAATTATTTCAGTTTTCCCCATACGCTTAGCTAACAAAGCTTGCCCGAGTACTTGGTTGGTTTTATGGGCGCCACCATGTAATAAATCTTCACGTTTTAGGTATATTTTAGCTAATGGATTTTTAACAATATTACGGCAACAGGTTAACGGTGTTGGTCTACCGGCATACTTGGTTAGTAAATTATTAAATTCAGTTAAAAACGCTTCATCAGTTTGTGATTCAATAAAGGCTTGTTCTAATTTCTCTAATGCAGGAACAAGTAATTCACCGACGAACATGCCGCCAAAATCGCCAAAATAGGCAGGTAAAGTCTCTTTTTTTGTGTTTTTGATAGTATTACTCATACGTTAGTAATTCCTTATTTGCGTAAAAACTTGTTTAAGTTTTTCGCGGGATTTTATACCGGGGCTAGTTTCAACACCTGAGTTGAGATCTAAGCCAAATAAATCTTCATTTGTTAATTGGGCTAACGCTAAATTGATATTGTTATTATTAAGCCCGCCAGCTAAAAGGCTGGTTGATAAATCTTGCTCGCTATTGGCTAACAATTGCCAATTAAAGCTTTGTCCTGAGCCGGGTGATTTGCCATCAAGCACATGATGATCTGCGTGTTCACTTAATGTAGGAATACTGTTGAGTACCGATTTAGCTTGCCAAATTTCACAATGATTGACGTTGTTTTTACTACTATTTTCACTTAATTGTTTTTGCAGGGCTTTAATATAAGCGTCATCTTCATTTCCATGTAATTGTACGGCGGTTAGTTTTAAGCTGTTAACTAAATCAACAACGCCAGTACCTTCACTGTTATTTAATGGTTGGTTCACAAAAACACCCACATAGTCTAAACGCAGTTTCTTATCTGATGAAGCGTTGATTATGTTAAATGCTTGTTCTTTGGTCACACAGCGGAGAGATTTTTCAGCAAAAATTAATCCCCCAAAACGCGCGCCAGATTCTGCTGCTGCTATGGCATATTCAGCAGCCGTTAAACCACATACCTTGTTGTTACCAAAAATAAGTTTACGGCACGCTAAATCAATGTCTTGATAACGGTTATTATCAGGTGCCATTAATGAGCTTCCTACTAAAAATCCATCAACGGCAGGCGCTAGTTCTCGTACTTGAGCATTATTGTATATACCGGATTCAGAAATAATAATTCTGTCATCGGGTAAGGTCGGTGCAAAGTCAAAGGTGCGGGCAATATCGGTGCTTAAATCACGTAAATTTCGATTATTAATACCGATCATTTTTGCGTTTAATTTAATGGCGCGATCGCGCTCTTGCTCGGTTGATATTTCCGTTAATATCGCTAAGTTATATTGCTCAGCAACTTTTGCTAGTTCAAGGTATTCTTCGTCAGATAACACGCTAAGCATTAATAAAATAGCATCGGCGCCATAAAAACGCGCTAAGTACACTTGATAGGTATCAATGAAAAAATCTTTATTAAGTACTGGGCAGTTAACTGTTTCGGTGACCTGTTTTAAGTAATCAAAATTACCTTGGAAATACTTTTTATCAGTCAATACTGAAATCGCCGCAGCGTATTTGTCATAAGTTTGGCAAATGGCTTTAACATCAAAGTCGGGGCGAATAAGCCCTTTAGATGGCGAGGCTTTTTTACATTCTAAAATAAAACCTGCCTCTGGCTTATCTTTTGTTCTTCTTAAGGCGGTATACATATCTTTATTAGACGGTAATAAGTCACCAATAAAAGTGTTTAATGGTTTCTCTATTTTTAATGCCGCTATTTCGATGCGTTTATCGGCGACTATTTTTTCTAAAATATTGGTCATAATTATTTACTTTTTGCGGTGGCGATTTCTTTATCAGCGTCTTTTATATTCGACAAGAAAACAAGTTGCTCTAGGGTTTTTAAACCTTTGCCAGAGGTTAACACTTGTGTTGCTAATGTTGCCGCAGATTTTAAGTCACTGGCTTTATTATGTAAATAAAGTAGCGCAGCACAATTAATAATAACAGCGGCATTATGTGCTTCTTTGCCTTCTCCTGACAATATCGCTTTAATGATTTCAGCATTTTCTGTTGGCGTGCCACCTTTAATAGCTTCTAAGCTATAGTTTTTTAAACCAAAGTCTTGAGGTGAAATAATACGTTCAATTAATTTACCATTGTCAATTTCAACCACTTGCGTTTCACCGTGTAACGCTATTTCATCTAAGCCACTGCCATGCACTACAAAGGCACGTTTTACGCCAGTAAGTAACAGAGCTTTTGCGATGATGTTAAGTAATTCTGGCGTGTAAACCCCCAGTAACATAACTTTAGGCGCAGCGGGGTTTACTAATGGCCCAAGAATATTAAACATGGTGCGTATTCCCATGGCTTTACGCACAGGTCTAGCGTGTTTAAAGCCAGAGTGATAAGCTGGCGCATATAAAAAGCATAAGTTAGCTGCTGATAAGCAATGATTTGCGGTTTGTGGTGACATCATTAAGTTAACACCAAAAGCTTCCAGTAAATCAGCAGAGCCAGACATACTAGACACACTACGGTTGCCATGCTTTGCCATTTTTAAACCACAAGCTGCGGCTAAAATGGCAGCAGTAGTTGAAATGTTGATGGTGTTAGCGCCATCGCCACCTGTGCCAACACAGTCGGTAATTAATTGTTGTTGTGTTGCTTCTTGCTTGGGAAACGCTGTTGCTGCACTACGTATCGCAAGTGCTGCGCCAGCGATTTCTTCAGGACTTTCACCTTTTACTTTTAATGCGGTGAGCACACTCGCCAATAGTGCGGGATCAACATCACCTTGTAATACTTTTTCAAAAAAAGTTTCGGTCGTTTTTTGGTTTAAGTCTTTACCTGCTACCAAATCATTTAAAATATTATTCATGAGAAGTTCCTTTTTTTTGAGTTGACGTAGCGAGTGTTGGCAACGTTTCAGGTGTTAATGATATTTCAGGTGTTAATAATGGAGCCAAGTTTAATAAATAATCAATACTTTGTGCCAATAGTGTTGAGCCAAATGTTGTTAAAATAGACTCAGGGTGAAATTGATAGGCCAATACCGCGTCTTTTTGCTGACAAATAGCCATGGGTAAACCATTAAAATCCGCCGTAACGGTTAATGCTTTAGGTACTTTTATTCCCACAAGTGAATGATATCGAGCTACGGGTAATGGGTTAATAATATTGGCAAAAGCACCGGTGCCACAATGGGTAATAGCCGATGCTTTACCATGGACAATGTCATCTGCACGGCCAACCACACCGCCATAGTGCTCAATGAGTGCTTGATGACCCAAACAAATACCTAACATGGGAATTTGACCAACACATTCTTTAATAAGCGCCATTAAGCAACCCGCGTGCGCAGGATCACCGGGGCCGGGAGATAGCACTAACATAACGTTTTCACCGGTTAATTGTGTATGTTCAAGCATTTTGTTGAAAATAAAATCAGCGGTGAGGGTATTGCGATAAACGGTAGGATCAAAGCCTAAACATTGAAATTCATCAACAAGGTTGTAAGTAAATGAGTCTAAGTTGTCTAACATAAATAATTTAGTCATTAGTATGCGTCCTTAGGTGAAACGTTAGCTTTATTGGCCTGTAAAATAGCGTTAATAACCGCTTGTGCTTTTTGTTTCGTTTCATCGGCTTCGCTTTGTGGAATAGAATCGTAAACAACACCTGCACCTGCTTGAACTTGAGCAATACCGTTTTTTACAAAGGCTGAGCGAATAACAATACAAGTATCCATTTCACCGTCACCGGTTAAGTAACCTACAGCGCCACCATAACTACCGCGACGTTTGCCTTCTATTTCTCTTATCAATTGGGTTGCTTTAACTTTTGGCGCACCTGACAAAGTGCCCATATTCATACAAGCTTGATAAGCATGTAAGGCATCAAGCTCTTCAAGTAAAGTACCGCAAACTCTTGAAACTAAATGCATTACGTGAGAGTAACGGTCAACTTTTAATAAGTCGGCAACATGACGAGAGCCGGGTTTTGACACCCTAGCAATATCGTTTCGCGCTAAATCAACGAGCATAATATGCTCGGCTGACTCTTTTTTGTCTTGTCTTAATTCCAGTTCAATGCGACTGTCTAAATCTAATGAAATATTGCCGTTTTTATCAATACCGCGAGCTCTGGTTCCGGCAATAGGGTATATTTCAACTTGTCGGTTTGCTCCTTGAAGCGTCAATTTTTGATATTTAATGGCTGACTCTGGTGATGCGCCAAACATGCAAAAGTTAGCGTCTTTTAAATAAAACATGTAAGGACTTGGGTTGCTAATTTTTAGTGCCTGATAAGCCCTGATACTATCCAAACAAGGAAGTGAAAATGTTCGTGATGGTACTACTTGAAATATATCACCAGCTCTAATGTTTTCTTTTAACTGTTCAACGTTTTGACAATACTGTTCATCACTAATATCAACCGTAACGCTTTGTGCTTCATTAGCGTTACTAATGTTGCTTGAATTAGCACTAGTAAAGGAAGCGACATGTTCAGTGGTTATTTCATTTGATAACAACTGTTTTATTTCTGTTATTCGATCGGCTAAATTATTTTGAACGGTTTGTTCATGGGCAATTTTTTCTGCTTTGCTCTTAGCTTTTGATAAGTTATTTGAGAAGGAGTTTGATAAAGTGTCAGAGAATATATTAGCAATGATTTCTGTAGTTTGTGCTTCGTGATCAATAACCACTAACGTTTCTGCTAAATAATAAACAAAGTCTGGGCAGGTATTCTTGCCGTCGGGAACGGTAGGTAATGCTTCACAAACACTGATCATATCAAAGGCAAAGGCACCACCTAAAAAAATGGCAAAATGATGGTTGTTACTATTTTCTATCTGATTAAATAAACGCAAACTTTCGAAGGGGTTAATAGCCATTAGCCGTGATTTTTCATCAAGTTCAGTGGCAATATCAGGGAAAATAGCGGTTAAGGTTTGTTGTTCATCAGACAGCGTTAATTTTGCATGAGGTTGTAGTTGCCTATAGGCAAATTGCAATGCTGTTTGACCATTCAGTGTTAAAGCGCTAAAGGTAACAATATTGCCGTTGCAGACTATTTTTAATGCGGCATCGGTGAGTAATAAACTTTTTAATAAGTGTTTTTGATCGATTTCTGCTGACTCTAACAGCAAATTGTTTTCTTTATTATGACAAAGCAATTGATAAACACTTAAGGGATCGCTTTGATAATTAGCAATATCAGTGAGTGTACACACGGTTGCAGTGTTTTGATTAGTTTGTGTCATTGGCTTCTTCTTGAAATTGTTTAATTTAAAAGTATTGTCATCCGGCATAAATTGGCTGTAGCCACCAAAGAAACCATGTTCTTGTTTTATTCATTCTATTTTTCCTTTAATTAAAAAAGCAAAAAACCCGCTAAGTGTAGCGGGTTTTTGAAATTTGTTTTTGATCTGCTTCAGCTTTTTTCGTTAGCTTTTGGCAAAATATACGCAATTATCACAACCCACTTATGTTGAGTTATGCCACCACCAAATGTGTGCTATTTTAGTTAAAATAGTTTGCGTTGCTTGTATCATTACTTTGCTCTTATCAGTAAACTTACATTATTTCTTGGTTATACATCTTTTCATTGCGCTTATTTATATTCAAAATGAATTAATACGCTAATAAATCCCCTATAGAAGACCTTATTATGGCTTTGCTGTCAACTGTTGATTTTCCACATAGTATAAAAAAAGTTGATGGTTGTGCGCATCGACGCATTGATTTACATAGTCATACTCGCTGCTCGGATGGCGGTTTAACGCCACAAACCTTGATAGACAGGGCTGTTAACTTTCAACTTGATGTATTAGCCATTACTGACCATGACACTATTGCTGCACTTGATATAGCTGATGCTTATATCGCTGAAAAAAATGTTCCAATAAAATTAATCAATGGCATTGAAATATCTACCGCTTGGCAAGGTTTTGAAATACATATTGTTGGTTTAAATTTTAATAAGAATAATGAGCAATTACAGTTATTGATTGCGCGTCAACAAAAAGCACGTGAACAACGTGCGTTAATCATGGGTGAAAAACTAGCGAAGTGTGGTTTTCCTCACGTGTATAATGATGCTAAAACATCCGCCGGTGATGGCTCTATAACACGCGCGCATTTTGCCAAGGTGCTTTATCAACAAGGTCATGTGGCGACAATGCAAAAAGCTTTTGACAAATATATTGGTAAGGGTCAACGGGCTTTTGTTAAACCTAACTGGTGCACAATAGCTGAAGCTGTTGCTGTTATTCATGCCGCCAAAGGCAGCGCGGTAATGGCTCATCCTATTCGTTACGACTTAACGGCAAAATGGTTAAGGCGCTTAATTGTTCACTTTAAAGAGAATAAAGGTGATGGTTTAGAAGTGGTTTTACCGCAAATGAATGAACAACAACGTAAAAAAATGTTAAACTATTGTTTAGAATATGATTTGCATGCTTCATTAGGATCTGATTTTCATAATCCTAACAAATGGAGTGATTTAGGACGAAATTTAACGCTACCCGATGGCGCAAAACCCATTTGGGCGCTGTGGTTGTAGGTAGGGTTTTGGCCTTACAAGCAAAAAGGAAAGTATTATGAGCCAATTTTTTTATGTACACCCCGATAACCCGCAAGGGCGCTTGATGAAACAAGCGGTTGAAATTATCAATCAGGGTGGTGTGATCGTTTATCCAACAGACTCAGGCTATGCCTTAGGTTGTAATTTGGGTGACAAGAAAGCCTTAGAACGTATTTGTCGTATACGTAATATTGATAAAAATCATAATTTCACTTTAGTGTGTAAAGATTTGTCGCAACTCTCAGAATACACTCGTATCGAAAATAGCGCTTATCGACTTTTAAAAAGTCATACGCCAGGGCCTTATACTTTTGTTTTTAAAGGAAGTAAAGAAGTGCCAAAGCGTTTATTAAACCCTAAGCGAAAAACGATTGGTATTCGTGTGCCTGATAATAACATAGCTCAAGCCTTGTTGGCTGAGTTAGCAGCGCCTATAATGTCTACGAGTTTAATTATGCCGGGTGAAAGTTCGGCGGAATATGATCCTGAAAATATCCGTGATTTATTAGAGCGCCAAGTTGACTTGATTCTTAACGGCGGTTATTTAGGTGAGCATCCAACCACCGTTATTGATTTTTCTAATGGCGATATTGAAGTGTTGCGCGTAGGTGAGGGTGATCCTTCACCGTTTCAATAGTTCAAATAAATGAGTCAGAAGTTATGCTTCAAGGGAGCGGCTACTGACGTAACAGAGATAACTATGTCTAATAAATCTATGCCTAACAAAGACGTGTCTAAAAAAGACACCTCGAATAAAAAAACATCTAACAATAATCCTATACGAAAAAGGGCCGATAGAAGTGCAAAAGATAGCGATGCTATTGATAAAAAATATGGCACTCGAGGCTCAACTAAAAAAGTAACAACAAACAAAAAAGGTAGAAATGATAAAAAACAGTCTGAAAAGCCCGTTAATGTTGATTTTCAAACCGCTACCCATAAAGATTCTGAAAAGCTGCAAAAAGTATTAGCGCGAGCCGGTAAAGGCTCACGTCGCGAAATAGAAACGTATATTAGCGAAGGCCGAGTAAGCGTTAATGGTAAAGTTGCTTATTTAGGTGACAGGGTTGATGGCTCTGAACAAATTAGAATTGACGGTCACCAAGTCAAACTAACCGCACAAGATGAAGATATTTGTCGAGTGTTAATGTACAACAAACCTGAAGGTGAAATGTGTACACGTAAAGACCCCGAAGGTAGGCCAACTGTTTTCGACCGTTTACCGCCGTTAGAGTCAGGTCGTTGGGTAGCTGTAGGGCGTTTAGATATAAATACTTCGGGTATGCTGTTGTTCACCACTGATGGTGAATTAGCTAATCGGTTAATGCATCCATCGCAAAAGGTTGAACGTGAATATGCCGTGCGAGTGTTTGGCGAAATAAATGAAGCCATGCTACAAACTTTGCGTGCAGGTGTTAAATTAGAAGATGGTATGGCTCGCTTTCAAAAAATAGAATACCGTGGTGGTGAAGGGCGTAATCATTGGTTTCATGTAGTACTTTCTGAGGGGCGAAATCGTGAAGTTCGTCGCTTATGGGAAAGCCAAGAAGTACAAGTGAGTCGACTTATTCGTGTGCGTTACGGTGATTTAGAAATGCAGCGTCAATTACCGTTAGGCGGTTGGAAAGAGCTACCGCTAAAAGAGGTTAATTATTATCGTAAACTGGTTGATTTGAAACCGGAAGCACAATCTAAAGTTAAAGTTGATGAAAAAGCGATGGATAATGCTAAAAGTCGTCGTATTCGTCGTTCGGTGAAAAAGCATCAGCAAAGGCATCAACAAAGTACCAGACGTCGCCGTAAGTAAAAGTGGTAAGAGGTAAAGTGAAAATAATGATGCAGTATCAATATATTGAAGATGAACAAAGTTTATTTGTGTTATGTCAGCAACTAGCCAAGGCTGAGGTGCTAGCGATTGATACTGAGTTTGTGCGAACTCGAACTTTGTATCCCAGATTAGGTTTATTGCAGGTATGTGATGGTCAAACGTTAGCCTTAATCGATCCTGTCGCTATTCAAAATTTAACCCCTTTTTGGCAGTTACTAACCAATACGGGTATTGTTAAAGTTTTACACGCTTGCTCTGAAGATTTAGAAGTGTTTTTAACGGCGGGCTCTATTGATGGAAAGCCGTGTAAGCCGGTTAACTTAATTGATAGCCAAATTATGATGTCGTTTTTAGGGCATGGTTTATCAATAGGTTATGCAGCTATGGTTGAACACTTTACCGGCGTTGAATTAGATAAATCAGAATCTAGAACCGATTGGACAAAAAGACCACTCTCTGAGCGGCAGCTAACTTATGCAAGCGCAGATGTTGACTATTTATATGCTATTTACCCGAAGTTGTTAGCAGAGCTAGAACAAACAGGTTGGTTAGATTTTGTTAAACAGGAAACTCAACTGCTAATTGAGCGTAAATTTACGCCGATTAATGAAGATCTCTTATATCAAAATATAAAAATGGGCTGGCGTTTAAATCCTAAGCAATTAAATAGTTTGAAGCATTTAGCAACTTGGCGTTATCAACAAGCCAAAAAGCGTGATTTGCCACTGGGTTTTGTTGCCAAAGAAAATACTTTAATGGCTTTGGCAAAGCATAACCCTCAAAGCTATAATGCCATGACTTTACTTGAAGGGGTAGAAACACTTGATATACGTCATAAAGGCAAAGCAATGTTGACGGTATTAAAGCAAGCCGATAAAGATGAAGAGAAGCATTATCCTAAAAAAATTATGCGATTAGATGAATATCCGGGTTATAAACAAACTTTCAAAGCAGTGAAAAATTTTATTCTGAAAATAAGTGAACAACATAATTTAGCCGTAGAAAATTTAGCGTCAAAAAAACAAATTAATCACTTTTTAAGTTGGCAATTTGATTTAAACGACACGCGTAATGCAACGGCTACCGTAGATATTATTCATGGTTGGCGTGGGCAACTATTTGGACAGCAATTACAAACCTTGGCTGATAATGGTTTTGCCTAAATTGAATGCTTATTATTATTTACGGCAACGCTAATCAATCACTTTAGCTTGTTTTTCATCACTCTAAATCTGTATTTCGTAGTATTCTGCTGAATAATTTGTACGATTGGAATTCTTCACATGTTATATTATACCCGTTCCACTTGAAGATGCAGGATTCAGCGAAAATTAAAAGGTTTAGAGGCAAGGCATTGATTGAAGAGAATGGTTCATCTATTGTCGAAATCAATAACGTAGTCTGTAAGCCTTTTAAACTCACCCTTCGGGAGTTTGTCAGCGATTCGATAACC
>JAOPTQ010000090.1:0-3211 GCA_051531915.1 Colwellia sp. | reverse complement strand
CCAACTGTTTTTTGTCCCTGTTCAATGGCTTGTTATGTGATTTTTTTGAATTTAAGGCCAAAATCACTTTGTTTTAGTACAGCTTGATACAGTTTAATTTTAGTGCCTACTATTAGCTTTTTTACGATTTCTATATCCATAGTTGAAGCTCTTGCACCAAAAGTAACGGATTTTATTTTACCTGGTAATGAGTAAACTTTGCCCCCTTCCGGCTTAAAGGTTCGCCACTCATTTTCATACACCCATTGCTTGGATTTAGTATATAAAATCCTTTGAAGAGAAGAATCAAAATTATCTTGGCTCAGTAAAATCTTTGAATTTAATGAAGGGTAGCTTTTGGTGTACACTATTTTTCTAGTAACGCTAATATTGCCTAATTCGTTATTCTCATGCCGTTCTAGTTCGATACAAATACCTTTATGATTATCTGCATAATGTGACCACATTAAAATGTCAGCAGCACTTTCTGCCAACGAAACAATTCCAAAGTTCTTTAAATTGTGATGGAATTTATCAATATCCGACGATGTGCTCTTAAGTTCAAATGCCATAATGTCAGGATCGTTAGGAAAAGCTCTGGCAATTTTTTGAGCATCTGTGGACTGAATGATAGCACTACTATTAGTAAACGAACATTTAGTGTCAAAAGGGTCATTGAATGATTCTGGTAATGCGTAAAATATACGCTCAGAAGCTATGATATCTAATGTAAATTGATTCATAGGCTTATATTTATACAATGATGTTACTTCAGGATTCTTCATTAATATTCGTCACATTATTTCACAGATTGCACGTAATCACATAACGCCTTGCTAAGCGGCGAAAAAAGTTGGCTAAAATAAGCGAGGTACGAAGCGCAGCCAACTGTTTTGCGTCCGTTTGAGCAACTTGTTATGTGCTGAGGATTAAAACCAAAACACAGTACTGAAGTTGTAACCGCCGTTAGATAAAAACCTAACATAGACCTTTGAGCCAACAACACAAAAGCTAGAGCAAAATTAATGGCTTTACCGCGAAAGTTTCTTTAAAAGCGTAAAGCCTATTAGTGCTGAACCAAACCATTTTTGGCGAAAACTCATTGTTATTAAAGCGCGATAGCTTTTAGCAAAATACCAAACCTGAACAATAAATTAAACTTATTTCTTTAGACACATAACGCCAACCTCAGAGGCGTAAAAGGTGAGACCTTTTTTTGCGCCTTTTCTCCTGCAAAAAACGGGCTGGCTTTTACGTCCTTTGCAGGTTTTTGTTATGTGTTTATGCTGTTATTGGTTTTGCCGTAATGACAGTAAAACTATGAGAATTAACTGTCAATATAGCTTTATACTCGAAACATTTAAAATAGTGATTTTTACCCTTGGTCTCTATGGATTCCAAAGGTGTTGATTCAATTACGTTCTTTAAAAATGATTCTGCTTGTTCATCTGTAAAGTGAGTAATGGCAAGGTTCTTCTTTATTCTCACGAAGCCTAATTCAGTGTTTTTAAATTCACTGGCTATTTCATTTTTTAAAGTATCATCCATTTATTATTTCCACATTACTAGACGAACGAGAGACACATAACGCCCCATTAACGGGCAAATGATAGTTGGTTAAAATAGCGACGCAGGAGCAAAAACCAACTGTTATTTGTCCCTGTTGAATGGCTTGTTATGTGTTTATGCAAAGTCTATTTGGCCGCTTTTTTGATTGTTTTTAATCCTAGTTACGTCATCTGATGCTTCATCATGAGTACCGTAAAATCCAATAGGGATGAAATCACTTTTTGTTCCGTTTACTAAAATTTTTCGGTTGGCTTTTAACATGTCAGCCACTTTTTCTATGTGAAAAACCTCTTGTTTTGGACTCCATGAAACTACATATGATTCAAAGTTAATATCCATTGATTAATTATCCTCTTATCTATCGAAAACACATAACGCCCCATTAAGCGGCAAATGATAGTTGGCTAAAATAGCGAGGTACGAGCAAAAGCCAACTGTTATTTGTCCGTTTGAATGACTTGTTAGCAGCAAGTTTATTAAACTCGCTGAACGTGCCAAAACCATAAAACCAAATTAATGGAAGTGAGCAATAAAAAATACCGCAACACTTAACCACAAATATTAATTGATAAACAAAAACAAAAAATAATTGCAGATCAATAAAACACTAAACTTTGCCATAAAAAAGGAAGAAAGAAAAAAGCGCCAATCCTTGGTTATGAAATATCAATTAGCAAAACACTTTAAAAAATAGAATAAGTGTTGCCTGCTAACGCCGTGCTAAGTGGAAGATTGCGGTTGGTTATAATCGCGCGGCGATGACCAACTGTAATTTTTCCATTTGAGCACCTTGTTATAACGTTGTGTGCGACTAAACTCGCAACAGTTAAAACTCACTCTAAATCATGGAAAATCGAAAGAAATCCCCATGATTTAAAGCCACTTAATTATTTACTCTGAATCTCGCAAACAACACGTTTCGAAGATTACACAAAACAAATAATTAAACACTTTATGAGTGTTTGAAATCAGAAATTCTAATACCAAAGCTCAATTCAGAAACTGACTGACGAGTTGAAATAGGTAAAATTAGAAAACAGCCACAGCATCGATTGACCAATTGACGAATTCAAACTAAACCAATAAAAGAGCAGGATAAATACAAATGTGACCGCCCTACTTTGCTTAAACCGCTCAAGGAAAATAGCACTTAAAAACGCAAATCAAAACGTACCAGACAAACACAAACGCTATGAAATAAGAACAACTTATAACGCCTTGCTAACGGGCGAGTAATGGTTGGCTAAAATGTGGAGCGAAGCGGAACCGAGCCAACTGTTACGAGTCCCGTTGAGCAACTTGTTATGCATTAACCTAATTTAAACCACTGATACCAAAAGTAAAGTAACAGTCCTAACCAAAATAATGGTTTTATATAAAGGCTGAGGGATACTCTTTTCTTAACAAGGCCTTTTCTTGGAAAGCTAATAAAAATAGGAATTAAGAACAATACCGTAATTATTACAATTCGAATATTAGGGCTAAGCGAAGACCAAAAATCACTTCCAAATTCAGGGTTTAACTTCCCATAAATAGATACAACAATACCTAATATAGAAAGAACTATTAAACTATTTATTACTAGATTATTCAGTTTCATCACTTAATGCATAACGCCTTACTAAGAGGCAAATTGCAGTTGGTTAAAATAGCGACGAAGGAG
>JAOPTQ010000089.1:0-1297 GCA_051531915.1 Colwellia sp. | reverse complement strand
AGCCTGAGAGATCCCCACAAATATTCTCAATATAAACTATCATGAATAAGTGTCTCCATGGCACTTATTATCATTTCATCTGACAAATGATATCGTTTATGTTGAAGAATTCTTAAAGCCAAAAAACCATAGGATAACACGCGTTTATGTTTAATCGTATTTGCTTGAAATTCTAAGTGATATCCTGCTGTTTCAGCTGACTTCCCTACGCAATATAAATAAAATTGAACCATCATACTCAACAGTAAAATAATCTGTAGCCTTTCTAAACAACGACTTAAACTACGCGATAAACCTAAGCCATAATATTCATTCTTACAATCTCGAAATGATTCCTCTATGCTCATTCTTCGTTTATACAAATTAACAAGTTGATGCGGTTTAAACCTGTTTTTTGGCAAATTACTGACTAAAAACCAAGGCTCTTTTCCTGATTTAGCGTGCTTTTTATTCGTATTGCACTTTGTCGTAATTCCTTTTCGGTTAACCTTATGACGTTGTTTGTTTTTTCCTCTAAACAAAATACCACGACAAGCAAACCGATGAGACTTCGAGAGCTTAACTTCTTTTAATTCACTGGCTATTAAAAGCGCCATTTTATGACATTCACTCACGTAACACCAATCACCTTCTCCTTGTAATTGACACTTCACTGTTCCTCTTGTTCTTGCA
Organism: Colwellia sp.; assembly: GCA_051531915.1. Classification (GTDB taxonomy): domain Bacteria; phylum Pseudomonadota; class Gammaproteobacteria; order Enterobacterales; family Alteromonadaceae; genus Colwellia. Next base: position 625 of record JAOPTQ010000089.1, on the reverse strand, counting down.
AGCCAAAACCAATTGAGCGATTCAACCACTTTAAACCATGGGATTTTAAATCCTGCATCCGTACATATAATAGGTTGGGTCTTTTCGGGGAGTATATTTTTTAAGTTGGCAAGAAAGTTCGTTTGAACTTTTTGATTCATATGCTTTTCTTCTGGATGTACTTCTTCGTAAACCGTCACAGCTCGCCCGCCAATGGAGATAGAAGCTCTGAGCATAACGAAGTTAAAGTTATAAACCGTTGACCAGTCAACATGGATAAGGGGCTGATTCGTTGCAAGAAATAAACGGGATATTATTTGATAGTAGCAATGTCTTTTTTGATGAAGTTTTTCATTCCCGAGTAACCTATCAACACGCTTTATACTTTGTTTTTCCGATATATTATTAAGGATAGCAGCATCTCTTCCCATGGAGGTTAATGTTAATACAGAGCCATTAATAAGACTGTTAGCAGCATTAAAAAGGGATTTTACTATTCTAGTGTCTAAAGTGTTTGAATCTAGGGTAAATAAGTTTGATAATAACTTCATAGCGCTTGTATTTGGTTCTTTTGTTTTTTGTGGTGATTAACATTTTACCAGATATCAAGCGCTTACCTAATTTATTTGTGGGGATTCCTCAGGCT
>JAOPTQ010000088.1:0-33108 GCA_051531915.1 Colwellia sp. | reverse complement strand
AAAGTCACGCTCAACTTCTTGAATTGCAGATAACTCTCCTTGACCTTTTTCTTGTCGATCAAGGGCAATTAATACCCCGGTCAATTCGGCATTATGTGCTTTAATAATTTCCATCGATTCACGAATAGCCGTGCCAGCGGTGATTACGTCATCAACTAGCATTATTTTTCCGTTCAACTCAGCGCCAACTAAGCTACCACCTTCGCCATGGGTTTTGGCTTCTTTACGATTAAAGCAATAGGGAACATCAAGGTTATGTTGATCAAACAAGGCAACCGTTGTTGTTGTCGCAATAGGTATGCCTTTATATGCAGGACCAAAAACCAAATCAAACGCTATGTTTGCATCAACTAATGCCGCCGCGTAAAAACGACCTAAACGCGCTAAATCACCACCGGTTTTAAACATACCCGCATTAAAAAAATAAGGACTAATTCGACCTGATTTTAAAGTGAATTCACCAAAGCGTAACACTTGTTTAGACAGAGCAAACTCAATAAATTCGCGTTGATAATCTTTCATGTTGTCCTCCAAAATTTATCAAATATTTTTAGCTTAATGCCGCTTTTTGTAAATCGAATAGCTCGTTAATGCCATCTTTAGCAAGTTGTAACATTGCTTGCATTTCATCAAAGCTAAAAGGTTCTTCTTCAGCAGTGCCTTGTATTTCAATCAATTTACCGGTGTCTGTCATAACAACATTCATATCGGTGTCAGCCGCAGAATCTTCAGGATAGTCAAGATCAGCAACCGCTTCCCCTTGATATATACCCACTGAAATTGCCGCAATCATATGCTTAAGTGGATTCGTTTTAATAATGCCTTTAGCGCGCATATAATTAAGTGCATCAACCAAAGCAACACAAGCGCCCGTAATAGAAGCGGTACGTGTACCTCCGTCGGCTTGAATAACATCGCAATCGACCGAAATGGTGTTTTCACCTAGCGCCTTTAAATCAACCGCAGCACGAAGAGCGCGAGCAATCAAACGTGAAATTTCTAATGTACGGCCACTTTGTTTGCCACTGGCCGCTTCTCTACGCATACGTGTGTGTGTAGAACGAGGCAGCATGCCATATTCTGCCGTTACCCAGCCTTTACCTTGGCCTTTTAAAAAGCGAGGTACGCCTTCATCGACTGACGCGGTACAAATAACTTTGGTGTCGCCAAACTCGATAAGTACTGAACCTTCAGCGTGTGTGGTAAACTGACGTGTAATAGTTACAGGACGAATTTGCCCTAATGTTCTGCCGCTTGGACGCATGATGTGATCCTTAAAAAATTTTAATTGCGCGCATTATAATCGTTCAAAGGGCAATTTGACATAATGACGTGATAATTTTTTAAAACAGGTGAAATATAGTGGTTGAAAGTTAGGTCTTTATAGCCGTACTCATTGAGCCGTATCATTAAACGGGTATCGACAATGGATAATCTAACAAACAACCTTTAAAGAGATTTGAGCGCAAATGAAATTATTTTTTATCTTAATATTTACCTTACTTAGCTTTTCTGCGATTGCCGAGAAAACCGTTGATTTACCAACTTACAGTAAAATTTATGATGATAGTAGAGATCCTTTTAAAGATGCCTTTGCCGCATTAGCGCTCGCGAAAGAAACTAACCGCAATGTACTTATTGAAATTGGCGGTAATTGGTGCAGTTGGTGTCATAAAATGGATGCTTTTTTAGCGAAAAACCCCGCAATTTATCAAGAGCTACATCAAAAATTTGTGCTATTAAAAGTAAGTGTGAGTGACAGTAATGAAAATGAAAAATTTATGGCAACATTGCCGCCTGTTTTAGGCTATCCTCATATGTATATTTCAACAGCGGCGGGTAAAATGGTGCTGTCAAAAGATACGGCTGAGTTACAAGATGATGGCAACTATTCGAGTCAACAATGGTTAGCTTTTATTAAAAAGTGGCAAGTAGCCAAAACAGATAAAAAAAACGAATAAACAAGTAGATAAAAAACGCATTTAAAGGGTGGAAGTGACATTGATTAGCTCATTTTTTGATAGTGAATATCAAACGCCAACATGGTTAAAAAAAAACATCAGTAGACGGGCTGTGCTTAAAAAGGCGCTAAAATCAGCCGCAGGGGCATCATCTATCGCCGCATTTCCTGTAATGAGTACAGGGCTAACCACTAAACAACAAGTGCTTTTTAGTGAACAACGAAAAACTGAACCTTGGCTAACACTTGATGCAACTTTAGCGCAATTATTACCCGCATCACCATTATCAACAAGTAAAAAAACTAGTGTAAAAAACATTAACGAAAAAGATATCAGCGCCCAAAACATTCATGCGCTTGAATATCTTTATCAAGTAATGACGATTCAACCTACCGAGCAAGATGAAAAAGATTTTATTGTGAAAGGCGTTGGCTGGCTAAATAGTTATGCAAAAAGTGAAAAAGGCAAAATTTTTACACAATTAGCTTTTGATGATAAAGAAAAGTTGTTACGGGGTATTAGTCGCTCTCTAGCCGGAGAGAACTGGATTAACACCCTGTTAAATTATATTTTTGAAGCCATGCTTTCACCGCCCAGTTATGGCGGTAATCCTAAGGGTATAGGTTGGCAATGGCTTGAGCACCAAGCGGGCTTTCCTTTACCAAGTGTAGGGGAGCGTTATTTTGAATTACCCGCTCGTAGTCATGTGTTAGGTAATACTTTAGGAATGAAAAAGTCATGAATTTTGATCTTTGCATTATTGGCAGCGGTGCGGGCGCCTCTCCGGTGGCATACACCATGGCAAAAGCGGGCGCTAAAGTATTAGTGTTAGAAAAAGGTCCTTGGTTAACAGAAAAAGAATTTTTTAAAGATGAGCTAGCAATCAGTATTCATGATGCCTATAACCCAAAACTTAGTGACGAACAGCATGTTATTGAAGATGAATATGAAGACGAGGAAGGTAATGCTTTTTGGCAAGGAGAAAAAACAAGTGATTCAGGTTGGAGCTTTTGGAATGGTACGGTTGTAGGCGGCTCTTCAAATTTTATGAGTGGTTATTTTCATCGTTTAAAACCGATAGATTTTCGTCTTGAGTCTGAATTTGGTCGTATTAATGGCGCAAACATTGCCGACTGGCCTATAAGTTATGAAGAGTTAGAGCCTTATTACGCAATGGTTGAACGTGAGGTTGGTGTGTCAGGGCGAGTAGTTAAACATCCACATCAAGAGCCTCGTTCGAGCGATTTTCCTTACCCACCTATTGCAGAGTTGCCTATGTCTTCATGGATAGACAAGGCGGCAAGTGATATTGGTTATCATGCAGTGCCCGTACCTAGAGCTATTTTATCGCAACCGGCAATGGGAAGGCGTAGCTGTGAATATTCAGGTTATTGCAGTAGTTATGGATGTTCATCGGGCGCTAAAGGCAGTGGACGAGCGGCACTGTTAAATCATGCGGTTGCCACCGGTAACTGTACAATTCGGCCGAATGCAAAGGTTTATAAAATAGCCACCGATAATCAAGGAAAAATTAGCGATGTGCATTATTATGATCAAAGTGGTCGAAAGAAAAAGGTTACAGCTAAAACTTACGTAGTGGCATGTCAGGCGGTAGAAACTTCGCGTTTATTATTGGCATCAACGGGTGAAAAATTTCCGCATGGTTTAGCAAATAATAATGGTCAAGTGGGTAAAAACTTACTGTTTAGTGGTGGTGGTACGGGTCGTGGTGATTTTATTTTTGATCAATTAACTGCCCAACAAGTCGCAGAATTAAAAGTTGTTGGTCCTTTTGTTAACCGAGCGCTACAAGATTGGTATCAAATAAATGATAAAAATTTTGTCGGCACAAAAGCGTATAGCAAACAAAGTGGTCAAGCTAAAGGCGGCACCATTGATTTCTTGTTTCATCAAAACCCTATTGCACGCGCACGCGGTGCTCAGTGGCAAGAAGATGAACAAGGTAATGATGAATTAGTCTGGGGTGAGCAATTAAAGCAAAATCTGAAAAAAGAATTTACTCGCTATAAAACGCTGCGTTTTGAGGTGTTTAATGATTGGCTGCCAACCGATGATTGTTTTGTTAGTTTAGATGACAAGGTTACGGATAAATGGGGCGATCCCGTTGCTAAAGTGCGTATTGGTTTTCACCCGCATGATTTACAAGTAGGAGAATATCTGGCAACGAAAGCCGTTAAGTTACTAGAAGCATTAGGAGCAAAAAATATTTCATCATCTATTAGCGGCGCTCCTGCAACCAACTTAATGGCGGGTGGTTGTCGCTTTGGTAATGATCCAAAAACCTCGGTGCTCAACAAAAATTGTCAGGCGCATGAGGTAGATAATTTATATGTAACCGATGGCTCTTTTATGCCAACAGGGGGTAGTGTTCCCTATACTTTTACCATTTACGCGAATGCTTTTAGAGTGGCTGAACATATTAAAAATAATTGGAAAAATAGTTCATAAACTTTTTAGGAGTATCCTAACGGCTTGTTGTTATAATTTTTTACTCGGTTTAGCTGAAGATGAAATTAATGAAAAAGTAAAATCAACCATTTGCTTTTGTTTGCTAAAATGATCCTCACCTAAGTTACCTTGTTGCACTTCGGCTTCGATATTAATATAACGAATATTATGCATTTGAGCATAAACAGATAATGAACCATCATCTTCATCAATGTCTGTTGTCACTCGTGGGTTTTGTAATACCGCGTTCCATTGGTTTGCGGTTATTTGCGCATAATCTGATTTTTTTGTAACAAAAAACAAATCATCTTCATCCCCTCTTAATTGACTAACGGCAATCAAATAGTTAGCGCCATTCGCCAATTTTTTTTGATAACGTTCAATCGACACATTACCAACGCCTCCTTTGCCATCACCAGTGTAACCCTGAGTATTATTATGCACAGCTACCCATGTGTTTTTAGTATTCAACCCACCTAAACTGGTAATCACAAATTGACCTAATAATTTAGCCCGTTTAATAGCATCTTTATAAATCATTGATTGTAAATTTAAATTAGGATTTAATTTTTTAATTGATTGCTTAATACCAAGATCGGTAAACATTCTATTAGGATCAATAAAAACCTCTTGTTGCGCTATTTTTAAGGCAATGAGTCTTTGCCCTCGCTGTCTTAGTACTAAAAATTTTCCACCATAAACAAGTACTTGTTGAGCAACATAGTTATTACTAACATGTTCATTTTCATGAGGGGCAAAAAATATTTTATGCTCAGTTGACTTATTTTGACCAACAACTTCGAGATAAATATCTTTCTGCTCAGGAAAAACTAAGGCATGGGATAAAACAAATAATAATTCAAACATAAAAAGCGCCTATGTGGAGGGTTATACCAATCTCACTAATGGGTATTATAAAACCGCAGTCTCTTGTAAAATCAGCCGCTTGCTATTTACATCTAAAGTAGCAAGAGAGCCAACAGGAATCGTTGATAAATCATCAATATGACCAATCATTAAGCCTTGTAATACCGGAATGCCTAAATGGCTTAATCGATCATTAAAAACCTGTTCAATACTGAGAGAAGGCGGAGAACTTGCTTCGCAGTCGGTACACTTACCAAAAACAATACCAGCAAGTTGCTGTAAACGACCTGCTAGCCACAAATGCGTTAACATGCCGTCAATGCGATAAGGAGCCTCTTCAATTTCTTCTAAGAACAGAATTTTACCTTGGTAGTCAGGTTCATAAGGTGTTCCCACGAGTTTTACCAATAATGATAAATTACCGCCAATAAGTTGTCCGGTAGCTATTCCACGAATTACCCCGCTACCTTTGCCTTTACTTAACACCCGCAAACGATTGTCTTTGTCAACTAGACCTTCTCTGCCCTCAAAAGCAGGAGGCGTGGCTAGCTCTGTTGGCGCAATGGGGTTAAATAATATTTTTTTGAAATGTTCTAAGGTGTAATCAGTAAAGTTTTGTTTCGCGATTGGGCCATGAAAAGTCACTAAACCTGTGCGCGCATAAATAGCATTTAATAACGCAGTAACATCACTATAACCAATGAATACTTTGGGATTTTTAGCAATAAGATCATAATTTAAGTAAGGCAATATTCGAGGTGCGCCATAACCACCCCGCAAGCAAAAAATGCCATCAATGCTTGTATCGGCAAACATATTGTTCACATCCCAAGCGCGGTCTTTATCTTGTCCGGCCAAATAACCATAGCGGTCAAATAAATACTTGCCATGCTTTACTTTAAAACCAAAAGATTTTAAAACCTCAGTAGCAAAGGTAATCTCTTCATTTTCTCTAACATTACTGCTGGGCGCTATTAATCCTATTGTGTCACCCGACTTTAAACGCTTAGGTTTAATGGCGGTTAATAACGTTGATGTTGACTTAGCTTGGCTATAACTGCTTGGCAGTATGGTTGCTATAGCCGTGCTTGCTAATAAGGTTTTGAAAAAATTTCGTCTTAACATGGTTATATTCTCAAAATTTTCTTTATGCTATTTACTCAATAAACAGCACCAATGTAAAGAATAACTATTTTCTAGCCAGTTTGTCTGTCCTAAGGCATAATTGTAGTCATGTTTTTTATAGAGATAACGTTATGATTTACAGTATGACAGCTTTCGCTCGACATGAAGTGAAAGGCGACTGGGGAAATGCAGTTTGGGAAATTCGCTCCGTTAATCAACGATTTTTAGAAACCTATTTTCGACTGCCTGAACAGTTTCGAGGCATTGAACCGTTATTGCGCGAGCGTTTTCGTAAACAATTAAACCGTGGCAAAGTTGAATGTAACTTACGCTTTAATGCTAATACGGCAGCTAAAAGTGATGTGGCGATTAATAAAGAACTCGCCTTACAGCTAATTGAACATGCCAATTGGGTTAATGAACAAACGTTAAATAGCCAAGTAAATCCGTTAGATATTATGCGTTGGCCGGGTGTTATGGAAGCGGCAGAGTCCAATGTTTCTAAAATTCAAATAGAATTACTTGCCGGCTTTGATGTTGCCTTGACAGACTTTATTGCCGCCCGTGCGAGTGAAGGTGAAAACTTAGCGGTAATGATAGAAAAGCGTCTTGAGGCTATTACCTGTGAAGCCGATAAAGTAAATGCGCATATGCCAGAAGTGATTGCATGGCAGCGTACCCGAATTGTTGATAAATTTACCGATGCTAAAATTGATTTAGACTCTACTCGCGTTGAGCAAGAACTGGTATTACTTGCTCAAAAAATGGATGTTGCTGAAGAACTTGATCGCCTCAATAGTCACGTTTCTGAAACCAAGAAAATTTTGAAAAAAGGTGGTGCACAAGGTCGACGTTTAGACTTCATGATGCAAGAGTTTAACCGTGAGGCGAATACGTTAGGTTCAAAATCTATTAATACTGATGTAACGGCAAGTGCGGTAGAACTAAAAGTATTAATTGAACAAATGAGAGAGCAGATTGCGAATATCGAGTAATATCCGTCACCACCTTTAGTGACATCCTTCTTGTTGATTTATATGTACATTTAACTTTTACCGTTCGCAGGCGTCTATTGTCGCCTACCGGAACCCACAGCGACAAGGCATGCTAGGGCATGTTGCCGAGCGTTGCCTTAACCACAAACTAAAAGGGGTTGAGGGTATTTATAATAAGCATGATTATTTGGATGAGAGAAAAGAGGCATTGGCAAAGCTTGCTGTTAAAATTCAGCTAATAATAATTTGACATGTAATATGACCCTCTTTTATTTTTCTATAAACCTAATCAGTCACATTGTGATAGTTGGCGCCTTTTGCTCTATCCAGTTTTGTTCTTTTAGTCGGTTCCAAGCAGCTAAAATATGAGAAGGTTTCATTTGGGCCTTCCTACTGTTCCAGTTATGTATCTTTTTGATTAATTCATCACTTGTTAGCGATTGATTATCAGATTCTTGTGTTGCAACCCAATGGACAGTAGAAAGTAACTCCATGCCATTTTGTGACTCATAACCCTCGATAAGTTTAGCTACTTTATCAAATCGTTGTTTGGTTTCTAAATGCTCATCCAAATAGACTAAGGCTTCTTTTGCCGCCTCTTCCTTTAACTCAATGGGTGTTTCTGGTTTATTTAAACCGTCGGCATAACCAGTAATAAAGTGACCTTCCATTTTTTCTAGTACATGGCGTAAAACATCGGCATAAGGGCCAAAATGGTGCTTTTGGAAAACCACTTTATTTAAATGCTCCCCTCCGGCAGTTAAAAAATAAACCAGTTTTTGTACTTCTAATAAAGATAACCGATAACCAAAGCCTGTTGATACATAACGATCTATTAAACCAATAACGGCAGCGCGGCCAATTGTCATTTTTGGACGTATGGTTTTATTTGGCATCGTTTCTTTAGGTTTTGCAATCGAGCTTTTTCCGGAACTATTTTTGCCTAACAAAATAGTTATAGGTTTAAGTTCTAATTCTTGTTTGCCCTTGAATGATTTATAATTTTCAAATGTAATTTTATTCATCAATAATACTCCCTAATATACCCATATGCCCTATCAAACAGCACTTGGTCTTTATGTAATTTGTACTTGAGCAATGCCTTACGTAGTGACTTTTGCACTTCGCGTTCACCGCCTGTGGTGTTTTGCCAGCCTGGGAAGTTTACTATGCGAACAATTGCGTCTATGTCGGTAACTATTCGTTCTACTACTGCGGGTGTTTCATCGGTTTTAAGTTCTAAGAACAAATCAGTTAAAGCAGCTTTAGGTGATTTTTCTTGTATCTCTTGTGCTAGGTCTTTTTCGGCTTGTACTGTTTCTTTGGCAATTGCACAAAGTTCTTTGATAAATTCTATTGAGGTGATTAACCCCTTCTCTGCCCTGTCTCGAAGTTCTTCAAGGCGTTTGCTGAGCTTTTTGAATTCGCCATTGCCACTATGCTTTTTAAAGCGTTGTATTAAATCTTTTTCAAGTTGCTTAATTTTCTTGGGATCTGGGTTGTTGAAGATGTTTTCGATAACATCGGCATCAAGTACAAACTCGTCTAAAGTATGTACTTCGCCAACATGAATATTTTCATGTATTAGTTGGGTGGTTTGTGCGCCAAGGGCGAGCCATAGCAACTTACCAATGTTATCTGAAGCAGGTTTTACCGATTCGAATACCTGAGCTAACCATTTATAGTCTTGGTTATACGGGTCTAATACATTATCGGGAGAGAGTGATTCCCAAAGCTTAGCCAAGTACTTAAAGTCTTTGGCAAAAGCATCCTTTTTATCATCGGTATTAATGGCGTTTTGTGCAGCTTCTAAACCTTCAAAACCATCAAGTGTTCTATCTACACCTTCAAAGTGTGTTAATGCATCGGTCATTGCTTGTGGTAATCGTGAACGTAAGTCACCTAAATTTGTGATGATTGTTTTCACACTTTCTTCATCAAACTCTAGTGCTTTGGCGGCATCATCAAATACACCAAAGTAATCAACAATACAGCCGAAGGTTTTATTGGGATATAAACGGTTAGTACGACATATGGCCTGTAACAACGTATGATCTTTTATCGACTTGTCTAAGTACATGGTTTGCAATATCGGCGCATCAAAGCCCGTTAATAACTTAGCGGTAACTATGATGAATTTCAGCTCTGACTTTTCATCATTAAACTCATCAACAATCTTTTCTTGCTGACTTTTATCAACACCCCATTTTTGTTTAAAGTCGAAGTCATCGTTGGCGGTGGTTGAAATAACGACTTTACTTGCTTCAAAGAGAAAGTAGTTATCAAGTTCTTCTTTGTATTGCACACAGGCATGACGATCAGGGGTGACTATCATCGCCTTGAAACCTTGTGGTGCAACTTTATCTTTAAAGTGTTTAGCAATATCTTCAACAATTTTTGCTACACGCTCAGGCGCTTTAAGGAAAGCGGCCATTTTTGCCGATTTTTTATTAAGCGCATCGGCTTCTTCGTCACTTAACGCCGCACTTTCTTTAAAATCTGCAAAGGCTTTATCTAACGCTTCCTTATCAACATGAACATCAACCAAACGAGGCTCAAAGTGTAATGGTAAGGTGGCTTCATCACGAATAGAGTCATGGAAGGTATAACGCGACATATAGCCGCCTTTATCTTCTTCTGCGCCAAAAGCCCAGAAAGTATTTTTATCGGCTTTATTTACTGGGGTACCGGTTAAACCAAACAAAAAGGCATTGGGTAATGCCGCTCGCATTTGGCGACCTAAATCCCCTTCCTGGGTGCGATGTGCTTCATCCACTAATACGATGATGTTATCGCGGTCATTCATATTAGGTTTAGCATCGCGGAATTTAAATATGGTAGAGATGATGATTTTACGGGTATCTCGCTCTAGCATTTGTTGTAATTCTTTAATACTATCGGTTGATTCTACATTGGCGACATCAGCTGCGTTAAAGGTGCCGCTTATTTGGGTATCTAAATCGGTTCTATCTACCAAAACAATTACGGTTGGACTTTTTAGCTGTTTAGCTCGACGAAGTTTTTGGGCAGCAAATACCATTAAAAGTGATTTACCTGAACCTTGAAAGTGCCAAATCAGCCCTTTTTTGATTTTCCCTTCAATTACTCGCTGAACAATTTTGTTTGCACCTTCATATTGCTGAAAGCGCGGTATTACTTTTATGCGTTGTTTCTTTTTATTGGTGGTGAACAATGAAAAGTTACGCATAATATCGAGCAATCGAGCGGGACTTAATAAATCAGTCAGCTCTCTGCCAATTTCGGCTAAACCAAGTGCTTTAGAAATTTGGTTATCACCGTCTTCTAAACGCCAAGGTGCCCAGTACTCTAGTGGGCAGCGAATAGCACCATAGAAGAGTTCTTTGCCCTCAGTGGCAAAAGAGAGAATATTAGGCACAAACAATTGCGGTACAGCGTTTTCATAAATACTGTGGACTTCATGGGCACCATCTAACCAACTTACCGATGGGCGAATAGGTGTTTTCGCTTCACCAACCACCACAGGAATCCCGTTAATCATTAATACCACATCTGGTATTTTGGTTTCCCGGTGATGAATGCGAAATTGGTTAGTTACCACGTAGTCATTGCGAGTTAAGTCGTCAAAGTCGATTAATTTAACGGGCACATGACGATTATTTTCGCCAAAAGGCATAGTCTTTTCGCCGGTCATCCAGGCGAAAAACTCTTCATTAGCCTTTACTAAGCCAATTTGGTTTACCGAAATTAAAATAGCGCGGAGTTTATGTATTACTTCATCTGCCAAGCTGGCGTTAGCTTCAATCTCTGGATTAAGACGAACTAATGCCTTAACTAATTCAGATTCAATCAGCACCTCGTTAACACCACGGCCAAGTTGCTCTGGAGACTGGAATTTCCATTGCACTTCTGAGTCAAGAGCATATTGAGGATACGGCTCTTTAACTTGGTTATTCCCTTGTTGAGAATTCAAGTTAACGCCACTCATTTGATGGATGATGTAGTGTTCCACACTATTTAATTCGGTAAATCCCATACCTATAATATCCTATTCATTATTACTTCTTGACTGCTCTTAGAATCAATTATGTTTTTTATAAGGTTAACTTTAGTAAAATTAACTTTACTAATTTTATTCATCAACTCTCGTTGAAACTCAGGTTTGGGTAATGGTATTAATAAGTTTCTCAAACTTTGAGCATTAATATTGCTTTGACTAACACCTGGAGTTCTATATTTTCTTATTTTAGCCAAGCCAATTGCAGTGTTCATATAGAAATTCAAATAACTTGGCAGGAGTAGATTATTTTTAGTAACTATTCGAATTAGGTAGGATGCAAATGTGTATTGTACATCTTCTTCAAATAAACAAGTTTTACCCACCAGGTCAAAACTATTGGTTCTGTTAAACAGCACATCTCCCTTTTTCAATAAAAAGTTATCTAATTCCGAACCATTTGGAGTGTAGTATTTCAAGTCATCAGTATTAAGGCTACCTTCTTGAATGTTATTCATTCTGAGTACCGGCATTAGACCTATACCATCTAAGCTCTCTGATATGCCATATTGTATTTTATCGATTACTTCGCCTAACTTAACCACTGGATGTTTAGAAGCCCAGTGACCAAATTCAGTCAATTTATCTGACGAGGAGTAAACAGCGTCTTTAAATAATGACTCCAGAAAAACATCCACCTTGTTCTGGAGTATGCATTTATTATTAATTTGGTCCTCTTGAGCCCATAAAATTTCAGCTAACTTTTGGTGTTGTTCAATTGGAGGTAAGAGAAACTCCTGGTGCTTCAAAGTTCCCCAATTTATCGTTGGCGATAATGAGCCCACTGAAATATCAATGGCTCGATTCATAAATAAATCGGAATGCAGGAAAAATGGAAACAACTCTGGGCTAATCACATCAGGTTTAGCCCTAAGTACTAGAGCATGCGCTGAACAAAAACCGTCCCAAGTAGCAATGGCCGCTTTGCGTTGATAAGCACGGCGACGACCAAAAATAATATCGCCTTTATAAAACTTTAATTTTGTACCATTAACGTCATCTGGTGTGCCATGACGTTTGATATGCAATGATTCAGAGTCAATATGCTCAAGGCCAACATATACGGTTAAATCGGTATTATTTGGATCAACTCGCTCAGAAATGTTTTTGGCAATTTCATCAAAGCGGTAAGTCTTCCAATTAGATTTATCCAAATTATTTAGGTCAATTTTTAAATCTGTTTTAACTTCTACCATTTAACCTAATTCCTTAAATAACTGATCCATGCTGTTTGATAACTGCTCTGATGATGTTTGCCAGTTAGCTAGCGCACCAGCTAATGATATTTGTGTTTTACTGCTATCAACATTACTAACATAAAGCGCCATATTTAAACTGGCTTTATGATTGAGTACTTCGTCTATGGTAACTACTTTGCTAAAACCATCTTCATCAGCATAATTTTGATAAGCATTGTAAATACGTTCAATATGGCTTTGCTCAAGGTAGGCAATGTTCTTGTCTTGTCTCACTTCTTTAACTGCATTGATGATTAGTACTTTGCCTTGTTTACTTTCTTCCTTATTGGTTTTGGTTATAAGCAAGCAGGCTTCCATTGGTGAGTTGTAGAACAAGTTTGGACCAAGGCCAATCACACATTCTACTAAATCTTGGTCAATCATTTTACGGCGCATATCAGCTTCTGCATCACGGAATAAAATACCATGAGGCCATAATGAGATTGAGCGACCATTACCTAAATCTAAACTCTTTTGTATATGTTGCTGAAAAGCATAATCGGCACAACCTTGTGGTGGTGTGCCCCATAAATTACGGCCATAAGGGTCACTTTCAAAAGCTTTACGATCCCAAGACTTTATCGAATATGGCGGGTTGGCTAAAATAACATTAAACTTTTTAAGTTCGTCATTTTCGAGTAAACCTGGATTGGCTAAGGTATCACCACGAACAATGTCGAATTCTTCAATACCATGCATAAACATATTCATGCGAGCAATGGCTGAGGTAAGTAGGTTTATCTCTTGGCCGTACAATTTAAGCGAACGGTATTCTTCGCCTTCATCTTTTAAGTGCAAAGCACAGTTGAGCAATAAACCACCTGAGCCACAGGTGGGGTCGTACACTGACTCTCCCGGTTGTGGGTCCATGATCATGGTCATCAGCTTAACGACAGTACGGTTTGTATAAAACTCAGCGGCGGTATGGCCGCTGTCATCAGCAAACTCTTTAATTAAATATTCGTAAGCATCGCCAAGTTTATCGTCAGGGACATTTTTTAAGTTAAGTTTGTGCTGAGCGTAATGCTCAATGAGATCGGTGAGCATGCCATCAGACAGACGCTCTTTGTTGGTCCAACTAGCGTCACCAAAAATACCATGTAAGGTATCAGGATTAGCTTGCTCAATTGCACGCATGGAGTTTTGCAGTGCTAAACCGATATTAACCGTAGTTTCTCGAACATCATTCCAATGTGAACCTTCAGGAATTTGAAAGTGATGATTTTCGGCAAAGGCGGCATATTCTAAATCATTGTCACTGTCGCGTAGGGCACTTTCAAATTCTTCATCATAGACATCAGAGATACGTTTAAAGAACATTAGCGGAAAGATGTATTGTTTGTAATCACCCGCATCTATGGTGCCCCTGAGAATAACTGCGGCACTCCAAAGGTATTTTTCTAGCGCTTTTTGATCAAAAGAAGATTGAGTCATATATTGGCACCTGTTATAAAACTTTGCCCTAATGGGCTCGTTAGGTATTTTTGGTCTGGAGAATTACTGTCTTTTGCCGTTTTTTCAATAAAACCGACGGATTGTAAAGGTAATAAATAAGTTTGACGAAATTTATTTCGGTTTTCATAGCCGATATAGTTCATTAAATTTGTCAGAGATATAGGTTTAATCGCCAGCATTAATATTTTAATAAAATACACTGTTTTTTTGTGAAGCAGCTTGGTACCGTTTTGCTCCCAACTTGGTACCTTTTTTATTTCATCTTTATTAAGGTATTGTTTTTTCGGCCAATTCAGTTTTTCTAACTTGGTACCGTTTTCGTTCCAGCTTGGTACCAAATGTAAAATCAACTGCTGCCAACCAGCGTGCTCGAATGTTGATTCTAGTGCTAGTATATGTAGATTATCTTTAAGCTGAACTGCTGACTCTTCTGTAAATTCTAGCCAATCAAAAATATCATTGCCGAACTTAGCCATTGACAGAAACTTAAGTGGAATTTCTGTTAAAAATATATTGTTTTCAATAAATAAGGGTTTTGCGCCGTTTGCATAAACATTCAAATATTTTGTTATATTTCTAACACCCGAACCTAATTCATCGGTCCAACCAAAAGCGGTAAAAAACTTACGAATATTGGGGTTTTTAGGGTAAGGATTAAATTGGTTTAAATCGAGCGGACCGTGAAATAATGGTTTATTTGGATTAGTTACCGTCACTTTTGTATCATAAATAATAAATTCAGAAGAATGGGCATTAGTATATTCTCTATGAACAATAAAATTACCAATCACTTCTCTAAATATTAATTCGCGTAAATCTTTTCTTTGCCCATGCTCTTGATAAAATTTATCCGATAAATGCTTTTTCACAAAACCTAGTAATTCAATGTAGGTATCAATAAGGTTGGTTCTTAATAATAACCGATCATCATGCCGATCCTTATCGTTAATACGAACCAAAGCATCAACTTTGTAGCCTGGTAACAAATTATGAATAGTTGAGTCTTTGCCAAAAATCAATGCTGCGGCTAGTGTTAGCCCTTCTTTTCCTGATTTGAAGTCTTTACGAAATAAACATGCGGAAGAGAGTAAATCTTGATTACTCATGCTCAACCAAGGATGGCTATTATCTCTTGCAGAAATAATATGTCGAGCTTTGTCAAACAGGGCTTCATCTAAATCGTTATAGGTTAAAAATGGATAAATGGTACCTTCAGAAAAATACTCTTTTTTCTGAAATATTATTTCTGCAACTTTATGCTGGTTATTAGTGACATCTTGATCATTATCGTTAGAACGCCAATAAACCTTGCCGTTATGCTTATGTAGCTCTGTGGATGCAGGAACTTTTACTACAATAAGATGGCCATTGGGGTGTTCAACAGCTACTGGTTCTAAAAAAAGGCAAGGTTTAAATACCTGCCCGTTATTTATGGTTGAAACAATTTCTTTAATAAACTTAGGTATTAAACCGGAGTCAATGCCTAGCACGTTGCCATCGTCATCTGCACCTAAAACAACAGTACCGCCGTCTGTATTACTGAAACTTATTAGTGTTTCATATAATGCTTTTGGAACACCGCTAAGTGCTTCTTTATATTCTATGGTAGTTCCTTCACCTTTTTGAAGGATAAAATTCAATTCATCTAAGTTCATCGAATAAATGTCTCCAAGATCTTTTTAAATTTGTCTTCGGCATTAAGACTTGCTTGCCATGCGATTTTTAAATCTGCCATTGCTTCTTCAACTGATGGCAAGTTATCTTCAATGCTTTTTTCAACATAGAGTGGGATATTAAGATTGAAGTCGTTTTCTGCTAACTCATCCATTGAAGCAACTTTGACGTAGTTTTCTACATCTTGATAATTGTGATACCAGTCGTAAATTTGTTGGATATGTTTTGGTTCAAGGTGATTTTGTGCACGACCGACACGTATTTGATCGGAAGCATCAATAAACAACACTTTGCCTTTTTTATCAGCGGCTTTATTTTGTTTAAATACCATGACACATGCAGCTAATTGCGTACCGTAAAATACGTTAGGACCTAAACCAATAACGGCTTCGAGCATATCTTGCTCTAATAACGCTTTGCGGATTTTTCCTTCCGCTGCTTTACGGAATAATGCACCATGAGGCAATACCACTGTCATACGGCCAGTGCTATTCATGGATTTAACCATGTGTTGCACCCATGCCATATCACCATTACCTTTTGGTGGTACGCCAGCAATGTTTCGTCCGTAAGGATCGCTAGCCCAGTTTTCTGCGCCCCAATCTTTCAATGAAAACGGAGGGTTAGCAATAACACAATCAAAGGTTTTGAGACCATCGGCTTCAAAGAAGGCGGGATGGCGTAACGTATCACCACGGAGAATTTCAAAGTCTTCAATGCCATGAAGAAACATGTTCATACGGGCTATTGAGCTAGAGGTTAGGTTTTTCTCTTGGCCATACAGTTTAAGGGTACGGTAGTCTTCTTTGTTATGTTTAAGGTGATCAACACACTCCAACAACATGCCACCTGTACCACAGGCGCAATCGTAAATGGTTTCACCTTCATGTGGGTCTAGTATTAAGCCAAGTAAGTGTACAACTGATCGTGGTGTATAGAATTCGCCCGCTTTTTTATTGGTTAAATCAGCAAAGTGTTTGATTAAATACTCGTAGGCATTGCCTAACATATCCGGCTCAACATTTTGATTGCCAAGCGTGTACCCAGAGAAATGTTCAATCATATTGATTAACAATGCGTCATTGAGCTTGTTTTTATTACTCCACTGAGTATCACCAAATATACCATAGAGAAACTCTTGGTTAGCTTGCTCGATACCACGCAACGCTGTTTCAATAGCAAAACCGACATTAGTAGTGGTTTCTCGAACATCCTTCCAATGACACCCTTCGGGGATTTCAAAACGATGCATTTCTGGTAATGTGGCGTATTCTTTATCACCATCTGATTCTTCCATCGCGATACGATATTCTTCATCGTAAACATCAGAAATACGCTTAAAGAAAAGCAAGGGAAATATGTAAACTTTAAAGTCAGAAGCATCAACAGGGCCTTTTAAGATCCAGGCTGCTTTAGATAGGTATTGCTCTAGTTGGGAGAGGGTTAATTTTTCAATTGTCATCTTTTACTCTTTTCTATCCATGCTTCTATATCTTCACGCTTAAAGCGCCATGAACCACCCACCTTAAAGCCTGGAAGTTTTCCTTCTCCAGCTAATCTATAAGCTGTTTTTTCATTAAGCTTTAGGTACTCTGCAAGCTCTTGAATCGTTAATATTTCGTCACTCATTTCTTTATCTCTAACTGCGAACAAAGTTAGAATATGAGAAAATTGCGGAATGGTCAATGTAAATGACTAATCAGGTTGTGTAGGCAAATTTACAATAGACAGCGGTGGGTGTATTGGCGGGTAACAATGCGCATTCTGAGATATTTATCAATCAACAATTTGTTAAATAACTATTTTTGTTTTTTAACAATATTAAGATCCAAAACATAGAGTAGGAATTCTGTAACCTTTATAACAAGTTACAGACCTTCATTTACCGTCATAAGTATTTACTTAAATGCTTTGACGGTCCTCTTGAACCTTCGCAAGCCTTTATAAAACCTCACTAGCCATCATTTTACTAAATCGATAAACGAGTCAAATGGCTAGTTAGCCTTTTATTCACTTTGCTATTCCATATTCTAGTAGGTTATTTTTTTTCATAAAAGTTTATTTGATAAATATTTTTCTAAATTTGGAAAATACGCTAGCGACTTTGACCTTCCCTGTTTAGCAGAAGTGTTGGAAACGCAGAGATTGCTACACCAATTAGTAGGTATTCAAGAAATGTAAGTCTTGTCTCACCAAAGTCATGCCAAATGCCAATACTGTTTTTATCCCAGGCTTTGCACCAAAAATATACAGGTTTATTCAACTTAGGTTTGGAGCTAGGAAATTCTTGGAATAATGTATTAGCCCAATCTAAATATTTTAACTTTGATTCTTTTAAAGGGTGGTTAGGTATTACTACAGCGCTCAAATCACCAATATGATATTGGTAATTATCTCCATCCCTAGTAAAAGCTGTAGAGTATTTATCTGAAAAGAATTTACTATTAAAGACTAACCGTAATAAATATATTCTTTCAAGCTCTGGGATAGCCTTAATTGATGAAATAAAACTGAAGCACTCTAATACATCTTCATGATATGAGCTATATCAGTCATTTTCACGCTTGAAATTTGCTTGTGCTTTGTGAATCGTTTCCCTCACATAATAGTATGTTTTTTAATTCGTTCATTAGCATCATTAGAAGGTTGAGTTTCTTCTATTAATGCATCTTGATATGTTTATTCTAACGATGGAACTCCCTCGAGAAGGCGCTGTCTTAGGTGATTAGCGTTTTCATCATCAGAATTACTTTTCAAAAGGTTCTCAATCTCAGTGTGGGCATTTTTATTTTGAGCATTCAAAATAGCGTATTAATTTTGAAGTGCCCAGTGTGGGAATTTTTATATTGTGCATTCAAAATAGCGGACTAATTTTAAAGTGCCCAGTGTGGGCATTTTTATTTTGAGCATTCAAAATAGTGGATTAATTTTAAAGTGCCCAGTGTGGGCATTTTTTATTTTGAGCATTCCAAGTAGCGGATTGATTTTAAAGTGCCCAGAGTGGGCATTTTTATCAGGGAACTATAAATTGGTCGTATTTTTGATAGAGGACTTTATAAACTCACTGAATGGCTTGATATCTCCACTAACTGATGCAGCTTCCAAAGTAGATAAATATTTAATTCTCTCCTTCAACTGAACAATAGCCCAAGGGTAACCACCTAGGATTAATAGAAAATTCATTAAAAATCGTGCTGAACGTCCATTTCCATCAGGGAATGGGTGAATATATCCAAGTGACAAATGACCTAGTATAGCCTTGACAATAAAACTATCTTCTTCAGCTATTAGCTCTTTAAGTGCATCCATACAGTCCATTAGTTGCTCACTGGGAGGAGGAACATGCATAGATGTACGAATATATATTGGTCCTTTTCTATATCCTGCTAGATCTATTGCTTGGATAATACCTGATGATACACAAGGCTGAAAAAGAGCTGTATACCATTCTGTTAAGCCAACACTCACCAAATAATCAAGGTCCAGTTCCCCTTCAGTTTGATAAGCTTCATGAATGAGATCTTTAACTTTATTGAAAGCATCAAAGTAACCTTTTGCTGCTAATGCATCTTTTTGTTCTCTATCTTTAGCTTGAGTTTCTGGAGACCAATCTCCTTCAGCTACTTTTTTAATTAGCTCAGGTGTTACTTGGTAGCCTTCTATAGATAAGGAGTTATATGCATCATTTACATATAGCTCCTCTATCATATTTAACGTTTCTTTAATGCTTCTTTTCTTGAACTCAAAGGTAGAAGGGTAATCTTTAAAAACTTCGATAACAGGAGTACGCATCTTATTCCAGAGAGTTCGTACACGTAAGCTAGATGGAGCTTCTCCTTTACGGCCACCTAATGGAATTAAAACTTCTTCAAATGGGTTTACTTTTTTAGAAATATCGAGACCTGAGCCTCTCATTATTGTTTCTAGGTTACGGCTTTCTTGTTTCATTTCTAAAGCATCTAAAGCATTAATTATTCTATTTCCTGAGTTTGTATTTTTTGTGCTTAAAACTGCTTCTGATAATTTATTTGAGTCAGCACTCTTAATGGCAAGCTGAACACTAACAGGGTTAGATGTATAAATTTTAGGTGTGCATTCTACTAGTGCACTTTCTAGTGAGTGAGTATATACAGAATTTTTATAAAATATTTTTTGATAGGGTTCTTTTGGTGTGCCTAGAATTAACAGACTCATACCATTTGGAAGAGATACATTTATTGGTGTTGAATCTTTAGTGAAAGCAATTATTTGAGTAGGAAGAGCATTATTGCCAGTAAGCAGATCTAAAGAGGCTTCAGGAGATAAGTGATAATCACTACCAAATTTATCTTCTAGGTATTGACCTATAAATGACCAAATTGATTCAAACCATAAAGCTGATTCACCAGCGCTCTCTGCTAATAAATCAGCATCTAATAAATACCAACTTCTAATAATTTTCTTTAGGTATCCATGCTTTGTCAGTAATGAACGTTCTTTGGGGGAAATAGAGTTAGAATTTAATATATTACCAATAGCAACACTTCCAGCGTTAGCTAAAGCTTCAGCTAGCTTCTCATGAGTAGTCATAGCCATACTAAACCCTTATTATTTTGCTATTCATTAATACTTTTCATCTTAACACTGTAACAAATCAAAAACTAGTAGTTACGAACTTAAGGAATTAGTAGTTACGAACTTAAGGAACTAGTAGTTACGAACTTAAGGAACTAGTAGATACGAACTTAAGGAACTAGTAGATAGGAACTCAGGAACTAGTAAATAGGAACTCAGGAACTAGTAGATAGGAACTCAGGAACTAGTAGATAGGAACTCAGGAACTAGTAGATAGGAACTCAGGAACTAGTAGATAGGAACTCAGGAACTAGTAGAGACGAACTCAGGAACTAGTAGATACGAACTCAGGAACTAGTAAATAGGAACTCAAGAACTAGTAAATAGGAACTCAAGAATTAGTAGATACGAACTCAGGAACTAGTAGATACGAACTCAGGAACTAGTAGATAGGAACTCAAGAGCTAATAGATAGGAAATCAGGAACTAGTCATTACGAACTTAGGAACTAGAATCTACTAGGTAGATGCTTACTTAATTAAAATTATATTCACTCTCTAAGAGAGCGAGCGTTTGACACGCTATTTGCCATGTATGACAACATGATTGCCAAGCATGACATGGCCTTTGTCATACATGACAAGAAAAATATCGACAGAATAAAGAGGAGAAAGCTTGAATAGCGTTTTAAAGAGGAATGTAACCTTACATTGGTTATATAACTTTATAAAAGTTACAATCGTTATAATAGTTATAACATATTCCTTACTATAAATATATAACCAATTGTTTAGCAAGGACTTATAGTGAATAAATACGTTGTAAATAATTAATAAATTTAGAATAAATATTTTGATATTTTTTCCGTATTTTTCACTATAAGACTGCTTTTTGATTGTGTGCTTATTACCATCTAGGTTGATAGTCACGACACGGAGTTAAAAGCTCCTCAATACTTTGGTACTTTAAATTGTCATAAGTTTGTTGTCCAAGCACTTCAACTACATCTCTTGCTTGGATCTGATCTATTCCAAGCATTTCAAAAAATCTTGTATCATAATCATCACGAAGATAGAAAATAAATTCACTATGGCCAGTCAGCCTTGTGATAATTGTTTTCATCGACTCTGCCTTTAATCCACATACTTCAAAATACTTTCTGGGTATTCCGTTCGTATATTTTTCATCAAAAATTGCTTCTTTCCAATACTCACGAGGCTTGATAATAAAATACCATGCTTTACCATTCACAAAGATAGCCATCGTTAGCGGGTAGCTACAGCCTAGTTCATAGTGTGAGCTTAAAAACGTTATTATGGGTGGTAGCATGTTAATTGATGTTATTGGGGTTTTCATAATTTATACCTTTATCAATATGATTAATTTCCCAGCACAAAATTGTGCTGCATTATCTATCTCTTGTGAGCTATCCCCCGAATCACTCTTAGTTATATCTATTTAATTTCCTCCTCAATATTAATGATGCTAGCGATATGATTAGTCCCCCGACTAATTACGGATTATAGAGCTTGAATCCAGGTGTCGAATTTCTCAGAATTCCAACCCAAAATTCTTCTGCCAATTTTGATTGGCTGTGGCATCAACTTTTCGTTTCTCCACCTGAGAACTGTTGATTCTGATACTTCTAAAATTGTCATCACTTCTTGTAGTGAATAAAATCTACTTTGCATTTTTAACCTCCTAAGGCTGTGTTATTAAAATTCCTACTTCCCCAGGTCACAGTAGGACTTGGAGAAAAGGCTTTGTTCGTTCGAACCGTATTAAATATTTTTTCATTTCGATATTCAAAACCTGCCATGGGTAAAATGACTTTAGCCATTTTGTCATGAGCAATTCTTCGCTGATCCAAATATTTATATCTATTGTAAACAGCAACAATCCCACGCGGTTTATGATTTAAACAGGCCTCTCCCACAGCTTCGTCAACATTATATTTAGGTAATAAACTCCTGAAGGTTCTTCTTAAATCATGAGCATTAAAATAAGGTATACCCAAGTTTCCGAGGATGTTTTCTTGATAAGCTTTATTACGCGTATTTTTGCCAAATAAATTATTCAATGCTGAGTTGATTGTTGAGTCGTGTATGTGTGGTGTACTACCCCTCCTTCTAGACGGAAAAAGGTAATTAGAGCCATCGGCTAACACTTCAAGTTGTTTAAATAATGGAATAACACTATCTGGAATTGGTACCGCAATTGCTAAGTTGTTCTTACTACGATCAGCCCAAATATGAAGCTCTTTTTGTTCCCAATCTAAGTCGCTCCATTGTGCAGACAGTAACTCCATTTTACGAAAACCAAAAATAAGTAAGAGTGCAAGAGCGATCATTGTTGGCTCAGGGAAAATAAGTGGGTATTGTTGAGCAACACTTAAAAATGATTTTAAATGCATTTCAGCCAGTGCTACACCATGTCCTTTGCTTCCACC
Source organism: Colwellia sp. (assembly GCA_051531915.1). GTDB lineage: Bacteria > Pseudomonadota > Gammaproteobacteria > Enterobacterales > Alteromonadaceae > Colwellia. The sequence continues at coordinate 10,285 of JAOPTQ010000088.1, read as the reverse complement.
TCCTGCATGCTTTTTGAGATCTAATGTTCGAGCAACATTCTTATTTATGATGCTATTTTCAAAAGCATCACTAAAGACACTGCGAAATAGATACAAGGTACGCTGAGCAATGCTTAATTGATCTTGTTCAACGATCTCTTTTAATGTTCGTTGTAAATGTTTAGTCGTTAAGATCCCAACTTTAGTACTACCTATTCGAGGTTTGATGTGTAATTCATACATTCGTTTTTCAGTCTTATAGCTACAAGAAGAAGCTTCAAAAAAACTTTGAAATAAATCGTCTACAGTCATAATTGTTCCTCCATAGTGTACCCATAACGGGTTTACCCCTTCGGAAATGAGCCGCTTCATGTCAGTCACTTTTTTTATCGCGTCATCGAGAGTCATGAAGTGAGCGCCATTGTTACCGTAGGTGCCTATTTTGTGGCGTTTTCGCTCACCATCAATTTGTCCTCGAAAATGGAAAGTAGCGATCCCCTTATCGTGAATATCTAACAGAGTGTTCGATGCAATGGTAATTGATTGCTTTACACCAGCGTTGATCCGCATCTTAATTTTATTTTCGGTTAACTTTAATCTCATTTTAAGAACCTCCCATTTTGATTAGCTGCTCTTTAGAGAAAGCCTCAGGCAATACAATTGCGCTTAACGTGCAATATATTTCATGGCGCTCTTTCAAATAATCAAAGTTAAACTCGCGATAATAGGGATGTTTTTTATTTAAAAATATTGAGGTTAGCTCCAGTGAAATGTCACGTTCAAATAGAAAGTGAACGAAGAAGAGACGAAGGCCACTGAAGCTAAAAGTTGGAGATAACTTACTGATAGCATGAGTAAACGCATGACTTCTTTGAGGATTAGAAAATAAGTATTCTGATCCTCCGGCAAGTTTAATCAGTCGATTAAAGAGCACTACTGTATCGCTGGCTAATGGGATAATGATCGGTTGTTGGCCTATTTTAGTTAGTATTAGCGTTTCATCCTCTAGAGAAATGTTATCAACTTTTAGAGACAGAAGCTCAATTGCTCTTAAGCCATATATCACCATCAATACTAACCCGATCTTTACCTGTTCTTGAATAACCTCAGGGTTATCTCTTGATTCATTCAATGCCGCTTTTACTTGCTCAAGCGTAAGGGGAACATTTTTTCTGTGTTTTGTAATAGTTTTAGAACTCATTTTCTACCTCTTTATGTTAAATGATGAAACAATGGTAATCTGTAACCTATTGAATACTCTATTTAATTCCTAGTATAGTTTTGATTTATTTAACAATTTCCAAATTTATTAAACACTTAGCTTGGGTAAGCCAAAGGCAAAACAATAGAAGCCATTAACTCATGTGCTTCTTCTGTATTCATATCGGTTGTAAGTACGCACAATTCGGCTATCCGCATGGTTTAAGCAGCGCTCAGCCACCTCACTGGAAACACCTTGGCTAGCCAGTAAACTGCGGAAGGATCTGCGTAAATCATGGACAGAAAATTCAGGTAACCCGGCCTTACCAAGCACGTTTTCACTTGGTTTGCGCTTGCTGACGACTTTGCCGAATAGGTCGGCAATGGTGTGGTTCACAGTGTCATTGCTAATGTAGGGTCTTGTGCTGCGTTTACGCGCAGGGAATAGATAATCAGAGCGCCCAGCGAGCACTTTGAGTCGCTCAAACAAATGGATAATGTCATCAGGAATGGGAATGGCTAATGATTTTTTTGCTTTAGTGTTATCGGCATAGATTTGAAAGAGTTTCCGTTTTAAACATACATCAATCCATCTCGCTGAAAATAGCTCCATTTTTCTCATGCCGAGGATCAATAACAAAGCAATACCGATGTACGTTGGCTCAGGTACTTTCTTAGGGTACTGGCGAAATACGGTAAACATGATCTCGATATCTTCTTCTAATAACACGACATCACGAGGTAAAGGATTACCTCCGGCATCTTCTTTTGCGGTGTAATTTTCAGCTGGATTCGATGTGATCAATTGGCACTTAACACCCAACTTGAATATATTCTTGCATAAATAGAGTCCCTGAGTCGCGACCGAAGGGCGACCGGAATTTACTATTTTTTGAACGAGTTCGAATATATCGAAAGGGTGAACTTTCTTTAGCAGTAAATGACCAATATAAGGCTTAATATCTCGCTCATAAATTCGAATTAAGGGGTCAATAGTTTTGATATATTTGCGTTTTTTCTCAATGTAGAGATCTGATAGATCGTTAACGGTTTCAATGTCATGATATTTTTTTCGTGCTTTATCAAGCTTGGGGTTATCACCATTTAAGACCATCGAATTGTAGTCGATAGCTTGTTTAAGGGCTTTATCATGATCCATCAGATCAGGGTTTGAATCGCTATAGACACCAATGACCATTTGGCTTCGATGATTATTGAGTTGAAATCGATACACCCAGCTAGCATTGCCTTTTGAGCGTATTTCGAGGTATAGTGATTGATAGACGCGGATCGTTTTTTTCTTCCCAGAATCTACCAAGCTTTTAATTTCTGATTTGCTATATGTCTTCACATTTGCTTCCTCATTTGAGTTAAAGGAGCAAAGTGAAATCAAAAATCACGTCATCGGGCAGATTTATAAAAATTCTAGCCTGGTAAGTATTTAATAAATTATGAAGTTTAAATAAAAGCTTATTTCTTAGATCCAAAATATAGAATAAAAAACGCAATGGTGGGTGAATTAATCTAAAAGCCATCGATAAGCGACGCTTCTACTGATGCTTTACGGTGGTTTTTTATGAACAATTGGTTGGTTTCACGTAGTAAAGTTCCTGATTGCTTGATATAACAAAGCTAGCAATTTTATAAGGACACCTTAAATGATCTCATTATCCACAGAACAGTGCCGAGTTATCGGTGTTATGCTAGAAAAAGAAACAACTACCCCAGAGCAATATCCGCTGTCTTTAAATGGTTTATTAACTGGCTGTAATCAAAAAAGTAATCGCGACCCTGTTATATCTCTGACAGAAAGTGACGTGCAAGATGTCGTAGATGAGTTGGTGCAAATGAATCAACTCATGGTAGATCAAAAAGCCTCTAGCCGAGTAAATAAATATTTTCATCGTTTCTGTAATACCGAGTTCGGCACCTTACAATTTACCCCTCAGCAACGAGCCATTATTTGTGTATTACTGCTAAGAGGCGCCCAAACACCCGGAGAATTAAGAACACGTACTAATCGCCTTGCTGATTTTAGCAATGTTGATGACGTTGAAAGCGCTTTGAATCAATTACAAGATTTAAATGGTCAAACCCTAGTTAAAAAGCTTACCCGTGAACCGAGAAAACGTGAATCTCGTTATGTGCATTTACTTTCAGATATTGACGAAAGCTGTTTGGCGGAATCTATCCACATGGAGACTGAGATCAAATCTTTTGCAAGTAAAACTCAATTAGAGCAAAGAGTTGATGAGTTATCGCAGCAAGTAGCTTCATTAACGGCACAAGTTAATTATTTAACCGAGTTGATTGAATAAGCCACAAAAAAGACAAAAACAACAAAAATGTAACTTAGTTACATTAATCACTTGCAATTATAGAGCCATTGCTCTATAATTGTTTTCGTTCTCTTAGGAGAATGCTTGTTGTAAACATTGAATACTATAGCTTTCCCCAGCTAATCCCCGGTAGTTCTGCTACCGGTTTTTTTTGCCTAAAATTTATCAAATTATTCCATATACACCAAATAACCACATTCAAAAAGAAAAAAAACAACAAAAATGTAAATTAATTACATTTTACTCTTGCTATTATAGAGCAACCACTCTATAATTCTTATCGTTCCCTTAGGCGAACGCTTGTTGTAATAATTGAATATTCTAGCTTTCCTCATAGCTAATCCCCGGTAGTTTTGCTACCGGTTTTTTTTGCCTAAAATTTAACAAACCATTGTGAACCTAATAACTCTGTTACATTATTAATAACAACATTAAGACCAATAGTTTTTCTAGAAATTGCCTTTATAAAACGCCTAGATAATTGTTCGACGAAAACATTTTTTTGCGTTAAAACAAATATCTGCTTAAAACAACATGATAACCTCTATTTTTACTAAAAAATAAATCACTAGCGCACCCATCTGCAACATTTCGATTTATATTAAAAATCAAACATAAACTTAAGGATTACTGATGCAGCACAACGTATTTGTTAACAGAGTAAAGCAATCAAGTGTAGCAATATTACTTTTAGCTACAACCAATACAGCAATAGCAAATGAGGGTGATATAAAATCATCTTTTTACGGTTCTCTTCGTTTGGGTGTCGACTACGTTGACGCCAATACAACTGATGATGCACTAAACGGTCGTGATTATTTAAGTCGAGTAGGCTTTAAAGCATCAACGGCTTTATCTGATGGTTTAACAGGTTTAGCGTTAATTGAGTATGGCCTACGCGGCGATGATGGTGTTAATTTCAATCAAAATAATAAACCCGGTTTACGTCAAATAACAATCGGTATAAAGGGTGACTTTGGTAAAATAACCTATGGTTCTCAAACCCTTATTTGGCATAAATTTGTACGTGGCGCTTATTTTTCTGATGGCTTAGATTCTTTGCGTCAAGGTGCTATTCGTGATGATGATATGCTGCAATGGCAAAAAACATATAATAATTGGAAGTTTGGTGCAGCCATTCAGACAGAGAAACAAGATGGTGATTCGATTGATCAATACCAATTAGCGGCGCAATATAAAAACCAAAATCTAAAACTTCAAGCAGCATTGGCAGCAGATCAACAAGGTGAAAATACCGGTAATTTGTACGGTTTTCGAGCTTGGTATGATATTTCAAAAGCGTTTACCGTATCAGCCTTTTATCATTTAGCTGAAGAAGACTTTGATCTTTATAAAGGTAACTCTTCTGGTAATGTTAGGCTAGTCTCAGCAGAAGAGTCAGGTAAAGTCGGCGGCGTAACCGCATGTGTTGATGAAGATCGTTCAACCGTTGGTTTATATGGCAAGTGGCGTCAAGATAACAATCAAATACATGCTAGATATGCGGTAAACTCTTGTGACATAAAAGGCGATGTTAGCTCTATTAAAGTTGAATATATTCGTTATTTCTCTAAAAAGTTTCGCATGTGGGCATCATTCGAGCAGTTAGATAATGATACGACTCGTTTACCTTCAACTGGAGAAGACATGTCGGAAGCACAAGTAGGTGTTAGGTTTGATTTTTAATTATTCCAATATAAACTAATTTGCTCTGACCAAATGCAATATTTGATATGGAACCAAGTGTTTGTTTCATATCAAATAGCGATTGCATAACAGTAAACAAGGTGTTCATTGATAGCTAATACCTGATAAAATTATTGTTACTGTTATTAGTTTATTCATAAGGTAAAATTTTGGTCAATCAAGGAAAATCAGAACGTAAAAACTATATTGTTGCTACTGTTGCAGTGATTGGCCTAATACTGACTATAGAGCTTACCCAGATGATAGGTATGAGTAATGCCTATCAACGAATGCATCAACAATCGAGTCAGCAGTTATCTAACTTAGTGGGATACATAGACAATATTCTTGGTCGCTTTGACAGAATTCCTAAAGTATTATCGAAACACCCCTTACTGGCACAAGCTTTAATCTCCCCAAACGAACAATCAAAAATAACCAAACTTAATCAGTTGTTAGCAGATATAAGAACCATGACTCAGGCCTCTGATATTTACCTTATTGATAAAAAAGGTATCACTATTGGGGCGAGCAATTGGCAATTACCTAATTCATTTGTTGGTATGAATTTCACCTTTAGACCTTATTTTCAAGAAGCGCTGAAAGGTAAGCTTTCCCATTATTATGCAGTAGGTTTAAGTAGCGGTAAACGAGGATTTTATTATGCTTACCCTGTGATAATTGATAATGCTATTGCAGGCGTAATTGCCTTAAAAATAAGTATTGCAGATATTGAAGAGCAGTATAAAAAAACGGTATTAAATGATAGTTTTAATTTCTTAATTGTCGCGCCCGACGATGTAGTCTTTATTTCAGACAGACCCGAATGGCGATTAAAAACCATTGGTACTTTATCTAAGGCTAAACAGCTTAATTTAATTGCAGAAAAACGTTATACAGATAAGGAAATATCTTCACTTAATGTGGAAAATATTTCAAATCATTACCTACCAAAAAATTTGAGTAGTGAGTTATTGGAAGTTACCTCAAACAAAAGTTCTGAAGAGGTTTTTGCACTGAATAAATTAATGAAAACGGCTAACTGGCAAGTTCATTTATGGAGTTCTATTGCTCCGATGAAAAAGCAGCAAAATTTATTGATTATTCTCAGTGCTAGTGGTTATTTATTGATGGTGTTTTTACTGTTATTTGCAAATGAACGACTTAAAAATGCGCGAAGGCTTAAGCAATCACAACAATTATTAGAAAAAAAGGTTAAAGAGCGTACCGCTGATTTAAGCGCAAGTAATGTCAAATTACATGAGGAAATAGCGCAACGTCAACAAGCACAAACTCAAATGAATAAAATGCGGGATGAATTGATTCAATCAGAAAAACTTGCTCTGATAGGCAGTATGTCAGCAAGTATTAATCATGAAATCAATCAACCGTTAACAGCCTTACGAAGTTACTCAGAAAATGCGCTAGCGTATCAAGAACGCAGTATGGCTGACAAAGTAAAAAATAACTTGTCACTCATTATTGGCTTAGTGGATCGGCTCAGTGATATTGTCAGTCAATTTAATAGTTTCTCTAAAAAAAGTACCGGTATCGCAACTGACGTTGATGTTCAAATGAGTCTGATGGCAGCGATGAGTATTGTGAAACATCAAGCTAAAGCAGCTAGGGTAGAGTTTACCAGTAAACCTTGCTTAGTGCCTTTACATGTTTATGGAGATGCTATCCGGTTTGAACAAGTGTTGGTTAATTTATTGAGTAATGCGATACAAGCGCTTAGTGAACAAGAGCACAAACAAATAACGATTTCTGTGTCTGATGTTAAAGAACACGTTATCATTGAAATACGAGACAACGGGCCAGGTATTTTAGTTGATAATATCGACAGAGTTTTTGAAGCCTTTTTCACCACGAAAGAGAACTTTGGCTTAGGTTTAGGTTTATCTATCTCGCACCGAATTATTGAGTCGATGCAAGGTCAACTTAAGGTAAATAACCACCCCGACGGCGGTGCTATTTTCACCATTATTTTGCCTGTAAATAGGTAGTACCATTTCGCTTAATTAAATGATTAAAAATTGCGTAGGGTAAATTGGTGAGAACAAGGCGGTTGATTAAGAAATAGCCGACTATTGGGATTGAAAACAACGCAGTTATCGTCAGTTTTAACCAGCAAGATTGATCAGGTAGTTATGCGGATTGGTATAACGTAAGGAATTAATATGGAAACGGAAAAATTGGGTGTGGTCTTTGTTATTGATGATGAAGAACATATTCGTAGTGCTATTGAGCAAACCTTTGAATTAAGAAACTTTGAAGTGCAAACCTTTTCACAAGCACACCAATTACTTAATCAGTTGAGTGATACTTGGCCAGGCGTGGTTATCAGTGATATTAATATGCCGAAAATGGATGGTCATCAGTTAATGGCTGAGGTCAAAAACATTGATACAGATATTTCCACTATTTTACTGACCGGTTTTGGTGATATTTCAATGGCAGTAAAAGCAATGCGTAATGGCGCTTACGACTTTATCGAAAAGCCATTTAATAATGATGACCTAGTTGATACGGTTAAAAGAGCGCTAGATAAACGCTCTTTAGTGCTTGAAAATAGGTTACTTAAAAAAGAGATAGAAACACATTGTTTACCTGGTCCTAGAATATTAGGGAATTCTCCTAACATTGTGCAAATGCGAAATATACTTAATCAAGTGATGGATGCACCTGCAGATATAATGATCGATGGTGAAACTGGTACAGGAAAAGAGTTAGTCGCCCGATATTTACACGACCATAGTATCCGAAGAGACAGTAATTTTGTTGCGCTTAACTGTGGAGCTATCCCAGAAAATATTATTGAAAGTGAGTTATTTGGCGCGGAGAAGGGCGCTTATACCGGCGCGGATAAAAAACGCATTGGTAAGTTTGAATACGCTAACGGTGGTACCTTATTTCTTGATGAAATAGAGAGTACGCCAATGGCCTTACAAGTTAAGTTATTAAGAGTACTAGAAGAGCGGAAAGTGGTCCGTTTGGGTGCTAACGAGGGGGTAGAGCTTGATGTCAGAGTGATTGCCGCTACTAAGGTAGATTTGTTAGAGTTATGTGAGCAAGGACTCTTTCGTGAAGATCTCTATTACCGGTTGAATTTGGTGAAAGTAGATATTCCTCCTTTGAGGGAGCGTATCGAAGATGTACCTTTACTCTTTTTACATTTTGCTCGAATAGCGTCAGCGCGTTATAAAAAAGAATTAATTCCGTTATCACAAGAACATAAAACACAATTGTTAAGCTATGGCTGGCCTGGCAATGTCAGAGAATTACGTAATTTGGCCGAGCGTTACATCTTATTGGGTGAGGCGGCAGCGTTTAATTTTAAAAAGAATACCAGTGCCAACTCAATGCTTAGCAGTATGGGACTCACTCAACGAGTTGAATTTTTTGAAAAATTTCTTATTGAAGAAGCGTTGGCAAGTAATGAAGGCTGTATTAAAGATACTATGGAAGAGCTCAATTTAGCTAGAAAAACACTTTACGATAAAATGAAAAAATATGAATTAGAACGCACAACTTACCAATAAACTGGGTTTTAGCTAGTTCATTGTTTAGTTAATAGCTTTGATTGATTGTTAAGCCTCTCTTTTGATTATTCTGCTCAAGCCGTAGAGCAGAATAATTAATAGTAATAGTGACGTTTAGAGCGAGTTATCCTTGCAAGAACTCATATAAAGCTTTTAATACCGACATTTTTGCCTTATCTGTTTCATGCTCGTGGGCAAGGTTTTCAATCTTCATCATAAACTCATCAAGTGATAAAATACCTTTGCCGCCATATTGCAGTTTGTTCTGACAGTACTGCTGCCATTTTTGTTGCTCTTCTGTAGATAAGGTGTACGGGTAGTTTCTTGCTCGATAGCGAAACAGTAATACGCTTAAACGCTCATCTTGAAATTGAAATGGATGATTAGCGAGTTGCTCTGGCGATAAACCGCGTAAAATATCCATTTGCGCTTTATCGCTATGGCTAAAGAAATTACCACCATATAACGCTTGTTCAGCATCAACGTCATCATTATCAAAATCTGACGTGGCAAATACATCGCTTAACTTATCCCTTAACTCCGCATGTTTTTTCAATAAGGCCAAATTCTCTAAGCAAACATCACGTGGTATTGCTAAGCGTTCTGCATTTTCAGGTAAAAGCGTTTTAGCTGGCGCTATAATCGGGCATTTATTAACATGAATTAGTTTCACCGGAATGGGCAGCTCATCTGGTGCCAAATCATCATGACGGGTATATAAACGTGCTTTAATTTCTTCACTGCTAAGGGTTAGTAAAGGTGAGATATCTCGAGCTAAATCAACGCAGATTACCGCATTTTTATTTACTGGGTGGTAACTTACTGGCGCAAACCAACTTGTACATCCATGAACTGATGACACCTTACTAGAGGTATGCACAATAGGTGTCATCTCTGCGGTATTGATCAAATCCTTTACTTGATTTTTATTCTTCAAGTTAAAGATAAAATCATAAAGTTTCGGTTGTTTTTCTTTGATCAACTTAGCCATAGCAATAGTGGCGTAAACATCACTCATTGCATCATGGGCTGCTTCATGACTAATACCATTTGCTGCAGTTAATAGTTCTAAACGAAAACTGACAACTTCTTCACCATCGCGCTCAACAGTTGGCCAATTAATGCCTTCTGGGCGAAGTGCATAACAAGCGCGAACCATATCTATAATATCCCAGCGACTATTTCCATTTTGCCATTCACGTGCATAAGGGTCGTAAAAGTTACGATAAAGCAAATAACGAGTCACTTCATCATCAAAGCGAATACTGTTATAACCAGCAACACAGGTATTGGGCTGAGTAAATAAAGTATGAATACGAGCAGCAAATTCAGCCTCAGACAAACCTTCACGTTGCGCTTTTTGCGGCGTAATACCCGTTACTAAGCAGGCTTCAGGATGCGGCAAGTAATCAACGGGCGGTGTGCAATAAAACATTTCTGGCTCGCCAATGATATTTAAATCGAGATCAGTGCGAATGCCGGCGAATTGAGAAGGTTTATCTACCTTTGGGGATATTCCCCAAGTCTCATAATCGTGCC
>JAOPTQ010000087.1:1800-12843 GCA_051531915.1 Colwellia sp. | reverse complement strand
GCTGCGGGGATTTTTACTTATTTCTTTAAGTAGATGGTAACATTACTCAAATGAATTAATTCACTTAATGATTAAAGTTTTTCTTTGACACAAAATATGAATGCTTTGAAAAATCCCAACTATGCACAAATATGGCAAACGGTACAGCTTATTCCCGTAGGGAAGGTTGCTTGTTATGGTCAAATTGCCGATTTGGCAGGCTTACCGGGTAAAGCACGTTTAGTGGGGAAGTCTTTAGGAAAAGTACCTGAAAGTGGTTGGAAAGGTAAAAGTGTGCCTTGGTTTAGAGTGATAAACGCGCAAGGTAATATTTCTTTTCCTACGGGAAGCGATTCTTTTGAAAAACAAAAACAGCATTTACAAGATGAGCAAGTTGTTGTCATTGGTAATCGGATAAAATTAAAACAGTTTCAGTGGCAACCTGATTTAAGTGAAATTTTGTTTTTATTAGAATTTTAAATACTAGCTTTGAATTATAAAATTTAGTCATTAGTCATTAGCTTATTGGTGATTAATTTCACCAGTTTTGCATAAACAAAACTTTGTTGCCAACGTTGCTCTATATTTTCTATTTTCATGATTTCAGTCATGCACTCTTGTTGTTTTTTATCAATAGCGATAGCTTTTGTATAGGATATTTGAGCTGAAAAAGTAATCATTGAATCTAGTGGTTGCCATAATTCTGGGTATATTTGATGAAACTTTTCTTCAATTTTTTTAGCGAGTAACCATTTAGCATCCGCTGTTTTAGTACTCATTTGAATAAAATTTTGTTGAGAAAGCTCAGTCATAGCATCTGCATTGCTCTTTCGTTGTTGTTGATATGCAGGCAATATTTTATTCCAATCGCCTTGGTAAGTGTCTATAAGCTCGGCTAATTCTTTACAGTCTTCAAAGCTACAGTTCATGCCTTGTCCATAAAAAGGCACCATTGCATGTGCGGCATCGCCAATAAGTGCCACTTTATTATTAATAACCCAAGGATCAATATTCACCACAAACAAAGGTGTGGCAGTTTGCGCTAAAAATTCATCAATGGGGTTTTCCAGTAAATGCATGGCATCGCTAAAGTTTTTCTTAAAAAAATGGCCGATTTGAGCTTTGCTTTTAAGTAAGGTAAATGAGGCTTCATTATTTTCATAGGGTAAAAACAAGGTGCAAGTGAAGCTGCCATCGTTATTAGGTAAAGCAATAAGCATGAAATTTTCACGAGACCATATATGTAAAGCATCGTTGCTTATTTTGGAACTACCGTCTTCATTGGCAGCAATCGTAAGTTCTATGTAACATTGTGACAAATAGGTTTGGCTATAACTAAATCGAGGGGTTTCTTGAGCTAATCGACGAATTTTTGAAAAAGCACCATCAGCAGCAAAAACGTAATCAGCCTCAATTTCGCGGTGTCCTTTTCGAGGATCTTTATTAAAGCAAAAAACAGTGCAACCAGTATTAAAGTCGATATGAGTTAAACGCTGCTCAAATTGTAAAGATATATTTTTTTCAAGCTCGGCTAAATCAAGTAACTGTTCATTGATGGTGGTTCGATAAACTGACCATATCGCTTCTCCATTAATGTTATATTTTTGTTCAATGGTAGAGCCATCAATAGCATGCGTTACGCGTTTATACATAGGAACCGCTTGTTGGCGAATTTGTTCTTTTAAGCCGATTTTTTCAAGTGCTAACCAAGCACGATTTGATAAAGCAATGTTAATGGACTTGCCTTGGCTTAAGTGGTTTTTACGAGGATCACTGCGTGATTCTATTAAATTTATTTGGTAACCGGCGCGAGATAAAAAAATGGCTAATAAAGATCCTACAGGACCAGCGCCAACAATGGTTATTTTTTCTTTTTTATTATTATTCATTTTAGCTAATATTATTTGATTAACGAGTTTTTATACAACTGTTTAAATTTTTAGCATGTTTTTATGTATTAGTAAAATAGATAAGTATAAAAGTAAGAGTGAGAAATATAAAAAAGCCCAGTCGAAAAACTGGGCAAAAATAATCAAAAGGGAGTATGAAACTTAATCATTAGTGATTTTAACCGTTAAGTTAATAAACTTTTTCCGTTAATCGCTATTTTTCTTGGTTTTAAAGCTTCAGGGATTTCTCTTTCTAAATCAACATGAAGTAAACCATGTTCCATAAACGCGCCAATAACTTTCACATGTTCGCCTAATTGAAATTTACGTTCGAAATTTCGTTCGGCAATGCCTTGATGTAAAAAGTTACGGGGTGATCCTTCTTTTTTCTCGACAGTATTTGCGGCTTTGGTGCCAATAATAATTAAATGATTGTCTTTAGATTCAATGTCTAAATCACTTTCAGCAAAGCCAGCAATTGCCATGGTAATTCTATACTTGTCTTCGGCTAATAACTCGATATTGTAGGGAGGATAAGAAGACTGTTTTTTGTCTCTAGATGCTTTGTCAATTAAACCAGCTAGGTGGTCAAAGCCAATAAATGAACGGTAAAGTGGGCTGAAATCTGTTGTTGTACGCATAATAGTATCCTAATAAATAGCAATAAAATAATTTACTTCAAATCTAAAGTGGTTACTTTGGTTAGCGCGTTTTACCTGCCGAAGGCAGCATAAAAATAAGCTAAGTATTACTCGAGACTTAAAATAAAAGTGCCTTTCATAATGAACAGGCTGTTAATGTAATCCCTTTCGGCGACTACAATTATAAAGATGGGGATGCTAGTTTTTTTTTCAATAAGAAAAACAAATTAAATTTTAATTGATTGAATTTGTTCGTTTTATTTTTTTTGTTTTGTTTTATCTTTACGTTTTTGTTTTTAATTGACTGTATTTTCTAAGGCTGACTTTTCTTTTGATTCAGATGGCACAGGGACAGTTACTGCTGTTTTTTCATTAACAGGAGCAATGCTTTTAACTGCAGCTAACGCTTTGTCGTAGTCAGGATGCTCTGAAATATTGGCTACCAGTTCTTTATAAGCAATTTTACCTTGGCTATCAATAATAAATATTGCGCGCGTTAATAAGCCCATATCTTTAATCAGTAATCCATAATTACTACCAAACTCACGCCAAACAGAGTCTGAAAGTACTTTAAGTTGTTCAACATTTTCAATTTTACAAAAACGCTTTTGGGCAAAAGGTAAATCATTACTTATTGTTAAAATAGTAATATTTGAGGGTAGGTTAGACACTTCTTCATTAAATCGTTTAGTTTGTAATGAGCAAACGCCAGTATCTAAGCTGGGTACAACTGAAATCAGCAAAGTTTGCTTATTAAAATCTGCCAATGTTACCGGGACAAAATTTTTATCTACCACTTTAAAGCTAGGTGCTTGTTCGCCAACGTTTACCTGTGTACCCAGTAAAGTGACAAATTTATTACCTGCTTTAACTAAATTGTAGGTTTGAGTTAATGTTTGGGCATTATGTATATTGGCTTTTATACTCGTTGAAAAAGTAAAAGCGCAGAAAAGAGCGGTTGAAACAAGTATTGATAATAAAGGTGATTTCATAATTAATGGGAATATTTAACATAAGATGAACAGAGTTTACCGTTTTATAAAAAACATTTCTATTGTTAGTAATTATTATTGATTTTATTAGTAATTTTGTACTGAATAACCTATTGTTAGCAATGTATTGTTTAGTTTTTTGGATGCAGGTTAAATATGTCAACTAAGTTATTAATTTGTGATGATTCTAACATGGCTCGTAAGCAAGTTGCGCGTTCTTTGCCTGATGGTTGGGATGTAGACGTTAGCTTTGCTAACGACGGTGTTGAAGGTGTTAAGGCGATAAGAGAAGGCAAAGGAGATGTGCTTTTACTTGATTTAAATATGCCTAATATGGATGGTTATGAAGTTCTTGAAGAAATTTTAGCACAAGATTTACCAACGCTGACTATTGTTATTTCGGGTGATATTCAGCCTGAAGCACATAAAAGAGTGACAGGGTTAGGTGCGCTAGATTTTATTCAAAAACCAGTCAGTAAAGAAAAGCTTACCGAAGTATTATTGGCTTATGGTGTTTTTACTAAACCCGATCTAGAAACCGAAGAAGCAACAAAAGAAGCAACAAAAGATAAAGCACCACCAGCGATACAAGTCGCATTAAAGCCCGAGCCTATCGAAGTTAAAGCACCGATTGAGTCGTTAAAAACTGACGCTGTTGTTTTGTCGGCTGATTTACGTGACTGTTATCAAGAAATAGCCAATGTTGCCATGGGCCGAGCAGGTGATTTGCTTGCTCGCTTACTTAATGTTTTTGTTATGTTGCCAATACCTAATGTGAACTTTATTGAAGTAAGTGAATTGCGTATGGCACTTTCTGATGTTGAAGCGAATGAAAGCACATCGGGTATTTGTCAGGGGTTTATTAGCGCAGGTATTTCAGGTGAAGCATTATTAATTTTAAATGACTCTAGTTTTAAAGACGTTGCTAAATTGATGAATTATCATGGTGAAGTTGATAAATCGACGGAATTAGAGTTATTAATGGATATGGCAAATGTATTAATTGGCGCTTGTTTAAAAGGTGTTTCAGAGCAACTTGATATTGACTTTAGCCAAGGTCATCCGGTGGTTTTAGGTCAACATCTTAACATTTCTGATCTCATTGCGAACAATGCTAATACATGGAAAAAAACCTTAGCTATTGAAATTAGTTACAGTATTGAAAATTATCCAATTAAATGTGATTTACTCTTATTATTTACGGAAAAATCAATGCAAACACTAAACCATAAGCTGTCATATTTATTAGATTAACAATAAAACTTTAATAAGTCTGAGATAAGCAGGCTAATTTCACGGAATCTACTATGTCGTTAGAAACATCGCAATTGAATGAATTACACTGGTTAATGGAAATGTTGCATAACATTGACGTTGGTTTAGTGGTACTAGATAAAGAATATAAAGTACAAATATTTAATGGTTTTATGGAAAATCATAGTGGTTTACTCCCTCGTGAAGTCAAAAATAGTTCACTATTTGACTTGTTTGATGAAATCCCTAAAGATTGGTTTGTTCGTAAAGCTGAGTCGGTTTTTCTATTAAAAAACAAAGCGTTTACTATTTGGGAGCAACGCCCCTATTTGTTTGAATTTGAAAGCTATCGGCCTGTTACCGGTAATGCTGATCATATGTATCAAAACACCACTTTTATTCCTCTACTCTCATCAACAGGTGAGGTTAGTCATTTATGTCTTTTAGTTTATGATGTTACTGATAATGCTTTGCATAAACTCAGCTTAGAACAAGCTAATAAAGATTTAGAAGTGTTGAGTCAAACGGATGGTTTGACACAACTCCATAACCGAATGCATTGGGAAAACTGTGTGCAAGCTGAATTTAAACGGTGGACACGTAGCCAACATACCAGTTCTTTAGTTATTTTAGATGTAGATAACTTTAAATACATTAATGACGAATATGGTCATATGGCTGGTGATGAAGTTATTCGTCATATATCCGCGCTTATTCGACACCATGTACGTGAAACTGATGTGTCTGGTCGTTATGGCGGCGATGAATTTACTATTTTATTGGCCGATACGCCATTAAAAAACTCTTATATTTTTGCTGAAAGGTTACGTAAAGAAGTTTGTGCCGCCGTGGTGAAGTATAATGATATTGATATTAATTACACCATTAGTTTAGGCATTGCAGAGCTTGATTCGAGTGTTGCTAGCCACCTTGATTGGATAGCCAATGCCGATAAAGCGCTTTATCGCTCTAAAAATGGCGGGCGTAATAAGGTTTCATTATATTCATCAGGTAAATAAAAAATGTGGCTTTATTCGTTGAGTTTTTGTTTGAAATTTATTTAAGGCTGTTTTTGTATGGAGACTGAGCGATAAAATATTTATTACTGCACTTTACTACGAGTAAAGGAATGAATATTAATAGCCATAAAATTAAATTTGACCATTGGCTATAAGGAGTTTGCCCTGTCACTAAGTTTAGCTCTGTTTTAAGTACCGCTTCTTCAAATTGTGGAATACTCGCCACAACGTTTCCCAAATGATCAATAACGGCTGTAATACCATTATTGGTGGAACGCATTACGGGCTTACCAAACTCTAATGCCCGCATACGAGCAATTTCTAAATGCTGATGTGGGCCATGAGAATCACCAAACCAAGCATCGTTACTAACCGTTAATATTAAATCAGTTCTTGGTGTTATATTGGCGGCTAATTGTTTAGGAAAAGCTATTTCAAAACAAATAAGCGGTAATACGGCAAAGCCATTCGCCATGATATTAGGTTGTACATAATTGCCTTCGCTAAACGAGGACATGGGCAAATTAAAAAGCGGAGCAATAGGGCGCATTATCGATTGAAAAGGGACAAATTCACCGATAGGTAACAGGTGATGTTTATAGTATCGATTACTACTATTGTAATAATAACCGTGTTCATCGTTTTTATTTTTCTTTCCTAATACCACTAAACCATTAAAATATTTTTTAGTCTCAAAGTTATAATTTTGAATGCCAGTAATAATACTGCTTTCATTTAACAAGGCTGACTGATTCACCATTGTTAGGTAGTCTTGTGCTGTTGGCTCTAATACGGGGACTGCCGATTCAGGCCATACAATAATGTCTGCATCATAATTGACCCGTGTTAAGTCTAAGTATTTTAACATGGTTGGCCATTCTTGTTCAGGAGACCATTTTAAAGACTGGGCAATATTTCCTTGGATTAAGGCTAATTTTACTTTTTTATCGGTAAACTTAGTCCAACTTTGTTGTGATAGCACAGAGGTTAATATTGAAATGCCAATAAGAAAAAACAAGGAGAAATATTGCTGTTTGTTACTCGTAGCTGAGTTAATAAAAAAAGGTGAAAAAAGTTGATATAACGCGATATTAATAAATAATACGAGTGTGGTTAGCCCAACTTCACCGATAACCGGCGCAAAAAAGGCTAATGGACTATCTATTTGGCTATAACCTAGTGATAACCATGGAAACCCAGTTAATACTACACTGCGTAAATACTCACAAAATAACCAAAGTGGTGGTAGTAACCATAAATTAAATTGCTTGTTTGTAGAAAGCCTAGCCGTTAAATAGGCAGCAAGGGCAGGGAAAAATGCTAAATACAAACATAATAGTAACATCAGCAATAAAGATATAACTAAGGGTAAACCGCCAAATTGATCAATGCTAACATGAACCCAACTAATACCACTGGCAAACCAACCAAAAGCAAAAAATAAACTATAGCCAAAGGCTTGTTTTGGCGAGGTATTGTTAATTACAGAAAGAAAAACAATAGGAATGGTAAGTGTTAGCCACCATTGTGAAAAAGGGGCGTAGGCAAAAACCAAACTAAGCCCTGAAATGAAACAGAGCCAAATTTTTTTATTAAATAGCTTGGTTTTAAGGCGGGCGTAGCAATGTTGAAAACTGAGCTTAGTCACTAATTTTACCGTTAATTTTATGCTTTTTAGCAACAGTTATCTGCAACATATGCATTCTTCTATTATCAGCAACAAGTACTTTAAATTCAAAATCACCTATCGATAAATGCTCACCTTTATGGGGCATATGATTAAACTGATGCAAAACTATGCCGCCAATGGTATCAGCGTTACTTTCATCAAAATTACTATTAAAATATTCATTAAAATCACCCAACTCAGTTAATGCACGAACAAGATAAACAGAACCCGCTAAATGCTTAATATCTTCCTCAATATTATCATCGGTTTCATCTTCAATTTCACCAACAATTTGCTCTAGAATATCTTCTATCGTGATAACGCCAGAAACCCCACCATATTCATCAACAACTAAAGCCATATGATAGCGGTTAGAACGAAACTCTTTTAGTAAAGGCTCAACTTTTTTACTTTCAGGTACTATAATGGCTGGGCGAATAATATCTTGTAAACTAAAGTCACTTGTTGTTGGATTAAAACCAAAAGCAAGTAAGTCTTTTGCTAATAAAATACCATCAACATGATCAATATCTTCATTGACAACCGGAAAGCGTGAATGACCCGATTCAAGAATAATAGGTAAAAATTCATCAAGACCATGGCTTCTGTCGATAGTCACCATTTGAGCTCGTGGGATCATAATATCACGTACACGCATATCGGATACGTCTAAAATGCCTTCAATCATTTGTTTAGTTTCAGGATTTATCAGTTCTCTATTTTGAGCTTCTGCTAATACATCAACTAAATCGTCTATATTTTTCGGTTCAGCAGTAAATAATCGCATCATTTTATTCAACAATGATTTTTTACTAGCGCGGCTGCTTGAGTGGGGCCTGTCATCGCTCATAGAGCTTTACTTCTTCCTGTTTTAAAATTATATCTAGTATTCATTATAAGGGTTATTTATGTCTAAAGAGGCTAATAATTGTATCTCATAAGATTCCATTTTTTTAGCGTCACTGTCGTTTATATGATCAAAGCCAAGTAAATGCAAGCAACCATGAATAACTAAATGTGCCCAATGATCAAATAATTTCTTATTCTGTGCATTCGCTTCTGCTTTTATAATGGGTACACAAATAACTAAATCACCTAGCAAATTAAGCGCTACACCTTCTGGAACGTCAAAAGGAAAAGATAAAACATTGGTCGGTTTATCTTTATTGCGGTATTGACTGTTTAATTGCTGGCTTTCTGTGCTGTTAACTAAACGTATTGTTAATTCAAAAGGAATATTTTTTTCTGGGATTGTTGTTTTTGAATAAGCGGTTTTTAGCGCAGTATCAACCCATAGTTGAAATTGTTGCGCCGATGGCAAATTAGTTGCATCATCACAGGCATATTGTAAGTCAACTAATGTACTCACTTATTTAACTCTTGTTGTTCTTTCTCTTTTTTAGCCTGTTTTTGTCTATTTTCTTTTTGTTCAAAAGCGTCATAGGCATCAACAATACGTGCTACTACGGGGTGGCGAACAACATCTTTAGATTGAAAAAAGTTAAAACTTATACCATTAATATCTTGTAAAACATCAATAGCATGACGTAAACCTGAGGTTTGATGGCGAGGTAAGTCAACCTGAGTAATATCACCGGTAATAACCGCACGTGAATTAAAACCAATGCGTGTTAAAAACATTTTCATTTGCTCAACAGACGTATTTTGACTTTCATCTAAAATAACAAAAGCATCATTTAATGTTCTGCCTCGCATATAAGCTAATGGTGCTATTTCGATGACATTACGTTCAATTAGCTTTTCAACGCGTTCAAAGCCTAGCATTTCAAATAATGCATCATAAAGAGGCCTTAAATAGGGATCTATTTTTTGTGATAAGTCACCGGGAAGAAAGCCCAGTTTTTCACCTGCTTCAACGGCAGGACGAGTTAATAAAATGCGTCGTACTTCTTGGCGTTCTAACGCATCTACCGCACAAGCAACGGCTAAATAGGTTTTACCAGTACCTGCCACGCCAATGCCAAAGCTAATATCATTGGTAATAATGTTTTGAACGTAAGACTGTTGATTATCATTACGTGGCTTTACTACGCCGCGCTTGGTTTTGATCATCACTACTTTTTCATAACTTGTGTTTAAATCATCAGCAAGCTTGGCTTGGTCATCTTGCTCTAATACCTTGGCTTCTAATATCGCTAAATGTACCATTTCAGCTGAAATAGTTTTACTCTGACCTTTTATTATTGCGGTTTCAAGGTATAAATCTTGCAATATTTTGAGCACGGCTTGGCAATTGAGATCTTTACCCACTATTTTAAATTGATTACCACGATAGCTTATATTAACGCCTAAACGACGCTCAATAACTTTTAGGTTATCGTCCATCGGACCACATAAATTTGCCTGACGAGTGTTATCTACAGGGGTTAATGTTAACTGTTGGCTAGCTTGTTTGCTGCTTGAATTGTTCAATTGATTATCCATTTATGGGGTGTATGTACCTACGCCTAAGTCATCAAGATTACTCGGTATTGATTGATGGTGGCTATTGGCTAAAATATCTGCAGGAGAATGAGCAATACGTAAGCCCATGTCACTTTCTTGACGAATTAAATCGCCACGCAATGAATTACTATAGACATCGGTTATTTTTACATCAACAAATTGACCAATAACGGTATGAGGGGCAACAAAGTTAACGATACGATTATTTTCAGTACGGCCGCGCAATTCCATCGGGTTTTTCTTTGAAGGTCCTTCAACTAATATGCGCTGCTCAGTGTTTAACATTTGCCTAGCAATGCGTAATGCTTGATGTGTTATTTTATCTTGTAAAAGATATAAACGCTGTTTTTTCGTTGCTTCACTTATTTCATCAGGTAAGTCAGCCGCAGGCGTACCAGGTCTTGCGCTGTAAATAAAACTAAAGCTTAAATCAAAATTTACCGCTTCAATTAACTTCATGGTAGCATTAAAGTCATCTTCAGTTTCACCAGGAAAGCCAATGATAAAATCAGAAGACATACAAAGCTCTGGACGCACTTTTTTCAATTTTCGAATTTGAGATTTATACTCAAGCGCAGTATGACCACGCTTCATTTGCGTTAAAATTCTATCTGCGCCACTTTGTACCGGTAAATGTAGATGATTTACTAACTCTGGAATGTCAGCATAAGCTTCAATAATGTCATCAGTAAATTCAACTGGATGAGAGGTGGTATAACGAATACGATCAATTCCATCAATGGTAGCCACTAAACGTACTAAATCTGCAAAACGACAAATGCTGCCATCATGCATTTCACCGCGATAAGCATTAACGTTTTGTCCCAGTAAATTCACTTCGCGAACACCTTGCTCGGCAAGTTGAGCTATTTCATAGAGTACATCGTCTAACGGGCGGCTTACTTCTTCACCACGGGTATAAGGAACAACGCAAAAAGTACAATATTTACTGCAACCTTCCATAATAGAAACAAAAGCTGTTGGTCCGTCGGCTTTAGGCTCTGGTAAACGATCAAATTTTTCTATTTCAGGAAAACTTACATCAACAATAGGGCTAGAGCTATGTTGTAGTTGATTTAGCATTTCAGGTAAACGGTGCAAAGTTTGAGGGCCAAAAACCATATCAACAAAAGG
>JAOPTQ010000087.1:0-1777 GCA_051531915.1 Colwellia sp. | reverse complement strand
TGAAATACTTTTTCTTGTGCTTTTTCACGAATAGAGCAGGTGTTCAGTAAAATAACATCAGCCTCTTCAGCTTCTGGCGCTAATTCAAACCCATGGGTTGAATCTAATAATTCGGCTATTTTTTGCGAGTCATACTCGTTCATTTGACAGCCCCAAGTTTTGATATATAGCTTTTTACTCATTTACTTTTTACTCTTTACACATAAATTTGGGTGATTATTGACATAGCAAAATACAACCTCAATAAAAGGAGACGTATTTTATATCAATTTACTGATAATTTCGAGTAACTGAAAGCCGTTTATATTATTTTCTTCAATACTCTCGAAATGTTTTTTTAGCTTGGGTAGAATGGAGTGATTAATAATTAATAAAGATTAGGTTTTTTTGAATAACTCCCCAACGTTTAAAAAGTTTGATTGTGTGGTCATTGGTGGTGGTATGGTTGGCGCTGCTAGCGCGTTAACCCTAGCTCAGCTTGGTTTGCATGTTGCCGTGGTTGAAAAATTTATGCCAAAGGCTTTTGCTCCAGAGCAAGCTTTAGACTTAAGAGTGTCGGCCATATCCCTTGCCTCACAGCATTTACTTGAGCAGCTAGGTGCATGGCAACAAGTATTACAGTGGCGTGCTTGTCCATATAAGCGTTTAGGTGTGTGGGAACAAGAGCATGCTTATGTTGAATTTAATGCAAAAGATATTTCACAACCGCACCTCGGGCATATTGTTGAAAACCGTTTGTTACAACTCGCCTTGTGGCAACAAATAAAAGTGCATAAAAAAATCACCTTGTTCTGTCCTGAAAGTTTAGTTGAACTAGCGCAAAATAAAGATGAAGTGATGCTCACTTTAGAAAATAATTTACTCAGTGCCAAGTTAGTGATTGCGGCTGACGGCGCTAATTCACAAGTACGCAGTATGGTAAATATTGGCATGACAGGTTGGGATTATCAACAATCTGCGATGTTGATAAATGTTGAAACTGAAGTTGAGCAACAAGATATAACTTGGCAACAATTTCACCCTACTGGGCCGATTGCCTTATTGCCAATGTCAGGCGTAAGTCACTTTAGTAAAAACCAACAAAGTGGTGGTTATGCGTCATTAGTTTGGTATCACCAACGTAATGAGATAAAACGCTTAGCGGCACTTTCTAATCATCAATTACAGCAAGAAATCATGTCGGTATTTCCTAAGCGCATAGGAAAGATAAAGGTTCTGGCGAAAGGCGCTTTTCCGTTAACTCGCCGTCATGCAAACAGTTATCAAAAAAACAGAGTTTTATTATTAGGGGATGCAGCACATACTATTAACCCGATGGCCGGACAAGGGGTTAATTTAGGATTTAAAGATGTGAAAGCTTTGCAAACAGTACTTGCAAATGCCATTGCTAATGGAAAAAGTTGGCATAATGTTGATGTGTTATCGGGTTATGAGCAAATGAGGCGTAAAGATAACTTGATCATGATGTCGACAATGGATGCGTTATACAGCGCGTTTAGCCATCCTTCGCCAATGGTTAAAGCACTGCGTAATATAGGCTTTACTTTTGTGAATAAAGTGCCTTTTATTAATACCATGGTAAAAAACAAAGCATTAGCTTATGCATGTGGGGTATCGTTATAAAATAGTGAAGCGTTTTTTTGTTATTTTTTATTGAGCATTGAAAATGGCAGGGATAAGACGTATCTTTAAAGAGTGAAGTTCTGAATGACGGGATCAAAACCCGCTGCCTTACCGCTTGACTATATTCATACAGCTAACTCTTATACACAAATAA
>JAOPTQ010000086.1:0-48969 GCA_051531915.1 Colwellia sp. | reverse complement strand
CCTAAACGCCATCGTCATACCCGTTCTTGTTGCATTATTAATAAATTTAACTATTTAATAATAATAGTGCCGGTCATTCCGGCTTCGGCATGTCCTTTAATGCTACAACGTAAATCATTAAAAGTGCCTGCTTTTACCGGTACAAACCACCATTGAGCTTGAAAGCCCGGATACACTTCAATTTCTCGAATGGTGCCTTTTATTTCCGCAATGGCTGTGCCACTGGCATCGTTCACTTGTATCTTTCGTGTTAATACTGATTGCGATAAACCGTCTGAGCTAAAGTAGTGCTTTACTGGCCCTTGGTTTTCTAATATCAACTTGTATAACTTGCCCGTTTCAAATTCAATAGTTGAAGGTGAAAACATCATGGCATTGTTTTTATCGCCTAATATCACCTTTATTTCTATCGGCGTTTGCTTGGTTAAATCACCTTTGGCACAAACATTAAATGAAGATAATAACGTTAGTATTAATACACTGCTCACCAGTGCTATTTTTTTTGTTAAGGTTTTAGCTAAAGACATAAGGTCTCCTGTTTGAATTACAACTTATAAATTGTACAGTTGAAAGCTTTCATTCTCTCTTCTATATATAAATGCGTCACGTTTATTAGCCGTCCAGAAAGCAGGTGTAACCGCTGTACAAGTACCTGAGTCTACATCTAATAATATGTATTCATTTAGCCCATTTTTTTCAAGGCGGTTTCCATCATTATTAAGGGTACCAAAAGAAACTTGTTTTTGAGATCCCGCTACTATACTCACTGTTACAGGCGCACTTGTGTAGACTAATGAATCCTCAGATTTTCTTATTGCTAAACACTTTGATTCGTTTATAACAGCTGTGGCATTAATTGTTACGCTTGCATGTACAGTGCTTCTATATTTAAGAGTTTGATTAAGCTCAGACTGAGTAATCAATGGGGCTGGGTCTGCTTCAGGAGCTGTGGAGTCAGATCTTGGATAGTCTTGCTCATATGAATTTTGAGCATTATATTCAGAAACAGATGAAGGGTTCTCTTCTCTGTCTAATCCTATACTATAAATTGTGACATTACTCTCTGTAGAGTTATATTCATATTTAAAAGCACTGCCCCAACCATCTTTAAAAACAAAATTTCCATCATTATTTGTTTGTCTATTTCTTAAATATGGTCCATTCCAGTTATCATTTTCACTCCAAGTCTCCGCTGCACTTTCACAAGACGTTTGAACGAAATAAGTAATGTCAGAACAATATTCTTTATACATTAATGCATTAATGTTTTCAGGTAGCTCTCCCTCATCAACAACATAGCCTGTAACCAAATCACGACGAGGATCGCCAATGATGGCAAATTTAATTTCGGCTAAGCGTTCTTTGGTGGCTTCAAAGCGTTTTTGGTTGGAATGCTCGGTATAGACATCTAATGCCATGGTAGAAATTAAACCCATGACGGCAACCACAACGACAAGTTCTAGCAGGGTGAAACCTGAGTTTTTTCTTTTGATTTTTATATATTTCATTGTTCTTCCTTACGACTAATTAAGTTCTAAGATAAAGATTATGTCGTCAATTTTTTCTTTTTCAGCGGCAGTCATGCTAGCTTCATCACTTTCATCAATGCCATTTGCACCGAAGCTTTGTAATGCAATGCAACCATTAACACTTAAGCAATAACTATTTAGTGGGTAATTCACTCGATATAAATAAGGTGAAGCTGAGTACTCGGCCACTTTAAACTCATCCATGTTTTTTTCATCGCGAGTTAATACGCAGTAATCTTTGCCTGAATTGTTTTCTCGTATTTGTTGGAAACGATCTACTAATCCATTAAAGCGTCTAATAATATGGTCAGGGTAAGAAGTGTGAGGTTTATCTATAATGTTTTGTAGCTGAGATTGTGAGTAAGTTGAGCACCCTGCTTCTGCTCCATCGACTGTTATAGTCTTAATGGCATCACGATTAATATACGGGCCGTGCCAACCCATACCAACATCGTGTTCCCATTGCCATAATTTATTTATGTCAAGCTCAGAATTAACGAGAGAAGATGTGGTTGTATTCCAATAACCAATCATTTGGGGGGGCTGTTCAAATAACCACCAAAAATTAGCATCATTATTAAAATAATCATCACGATAATCTTCCATGCTATAACTCGAAACAGGTGCTGTAGCTGAAACTGTTGTATGGTTTGTAGTGTAGCTAAATGGCCCTGTCTTCGGCCAATACCCTGTATCTGCTTTAAACCTACGAATGGCATTAGCGATACGCTGCATTTCTACTCGAGTAATTTTTTCTTCTGAGTCTTGTTGGTAGCCTTCCATCGACACTGAGGCTAAGCCTGCTAGCGCTGCAAGTATACTTACTACTACCAGCAGCTCTATCAAGGTAAAACCTTGTTGTTTGTCTGATTTTTTAGCCGGAGTGTTACTCGGTAAATTATCATGCGCGAATAAAAATGCTAAAGCACGACGGCTTTTCACCATCATTTTTGCTTTTAATTTTGATTTTCTCATTGTTTAATTTCCTTCATGTTCGCTACTAGCTGCGCTAGTCTCTTGCTGGCCCTAATACTCGAACAACCTCGGCTAAATCTGTTAAGCCTTTGTCGACTTTCTCTAGCGCCATTTCGCGTAAGGTTTTATAACCTTGTTTTTGGCAATAGCTGTCTATTTCAAGATCGGTTGCGCCGTCTATAATCATTTGTGCCAACGCTTTAGTCATAGGAACAATTTGAAATATGCCTTCTCGACCACGGTAACCTGATGGGTTTTTTCTACTTGGTCTAGCGCGATATAGCTCTATGCCATCTTCGTCAGTAGCTTTTGTTCGTTTCACAACCATGCCAGCACTCTTAAGCTCTTTTTGGCTAGGTTGATATCTTTCCTTAGACTCACTATCAAGTTTACGTAGTAATCGTTGGGCAATAATTAAATGCACTGTTGACGCAATGTTGTATCCGTCTATGTCTAAGTTACGTAACCTAGGAATAACTTTTGAAGCGTCATTGGCGTGCAGTGTTGATAATACTAAATGTCCGGTGTGTGCAGCTTTTACAGCAGTGTCTACCGTTTCTTTATCGCGCATTTCACCTAATACAATTACGTCAGGGTCTTGTCTTAACAGAGTTTCAGCAATAGTGCCAAAACCCATGCCTTGTTTTTCACTGACATTAACTTGATTAATACCATTCATGTGAATTTCAACCGGATCCTCAACGGTATAAATACTGCGTTCAGGAATATTGAGCATTTTCATTAAGGTATATAGGGTGACGGTTTTGCCGCTACCCGTTGGCCCCGAAACTAAAATCAAACCATTCATCGTTTCCATTGCTTGATGTATGGTTTCTATTTGGTCAAAGCTCAATCCTAAGTTTTCTAATTCAAGCAACTCTTCCGGTAAATAAAGTAAACGCAATACGATGGTTTCGCCATGTAAGGTTGGCGTAATACTGGCGCGAAAGTCGACCGAAAAATCAGGCGTTAGTGCCATTCTAAAGCGGCCAGTTTGAGTAATTTTATGCTCAGAAATATCAAGGGCGCTAATAACTTTTAAACGAATATTAAGTAGCTGACCAAAATCTTTTGGTGGTGAGGTAACGTCACGCAATATACCGTCAATACGGTAACGAATTCGGTATTCACTTTGGTACGGCTCTAAGTGAATGTCTGAAGCGCCCGCTTTTACCGCATCGAGTAAGATTTTATTTAAAAAACTACGCGCATCCATGTCTTGAAAGTTTAAATCAACTTCTTGTACTTGTGTGGCTATGGGGTCGTTTAGTGAAAACTCTAAGTCATCACGATTAATACTGATATGGCTTAAATCAAATTGCATATCTTGTTCCTTATGGGAATTACCCTTAAATTTGTCTATTGCACTATGTAAATAACTACGCCCCAAACGCCTTTTGTTATTACGATTTTATTTTGTTCTTTAGATTCCCGCTCAAAACACTGCGAGAATGACGAAGTTAAACCTCCATTGTCATACCCGAGGTTTCTTAATCGGGTATCTTTTTCTTAGATTCCCGCTCAAAACACCGCGAGAATGACGGAATTAAACCCACTGCGAGAATAACGAAGTCTAATTTATTATTATGATTTAACCACCAGCCGAAACTTGCATCATGGCTTTAAAGAAGGCGTAGTAAACAAAGCCAACTAAACCACCAATCATCACTGTCATAGCGGGTTCTATCATAGCTATCATCGCTTTTAATTTAGCTTCTGTTTGTGCTTGAAAATAAGCGCCAAGCTCGTCCATTACTTGATCTAATTCACCCGACTTTTCACCAATGCCAGCCATGTGCTGCACCATTTGCGGAATAAGCGGTTGATTTAAGCCAACCGTTAAACTTTGTCCTGACAGTATTTTTTCACCGGCATGGGTGAAGCAATAAGCCATTGCGGTATTTGGCATAATATGAGCGATAACTTTTAAGGTTTCTAATACCGTTAAACCTGATCGCAATAATAACGCCATAGTCATGCCTGTTTGCGCCATAGCAGATGATTTGATAGAGGAGCCTATTATTGGCATGCGAATTAAAACCCGATCAATAACAGCTTTCCCTTTTTCTGTGGTGTAGGCAGCTAAAGTAAGAAAAATAGTAATACCTAAGGTAGAAAATATCATTAAACCGTTATCGACCATGAAGGCGGAAAAATCCATCATAGCTTGAGTTGACTCAGGTAATTGCGATGATCTACCTTCAAACATTTTGGCAAATTTTGGGATTACACTCATGGCTAAAAAGGTGGTAACACCAATGGCAGCAAGAGTAACAAAAGCAGGATAAAACATGGCAGTGATAAATTGGCGTTTGATATCGGCACTTCGCCCTATATTAATAGCTAAACGCTCTAATATTACTTGCAGCTCACCGCTAGCCTCACCACTGGCAACTAAGCGGGCAACAAGTGGAGGGAACATGTTTTTTTCTTTCTCAATAGCTTGAGCAAAACTTGAACCACCTTGAATTGACACCAACATTCGAACCAATGAATTTTTAAATCGTACTTTACTGGTCATTTGCGAAATAGCTTCAATGGCTTGCATTAAGGTATTGCCTGCACGCAACATTAAAGCCACTTGCCTAAAAAACAATACCAAGTCAGCATTGTTAGCTTTTTTATAACGTTTAATGGATAAATAACTTAACGCGTTAGTAATAATATATTTTGTTGATTGTTGCTCACGGCCGGTTTTCAGTTTAAGTATATATAATGACTTTGCGCGTAAACTACTGCGAGCTTCGTTTTCACTACCCGCTTCAATAGTGCCGGTGGTTTCATTGCCCTGTTGATCTAGGGCTTTGTAAGTAAAATTAGCCATGAAAAGTTTCCATTTGTTAATTTTGTTTAGCCGTGTTTACAGCCGAAACAAAACTGTTTTAATACCTCGCTAGTATCTTGTTAATAACTAAGCTGAGGCGCTATACGTCGTCACCCCCTCGGTGACCACACGCCATTTTTAGATTTCTATAATGATAAATGTGTTACTTCATTCACCGAGGTTAATCCCTGATAAACCTTATTTTTTGCATCTTGCCATAAACGGTAATAACTGTTGCTTTGTTCGCTTGACTTAATAAGTTCATCTTCAGTAGCGCCAGCAGAAATCAACTGTTCTAATTCACCATCTAGCCAGAGTGTTTCATACAAACCAACGCGCCCACGGTAGCCACTGCCTAAGCATAAAGCACAACCGTTGGGTTTAAATAAAGTTAATGAATCTTGCTCACAGCCTAAAAGCGCTAAGTCTTCATCGCTAGCTTGATATTGTGTTTTACAGTGTTTACATAAGCGTCTTACTAAGCGTTGTGCAACAACACCAATCAAAGTTGATGACACTAAATATCGGGGACAACCAATATCAACCAAGCGATTAATAGCGCCTACTGCATCATTAGTGTGTAAAGTTGATAGCACTAAATGCCCTGTCATCGCTGCTTTTAATGCAGTGTCGGCGGTTTCTTGATCACGTACTTCACCTACTAACATAACGTCAGGATCGTGTCGTAAAAAAGATCGTAATGCTTTGGGAAATGACACTTTTTCAGCAACTTGTACTTGGGTTATGTTGCTAATAACTTGTTCAATGGGGTCTTCAATAGTAAGAATATTAAGGTTGTCAGAGTCTAGCTCGCGCAAGGCGGCATAAAGTGTGGTTGATTTACCTGATCCTGTAGGCCCTGTGACTAAAATAATACCGTATGGTTTAGCAATAGCTTTTTGAAAACTATGCAGCACAGTATCTGGCATACCAAGTTGTGCTAATGATAAATCAGCAGTATCTTGTCCCAAAATACGAATGGTGACACGTTCACCCCAGCGTGCTGGAATTGTAGCAACACGCATATCAACATCACCTAACGTCCAACCATCAACCATATAAGAAAAACCACCATCTTGTGCCATATTTGATTCTGAAATATCTAAAGACGCTAAAACCTTAATACGTGAAATTAAAGGATCACGTAAACCTAACGATACTGGTCGTTCATATTCAGACATTTTTCCGTCTATGCGCAACCGAATTCTCATGCCAAATTCTTCTGGTTCAAAGTGCATATCGGTTACATGGCGTAAATGACATTCTTTCATTAAGTTATTAAAAAAGGTTACCGCATCAAAACTACCGGTATTAGTATGACTAAAAGCACGTTCAATAATGCCCTCAATTAAACCAATATCGCTAACCACCAAACTACTGACTTGATTGACTATGCGTTTGCACAGCTCAACCGGAGATTTATCATCAGGATTAGCAACCACCATCACCAAGTTGTTTTGATAATAAGCAGGAATAAAATGTTTGCGCTCTAAGGTGTTTTGCGGAAATTTTTTAATTAGATCTAAATCAATGATTAAATCTCGGTGCTCAACAAAAGGTAGTTTTTTTATCGTAGCAAGGGCGCGATAAAGCGCCATAACAGGGAAGCGCCCTTCTAAGGTAATATAATCTAAAACAGGTTTTCTAGCCCGTTTAGCTTGAATTTGCAGATCAGCAACTTGTCGCTGATCTATCAATCCTGCTTGTACGCCAGCATGTATTAATGCAGACTCGGCAGCGGCCATTTTTTATCCTTTGTTGTTAGTACAGTGACCATTCACTGTAGCCATAGTTACGTCATTCCGGTTGTCTCTTAAGCCGGAATCTTGTTGTTAAAAACTACAGCTGAATCCAGACCTCCGATTAAAACACCACGGAGGTGACGATAGCTGAGCAGCTATTTTACAAACTCAATAAACGATTAAAGGTTTCATTGTCACGACATATTGCTTTAGCATCGAGCTCATTAATTTTTTTATTTTTTACTAACTTAACTAAGGCTTGATCTAATGTTTGCATGCCTTGGCGCGCGCCACTTTCCATCACTGAGTAAATTTGTTTGGTTTTTGATGACTCAATTAAATTAGCTACTGCGGCATTGACTATCAAGGTTTCTATAGCAACCACGCGGCTTTTACCGTTGATAGTAGGCAGTAATTGTTGAGCAATAACCCCTTTAAGTGCATAAGCGATACGCTGTCTAGCAACAATTTGTTCATCACCAGGAAAACTCCCTACTAAACGTTCAATAACACCTACAGCATTATTGGTATGCACGGTTGAAAACACTAAATGCCCGGTTTCAGCGGCGGTAAGTACAGCGCGAATAGTGTCTAAATCACGCATTTCGCCCACCATAATGACATCAGGGTCTTCGCGTAAAGAGGATTTAACCGCACTGGCAAAACTGGGAACGTCTGAATAAAGTTCTCGTTGATGAACAATAGATTTTATATTTTTGTGCACTACTTCTATTGGGTCTTCAATAGTCAGTAGGTGTTTTTCTTGATTTTGATTAATACTGTTTAAAATAGCGGTTAAGGTGGTTGATTTACCACTACCGGTAGCGCCTGACACTAACACTAAGCCGGATTTTAAATTGGCAAAATAATCAATTTGTGGCGGTAAACCCAGCTCACGCATACTTTTAAAAGAGCCATCTAAATAACGTATTGCTAGTGCGTAATGGCCTTTTTCAATATAAATATTAATACGATATCGTTGGTCTTTGTCTGAGCTATAACCCATGTCTAAGGTTGAATCGCGTTCAAACATTTCAAGCTGACGTTGATTCATTAACGAATCACAGAGTTCTTTCATTAGATCAGGTTGAAAAATGAATTCGTCACTGTCTTCATCTGCTTTATAACGCACTAACTTTCCGTTAATGCGAAATATAGCCGGTAAGTCAACGCTCAGGTGTAAGTCTGACGCATGCAGATCAACACATAAATCCATCAACTCTATAAGTTGTATTGCTGCCATTTTTTACGCTAGCCTTATTATGTTTGTTTAGATTCCCGCTCAAACCACTGCGGGAATGACTGAGTTGACCCACTACGGGAATGACGGAGCCTAAATTCCACCGTCATACCCAACCTTGCAACATCGTCATACCCGAGGTTACTTAATCGGGTATCTCTGCCTTTAGATTCCCGCTCAAACCACTGCGGGAATGACGAAACTTATACCAAAATCTTCATGCTAATAATTAACTTACCTTGTTCGTCTCTGCTTATATCTATTTGCCTAACTATGGCGATATTATCGAGTTTTTTTAACGCTTCAATAAAGTTTAATAACGGGAAAAAACGACTCTCGGCTTCTATCGAAAACAAAGGCCGTTGATAGTATTTTCTACGGGTGTCGGTAAACTCAGTTAATTCTTCTTCAGTTATTTTGTATTTAATGCCCAGCACTTCAAACTGTTTAATATTTAAACCAAGATCTTCCGCCAGCTTAGACACGTTTGATTTCAATTTTTGTAAACGATCAGAGTCATCTAATGGCACAAACCTTTGCGTAACTTGTGACAACAATTCATTAGACTGCTCTAGCTGTGATTTTAGTTTTTTAAGATTTTTATCAGAAATTTCGCTAGCAAATTTAGGTTCTTCAATTTTACCAATACGTGTTTCTATGCGGTTGGCTTTACGGTTAGCCATTTTTTCAGCATTAAACATTTCTTCCCACAACATAGCGGCAAATAAGCTATAAATGGTAACAACGACACAAATAACTAAAATTACAATTTGCTTTCTGTCTTTAGCAGGTAAACGCTTAAATTTTTGCTTTAATGAACTGATCATTTATTCACACCTTTTTTAGCATCTTTTCTAGCATTAAGTTGTGCTTGACTGTTTTCTTGCCCCTGTTCTTGCTCGGGTTCAGGAGCAAAATAACGTCGGCCTATGGTTAAGTGCATTTTGTAATCTAAAAAAACACCATCCGTAGTTTCTTCTTCTGCTTGGGTAGATTGGGTTTCACCTACTTGGTAACGCCACGGGCGTAAATTTTCATTCAACTTTTGCGCAAACAAGCTGGCATTGTGAGTTTTTAACGCTCTGCCATCAATTTCAATGGCATCAGTTTTTAAGCTCACTTGCTCAATCAACACCCCTTCATTAATAGCATTCGCTATCGCTAATAATGCGCCTGGAACGGCAGTGCTGGCGGGTAACAATTCATTATTAAGGTGTTTATAAAGTTTGTCGTTTAATATTATTTCTTCTTGTATCGAATTAATTTCTGCTTCAAGCAATTTGTAGTCACTTTTAATTTTTCCGTATTGTTGTTTTACTTTATTTTCTTTTTCATACTTGTCTTCTAACTCAACTAAACGTTGCGTTTGAAAATCTAAATTTATTTGCATCCAAACAATAAAACCGGTTGCCGCTAATAAGCCTAAACCAGCAGCAGTGACTATCATTACTTTTGGTTGCAATAGTTTTTGCCACAGTGGTGGCTCTTTGTCTTTTGCTGGAATGGCACAAGCGCGGCCTTGCGGTGCAAATTTAAGAAAATGGTTGGCGATACCAATAAAAGGTAATAAACCATTGCTGTTAAAGTCTTTCGGTAAAATAAATTTAGGCCTAGCCTGCGCTAATACGCTTACTTCAATATGTAAATGCTCAGATAAGGCAAAGCACAACTCGTCAAGTGAGTCATCTAAACTATATAAATAAAGCTGTTCAGTGTTACGAGCAATATCGCTTGGGCAAATAGACAGTACTTCATCTAGGTTTAAATCACCATCGTGTCTTGCTTTGGTTTTAATGGTTTTTAAGTTTTTGCCGCTGCCTTGTAAAAACACTAAATGAGAAGCATGTATTTCTATTAAATAATGGTTTTCTTCGTGGCTCCGCAAACCTAATGCGGCGAAAGTTGCGCCATTGTCAGGGTAGAAAGCTTCAAGTTTTAAACCATTTAACGCAAAAGCGCCGTGCCAGCGTTTACGAATATTACGTCCTAAACCAGCTACCAACCAAGGGTGTTCGGTTTGGTTTTCATTATCTAAAACTAACGCGTCATCACTTAACCCTGAAAACTGACTGTCTAATGGGCTTTCAGTTATTTCAGCTTGGTAACCAAATACTGAGTTTTGTTCAAGTTCTAATAATTTATTTTGTAAAGAGAAACACTCTTGTAGCTGCTTATCGGTTAAGTACTCTAGCTCTACCGCTAAATCACCAAAGCGAGTCATGGCGGCATCGCCACCTTGATCTTGACGAAGTTCTAATTCAGTGACTATTTCTTCACGCTGGCCTGAGGTTAAATAACCGCGCTCAACCAACATTGAGCCAATTAGCCATTGTTTGTTGTCGTCGTTCATCGCGCCGTCTATTTCCCAGCGAATTAACTCTTGCATATCACTGTAGAGTTTTGGTTTTATTGGGCTTACGGGTAATGATAAGTTGGCAGAAACCACTGACGGGCTAATAAGAATACAGCGCCTTGGCACACTTTTTTGCTGTTTTTTTAATTGTTGATAAACCTCAGCAATGGCGCGAGTAAAATCAACTTGTTTTGATTGGGCAAAATCAACAATGCTGGCGTAATTTTTGTCTGCTTTAAATAGTGCCGCACGTAGACCAAAGCTACCCGATTGAAAAATCAGTAAGCCTTTAGTGCCAAATTCAGGTAAGTGAAGCTGCTTTAGCTGTTGTTTAATGACAACAAGCTTGCTGTTGGTTTTACTCATATATATCACTCACTAGCATCACTCTTGTTATTACTTATTTTGCTGCTTTTAGACATAGATACCCGATTTAGTGACTTCGGGTATGACGATGGAGTTCAAGCCCCGTCATTCCCGCAGGTCTCCACTCCGTCATTCCCGCAGTGTCTCCACTCCGTCATTCCCGCAGTGTTTACACTCCGTCATTCCCGCAGGTCTCCACTCCGTCATTCCCGCAGTATCTCCACTCCGTCATTCCCGCAGGTTTCCACTCCGTCATTCCCGCAGTGTCTCCACTCCGTCATTCCCGCAGTGTTTTGAGCGGGAATCTCAGCTACTATTCATTGCTCTTTTTATTTTGCTGTTTTTTTATTTTTTTAACTAATTCTTTGTCTACCGCTTTTACACCCACTAATAACAATCTTGGCCCTTTGGCGTAGTTGTATAAACGATAGGCTTGTAGCTCGATAATCATTTCAGGGGTGAACGAGGTGGTGATATGTTTGGCAATGGTGTTTTCAACATAAACGGCAATCACTTCACCGATTAAACTACGAATATAAGTGCTATAGCCAACTTCGGGTAAAGGTGAAATACCCCAGACACTTAACGCATCGGTCACTAATTCGGCTTTACTTTTTTTAACCTGCGTTTGTAACACCGCATAAAAATTAATGAGCTCTGGCTCTAACATTACCCGTTGTTTTTTATCTACAATGTTTTGTGATACTTGGTTGCTAGCTATGTAGTTGTCTAGGTCAACGGTTTTACTTTCATCACCCCAACTGTTTTCTGCTTTACTGACAAGCATGTGTCCATCATCAGCAGAAGCATTAACAGTGGCAGAATAGATTTGCCAAACAAAGGCGGAAGCGGAAAATATTAATAATACTGAGATTAAGGTTATGATAATTTTTTTTAACATGGTACTTCTATTGGTTAGGTTAGGTTTTATTCATTAATTTTCGTGCCTATGCACTTCGTTCAGGAACTCAAAAAACTTTGACTTTACCTATAGGTCGGGCTTTATCCCGTAAAATTGACGGCATAAATGCCGACCTACAATAAAACCTGAATGACCTAGTTAATTTTATGGTGTTCCGTGTTTCTTATCCGTCATTCCCGCAGTGTCTTGAGCGGGAATCTCAGCTCTTAAAATCCACCTTTCTTATAACACCTCTTCATTAAGCGTTAGAACACTGCGGATGCCTAACACCTAACAAAAAAGTGTTATAAGAAAGGTCGGCAAATGCCGACCGATCTTACACCTTGTAATAGAACAACTAAGTGTTGTCCCTTACTTCGTCCTTGAAAACCCCTAACGTCCTGTGGGGCAGCGACATTATTACTGATAGTGGCTAATAGCCGATTAACAATAATAATGCGTAGTCCATTAAATTTAGCTAAGCTAATTTAAGAAAATCTTAAATTAGATAGTGTTACGAGTACCGTCCCACTCACCTAATTCTTCTTCTTTAGTATCGCCAGCGCCATCAACGATAGCAGCAAGAGTTACTTGATCAGCAACATCAATACCGTCTGAGCTCGAATTAACTGTACCTATATTAAATAAGGCTGTGAAACGATTGTATTCAGTCTCTGAAACGTGACGATATACTGGTACAGTAGTCATACCACCTAAATCGTTAGCGTTGAATAAGTTAGATGATGGGCCTAAGCCTACAGCCATCATAACAGGTGCTTCTGCGACACCTGCTGAAATAACACCAGCAGTTGTAGCAATTGTTGTACCGTCAAACCCTTCACCGTCAGCACCAATAATACGTTCTGCACCACCAGTCCAAATAGCAATACTTGGCTGTGTAGTTGGGGCTGCATAATCACCTGTAGAAGTACTAAAAGTTGTTGTATAGCCACAACCATTAGCAGTAGGGCTCATAAAAATATTACCAGCAACAACAGCATTACCACGACTAGCGATTAAGGCTTCAATATCTGAACAATCACCGTCATCAGCAGGATCCATCGATGCAGTTACGGCCGCGGCGGAGTCAGCTGGAACTTGTACATAGCGTAAACCTGTAATACCTCCGCCATGTAAAATTCCACCAACCCCATCTGTCACAGTCATTAATGCAATATCTCCAATAGCTGAAACAGATAATTGTGCGGCACCAGTTGCACCGTCCTGTGCTGTAGTTGTAGAAATTAATGAATCAAAGTTAGTTGGTAAAGTGTTTTTGTTTAATACACGGAAAGTACGAATACCTTTGTTTAATTCATCCATCATAGCTACGTGGGCAGCGGCAGAAGCACGGGCATCAGTATCTTGTAATGCAATTGAGGCAGTACCAGCGATAGCGGCTAAAATAGCAACAACTACTAGTAATTCTAGTAAAGTGAAACCCGCTTGTTTAGCGGCTTTAAGTTTTAAAAACTTAGACTTAAGCTCGCTGTCGTTAACATTAGCAATATCGCTTGCTTGAATTTGGTTAAATTTTTGAGTAAGGCTTTTAGCCCATCTGTTGTTAAACATGTTGTTTATCCTTTAATTTGCTATTTAACAGGCGGTTATTAGCGTTGTTAGTTGTTGCTAATAGTTAGTGTGCCTAATGTTAAATAAAACAATGATTGTTAAGAAGACTGTGCTAATGCATTTCTTCAAGCTAACTACTATAAGTTTACGTGAAGTGGCATGATTCAAGCGGCGACCTCTCCCGAAGAGGCTGGGCAACATGAACAGTCATTGTTTGTTTCGCATCCGTTGATCAGGCGTGGCGCCTGCATCGGTTCAGTACTATTCCATTAGTACCTATGTACTTGTTTCTTTACTTAGATTCCCGATTAAGCGACTTAGGGAATGACGGTATTTATTCTTTCGTCACCTCCATGGTGTTTTAATTGGAGGTCTGTACTTGTTTCTTTACTTAGATTCCCAATTAAGTAACCACGGGAATGACGGGTTTATTTACCGCCGTTTTCCTTTCCTTCGATTTTTTCCGCTCGCCCTGAGCGCGAAGCAGTCGAAGGGTTAAGCCAAAATATCTCTTTTCAATAATGCTTTTAGTGGGTTTTCAGCTTTTAGTGCTGAGTCGCAGTCAACCACGTAACGGTGTTGTTTACCGCAGTGAATAATGACTTCTTTTTGACCGCGTCTTAATATTTTCATTTCAACCCGAAAATCACCGTAACCGTCATGATTAAACAATTCTGTATATAAGTTAGCAATTTGCTCTAAAATTTCAGCGTGTTTTTCATTTGGCTTACTATTTTTACTATCTATAGGCTTCATTAATGTTTGCGCCATAATATAAAAACCACTTCATTAAAGTAATAACTCTAAATAGGAATGATTCTTATTATATGCAAATAAACCGCACAGTCAAGTGCAAATGAGAATTGTTTTCATTTATTTTTACAGGTAACTTACAAGTTTTTGATCTAAATCAACTTTAATGAATTTACGAGTTATTAGTTATATTTGCTTTTTGTTAACTATGTTTGTTTTCAATAAGGGCCAATGAATTAGCCCCCTACATAGGTTAGTCGAAGGTTTGCAGCATTTGCGTGGCTTATACTTTTGTTGCGATATTTTTAAACTCTTTTAAAGCTTGTTGGTACTCTATTGGTGTTAATTTTCCATAAGCTAGTGTTAGGTATGTAGAGCTTAGTAATATAATTATTGCTGATTTTTTTTGCGCGATAATATTTTGGTTTACCGCACAGCGATTAAAGTAGCTTTGTGCGCCTTCGTGAGGTAAACGAGTTATACCTTTTTTTGCGAGTTTTTTGCAGAGTTTGTGATAAACAATGACATGCTCGGCTGGTTTTTTGCCTCGATTGATAAAGCGTAGGCTAAGGTAGTAAAGACTGGTTAACAGCAGTAGTAAACCGATAGCTATGGCAAGCAGGTGCCACCAAAGCAATTTTTTAATACCTAGTTTTTTGGCAAGCTGAGTTTGTTTGTCGGCGTCAAAATTTAGTGTCCATTGATTTAGGCTGTTTAACCAGTTAGTTTTATTTGTGTTAGCTGCTTTTTGCTTTGCCGATGCTTTGTTAAGCTCAGTTTTATTGTTTAAGTTTATTTGCTTATTTTTCTGTTCAAAATTTTTACTATTCTCGGTTTGTTCACTTTCTTGTGTTTGCTTGTTGCTAGAAAACAAATCATTTAGCCAAAGTGCCGGGTCAATACGTTGCCAACTGGCCTGTCCTTGTTCATTGCTAAAATAGGCTTCAACCCAAGCGTGGGCGTGGTGATCATTTACTGTGTACATATTGGTTAAGCCAACTTGCTCAGCACCACGATAACCCGCCACTAAGCGAGCTGGTATTTTGGCGGCACGTAGTAACAGCGTGAGAGCGCTGGCGTAATGTTGGCTGTACCCTACTTTGCGGTTAAACAAAAATTGGTCAAGCTGGTTTTCTCCTTGATATTTATATTTGCTGTTGGCGTAAAGATATTTTCCTTGGGTAAAAAATTGCTTTGCCTGTTCAATAATGGCTTGTGCTGGCTGCTTAGCATTGGCAAATTGTTGTTGCCATTGTTCGCCTAGCGCTTTTATTTTTGGGTTGATGTCTGGATATTGTAAACCTAGTTCAAGCTGGGCTTGTGGTTCTTTTTCTGAGATTTGATAGTTCAAACTACTTTTTATTTTGTAGCGCCACATGGTGCTAACTTTGCGAATACTTAATAGTTGATAATCTTGCGAGAGATAAGATTCACCCGTTAAGGTTTGTGGTAGATCTAGCGCGTATAACCAATATTCGCCATGCGGCATTAAAATTACGTTGTATTCAATGGTGCTTTCGCGTTGGCTGGTCATTTGCGCGAGAGCTTGGTTAGAGCCAAAACCATTGTATTGACGTTTGCTGCGCACATTGAAGTCTTTTCTGAGTAACCATTTTTCAGTGATACCGGTAGCGCTTTCTACTTGTTGATAGCGCCAGTAAACAGGGCCACGCCAATACAGTGGTTGCTGTGGGTTTTGAGTGAAATCTGACGGTAGACTGGCGAGTAATACCCGTGAGTCTTTACGGCCTTGCTCGCCAATGTCATCAAAACTAAGCTCTTTTCCTAGGCCTTTGTCGGCTAGATTTTTGTCAACCGCTACGGTGATGGGTAAGCCCATGGCAAGCCCAAGTTCTTGCATGGGTAAATTTATTCTCGGTACGGTAACAAACAATACAATGGCAAAAGGTAGGCTAACTAATGTCAATAAGCTAAGTTGTTTTAACGTGGTTTTAGCTTTGATTTGGCTACTTTTGATGCTTGTGCTTTTAAATAAATAACTAAAATTGCTTGCCGTCAGTAACAGTAATATTACACCAACAACAGCTATGGGTACTTGATATTGTGGCGATAGTAAAATATTAATAGCGACTAAAACTGAAAGTAAAAACCAAATAAATTTAACATCGCGGTTGCTTTTTAACTCACAGGCTTTTGCCCAAGCAAGCAAAGTTAATAAAGTTGAAATGGCGGTTAATGAGGGGATTTCTAGTTGTTGCCAAATTTGAAAAAGGCCGATGAAAAGTAAAAGGTAGACGATAATTTGGTAAGGGTTAATTTTTGATTTTTTGGTGTTTTTTGTCGCAGATTTTTTTGTGGAAAAAAATGCGCAAGTAGCGAGTAATAAGGTTATGACTGATAAGCTGATCTCTGAGTAGGTGGTTGCTGAGTAGGTAGTATTTATGCTGACCAGGCTCAGTATTGAGGTGAAGATCATTAATATTATTAGGTTTACGGGCAAGGATACTTTATCGTTCATGGCTATGTAGTTAACTCAGGTATTTATTATAATCGTCATACCCGAAGTTACTAAATCGGGTATCTTGTGCTTTTTTTCTGAGATTCCCGATTAAAACACCTCGGGAATGACAGGTTTTAACATCTAAGGAATGACGGGGGTTGCATATCATAGAATGATGAGTTTGAAGTTTCATCGTTATACCCAACCTTGCAACATCGTCATACCCGAAGTTACTAAATCGGGTATCTTGTGCTTTTTTTCTGAGATTCCCGATTAAAACACCTCGGGAATGACAGGTTTTAACATCTAGGGAATGACGGGGGTTGAGCGCTGTGGGAGTGGCGGAGTTTCTAACACATCGAGAATGACGCCCCTGAAACAAGTACATAGTCATGTTATCTTTTGTATTCATGGCATTTCTGCTGCTTTATTCAAACTGACACCAAATTGCGCGAGTGCTTGTAAACAAGTTTCTTTGTGTGCTTCACCTTGTGCTGCGTCTATAGTTTGATTAGGCAAGGCTAAAGCATATTTTAATTGTTTTTGGTGACAATCTAATATCCAACGGCATAACTGGCTTAATCGCGCTTCAGTATTGGGCGTTTTTAAGTCTTGAAAAGTTAATATGGTTTGTCGTAAACCTTCACCACCATCAAACTCTTTGGTCATTACTTCACCAGTGCGCGCCATTTGTTTCCAAGCAATATGATTTAGACTATCGCCGCGTTGATAAGTGCGTACATGAGAAAAATCACCTTGTTCTCGTTTTAAATAAGTGCCCTGCTTTGCTTTCGGTTTTGGCAAAGGCTGCTTACCTTTTGGCGTAGGGTAAACCCAAAGTGTCGCTTGCTGAGTAAAGTTTTTTTGCCAACGCCATAAAGCTAATGGGTAGGTAGTAGCAAGTTGTATGTTGTTAATACCAAAACAGCCTCGAGATAATTGATGAATATTGACTGTGGCGGTAAATAGTTTTTCTTTGCTTAATGGTAAAGCGGTTTCACTGTTTAGCTGAGATAAGTCAGGGAGCTTTATCGTTACTGCTAGCGACTGTTTGGCTTTTTTGTTGGTAACTTGTACCTTGATAGCGCCTGTTTGCTCAGCATAAATAGGCTCAAGCTGTAAAGTGT
This sequence comes from Colwellia sp., assembly GCA_051531915.1. GTDB lineage: Bacteria > Pseudomonadota > Gammaproteobacteria > Enterobacterales > Alteromonadaceae > Colwellia. Next base: position 31,126 of record JAOPTQ010000086.1, on the reverse strand, counting down.
TGATACTGAGTTGGCGTACGTTTAGCCAACCTAGCCAGCTGCTATTGATGAATAAGGCAAGTAAAATAAGCGAAATAAAAAGCAGTAAATTATTGCTGTAGTTGGTGGCAAAGATAAACATAGCTAAGCAGCTTATTAACCACGTTATGCCAAAACCGGTTATTTTTACTTGCCATCGGTCTTTTTTAGCCAACGAAGATTTAGTCAACGTTAACGGCCTCAATAATACTTTTACCAATATCTTCGCAGTTAATTAATTCGCTTATTGGCTCTAACCGGTGAGCAACTAAATACGGAAATAAAGTTTGTACGTCTTCAATAATAACAAACTCTCTACCTTGGATCATGGCATAACTTTTTACGGAATCTATTAATCCTAAACAGGCGCGAGTGGATATACCGGCAACAAATAAATTGCTATTACGAGTATAGGCGACTAGGTCTTGTAAGTAGTCAACAATGGCATCGGCAAGGTGAATAGTTTTGCTCGTTTGTTGCAGCTCAATAAGTTGATCAGGACTGGTTACAGGGCTTAGTGTTTCAAGCTTGCTACGGCCACTCTCCCCTTTAAATAAACGACGCTCTGCATCTTTTTCTGGATAACCTAGTGAGATGCGCAGTAAAAAGCGATCAAGCTGTGACTCTGGTAATTCAAAGGTGCCTATTTGCTGTGAAGGATTTTGAGTTGCAATAACAAAAAAGGGTTTTGGCAAAGTTAAGGTTTTGCCTTCAGTACTGACTTGGCGCTCTTCCATGGCTTCGAGTAATGAACTTTGAGTTTTTGGTGTCGCGCGGTTTACTTCATCAGCAAGGACAAGTTGTGAAAAAATAGGCCCTTGATGAAAGCAGAATTCATTGAGTGACTTTTCAAAAATAGAGACACCTAAAATATCTGAAGGGAGTAAATCACTGGTAAATTGAATACGTTTAAAATCTAAACCTAAGGTAATAGCAAGTGCGTGTGCTTGGGTGGTTTTTCCGCAACCGGGTAAGTCTTCAATAAGTAAGTGACCATTGGCGAGCAAACAGGTTAAGGCTATTTTGTTTTGCTCTTTTTTACCTAAAATAACGTTATTGAGTTGCTGAAGTATTTTGTCACTTAATGATTTTGCTTGGTTTAACGTTTCATTTAACGAATCGCTTAATGCTAAGTTATTGTCAGACACAGTTTTTCCTTTTACTTACTTGGTTGGTAACTACTTATTGCAGCTAACATGTAAGTCATCCCTGTAGTGTTTTAAGCGGGAATCTAAGCCCTTAGACATAGATACCCGATTTAGTGACCTCGGGTATGACGACTTTCTATCCACGAAGTGACGGCAGTTGAAAAGTTACCTTGGTTGTTTTTACTTTTCTAAATTTTTGTTTTGCTTATTCTCTACTTCAAAATCAATAAAGTAGCCATCACGCTCGTTGCTTTTTTCATCTTCGTCTTGGTATGAGGTAAAAACATACATGCGTAGGTGGCTTGCTTGCGGAGAAGGATAATCACCATTCTTTGGCCCTGCAGTTTTATTTTGTTCTATTCTGGCATTGTTGGGTTCGCTGGCACTTAACTCTCGTATACTGGTAGTTTGGCAAGCCGTTAGCAGTATACAAATTGATAGTAATGCGAGTTTTAATACTGACATTGTTTTTCTACCTCTCTATTTGTTCAACAATTTGCTGAAATGGTTTGTCAGAGACTAAATAAAGCCAAGTTGAGTCACCTTCTTCAGAAAAAGGGTTTAACTGCTCTTGCATTAAGGTGGCTGACAGCCAATCTCCACGTAGGGTATTATTGGCAATATTTTGCTCTACTGGTGTGTGATTACGTAGTTTAAAAGCACTAACAAATAAATTATCCTGTTGCCAAGCTGCTTGCGCTTTGGCGCTAACACCATGAATAGAGAAAATAGCCGATGCCGAGCCTTTAATATTTGCCACTGGTTTTATATTAGCTTCGCTATTCGTTGTGATATTAGCCGCTATATTAGTAATGCTATTTTGTTTGCTGTCAGTTGCATTGATGGCAAATTTAGTAAGTTCAATATAACGATCAAAGCCATAATCAGGATAAGGTTCTTGATCACCATGATCGGCATTTTTATCGTAATTAAAGCCAGCTATTTTACGCGATTGATCAGCTGATTCTTCTGGAGACATAATAATATGCGGCGTAATTAAAATGAGGTATTGATAGGATTCATTCACTTCATTTTCTTGGGTAAATAAAGCACCTAAATAGGGAATATCACCCAGTAGTGGTACTTTTGAGGTTTGTAATGACGTGCTGCTACTTACCATGCCACCCAGTGCAACGGTTAAACCATCTTTGGCAATGACCACTGTTTTTATGTTGGCTTGAGTAACGGTATCTATAGTTTGATGTTTAATTTCTTCATCATCACTATCATAATAAGGTAACTTAGTACCGTTGCGAACTACTGATGATTTGTCTTGTAATATATCAATAGTGATCGTGCGATCGGCATTAATGCTCGGCATTAAATATAAAGTATTACCGATTTTACGGCGCTCTGTTTCTACCTGCGTTGAGCCCCCAGAAATAATAGCGTTACCGTTGTTATCTAAAACGGTATCTGAAGTATTGGTTCCTATACCTGTGGCAATTATTTGTTCATCACCAATAAATATTTTTGCTTGCCGGTTATTTGATGCCAGTAATACCGGCTTAGATAAAGTACGAGCCTGACCATTTTGCTTGAGTAATTCAATACTGGCATTGACTTGGTCATTAATAAAGCTATAAACACCACCTGAAGCACCAGAAATGAATGAGTGTACATTTTCACCACGAAGAATAGCAGCAAGTTCGAGAGCTGAACTGGCACTAGTTTCTTCTGATAAGTCGAGACCAAAATTGTCTGTGGTAATGTCGTAAGGGGAGGTGTTTTTGGCATCATCAGCCTCACTTATAATAGTAAGATCATCAACTTGCCCTGCACTATTAAAACTAATATCAAATTCTTGGTCAAAACTATCGCTGACGTTAATTTCAATAATTTCCATTTCAAATAAAACTTGTGGTGTTGGTTTGTCACTAACTTCAATAAGTTCGGTAATTTCTGCTAATACCCTTTCATCAGTGGTGCGAACAAAAAGTAAGTTGTGAATACGGTTTACCGTGATATATACCGGGGTTTGTGCATCTGTTACTTTAGCTACTTTTTGATCATTTACGTTTTGCTGGCCTTGTAGGCTATTAAGTTGACCGGAGGTTAATAAGTTTTGTCCTTGTCTGCCTTGAGCAAAGCTGCCTAAAGTAGAAAGTTGCTCACCGGCTACCGTACCGTCTTCACCTTTGCTAGTATTTTGTTGGTTACTATTTTGCCCGTATTGTTGGTTGTTGTTTTGGTTATTACCGTATCGACTGTTTTGGTTGTTATTGTTTCGGTTGTTACTTGAGTTTCTGTTACTGCTTCTATTATTACTATTACTGGAGTCGTTAGTTGAAACATTAGAAGTGATGGCGTCTTCAACCTCTTCGTAGGGTAAGCCAATAAAGTCATCATTTTTATATTCTAAGGTCAGTATTACTCGCTCACCATATAGGTTGCGAATGGTTTTAGCAGCCGCTTCTACATTTTGATGACGAAGTTCAAAGGTGCGCACTAGGTCATCACGGAAAACAACTATATCACTTTGATATTGTTCGGCGGTCATCAATAAGTAACTGTCGGTAGAGCGCATGTAGCGATACCAAAGACCTGAAACTCTTGCCATAGTGTCAATAATGCCTTTTGCACTGGTGTTTTTCATGCGAAATGAAACCACTTGCTGACTAGCTTCAAGTGTAGCGGCAATATTGATATCCGCTATGTCAGCCAACAAGCCAACGGCATCTTGAACCTTAGCTTGCTTAAATTCAATAAAAGGGATTTTTTGATTTTGATTTTTTTCTTTGGCGTTAGCAGTGGTTAATGAGAAACATAATAATGCGTAAAGAAATAGTTTTAAGTAATTGTTGTTTATCATTATTGAACCACTAGCCTTTTACCAAGTTTTCCTGTTTTAATAATAATATTGTTACGGCTTAAGCCTTCTATGGTTAGCACCAACTCTTTTACAATTTCATGTAGACCAATTTGATCGCCTACTTTCACCGTATAAACCCCCATACCTAGAATTTCCAAAATACCAATAACCTCCCCTGACGGTGATTGAGCAACCCCCCTATATTTCATAATAGGTAAACCATCGGCGGTAAAAGCTGTGGTTGTTGCTAATAACAATGCATTTGACGCCATTTTACTACGCGGCTGTGATGTGTTTTGATTTGGTTGTTGATTACGATACATTTGATCTGTGTAAGAAAAAGGATCACGTCTTGTATTGGGCTTTATAAACCTAGCGGTATCGTTTTGACCGGTAGGGTTATTTAATTTGTTACTAACTTTTTGCTGGTAATCACTAATAACTTGTAGATTTTGTTTTAGCTTTTCTAAACCTGATTGTTCTTCGTTGTTTTCTGCGTGTGCAAAAAAAGTACTAAATAAGAAGAACAGTAAAACGAGGTGATTTCTTTTCATAGTATTTTATTTGTGGCTTAGATATTTATAATAAACTTATAAAAACCAATGAGATTTAGTAGGAATTTCAAATTATACAGAATACAGATGCAAATAACAATTGTTATCATTTGATTAAAATCAAGTTTTGTACTACGAAGGGAGAATTTAGGAATAATGGTTAATACATAACCATTGTTTAAAATTATCTTTTTATAATGCTATTAATGAGGTAAGCACATAAACCAAGTGTTATGACTATTTGGCTGGTCATAAATAGTCCAATTGATAAACTAAAAATAGCGTAAAACTTAATAGCTCTTTTCAAAAAAAGTGGTGACATAGTGGCTCTCTACACTTTGCTCAAGATAAGTATAAGTGTAGTGAGTAATCTGCTATTTCGCTAATGCTACTGTGTTAACTTTTGTTATTAAATATCATTTTCAAAGGTTTATTAATTAATAGTGCGCACTAAACGAACATATCTGAACTTATTTACATCAGGTATAAATTCACTACCATTGGTGAAGTCTATTGCTTTTACACCTAACATAGGTGAAAAATGTAAATTGCCTTGAGTATCAGACGTTGATGAGTAATAAACGGCATTAAGCGTGCCGGTAAAGGCATTTAAATCAATAGCTGGAGCGTTACAACTATGCTCAATTATTGAACCAAGCTCTTTAATATTTGGTAAGCGATAATCTTGCCACTGTATATTATTATCTGTATAAGTAGTTACACTAGTTAATGCTGTAGTGTAGTTGGCATAGTGTGTTGGTATACCTATACAATTACCACTTTGCCACGTTTGGCCTAAACTGCATATTGACCATTCTAGCCCTGTTCGCGCGTCAATCACTGTGCCTATTTGTGAGTTAATAACGAATTGTTGTGGATCATTACTGGCAGCGATACTAGAGGTTTTGCATTGTTGAGCAGCTGTTAAAGAGCTGTTTAGTAAACAAGCAAGTGTAGTTAATAAGATGACTGATTTAATATTCTTTTGGCTATTATTAAAAAACATTAGTTATTTCCTCGTACAGCGCGAATTAAATTAGGATATTGTTTATGACAGAGCTTTACTTCACCTGTGTCACCACTTACACACCATACTGAAGCATTATTATTAACGCTTGGACTAGCACTTAAATAATCACCGCTAGTATTTGTTAGTGGAAAAAATCGCTCGTCCCATTCCGGTGAGTTAATATCAAAATTCACAATAGAGCGAAGCTCTTCAATTTGGGGTAATCGCCAGTCACTAAAACCACAAACGGCAAGGTTATTCATTACTTTAAGGTATTCTGTACTGTTACAACCTTTTAAACCGCTAACATAGTTTGTCATGCCATTATGTGGAAAAGCACAAAGCCTAGAAATAGGTGCAGTAGATTTTACAAAACTGCCTTCACTGCCATTCCGGCCTCCGTTAGTGTTACTGTCAGTATTTAACCAATAATAACTATAGACATTACTTCGCCAAAAAGTATGCTGAAATTGTAATGCTTCATTAAAGGCATATTTTAAGGTGTCGCCTACTTCTCTTCGACTATCTTGTAGTAGCGCGGTAAATTCTTCGTCACTAATTACTGAGGTTTGTTTAAAGGCAAGTGCTGTTTTTTCTTGATCGGAAAATCCATCCCAATCACGACCAGTTATGTTGGTAAAGTCACTTTTAGTTTCACCATCAACCTCTTGTTGGAAGGTGTCATAAATATCTTGGTAGGTGATTAAATATAATGGTTTGCTTAGTCGAGATATTTCATCATCAGATAACCTAGCATTATAAGCTATTTTATTACTTTGTTTTTTCTCATAAACAAGGCCAGTAACATTATCTTCAATACAGGTAAAGTTATTATCATCACTGACTTTATTACCTTGGTAATCAAGCTTGGTGAATGAAAATGCCGCTAAGCCATCGTTTTCATCATTTTTTAATATGTCGATACTGTCTCGACCATGATTAGCATCATCACCCGTAAGTGCGCCAGTATCGTTTAGTGCTAAATCTCCCATTAAAATAATATCGTGAGCTGGAGTATCGTTAAGTTCGGCATCGCCAGCATGTGATAGAAGTAAGTGAATAGTGCTACCGCTTCGAGGTAAACCATTATCTATAATTTGAATATCGATACTTGCGGTTTGTTCGCCAGATTCAAAAGTTACCATTTCGGCATTATTTAATATGTTGTAGTCAGCATCAGCATTTGCCGTGCCTGATATCTCAAATGGCACTTGAAATATGTCACTGGTTGTGATTGATTTAGTCAGTTTTACGGAAACTATGCCAGCTTGGTAGGATGCTAAGGTATGTGCTTGTTCAAAGCCAAAAGTGGTATTTTCAACAGCATCTGTGATGGTTATGGTGACAATATTAGTATCTACTGAAGCGCCATTTAGTTCAAGAATTCTGAAGTAAAAAGTTCGGTCACTTTCTACTAAGTCTTTATCAAAGGTATATAAAGGGATGCTGGTACGATATATTATATCCCCTTCTTCATCATAAGTAGTTATAACATTGACTACGCCTGAGGTATGTTGGTAATCAAGACCCGCTACGGCGCTATTTTCATCTTCTTCATTGGTAAAGGTTTCATATTTTAGCGATACGGTATGGTTTGTGTTATTGGGTAAGGTAAAAGCAATAACCGCTGCGCGGCCCTCTTCAATTAAAAATCGATTTTGGAAACTAACTTCTGGTTCATTATCAGTGATCAGAATAAGGCTTTGGGTTAATGTGGCACTGGCACCTGCAAGGTCGGTAATAGTGAAATAAAAGTCTTGGTCGTTATGGGTTGCAAAATTTAATAGCGTATCAAGCTCAATAGTTAAGCTTGTTTCGCCGGGTTCAAAAAAAATAACTTCTTCTGTTGCTTTGTAGTCAATATCTACCTTTCCTGTACCATCTTCAGCCTTATAATAAACACCAATGCGATGTGTGGCCGCCGTTGAAAGTGTTAATGTTATATTGACGTTACTTCCTTCACTGACTGTATATTTGTTGTCAAAACTTAATTCTGGTTCATTGTCATTGATTGTTATGGTTGATTGATTACCCGTTATGTTAGCGCCTTTTATGTTGCTAATAGTAACTGAAAAATCACTCAAATTTTGAGCTATGTTGTTGTCGATGGTATCGATTGTGATAGAAGTTGTTTTATCTCCAGAAGAGATAGTAGCATTGCCGTTTATGGCAACAAAATGCTCGCCAGATTTAGCGGTGTTATCAGTGGTTTTATAATCAAAGCTGACATCATGCATGGTTGAATTATTCAGCGAAAAAGTGAGGGTGATGCTTTCACCTTCATTTACTTCATAGCTGGTATCAAATGATAAATTAGGGTTGAATGAACTTCCTGGTGGTGCTTCAGTACTACCACCGCCACACCCCGTCAAGAATAAGATAAGTAACAGAGCTTTGCTGTTATTTATACAGTAAGTCAATATTGATTTTGTGGTGAATTTACTCATAAGTAGTCCTTTGTATTTACCTTTATCTTTACTAGTTGTCTAACCATGGTATTTAATAATAGGCAGAGCATCAGCGGTAAAAGCGGTTGTTGTTCCATTTTTTCTAGTAACTTAGTTAACGCAGACTCTGGCTGCTTGTTATTTGCCATTGAGTAATGATAGGGCAGGTTAAAAAGCAGTAATATACATAAATTTTTATTCATTTTAGTGTAGTTGGGTTTAGTTAATGCTAGTGACTAAAGGCAAGTGGGGATAGCCTAGGAATATAATAAAATATTATTCTATCAAGACCAAATACAAATAACAATTATTGTTATTTGTATTTGGTTGCTTTCTTATTTTTGATCAAGTAAAAACAAGTCATCTCCATATTCAGTTTTATATTGCTGTTTTTTTTCTAATAACATTCTTTCAAAATCAGCAACTTTGGGGTATTGATTCTTAAGAATACCTCGTACTTCTCCCGCAATATCTAAACTCGTAGTAACTTGCTTCGCAAGGATAGGATCTTTAGGTAAATAAAAATTATCGGTAGCACGACCTAGATCTATCAGTTTAGAGGCTAATTGACCTGCTTTAAGGGGTTCTGGAAACTCAAGATATAAATGTTTTTTCGGAGAGATGAGTGTATGACTCATAGAGGAGCCTATAGTAATATCTAATACTAGGTGGCTTAAATCATATTTAGAGCCATTATAAATATCCAAATCTAAAAATATTTGATCGAAGTAGCCATCTGTAGTCATATATAATTTATATTGATTTATTTTAGCGAGCGATAACTGTTTATTATCATCCATTCTTGCCAGTAATTGTGCTTCTACCTTTTCAATCTCATACTGTGCTTTTTTCTTTTTGATTACTTTTGCTTGCTCAATAATTTCTGTAACCGTTTTTTGGTTGATCAGGTCATGAATTCTACCTTGGATGATTTCTTTAGAATCGCCTTTCTTTTTAAAGCCTTTATGAGATTTATAGGCATATACAACTTTGTGATAGGCCGTAAAGAATTGCTTTTTTTCTTCATCGGGTAATGAATCAAGCATATATTTAAAAGACTGCTTCATAGTTTCCTCATTAGCAGCATCCATAACCGGTTCACTGCATGAAGTTAGCAATAAAAAACTAAACAGTACTAAGCCGTGTTGTAACAATTTCATTGAAAGACCTATTTTTTATAAAAGTGAATAACGCTGATATTAGCTTAGTAACGTTTAGTGTCATTCTTAAAGTTAAACTCTACTATTAAGTAAGGCAGGTATTTAACTTGTGTTGTTCAATCAGTGCAGTTAACTTTTCTGCTGAGGTAAAACCAACTGTTTTAAACACTAGTGTTCCTTGTTCGTTAAAAAATAACATCATGGGTACGGGACTTTGTGCGCCGATGGCTTTAATAATGTTGTTATTGGTCAAGTAGGCGGGAAAAGTGTTTTTTTCTCGCTGTAATTCTTTACGTAATTTTTGTTTACTACCTTGCACACCTAGCATCACTGTTTGAATTTGTGGGCAAGTTTGCTGTATTTTTTTTAGTACTTTATGTTGACGTTGGCACCATCGACAATTAGGCATGAAGAATGATGTTATTAATGGCTTGCCTTTAAAGCTTACCAGTGTTTGTATTTGTGATGCTGAATTACTTTCAGCGTTAAGACGCAGCATAGATTGCTGATAAATGCTTTCGGCATTGGCTAAAAAAGCCAATACCGAACAGAAAAACACCAGTGTTTTGAGGGCATTGTCGAGCAAGCTAGAATTCATATTTAAGCCCAGCATAGGCTGTTCTTCCGCGTAAAGGGCCATATATGTAGACAACATCATAATTGCCTTCGGCATCAAACATGATAGGGCTTTCCATATCGCCAGCTTGACTATAATCAAGTAAGTTAGTCGCACCAACATAAACCTTTAATGCTTTACTTAACTCTTTAACTATTTTTAAATCAATAGTGAAGTAAGATTTTGCTTTAGTGCTTTTCTTTTCAGTGCCGTCATTGCGGTTATAGCCTTCGTAACCATAATCAGTTAAGTCGCGACTACCTACCCAAGTGGCTGAAGTGATGATATCCCAACCTTGATAATCCCAATCAGAGCTTAAAGTAATACGCTTTTCTGCGGGGGCAATAGCGAAAGATTCTCTGAAAGTATCATCATAGTTGTATTGTTCGATAATGGCTGATAATGCTAACTCTTCAAACATTTGATAGTTAATGGCAAAATCAATAGCAGTAACAGAGGCGGTTTCTTCAAGCTGATCAAGTACCGGTGTTCCTTCTTCATTATGAGTTAGCGTTGCAAGGTGGTCTACTTCGGTGTAAGCAAATGACAAGGTAGAGCTCAGTTTTCCACTGTCGTAATTAAGTGAATAGGTAGCGCTGTTTGAACGTTCTGGTTGGTCTACTTCTACTAGGTAACCTTTTCCTGAATCGAGAATGCCATGATCACTTTCAAAGAAAGATAGTGGTGCACGATAGCCTTGACCAAAAGATAGGCGAGAAGTAATGGTATCAGTATGTAAGTAGCGCATATCTACGCGGGGAGAAAATAGTGTTTTGTCTATTTCTGTGCCGGGCTTAGAGACATCAACAAAGTCTGCTTGAATATTATCAATACGTAACGCCGCAGCTAATTCAAAATCTTCATGGGGTGTCCATGTGTCTTGAATAAATAGACCTTTGGTCACATAGTCAAAGCTGTCTTCAACATAATCATCCAACAAAGATAATGCTCGAGAATATGAACGCATTTCTTCATTGCGTAAATCTGCACCAAAGGTGATTAAGTGACTGTCATTTATGTAGTAATTTGCACGAACACTTGCGTAAAACATGGTATCGTCAGCACGATAGTCAACGCCTTCGTAAAAAGAGTCTTGTAGATGGTCGATATAAGCAATACTACTGGTGACATTAAAACCGCCATTAAATTCGTGTAACCAGCTGGTAGAGAACTCTTCACGGGTGGTTTTTACCCATTCAGCCGTTTCCCAAGGTAAGCCTTTATAGCGATCACGAACATCATTATTAGCAAATAATTGCTCTGATTCGCCGTAAGCGACACTCGATAGGGCATCGGCGATACTGTAAGCGGTATCACCTAAAACAGGGCCACCAAATACTTCTGAATTAGTTTGGTTGTATCTAATACGCAGGTTGTCGGTGTAACTGAAATCTTGCGAAAAATAAATGGTCATGGACGAGTTGGTTAATTGTGGATTTTCGCTAACGCCATTATTATCACCATCATATTGGTCACGGTTATCATATTGTCCAACTACCGTTATATGACTATTGTTATCATCACTTACACCGGTAGCCATTATCGATGCTTTTCTATAACCTAATTCTCCTGCTGAAAAATCAACCTCTACGCCGTTTTCAGTCGCATCTTTAGTGACCATATTTACTGTGCCACCAATAGCCTCAGGTGACGTTAATGACGCCCCTGCCCCACGAGCTATCTCTATTGAGCCTATGCCTGTTGCAGCAACTGAATCCATACCATAAAAACCAGAAATCATGGTATGCATGGGAATGCCGTCAATGAGTACGTTAGTGTGCTCTCCTTTCATTCCGTTGATCATTACTCGTTTTGCACCACACATTGAACATTCGTTGGAAACTCGAATACCTATCGCGTTTTGTATGGCGTCAGTTAGGTTTGCTGCTTGGGTGTTCTCAATAAACTCATCAGTAAGTAGCTCGGTTTTTGCAATATTATCTTTAAGTGCGCCTGAGCTGTGTAACCTGTTGCGAACTCCGTAGACTTCTATTTTCTCTACTTCATTTTCTGTGGTTTCTATTTTATTTTGCTTTGCTATTGAGTTAGCAGCATAACTTGAAAACGAGAGTATTAAAGCACAACACAAACTAGCTTTAACTTTTATAACTTTTTTGTTTTGGAAAAACATATCCATTTTGTTTAATACAACCCTTTTTGATAAATTATAAATGTGAATAATTAAAATCAACACACAACACGGAATGCAAATGATAATTGTTCTCATTTAATTATTCAATGTCTTTTTGGCCTTTTATTAATTTAAATCGAAGTTTTTAATTTAATGGAGTTTGTATAAGTAATTTTTGAAAATATCTATATGCAATAAAAACAATTTAAATATTTGTTTACTTTGGATTGAAGAGACGCTTTTTACTCAAAAGGGTTCACCAGCGAATATTTTTGTGCATTCAGCGAATACTTCATCAAAGCATAAATGCTGCTGGCTATAGCTAATAATAATATTTCAAGATGATCACATGTTTGCCGCACTAATCCTCGACCCCTTAACCCAACATCACCGGTTAATATTTGATTGTACCGTTACAGAACATTTAATTTGCGCCATTGACTTGGGGTCTGCCCAATATGCCGACGAAATGCAGCCGAGAATTTACTTGGATTTGTATAACCAACTTCTAGACTTGCTTCGGTCACAGAGCTTCCCTCACCCAAGATGTATTTTGCTTGTTGTAAACGGCAATGAGTGAGGTAGGTAAAGGGGGTCATCCCTGTTACCTGTCTGCATATATTGAAAAATTGAACCTCACCCAAGCCAGCTTCAAGCGCCATATCTGCGACGCAAATGTTTTTTGTCAAGTTCTCGTAAATAAACCGATGTACCCGTTGTAGTCTGGCTTTATTCGTTTTATCTGAATATGTGCGACTCTCACGTTTGATTGACTTTCGCCCAATTCTATTGAGAATCAGCTCAACTCCCTCTCTAAAAAACAATGAAGAATAATCAGTACCACGGGAGGTTTGCCACAGTGCGACCATCACCGATTGGATCATAGAATCTTCAAATAAAGATTGACTTGCTTTTTCCAAGGCACTTTTTTCTATTCCGCCGATAGCTGTGTTATCAAATTTATCCAAATCAATACAAATACCCAACATATTCATAGGTGAAGAGTATGCGTCTCCCGATTGTCCAGGCATAGTTGCGCTCATTAAACCTTGGCGAAACTTAGATGTAATAGAGCCATTTGTCGTATTAACGCTTAAAAAACCCTCTCCCTGTAATATCAAACCTAGCTTGAAGTAGTTATCTGAAATAGTAGACCCTTCGTAAGTGGGAAATGCCGCTTTAACCATGAATGCATCTTGATTCTCAATTTGGGAGAACTCAGGTTGATTTTGTGCATACTTTTGTGTCAAAGCTACAATTTTATGCCTACATCGTTCTTTTTTTCTCATAGTATTCAACATTAAATCTAAAGATATTTCAGTCAGTTTTTTACATCAATCCGAATCGATAATTAGTTATAGCCATCATAGAAATGGAGCTATATTTCAATGGATTGGAGTAGCAGTATATATATTAAACCTATATCGTAATGATTATCAATATTATTTAGCACTTCTCAATTTCATAATACTTTTGCAATAGTTTCTTTAGCAAAAATATTGTTACACTATAACAATTCTAAAGGTTTATAAGTGATAAAGCAAAACAAAGCAAAGCAAGGCTTAGTAGTATCAGGCCTTACCAAGAAATACACTGGTGGCGTCAAAGCATTAAACGGTATCGACTTATCAATTGAATCTGGCATGTATGGGCTACTCGGCCCTAATGGCGCAGGAAAGAGCACGCTAATGCGAACATTAGCCACACTACAAAAACCCGATAGTGGCACTATGATAATGGATGGTATTGATATTCTGGCAGAGCCTGATCGTCACCGTCAAATCTTAGGTTACTTACCCCAACAAATGGGCGCTTATCCAGGCGTATCTGCATACAGTTTATTGCGTCGTTTTATTTGGCTGAAAGGTTTCACCAGTGCTAAAGATCAACAAATAGAAGTGGCTAGACTTTTAGAAAAGGTCAATTTAGTAGATGCTGCTCATCGACCAGTTTCAACCTATTCTGGTGGTATGTTGCGCCGTTTTGGTATTGCCCTAGCACTAATCGGTTCACCGCGCCTAATCATTGTTGACGAGCCTACCGCAGGGCTTGACCCACAAGAACGTAATCGCTTCCACCGCGTACTTTCAGAAGTCGCTAGCACTTCAGTAGTCTTATTATCAACTCACATTGTCGAAGATATTGAGAACCTTTGTCGAGAATTAGCCATTATCAAACAAGGAAGAATAGTAGCTAATGGCTCTACAACTGATCTTATTAGTAAATGGCAAGGTCAGCTTTGGCGCAAAACTATTCCCCGTGGTAACCCTATCCCCAAAAATCCGTTGCACCTAAGTGCTTGCCCTGATGGTACTAAAGTAGTAATGACTAGCGATACCACTCCTGGTGAAGACTTCATTCCACACCAACCCACATTGGAAGACGTATACTACTTGGCTCTGTGCAAAGAAACGCAGGAGAAAAGCCAATGAGTGTGCTGAGATTCCTCATGCGAACGAGTTGGATCGAATTTCGAGCAGGAGTCAGTAGCGGAATTGTAAGCTTCACTTTCATAGGGCTAAGCCTCTACTTGGCCTTAACATTATTAAACGCCGAGTATATGCAACAGCTAGGGGCAACAGATGTAACGCGCAATGCTGCAACCGTTATTTATATGATGGTCACTGGCTTCATGTTTTTCCTTTTCTTTGCATATGCTTGGATTTTTGCGCAGCCTATTTTACGTGATCGCAACGCCGATCTTCATGAGATTGTGCTAACCATGCCAATTAGTATGAGTACGTTACTATGGGGTCGATTCATCGGTGCTAGCCTAACGGGCATTGTATTAGCTAGCTCAGTTCTATTTGGTTTCACCATAGCACCGTTAATAGAATGGGCGGGATGGCTACCGGCAGGGTCATTCTCTAATACGCCTTGGGATTTATATGCTTTTTCTCTACTTTGGCTTATTATTCCTACCTGTGTTGGCATCGGCGCCATTTATATGATGATGACCATACTAACTCGAAGTATAGCGGGTTCAATGGGCGCTGCTGTTATCTTAATATTACTGTGGATGTTCTCAGCGACGATACTTGTTGAGGGAGATATAAATTCAACACTTGCCAATATACTCGACCCATCGATGTTTAGTTTTGTTCTCGCAGAAACACAATCATGGACACCGATGCAAAAGCAGAGTGCTTTTTTGCCTTTATCCGACAGTTTTTTGCTCAATCGTGCACTTTGGGGACTGTTACCAGTCGCTTTACTAGCTGTTGTATTGTTACGTGTTTCTAGAGAGCATTTAGTTTCAAACAATGACAAAAAAAGTGCTTCCCCTAAGATTAAATCCACTAATAAAGCGCTAAAGGTTGGCATCGCTTTGATAGCATCTCCTACTCAAAAATGGATGCATGCTTTTTTCTATGAGTGTCGCTGGCAACTTGAGCAAGTTATTCATAACCGTGCCATTTGGTTAGCCATACTTATTTTGTTATGCGTGGGGATATCTAATACCTTTATTCATGTGATATGGCACGCAGAAGGTCCTTTATTACCCGATCCTGGCATGATGCAAAGTGCGCTAGGTTCATCACTGCATCTAGTCATTGTCTTTATTATTGCAGGCATCGTCGGAACTATGTGTCGTCGTGATCACATAGCGGGTATTGATGACATGTTAGGCAGCTTAAGAACCCCTAATATTTTAAGGCCAGGGGCTCGTGCTGTAGCAGTTATTATTATCACAATTTTATTAACTATTACTCCTGCACTTTCCGCAATTATCGCCACACTTATTGTCGATGCTGATTATCTTAATATTAGCTATGCATTTGGGTATCAGATACTGGTTATTCTTCCATCACAAATTGAATGCGCCATGGTGGTGTTTTTCGTTCATGCTTTGATAAGGCGATCAGGATTGGCTTACGGTGCTTCCATGTTTGCAATTCTCATTATTGTTGCTAACCACGAGTTAGAGTTGATTAACTATCCTCCTTTTGAACTTAGCATTCCAGCAAGAATCACATTCTCTCCGCTAACAGGGTGGGAGCCTTGGTTTGATTACGTACTGTTATTGGGCGCATTCAAAGTTATGCTTAGCCTTTTCTTATTTAGCATGGCCGTAATTTTACTACCACGAGGTAAAGACAGCCGTTTGGAAGCTTTAAAGCGATTTAGTCCACGTCAGTTAATTAGCTCTCCCGCAATTGTGGTGTTAATAGCATTGCTTGGACTAAGTGGTTCTTTGTTATTGTTAAATGTACAACTCATTGATAAAGGCGGATACAAAACAGTTGCTACTGAACGTAACAATAACGCGCAATGGGAAAAGCTTTGGCGTAAACAAGCTCAACACATTGGTTTTAATGTGCAAGGTGGAAACCTACAACTGAGTGTTGACACTGAGCAAAAGGGTATTGAAGGCCACTGGCAATTAGATCAACTAGAAACAGGTAACGGGGTACTTTATGCCCAAGCGCCTGAAGGAATGCAGCACTTTGTTGCTTTTGTTAATGGCGAACAAGTAGCAGCCACAATAGAGCAAGAGCTCATTGCATTACCTCTTAAGGGGTGTACCGCATCGGCTTGTTCAGTCACTCTCAACTGGAAAATACAACCACAAGGTTGGTCTACTACAGCGACAATCCCTTGGATAACAACAGAGGGTATTTGGGCTCATGCAACGCAACTTGCCCCGACGTTAGGTATTAACCCTGATAAGGTATTGCGAGCTAAACTACATCGCGAGAGTTACAACCTTTCGCCTGACTATGTACTCCCCTCATGGGAAGCTGCCAACTCCGTTGATGGCATCGCCCCTTCAGCGCGTTGGCACTGGCAAGTAGAACTGGTTAATAGTAATTCTCCTTATCAGCTCAACAGCCCCTTAAGTGGAAGTACTACTGGACCACTCGAAGTGCTTATTTTCGGTGGTAAGCAGCTACAAAAAGAGCATGTGAATAACATTTCTGTCTTAGGCGCAATGCAAAACAACGCTCTCAACAAGCTCATTGCAGAAGATACGCTTGAGATGCAACGTTGTGTCGAACGTCGCTTACAAACGTCAATAGAAGTTACACAAGTTGTGCGAACACCTAACGGTGATCATTTATCTAAATTTGCCAACTCAGTTTTACAATTATCTGAAGCCCCTCACTGGCACGTTGCCGCTAACGGTGTCGGCCATATGATGCGCAAGGCTGAAATTGCACGATTACTCGCTCGCCGTCACATTATTAATGCTTATCCGCTACGCAAAAGTTCAGGCAGCATGGTACTTAGCGAGGGTTTATCTGGTGCTATTGGATTATTATGTGTAGGAGATATAAATGGTGCTAAATCACTAGCAGATGTTGCCAAGCGTTATGCTGAAGCAACAAGCCAAGCCATTACAAGCAGTGCAGTGCCGGTTGAGAAACTGAAATATGATTTATCTGATGGCTGGGCAAAACATTATTCACCACTGGCTTTATTAGCATGGACGGCAAATAAGTCACCAGAAGAATTAGCATTAGCAATTTCAAAACTTTCTCATCAACTGCTATTTGACAGTGCGCTTGAGCAAATGTTTGGAAAAGAATTTAAACAGAGCTTACTCGGCGCTCCAAGCGCTACATCCTTTGAATTTAAACAAAAAAATGGCGAATTAACGGTGATAGGACAACGTCGTCAATGGCTCAATGGCGGATGGCAACCCGTTACTTCACCCGTTATGCCTCGCCGTTTACTTGTTGATACAACAGGTGCTCGGTTGAGTAAGGAAAATAATTTTAAAATCCTTGGCAATGAAACCAACAATACCCCCATGCTCGTCATTGATGAATGGCCAGCTTACCAGCCAAGTGGTTTATCTATTCAGCACGATAATTAGGCACACTTTTATCATTAACTATTTTTTGGAGTATATACGTGAATTCTCATTCTATTTTTCATAAAAAACAGGTGTTTCGTCCTAAAACACTATCGCTCATTGTAGCTTCACTGTTAGCTTTTCCTGTCACAGCGCAAGCAGATAGCAATCAAGAAGCCACAGTTTCAAAACAAGAAAATAAGGTGATGGAAACAATCATAGTAACAGCACGTCAAAGTAAAGAAAACTTTAGCACAATACCTATTACAATTAATGTAATGAATGAAGAATACATTAACAAACGCGGATTGCTTAACTTAAAAGACGCTATTCGTAGTGTTCCAGGTGTTGATATTAACGATACGGGGGGACCAACTGGAAATGGAGTGCGTATTCGTGGCGTAGGTTCGCTGTATTCAGCTAACCGCGACGATACATCGGTTTCTCTTGCTATTGATGGTATACCTACAGCAACTGAAAACCTCTTTTTGTCGACTTTTGATATTGCACAGATAGAAGTACTCAAAGGCCCACAAGGTAGTGTTTATGGTCGAAATAGTGAAGCTGGTGCAATCAATATTACAACCAATCGTCCAACAGAAAATTTAGAAGCTAGTTTTCATGCTCGTTATGGTGAGGACTCACAATACTTAGCTGAGGGGGTAGTTAGTGGTCCACTATTCAATGGCTTCAAAGGACGATTGGCAGTTCAAAAGACAGGAGCAGACCATTGGATTGAAAACGTCAATACAGGTAAACCAATAACCGATATAAGCAACCTAGCTACCCGAGGACATTTATCATGGGATGACGAAAAAAATTCTGTATTAGTTACTGCTGAACATCATCAAGCAAAAGGTGGTGTTGGGATACAGATATTGCGCCCATATGGAGACAAGCCAATAATGTCTGTGGCGCCTGAACGTTTTAAGGATAATGAAAAAAATGTTAACCGCTTAGCGCTAAACGTTGAACACGAATTCAATTTTGCTCTATTAACCTCTGTTACCGCGCACACTGACTACGACATAATAAATGAAGTGGCATATGATACTATCTTAAATGAAGCTTTATATGGTTATCCTGCTGAATCTGTACAGGAACAAAATATAAACGATACTGCAATTTCACAAGATATACGCTTATCTTCCTTACCAGAAGCGCCATTCTTTTGGGTAGTTGGTGCCAGCTACTGGCAATCAGAGCATGAAAACCAAGCTATTAACCTAGGTAGCACCGGCAGCTCTAGTACTGAAGTAAACACAAAAAATTTAAGTGTTTATGGAGAAGCCACTTACCCCTTAAGCGAAACTATTAGCGTCACTGCTGGCGCAAGGGTTGCTAAGGATGATAAAGATTTCTTAGGCACATATGCCTCAATTAACGATCCCCAAAGTATTGATGACGATTATGTAACAGGAAGAATTGCTTTATCTTACACCCTTAGTGGTGACACCAATATTTACCTT
The DNA here is from genome assembly GCA_051531915.1 of Colwellia sp. GTDB lineage: Bacteria > Pseudomonadota > Gammaproteobacteria > Enterobacterales > Alteromonadaceae > Colwellia. Next base: position 11,962 of record JAOPTQ010000086.1, on the reverse strand, counting down.
GTTAGTTCACATGGTTATAAACCTGCTGGATTTAATGAATATGCTACACAACTAGCAGACAGCACACCTTTTAAAGCTGCAGAGGTAAGCTCGCAAGAAATTGGCTTTAAGTCAGTAAATAACATGTACAAGTACCACCTTAATGGCGCGGTATTCTACAATGATGTGAAAAATGACCATGTACTAGGCTTTAATCCAACCACCTATTCCTCTAACGTATTAAATGCTGACACAAAAAGCGCCGGCGCGGAACTGGAAGCGCGATGGTTACCAACCGAGGAATTAACATTCACAGTTGCTCTTGCTTATATAGATACAGAAATTACCACAGATGTTACCGGTGTATACGGCGGGGACGTAAAAGCTGGCAACGATACGCCAGATACCCCGAAATGGAGTAGTAACCTAGGTATAGATTGGGAACATCATTTTTCGCATAGCTTCATTGGTGAAAATGCAGCGGTTGATACATCTGTAACCTACCTTTATCAAGGCGAACGAGCAGCCGATCCTCAGAACAACTTTTATCTAGATGCATACAGTAAAGTTGATATGCAAGTTGGACTTTCAAATTCGCACGGACGAGTATACCTGTGGGCAAAAAATCTACTCGATGAACAATACGATCTATACGGATTTGGCCTAGGCTCCCCAGGAGGTGAAACAGGTGCACCTGCCAGAGGAAGAAGCGTTGGCATCGGCGTTGAATTAAGCTTTTATTAATCATTTCAATATACATAATCTAAGGAGTTTATAATGAAATCTAGCAAACTAGTCCTTTTTTTTGGGTTATTGGCAATCATCGGTGGTGCAATCAACGGCGTATCCGACTACTTTTTACAAGGAGGTCTTCGATTCGGCCAAGCCGTAAATACTTTTGCTTACTTACCTAAAGCCCCCTTTATGGATGTTTATTGGGGAGCAATTTTCGGCTATGCTTCTCTGCCTTTATGGCTAGCAGGGCTATTGCCTTTATACAAATCACTTGAGCCTGCTGGCCAAAAATACGCTTTACCACCAGTGATAATATTTGGCTACGCACTGGCACTTTTTCCTGGTTATCACTATTCCTATGCGATCTATGCTGCTGGTTTTCAAGCAACACTAGATCCGCAACTATCTTCAGAGTTAGCAATGAAACTACTTAACGAACGTTTACTCCTTACCCATCAAGGTATGATTAATGTCTTTAAGTTTCCGATGGTAATCTCCTCACTCTGGATTGCTGCACTCATTTTATCCGGTCGAACACACTACAAACGCTGGATGTTTTTGATGGTACCTATGCTTGCTCCTATATTACAGCCATTTATTGAAATGGCTCCCGCACCATTTGGTGGCATATTACGTCCAGCTTTTGGCACAACTGTGTTTACTCTCTTTTTCGCACTCGCTACTTATGTTTATTGGCGCGCTAATGATAACAATTATAAAAGTAGTTATTTCAGTAAATCAAAAAGTTAATAAAAACCCCCGGGGTAATATCATGTTTACCCTGATTTTATAAGTTAATCAAAGTATCAACCCATAAATTATATCAATTATTTCAATAATTTACCACTCAATTGAACCCGCTTTCACGGTATTTTCACCATAAATAGCCGCCGTACCAGAAACCAAAATAGTAGCTTTATTTAGTGACGATAAAGCTTTTTCCCGCTCAAATTTAGGTGTGGTTTTTCTTTTTGATTACTTTCGCTTGCTCAATAATTTATGTGACTGTTTTTTGGTTGATCAGGTCATGAATTCTACCTTGAATGAGTTCTTTAGAATCACCTTTCTTTTTAAAGCCTTTATGAGATTTATAGGCATATACAACTTTGTGATAGGCCTTAAAGAATTGCTTTTTTTCTTCATCGGGTAATGAATCAAGCATATATTTAAAAGACTGTTTCATAGTTTTCTCATTAGCGGCATCCATAACCGGTTCACTGCATGAAGTTAGCAATAAAAAACTAAACAGTACTAAGCCGTGTTGTAACAATTTCATTGAGAAACCTATTTTTTATAAAAGTGAATAACGCTGATATTAGCTTAGTAACGTTTAGTGTCATTCTTAAAGTAAAACTCTACTATTAAGTAAGACAGGTATTTAACTTGTGTTGCTCAACTATTGTTATCGTCACTTACACCGGTAGCCATTATCGATGCTTTTCTATAACCTAATTCCCCGGCAGAAAAATCAACCTCTACGCCGTTTTCAGTCGCATCTTTAGTGACCATATTTACTGTGCCACCAATAGCCTCTGGTGACGTTAATGAAGCCCCTGCCCCACGAGCTATTTCTATGAGAGAATCACGATCTGATTTTTCGATTTTCTTAACTTGTGGCTTACCATGAAATGATTTTATTTATGTAGCGGTTAAACCCATATATAAATTAGAATCATTCATCTCACCTCTCCTTTAAACATCACGCCCTGTTAAGGGGCTTTTTGCGGTTGGCTAAACTGACGAACGAAGTGTGAGAAAGCCAACTATAAAAAGTCCCACTTGAACAGCTTAGACGAATTATACTGAAAAAAAGATTACACCATCTATAATAGCAAAATCAGCTCTTTGTTTTTTGTGCATACCAGAACCAAGCTTAAAATACCCTTTAGCAGATGTTGGTAAACCATATTTTAGACCAGTTAACTTTCCGCTTTTAATTTCAGAATATGAAACATACTCATTAGAAAAACTATTTCCAGCCCTTGGTGAGGGATCGTGGATAATTAATTGGTTAGGAGTAGAGCCTACGACTGTAACCCAATGCCCACCAATTCGTTTATATTCATTATTCTTGGAATCATATTTATACCAACCAATATTTACCCAAGCAGCCGATGTTTTAGTAACGAACGATTTTATCTTTTCTATCTGTGGGTGCTTTGTATCATTTGAATATTCTGAAGGGTGCTTACGCCATCCTTGGTACTCCAAATGACGGTAGCCTCCAAATATTTCTTTTGATACTTTTGAAACTCCTACTAGCACCCCTGAAGTTCCAGTGCCATTTTTTAAGCTTGTATTCATATAAGACTTTGATGCTAATTTATGAATCAAAGCTTTTTGTTGAATTTGATTGCGACTGAGCCACACCAGTGAGTTAGAAACTGATACAGGTGCACAATATTGTTGCCCATGACCTGATTTACTCCCAACAATATCAGTTTGTGTGAAGTCAGGAATATCATTGATATATGAAGAATTAGCAACGCAAAGGTTATGAGCTAAGCAAGCTATTATTAATAATAAAATTTTCAATAGAACACCTAAACTTGAGATTCGTCTAACGCCCAAATAAGGGGCTGATTAACAGTTTGCTAAAATGTGAAGCGAAGCGAAACCGAGCAAACTGTTAGCTATCCCGCTTAATTTTGTTAGGTGAATTTACCGCTTAACCATGTATAAACAATTTTCTAGTGCTATTTTTTCGGGGTACTTGGCAAGAATAAACCCAAATTTTTCATAAGCTTTAATTGCATGTTTATTATGCGCCAAAACAAATAGTGAACATTCTTTTACTTCTAGTTTCTTTAACCCTAATTCACAAATTAGGTGCATTAGATCTAAAGCCTTGCCCTTACCACGAAATTTAGGATTTACAATTAGCCGACCTAAATGGCACTTACCCAAGCGCTGATAGTATTGGCCAAAAGCAACAAACCCTGTGTCATTTGATACAAGTGAAAACGAACTCAAAGTGTTAAGTTTGAGATCCGCAGCAAACGTTGACACATTATAAGGGTATCTAAAATTTGGTCCCGACCAATCTGAAAGCTCTTGTTCATCTGAAAACCAAGTCATCATTTCGAGTATATGACTTTCAGAAGGCTCAATTAATTGCATATTCACCTACACCCCATTAAGAGGCAAATAATTGTTGGCTAAAATAGCGAGGTACGAGCAAAAGCCAACTGTTTTTTGTCCGTTTAATTGCCTTGTTATATTTTTAACACTACAATGTACGACATTACCGTACGTTAATAGTGAGCGAATTATGAATAGCATAAGCGTAAATCAGTTTAGAGACAACTTAAAAACATATGTTGAACAAACTGTTAGTGAGCATGAACCGATTAAAGTAACCCGACGCGCAGGCGAAGACTTTATTGTAATGAGCGCTGATGATTGGGAAAGAGAACAAGAAACATTACACATATTGCAAAGTAGTAACTTGATGACGCAAATAGCAGAATCAATGGACACTCATAAAAGTAATAAAGGCTACAAACCAACTAAAGAGCAATTAGATGAGATCACTAGTCTTTGAAGGTAAAACTTGGGTTATTTACGAGCAATTAAGAGAAAAAGATAAAAAGCTTCATAAGGTCTTATGCAAGATTTTAAAAGAAATGTTGCGTTCAGATCCTGCCAGAGGACTGGGAAAGCCAGAACCACTTAAACATAACCTGTCTGGGTTATGGTCAAAGCGTATTTCTCAGAAAGATAGGCTCATTTATAAGTTTGATGATAGTAATGTATATATTTTCGCCATTGGTGGACATTACGACCAACATTAGAAAAAATACCAACGCCCCATTAACGGGCAAAAAATTGTTGGCTAAAATAGCGACGCAGGAGCAAAAGCCAACTGTTTTTTGTCCTCTTTATATGCGTATATATTCATAAAATCATCACAAAGCTCACCTAATAGCCGCCCATTTTTTTGGCTGACAGCATAATTTCTAGGGTCAAAACCATCTAATAAAGCTTGACGATATTCTCCAATCTTTATTCTCGCATCTGATAATTTTATGTCTGGGTAACGACCAACCTTAATTCGTTGTTGCTTACCTTGCCATCTAAAGCGATAATTGAAACTAATTATTGCGTTAGCTGTTATCCTTACAGTTAGCCCATCACGGTCAGAAATTTCTCTTTTACCGGAAATAAGGTGCTTTTATGTTTCTGAGTTTACTATCACTTAATGACATATCAAAACCTAAATATAATACGATCCGTCTATGGGCACAGCTTACACCTTTATGATGCACACTTTACAATTAGAACTAAAAAATGGCAGTAAACATTAATGGAAGCAAACTTGGCAAAACATACTGATATAAAAAGAAAAAGCAAACAGTCAGCATGGAGTAATAAAAACTAATGAACGCTAATAGACAACCTAGTATTTTGTGGCACGATTATGAAACTTGGGGTATATCCCCTAAATTTGATAAGCCTTCTCAATTTGCCGGTATTCGCACAGATTATGATTTAAACATTATTGGCGAGCCTGAAATGTTTTATTGCTCGCCACCTGTTGATTATTTGCCCCACCCAGAAGCTTGTTTAGTTACGGGTATTGTTCCACAAAAAGCGCAGCGCGAAGGGCTATCAGAAGCCGAATTTGCTAAACGTATTCATACCTTGTTTTCTCAGCCAAACACTTGTGTAGCGGGTTATAATAACATTCGTTTTGATGATGAAGTATCACGCTATTTATTCTATCGTAATTTTTACGATCCCTATGCTCGCGAATGGCAAAATGGTAATAGCCGTTGGGATATTATAGACATGGTACGTGCTTGTTATGCACTTCGTCCTGAGGGGATAAATTGGCCTACCATTGAAAGAGATGGCGAAAAAGTAGTTAGTTTTCGTTTAGAACTATTAACGAAAGCTAATGGAATAGCCCATGAAGCAGCGCATGATGCGATGAGCGATGTTTATGCCACTATTGCTATGGCAAAATTAATTAAAGATAAACAGCCCAAATTGTATGACTTTATCTTTAATTTAAAAGGTAAAAAACAAGTTGCGCAGTTATTGAATGTTGCCGACATGACACCTGTTGTGCATACCTCAAGCAAAGTATCATCACAGCATGGCTGTACAAGTTGGTTTGCGCCAATAAGCTATCATCCCACCAATAAAAATGCAGTAATCTGTGTCGATTTGGCGCGTGATATAGCGCCTTTATTATCCTTAAATGCGCAAGAAATAAAAGCGCGTTTATACACGCGTTATGACGATTTAGCCGATAATGAACAACCTATTCCAATTAAACTTATTCATATTAATAAGTGCCCTGTTGTTGCTCCCGCTAAAACCTTATTGCCTGAAAATGCAGAGCGCTTAGCGATCCCTCGTCAGCATTGTTTAGACAATTTGGCTTTATTAAAACAGCACGCAGAGTTAAGAGATAAACTGAGTGATATCTTTGCTAGCGATGATTTCGACAATACTAATATAGACGCTGAACAAGCGTTATATGGCGGAAACTTTTTCAGTCATGGTGATAAAGCGCAAATGGATATTTTACGTGGTTTACCGCCTGAGCAACTTAGCAGTCACCCATTCAAGTTTCAAGATGAACGTTTACCTGTACTTTTATTTAGATACCGAGCTCGAAATTATCCCCAAACATTAACAAGTGAGGAGCAACAACAATGGCAAGAGTATTGTCAAAGTAAGTTGCAATATGGCGGTAAAGGAATATTAAGTATCGATGAGTTTATGATGAAAATTGAAAACTTAGCGCATGAGCATGAAGAAAGCAAAGAGAAAATGTCAGTGCTAAAAGCACTTTATGAATACGTGCAAGGTTAACTTATAACGATATAAATTATAACTAAATTTAGCAATAATAACTTTTATTATCTACACTTATAGTCATTACTTTCCAACCCTTTAAGTGAAATATATGGCTATTGCATACAAGAATAAATTAAGTACACGTTTATTCGCCCCTTTAGTGATCGTTTTTATACTCATTTTTATTGTACTTAGCTTATACGTTCCTAGTATTACTAAAGAAAATGCTATTGAAACTGCCATACAATCGGCTGAATCTACTGTTAAACAATATAAAGCCATTCGCGGTTATTACACTAAAAACATCATAAAAAAAATACTACCAATCCCCGACATTGCTCCAGACTACATTCATGAAGATAACCCTAATAAAATTCCTCTACCGGCAACATTTATACATGAAATAAGTGAAGAGTTTACTCGAAAAGGTATTATAACTTTGAAGCTATATAGTAAATTTCCTTTTCCCAATAGAAGTAATAGAAAACTTGATGATTTCGGACTACAAGCATGGCAATCGTTAAATAAATCACCTAATAAAAGCTTTTCACAAGTCGAAACCATTAACGGTAAAGAAGTCGTTCGTGTTGCATTAGCTGATACATTAAGTCAACCTGGTTGTGTCGGCTGTCATAATTCACATCCAAATACACCTAAAAATGATTGGAAATTAAATGATGTTCGCGGCGTATTAGAAGTACAAATTCCTATCGAAAATCAGCTTAATAGTGCTAGCAAGCTTAATATGACTATCGCTATGATCATGTTTTTTTCACTAAGCGCTGTGATAGTTTTGATATTTTTCTTATTTAGAAAACTGATTTCTGAACGTTTAAGGAAAGTACATTTTGCCTTAGAAGAAATAGCTGAAGGTGAAGGTGATTTAAGTCAACGTTTAGATGAGATACCCAAAGATGAAATAGGTAACATTGCTAACGCTTTTAATCACTTTATTGGCAATTTAGATAAGACCTTAAGCAACGTTTTTGAACAAATAAATCAACTTAGTCAATCAACACAGTCTATGGAAACTATCACCCACGAAACTCAACAAGGCTCGCTGAATCAACAAAACCTTGCTGATCAAGTGGCAAGCGCAATGACAGATATGAAATCATCCACACAAGAAATGGCTGAAATTGCGGCAACTACCGCTGATAATTCTCAAAATGCTCAACAACAATCTGAACAAAGTCAAACGGTTATAGCACAAAGCATGAGCTCTGTGGAAGAGTTGTCAAGTATGATGCTAAAAACTTCAGAAGCCGTTAGCCAACTAGAAACTGACAGCCAAAATATTGGAGGAGTGCTAGATGTTATTAGAGGGATTGCTGAGCAAACAAATTTACTTGCGCTTAATGCCGCAATAGAGGCTGCTCGAGCAGGAGAACAGGGAAGAGGTTTTGCTGTCGTGGCTGATGAAGTTCGCACACTCGCCAGTAGAACTCAACAATCTACCGAAGAAATAAATACCATGATTGTTCAACTTCAAAATGGTGCAAAATCAGCCGTAGAAGCGATCAATCAAGGGGATAAAAGTATTGAATCAAGTAATAAAAAAGCCAGTGAAACGAATACCATAATCAATGAAATGAGTGCTGTAATTAATGACATTCAAGCACAAAATTTACAGCTTGCCGCAGCGGCTGAGCAACAAGCGGTGGTAAGTAGTGAAATAAACCAAAACATTGATAATATTAAAAATGTATCTTCAAACACTAATGAGAGTACTCAACAGGTATTAGCTATGGCTGAAGAAATAAATAGTGCTGTGAATATTATTAACAAACAACTACAGCGCTTTATTAAAAAGTAACGTTTTATACCATAGGGTGAGTAATACTACACCCTATGGTCAAGTCGAATTATTCGCCTTTATATCTTGCAATCAAGCTAGAAGTATCCCAACGACTGCCGCCCTTTTCTTGAACCTCTTGATAGAAGCCATCGACCATTTTTGTCATGGGTAAATTGACATTATTTTTACCCGCTTCATCAAAGACAATCGCTAAATCTTTACGCATCCAATCAACCGCAAAACCAAAGTCATATTCACCAGCAAACATAGTTTTATATCTGTTCTCCATTTGCCATGAACCCGCAGCTCCTTTAGCAATAGTTTCAACAAGGGCTTCTGGGTTTAAACCTACTTTTTCGGCAAAACTAAATCCTTCTGCCAACCCTTGAACAATACCGGCAATACAAATTTGATTAACCATTTTAGCCAATTGCCCACTACCTACCTTGCCCATTAGCTGGCTAAAATGAGCATAAGCGTCCATAACCGGTTTAGCTTTAGCAAATATATCTTTATCTCCGCCAACCATAACGGTTAACATTCCGTTTACCGCGCCCGCTTGACCTCCAGAAACTGGCGCATCCAGAAAATATTGATTTTTTGAGTTAGCAAGTTCAGCTAATTCACAGGCAAGCTCAGCAGACGCTGTAGTATGATCGACAAAAATACTATTTTCTGGCATACCCGACAAAATACCATGTTCACCTAAGGCAACTTGTCGCACATCATCATCGTTACCAACACAACAAAAAACAAGTTCACAATTAAGTGATGCTTGTGCTGGCGTAGAGGCTATACTTCCGCCAAATTCTTTTTGCCAATTTTCAGCTTTAATTGGGTTACGGTTATAAACGCAAACCTCATAACCTACTTTTTGTAAATGACCGGCCATTGGGTAGCCCATAACGCCTAAACCAATAAATGCTACTTTCATTTATATTCCTTACCGTAATACAACAAAATAATAATTGAAGTTTACTTAAGTTTATTCTTTTGCTCTAGCTTCTTTGCACTTTATTATAAAATAATATATATTGCATCCAACTATATTGTACACAACCAAACTTAAAGTGATAAATAGGAATTCAATATGTCTGCAAATATTTTTCAATTTTCAGTACAGAATAATCTTGACGAAGCGGTTAAATTATCGCGCTATAAAGGAAAAGTAACCCTGATAGTAAATACCGCTAGTGCTTGTGGATTGACACCACAATATGAAGGTTTACAAATTCTCTATGAAAAACATCAATCACAAGGTTTAGAAATATTGGCTTTTCCTTGTAACCAATTTAAACAGCAAGAATCAGGCAGTAATACTGAGATTAAAAAGTTTTGTGATTTGAATTTTCGTATAAAATTCCCTTTGTTTAGTAAAATAGAGGTTAATGGCGAAAATACCCATCCGTTATTTGAGTTTTTAAAAACGCAAGCACCGGGCATATTAGGATCTAAGTCAATAAAGTGGAATTTTACTAAGTTCTTAGTTAATAAAGAAGGAAAAGTAATAAAACGTTATGCTCCAACAACTAAGCCTCAAGCCATAGAGGCTGATATTGAAAAATTATTGCAGTAAATATTATGAGTGAACAGCTAAAATTAGAAAAACAATTATGTTTTAGGTTATACAATTTAAGTAAAATGCTCAATAAGTTGTATACACCTTTACTTAAAGATCTATCCTTAACTTACCCTCAGTACATAGTAATGCTAATATTATGGGAGAATAATAAGCCTATATCAGTAAAAAATATTGGTAAAAAAATTGACTTAGACTCTGGTACTTTATCACCGCTATTGAAACGTATGGAAAAGTTAACATTAATAAAGCGCATAAGAAGTGAAGATGATGAACGCTCTGTTAATATTGAGTTGACGGCGCATGGTAAAAACATAAAGTTAAAAGCCAAACATATACCCGCTAAATTATTTGCTCTAACCGGATTATCTAAAACTGAAATGCATAATCTGCAAAACAGCTTAGATAAATTAATAGGTCAAACTAAAAAACACTTAAATTAGCCTTTTACTAAATAAAGTTGCAGCCGATTATTTAAGCAAATAGTGTACTGTGCAATTGCTCTACCACGCTATTAGCTTCATGTTCGTCAACTAAAAAACAAAAATTATTCGCACTTGCGCCATGGCAAATCATGCGAATATTAACATCGTCTATTGCATTAAAAATATTGCGGCTAATTCCTTTCGTTATCTGTAAATTATTACCAATAACAGCCACTAAAGATAAACCATGTTCTACAGACACCTCACAAAGCTGTTCTAATTCTTGAACAACGGTATTCGTTATTAGTGCTTGCGTAGAGCCACTTGGGTTATCAAACGTTAACGCAACACTAATTTCACTCGTGGTAATTAAATCAATACTCAGTTCATGTTTAGCTAAAATACTAAAAACTTTGGCAAGAAAACCACTGGCATGTAACATTGCCGGACTTTTTACGGTCACTAGTGTTTGCTCTCGTCTTAATGCGATTGATCGATAAGTAGGGCTAGAATCTACTTTTTGTTTTATTTGTGTGCCGCCCTTTTCAGGCTCTTTACTTGAGCCAACAAATACCGGAATATTGTGTCTCATTGCAGGAATAAGTGTTGCCGGATGCAATATTTTTGCACCAAATGTTGCCATTTCAGCCGCTTCACCGAAACTGATTTCTTTAATTGCTCGGGCATGTTCAGTGATTCTCGGATCGGTTGTGAAGATACCCACAACATCAGTCCATATGGCTAAATTAGTCGCATTAAGTGCCTCAGCCAATAATGCTGCGCTGTAATCGGAACCGCCTCGACCTAATGTGGTTGTATCACCTAAACCATCTTGACCAATAAATCCTTGCGTAACAATAACCTTGCTGGTAAGTTTCGGCAATAATAAGGCTTCACAAGCATTAGTTAACTGTGCAATATCAACAACGGCTTTGCCATATAAACTGTTTGTTTTCATCACTTGTTGAACATCAAAACATTCACCGTTAACACCAATAACTTGTAGTACCTGAGCAAATATTGTCGAACTAAATTGCTCACCGTAAGCTAAAATAGCATCTGTTATTTTTGCGCTGTGTTGCTTTGATTGTTTTAAAGCAAAGGAGGTTAATTCATTAAGAAGAATATCAATTTCACTGTTTAATTTTAGCTCGATGTCATTGGATAAATGTTGCGTTATATTCACTTGAATTTGACGTATTAAAGCTATAATTTTATCTTGCTCTTTTACGGAAACATTTGTTTGACTTAAACGAACTAAATAATTAGTAACCCCTGCACTCGCAGAAACAATAATTAAACGATTTGAGGTATCATTTTTAATAATATGAGCGCAACGTAGCATCGCTTGATAATCGGCAACACTTGTGCCGCCAAACTTGGCAACCGTAAAAGAATTTTCTTGTGATGACTTTTGAAACATTATTATCTTCCTAGGTGTTTATATCGGATATTGAAAATTTATGAAAATATAAACAAATTAATACAAGTGCCAACACTAAGCATTCAGCCCTTAATGACCGAACATTGTTTACCTAGTAATCGCCTTCTTCTGGTGTTATACCAATTGAAAGAATGAATAGCTCAACTTAGAACTACAGTAGCGAGCTTAGAACAAGCAAAATGAGTTAAACA
>JAOPTQ010000085.1:0-8554 GCA_051531915.1 Colwellia sp. | reverse complement strand
AGCCGATCTCAGGTTAATTATTAAATAAATAACGCTGTAGTTGATGATTTTAACAAGTAAAAGTGATCACATAGTTAGTGAGATTGGTATAAAAAATAACCGTAAAAAAGCAGTTAACATGTCAGTGTTAACTGCTTTTTTTGATTTGAACAGTCAATCTTTTCTAACTTGATATGATGCCAAGTTAATTAGATTGATATAAATATTATTTAGGTGATTTTTTCCAAATCTCTTCCGGTTTAAGTTTTAACATTTGCCGAGATGAATGCTCTTTTTCTGGTGTTTTTTTATTGGGATTTTCATAAATAGCACTGACTTTAGGTCTTGCTCCTTGAACATGAGGCTCTTTATTCACGGATTTCGCTTTTCCTTTATATTTACCTTTGCTAGCATTCTGAGCTGCGGGCTGCTTACTCGTATCGTCCATTAACGGTTTATCAAATTTAACTGTACGTTCAACATGGTAGGTTTTATCTATAGCTTGCAATAAATTACGTAAAACTTGATCTTTACATTCTCTATAGTGCTTATGATCAGGTTTGCGAGAAAAAGCACTTAACTCCGGTTTACTCAAGCGAAAATCAACTTTATTCAGCAAGTCAATAATGTCTTCTGCTTTTAAATTCAAGGCTATTTTCAATTTAGTCAGAATAATATTATTTGTTAAACGTTTTTCAGGAGTAGGCTTTGGCCCTTCCTTTTTCCCACGTTTATTATTAATAAAACCATTGAGAAAAACAGCCAACTGAATATCATGACAACTAACAAAATCTTGATCATTATCTTTTTTTAACCACTGACTAATTTGTTCCCGTGTTACCACCAAATCGGCAGAGGCAAACAAGGCAACCATCTGTTTGTCATTAAAGTTGAAGGTATAGCGTAAGCGGCGCAGAACATCATTATTGTTCAAGATAAATCCTATTAGTAAGCAGAAAAATAATTACTTAAATATTTTAACAGTTTTCTAGCCCTATTGCTTTAGCATTTTAAATACCTAGAAAAAACAAATAAAGTTTTGTATTATTTGCAATTATCGTGCTTATTAACTTATTAAAGGCAAAACTGAAATGAAATTTTCATCCACGCTAACGTTGCTTATTACATCCTCATTGCTAACGGCTTGTGTTAATCAAAATAATATAGCGAATCAAAACCTTCAGCCGGTATCAAATCCTTGTCAAAAAATAACGCTATTAACTAAAGCTTATAAAAATGATTTTGCCCAATTAAAGCAAAGCCCAATAAAGTCAAGGCTAAGCAATATTTGGCAAGCTAAATATCACCTGTTTGGTGAAAACTGTAGAATATGGTCTTGGGGGAATAAAGAAACAACTTACGCATGTAATATACAAGCATTAGATCAAAAAACAGCACAGAATTATTATCATAAAATGAAAGAGACAACCCAACAATGTTTGAATAATACTTGGCATGAGCAAGAGTCGCCTAAAAAACACAATAAAGGCATGAAAACTGTATTTACAGACAAAGATACCGATTTATCAATTTCTGCGCATATAATCCATTCTGAAGGGCTGAGAAAAGATAAATGGGCTGTTTATTACTATATTGGTAAACCAAATTTATAAAATTAACAACCTCACGCCAAGATTTTTCACTTGGCGAAGAGAGGTATATTATGAACCAAATGTAGGTCGGCATTTATGCCGTCAAATTGATGGGCTAAAGCCCAACCTACAATACGCGGTAAGCGGTGGGGAATTAACCGCCACATTTTTTACTTTTGCTTTTTCCTTCTCCGCATTTGCCTTCACCACATTTTCCTTTGTCTTTGGCTTTAGCTTTGCTCTCACCGCATTTACCTTCACCACATTTTCCTTTGTCTTTGGCTTTAGCTTTGCTCTCTCCGCATTTTCCTTCGCCACACTTTCCTTTGGCTTTAGCTTTGCTTTCACCACATTTTCCTTCGCCACATTTCCCTTTGGCTTTAGCTTTGCTTTCACCGCATTTGCCTTCACCACATTTTTCTCCTTCTTGACCTTGGAAAGAAACAGTAACACTATCTTGTGCTGAAAATGGGTTTACTTCAGCTTTAGCAATATTACTGGTAAAAACTGAAAATGCTAACAGTCCGAACATAGCTGCTAGTGAGGATCTTTTAAGTAAATTCATGGTGTTCCCTTTATGGTTAAAATTATTGTAATTACTCAGGTAGCTTATACAAAACAGCTTACTTCATACTATTCCATACAAACAAGTCGATTACTTATACAAATTAGTATTATTAGTTATATGACTTTTTAAATAGACCATCAAGTAATAAAAAAAATTTCACTAATTTATTTTTTATTTTTTATTTTTATAATAATCCATATAAAAATGCAAAATTAAACACAAAATAACAAAAAACCAGCAATTACGCTGGTTTTTTAAATCAATATAGCTGTATTAACAAAAATTAACTATAGCGAAACTTTCTTACGTTTTGCGGTATCCGCAATAAAGCCTTTCCAACCTCTAGCCGATTTACGAACCTTAGGATCTTTCATTGCTTTATTAATGGCTTTATAAGCTAACTTATACTTTTCAAGATAAAAATAAGATTCAGCAATACTCATGTGAATACGACCTTTATTTTTAACATCAAGCTTTAGGGCTTTGTTAAGCGCAACAACAGCTTTAGTAAATTGTTCATCTTGCTTTAACAACATACCTTGCTTACGGTAATGTTTTGCTGCATTAGTCATTGAAGCAAGTTCACCATAATACTTCGCTGCTTTACTAATATGCAGGGCGGCATGCCAAGCATTAGCTAACGTCGCAATATTTTTATCATCACGCTTTACTAGACCTGAAGCAATATGCTTTTCTAATAACATAGCCGCTTTATAAGGCGCTTCGCTAGTAGAGTACAAATTGGCTAACGTTTTAATTTGAGCTTCTTTTACAAGGAAACCTTGTTTGTAAGCTAAATCTAACGTTTGCACCGCTCTTGGATAATCTTCTACTAATAAGTAGAACATACCTAATTGCGTCCACCAAGTTTTGTTTTCAGGAAATATCTGTATAACCGTTTCTAATACTTTAACAGCTTCTTTATACTTCTTAGTTTCATAATAAGAAGTTAGCTTTAAAATATAAGGATTTTGGTTTTGCTTTTCACCATAGGCTGCAATAGCGTTATCAGCAGGTACAATCATTTTTTCAAGCTGTTTCAGCTCGTAATATGCTTGAGTAATTTTAACCCAAGTACCTGCGTCATCTTTGCCAGTAAATTCCATCCAAGCATAAAAATTATCTAAAGCACCTTGGTACTCTTGAATCATCATTTGCAAGTCGCCAAGCAATTTAAGGCTTTCACCCTGATCAGATTCATTTAAAATATCAGGTTCTACCGCTGCTTTTAAATACTTAATGGCTATCTTTTCATTGTCACCTTTTGTTGCGTACATAACCGCAATAAAACGTGAAACATAAGCAATGTCATAAGCTTTTTTAGCTTTGATATCTAATAAAAGTACTAAAGCACCATCAATATCACTCACTTCAGCAGCGTAGAGCTCAAAGGCTTTACCAATTTTTTTACCCACAGTAGGACTAACAAGCTGTGTTTTACGCTTTTTCTTTTCTTCTTTCTCAAAACCCGCCGCTGATGCAGTATCAGCGAGTGGTATTTGAGCGACTAAAAGAGACGCGATAACAACTAAAGAAGTCGATAATTTTTTAAACATTATTATTCTCCTCCGTCCATTTTAAAGTCTAGTTGAACTGTCAAGCCAGGTTGTCTTTGTGGTTTCCCATCAACAACTTTAGCTTTGTATTTCCACTTTCTAAGTGCGCGCTTAGCTTCTTTGTCAAACACACGTTTAGGTTTTGCGTCAATAACTGTGACATCTTCAACACCACCAATTTCATTGATAGTGAATGAAAGTATAACCCAACCTTCTTTACCATCACGAGCTGCTTGAATAGGGTATTTAGGCTCTATTCGAACAATTGGTGTTGCATCGCCATCGCGACCCATACCAGCACCCGGTGCTGATAAACCTGTCGATGCACCTGCTAGCTGAACACCCGGCATATTAAATTGTATGCCACCATTGTCATTACTAACTTCTGGCTCTGGAGCCATCTGTTTAGGCGGCGCTGTTGGCGGCGGCGGCGGTGGCGGTGGAACACGTTGACGATGTTCTACCGACGATTTAGGTGGCGTAGTGTTAACTTCTACGATTATATTTTCTAACTTTTCATCCTGGTTTCTATCACCGCTAGAAACCAGAAAAGCCATAAAAATAAATAATGCAAAAGTTACTGCTGCGCCTAGTAGTATTGAAACTAAAAAGCGAACCATAAACTACCCCTTTGCTGCTGCAATAGAAATTCTAAGGTTGCTACCAGCTTCCTTAATTGCATCCATAACTGCTACAACATCACCGTGTTTAGCTGCTTTATCCGCTTGGATAATAACAACATCAGTAGGCTGTTCTGCTAACAACTTCTCAATTGTTGAACCAACTAGCTCAATGTCTACACGACGTTTGTCTAACCAAATATCGCCAGTATCTTTAATTGCAACAAAAATATTAGCATTTTTCTGCGTAGTTTGTTGTGCCGCTTTAGGTTTGTTAACTTCAATACCAGCTTCTTTAACAAAAGAAGTGGTTACAATAAAGAATATTAACATGATGAATACGATGTCGAGCATCGGCGTCATATCAATCATTGCTTCTTCTTCTTCACGAATACGTTTACGTGCCATGAAAATATCTCTCTAGTGATGAGGTAAGCTGTCTACCAACTTAGCCTTTGCTATTTTAACTTTAGCGTCTAATCTTGAACTAAAAAACACTCCGGATAATGCGGCAACCATGCCTGACATTGTAGGTATTGTAGCCATTGATATGCCAGCAGCCATCAATCGGGGGTTACCCGTACCTTGCTCAGCCATGACTTCAAATACGCCAATCATGCCTGTTACCGTACCTAACAACCCTATTAATGGACACATTGCCACTAATGTTTTGATAGTTACCATGTTTCGTTCAAGCAATTCGTTCATTTCGGAAATCCAAGTTTCCCTAATTCGATGTGCATACCATGAGGTTGTATCCTCACGCGCATTCCAACGAGAGACAATATCTTCTCGCATCGCTGGATATTCTCTATTGAGGAACAAAATACGTTCCACCATTAACATCCACATCAAAAAGAGAGCTATGGCGACAAAGTATAAAACATTACCGCCGGTCGCTAGAAAACTCCTGACAGATTCCCAAAGCTCTATCAGGGCTAACATTATTTAGACTCCTTCTCTGCAAGAGAGGCAATTAAACCAACACTTTGCTCATCTAATTTATGCAGCACAGCTTTAGCTTTAGAAGAAACAACACTGTGTACTAAAATTAATGGTAATGCAGCAATTAAGCCTAATGCAGTTGTAACAAGTGCTAATGAAATGTTACCCGCCATAATTTTAGGGTCACCGGTACCGAACAATGTAATTGTTTGGAAAGTCATAATCATACCAACAACAGTACCTAACAAACCAAGTAATGGAGCCATAGCGGCGAACATTTTAATTAAGTTAATACCACGATCTACGGTTGGTGTTTCTCGGAGAATAGCTTCATCAAGTTTCAACTCTAGTGTTTCAACATCAGCAGTCTTATTGTCTTGGTAAACTGACAACAAACGACCTAATGGGTTATTGCTATTAGGAGTATCAATGTTTTTCTGTTGAGCTTTCATTCTAGATTGCATACCACTTAGGACAAGCATACGTTCAAGGGCAATTAAGAAACCGATAATTAACAACGTAGTGATAACATAACCAACTTCTTTACCTTGATGATAGAATTCCATAACCGTTTTCTTACGCGTTTCAAGTGCTAAGATACCGCCACGAGATGGATCAAGATAAAGAGGAGCGTAACCAGACGTTGTTTCAAAGAAGTCTTGAGCTGAACCTGAAATATGACCTGCTGGTTGTTTTGCTAATGGTTGAATTAACCCTAAACCATCATTGTAGTTTAAGTAACCGTCAGCAGAAACCAAGTTAAAGGTACCAACACGAGTAACTGTTTCAGTTATCGTTGAACCGTCAAGTAGTGTTACTTCAGAAGTAAATTGAGATACTTTACCTGATTGAGTCATTTCAGTTTGTAATGAAAACCATAACTCTTCTAAATCATGCAATGCAGGGATTTTTTTAGAGTTAGCGATTCTGTTTAATACTTCACCACGACCTGGATACTCAGCACTTACAATTGAGGTAACAATTGAACCGTAGGCATCAGCTGCTGCACCACGACTTACACCAAACATTTGCCCTAATGTACCTTGAGCATTATTTAGTTCAACTTCTTTTTGCGATAAAGTAATTTCATTCGCCGCATATTCTTTCGTTAAACGTTTGTTACGAGCATTTTGATTCGCAAGCTCTTTTTTCGCTTTGTTTAACAGTGATTGTTTATCAGAGCGTGCAGATAAAAATTCAGCTTCACGTTTTTTATCAAGTTTAGCTTCTGAAACACGATCATTTTTTACTTGTTTTAACAAATCATCTAATTGATTTGCTTGAGTTGTTGCTACAAAACCTGCCGTCATTGACGCAGCAATTAGCACAAAATTAATAACTTTTTTCATTATTTTGCTCCTGCTGCAAATACTGGAAGTTTAGTTAAATCCATTGGAAGTTGTTTACGTGCCATACGAATAGCATCGGTAATAGGTTTAAAGTATTCTTCACCTAACTCATCCCAAGAGCGAGCATCATTATTCCATACCCAAGCATTTTTCATATCTAAAGATTGTGCTACTAACGCAACACGACCCATATGAACAAAATCAGCCGTTAGTGTACGGCCGCCTAAGTCAAGTTCACCTTGATAAGCGTCAAAAATAGTACCGTAACCGGCTTCTATTTCATAAGCTTCAAGTACTAAACGAAATTGTTCAGACGTAGTTACGTTAGAATCATTCATTACAGTTCTTAAACCTTCAACGCGATCTTTACGACGTTCTAGGTTCATTGGTACATCTAATTCAACAAACTTTTCTAAGGTATCAATCATTTTATACATCAAAGGAACAATCCCTTGCTTGAACTCATCGATACTATCAATTTGCTCTTGTAATGACGTGATATTGTCTTTTTGATCATTAACCATACGTTGAACATGGTCGTTATAACCACGAAGAACATCGCCTTCATCAACCGTATTACGATACTCAGCAAGAAGCTCTTGCGTTTGCTCATAAATATTAGTGATTTTAGCTTGTGATTTTTCTGATGCTTTAAATATTTTAGCTTCAGCTTTTTGTAGATCAGTTAATGCGTCAGCAGCAGCGATATTACTGCCTGCTAATGCTAGTGCGCCAACCATCGCCGTAGCGATAAGGCTTTTCTTACTTACTTTGGACATAGTTTCCCAACCAATTGCTATTTAATCTTGATAACAAGTTTTTTGTTACCGCAAATTTCAAAATCTGTCGTTTTATTTGTTACTTTATATGAATACAACTAAGCAATAATCCCAAATGACAAGTGACCTGTCAAGGTGGACTTAAAAAGACGGCTCATTTATTTTTATATGATTTAACTTTCCTATTGAATAATAAATTAAAAAACTCATATACAGTGTTATTAAATTTTACCGAATAACTTGATATGCTTTTTTTGATTACTACTTAAATAAATTAAACAAAATCGCCTTTTAAAAGGCTATAAAAATTTTGCTGTTCATGTTTTACTAATTACTTCGTAGTAAGTCAAATATATTTAAACATTTTTGTAAGAAAACTACAAAAACATGAAAAAAACATGTTCTAGTTCATATAAACACTTAAAACTCTGATCAATTTACAACCCATTAAAACTGGCATCATTTTAACATATGGTTTGTTCTGACAACGTTATTCTATCGAGCTACAAGAGCTATTTTAGCTTTATAAAAGCAAATACATGCTAACCCCCATACAGATTGACAAAATTAAGCTTGTAAGCTCTAGTTCCGTTATTTTCAAGTCATACCAATTTTGATTAAATTTGTGATCTAATTACTTTTATTTTTCATACCTCAATATCAGTAATTATGGTCACACTTGAATCCATTGATTTTAAATCCCTTATAGCTGTAATGGACAAACACTTATCATTAATATCCAAGAGAATACCGGAAGGACGTCATGGCGTTATTGTTGTTGATGGTGCTGCTTGGCATCAGGTTCATTTAGCCGATAAGTTCGATAATTTATCCATCATAAAATTACCACCCTATTCACCAGAGCTAAACCCAATTGAACAAGTATGGCAGTGGCTACGCCAAAATGAACTCGCAAATAGATGCTTTGTTGGTTATGAGGATATTGTTGATGAGTGTTCTCAGGCATGGAATAGCTTCATATCTGACGTATCAAGAGTGATGAAATTATGTGATCGAGACTGGATAAAAGTGGGAACTTAATTAATGCAATTAATGGTATGGACCCTCTCCACTCCACTTACGGCTTCAAATGAGCCAATATAGGGTTGATTAAAACTTCTATAGATAAAGACATGAATACTATAACAATCGGATTAGATATCGCC
>JAOPTQ010000084.1:0-13212 GCA_051531915.1 Colwellia sp. | reverse complement strand
CGTTAGTTAAACGAACACGAGCAACTTTACGTAATGCTGAGTTAGGTTTTTTAGGTGTAGTTGTATACACACGAGTACATACGCCACGACGCTGTGGACAGGCTTGTAACGCTGGAACGTTACTTTTAGTTACCTGTCTAACACGTGGTTTACGTACTAGTTGGTTAATAGTTGCCATTATAGCTCCTGATTAGTTGATACCAAGGAAAGTAGCCTTGATAAATTATTGTGTAAATCTCAATCAATGGAAAGATTTACACGCTCGTTTTTTACGCCTATACGCGAAAAATTCCGCGACCTTAAATTCAACGTACACGAGGTACAGAATATAGGGTCGCGGAATTCTATAGGTCAAGTTGTAAGCTGTCAAGTTTTTAATGAATTTGACGGCTTACAATTGATATTTTTACTTACTCACTAATCACCAGACATTAAATCTGCATTTAATGCATCCGCTAACGCTTTTTCAGCATCGTCTGCTGACACCGTTGTTTCAACCGTTGGGTTTAATGCAGCAGCTTTACGTTTAGCACGTTCTTGATGATAAGAGTAACCCGTTCCTGCTGGAATTAAGCGACCCACAATAACGTTTTCTTTCAAGCCACGTAGCCCATCTTTCTTACCGGCAACAGCGGCTTCAGTAAGCACACGTGTTGTTTCTTGGAAAGAGGCTGCCGAGATGAATGATTCAGTAGCTAATGATGCTTTAGTAATACCCATCATTTGCATTTCATATTCAGCTGGCTGCTTGCCTTGATCTTCAAGTTCACGGTTAGCAATGTTAACGCGCGCTACTTCAAGTTGCTCACCTTTAAGGAAGTTACTATCACCCGCATCAAGAATCTCACACTTACGGATCATTTGACGAACGATAACTTCAATGTGCTTATCGTTAATCTTAACACCTTGTAAGCGGTAAACTTCTTGCACTTCGTTAACAATATAATTGGCAACTGGCGCTACACCACGTAAGCGTAAAATATCATGTGGAGATTCTGGGCCGTCGGCAATAACTTCACCTTTAGCCACTTGCTCACCTTCAAACACGTTTAATTGACGTGTTTTAGGGATCATCTCTTCATAGACATCACCGCTTGGTTGTGTAATTAACAAGCGAATTTTACCTTTAGTTTCTTTACCGAAACCGATTACACCTGTTTTTTCAGCAAGAATTGCAGGCAATTTAGGCTTACGTGCTTCGAATAAATCAGCAACCCGTGGCAAACCACCGGTAATATCGCGAGTTTTTGAACTCTCTTGCGGTATACGCGCTAAAGCGTCACCAACACTCACATCGGCACCATCTTCTAAGTTTACAATGGCATTACCGGGTAAATAATAAAGCGCTGGAATTTCAGTACCCGCGATCATCACATCTTTACCTTTGGCAGTCACTAACTTCAATGCTGGGCGCATTTCTTTACCCGTTGCATTACGTTGTGCCGCTTCAGTAATAACGATACTTGATAAGCCCGTTAACTCATCTGTTTGACGAACCATGGTTACGCCATCAATTAAGTCAACAAATTGAACTTTACCTTTTACTTCGGTAATAATTGGATGCGTATGCGGATCCCAATTTGCGATAGTACTACCCGCAGTAACGGCTTGACCATCCTTTTTAGAAAGCACAGCACCGTAAGGTACTTTATAGTTTTCAGTAACACGACCCATTTCATCAATAATGGTTAACTCTGATGAACGAGAAGTAATAACAAGATGTTTATCTGAATTAGTAACAAACTTAGCATTTTGTAATTTCAATGTACCGGTATTATTAACTTGTACACTGTTTTCGGCTGTTGCACGCGATGCCGCACCACCAATATGGAAGGTACGCATGGTAAGCTGAGTACCCGGTTCACCGATAGATTGTGCTGCCACAACACCAATCGCTTCACCTTGGTTAATCATATGACCACGAGCCAAGTCACGACCATAACAGTGTGCACAAATACCAAAATCAGTTTTACAAGTAATGATTGAACGTACTTTAATTTGATCAACTGAATTATCTTCAATAACGTTACAAAGAGCTTCGTCAATCAAGGTATTACGTGGAAGTAATACGGTTTCTGTACCTGGAATTAATACATCTTCACAAACAACACGACCTAATACACGCTCGCGTAATGGTTCAACAACATCTCCGCCTTCAATCAATGGTGTCATTAATAAACCATCGGTTGTGCCACAGTCATGCTCTGTTACCACTAAATCTTGGGCAACATCAACTAAACGTCGAGTTAAATAACCGGAGTTAGCGGTTTTAAGTGCAGTATCGGCAAGACCTTTACGCGCACCATGCGTTGAGATGAAGTATTGTAATACGTTCAAACCTTCACGGAAGTTAGCGGTGATTGGCGTTTCGATGATTGAGCCATCGGGTTTTGCCATCAAACCACGCATACCCGCTAACTGACGTATTTGTGCGGCACTACCACGAGCACCCGAGTCAGCCATCATAAAGATAGAGTTGAATGAGTCTTGCTCTTCCATCTCACCGTCTTTATTTTTAATCATTTCTTTTGATAAGTTATCCATCATCGCTTTTGATACTTTTTCGTTCGCAGACGACCAAATATCAATAACTTTGTTGTATTTCTCACCAGAAGTTACCAAACCTTGGTCAAACTGCTGTTGAATTTCAGCAACTTCGGCTTCTGAATCTTCAATGATTGTATACTTAGCATCAGGAATAACCATGTCATCAATACCAACTGAAGCACCCGCTACCATTGCATAATGGAAACCTGTGTACATGATATGATCGGCA
This sequence comes from Colwellia sp., assembly GCA_051531915.1. Taxonomy (GTDB): domain Bacteria; phylum Pseudomonadota; class Gammaproteobacteria; order Enterobacterales; family Alteromonadaceae; genus Colwellia. Next base: position 10,436 of record JAOPTQ010000084.1, on the reverse strand, counting down.
AACATAACAGTGGCTTTTAAACCAAGATTACGATAAGCATGGTTAATCAATTTTGAAATTGGTTTTTTACCTAAGGGTTGATCAATCAACTCAAACGGTAAACCTTCAGGACAAACCTGCCACATAATAGCGCGACCAACGGTAGTATCGCGTAATGTAGTCACCGCTTCCATTTCACCCTCTGCATTTTTAACATGCTCAGTGATACGAACTTTAATGCGAGCATGAAGCTCGGCAACACCAGTACGGTAGGCTTTTTCAGCTTCGTTGGTGTCAACAAACACCATACCTTCACCTAAACCATTAACACAATCGCGTGTTAGGTAATAAAGACCTAAGACAACATCTTGTGATGGCACGATAATGGGCTCACCGTTTGCTGGGGCTAATACGTTGTTAGTAGACATCATCAACGTACGCGCTTCCATTTGCGCTTCAATAGTCAACGGTACGTGTACCGCCATTTGATCACCATCGAAATCGGCATTGTATGCCGCACAAACTAAGGGATGAAGATGAATGGCTTTACCTTCAATCAACACAGGTTCAAAGGCTTGAATACCCAATCTATGCAATGTTGGTGCACGGTTAAGCATTACGGGATGTTCGCGGATCACTTCATCAAGTACATCCCAAACTTCCGCGCCTTCACGTTCAACTAATTTTTTAGCGGCTTTAATGGTAGTCGCTAAACCACGACGTTCCAATAAACCGTAGATAAATGGCTTGAATAACTCAAGTGCCATTTTTTTCGGTAAACCACATTGATGTAATTTCAATGTTGGACCAACAGTGATTACAGAACGACCTGAATAATCAACACGTTTACCCAATAAGTTTTGACGGAAACGACCTTGCTTACCTTTGATCATATCGGCAAGTGATTTAAGCGGACGTTTATTAGAACCGGTAATAGCGCGACCACGACGACCATTATCTAAAAGTGCATCAACAGACTCTTGCAACATACGCTTTTCGTTACGTACAATAATATCTGGAGCAACTAAGTCTAAAAGACGCTTTAAACGATTGTTACGGTTAATAACACGACGGTATAAATCGTTCAGATCTGATGTTGCAAAACGACCACCATCGAGTGGTACTAACGGACGTAAATCTGGCGGTAAAATAGGTAATACATTCATAATCATCCACTCAGGCTTGTTACCTGAAGCGGCGAATGCTTCCATTAATTTTAATCGTTTAGTAATTTTTTTACGTTTAGTTTCACTACCAATTTCAGGCAACTCTTCACGCATTTGCGCAACTTCGCCATCTAAATCAATTTGTTGTAATAAAGCTAAAACAGCCTCGGCGCCCATTAATGCGTCGAATTCATCACCATGTTCTTCTAACGCATCAAGATATTCTTCTTCCGTTAGAATTTGACTTTTTTCTAATGTCGTTAAACCCGGTTCGGTAACAACATAAGATTCAAAGTAAAGCACGCGCTCAATATCACGCAAGGTCATATCAAGTAATAAACCAATACGTGATGGCAATGATTTTAAAAACCAAATATGCGCAACAGGGCTAGCCAATTCTATATGACCCATGCGGTCACGACGAACTTTAGTTAATGTGACTTCTACGCCACATTTTTCACAAATAACACCACGATGTTTTAAGCGCTTATATTTGCCACAAAGACATTCGTAATCTTTTACGGGTCCAAAAATACGAGCACAAAATAAACCGTCACGTTCTGGTTTGAAAGTACGATAGTTAATAGTTTCTGGCTTTTTTACTTCACCAAATGACCATGAACGGATCAAATCTGGTGAGGCTAGTCCGATGCGAATACCATCGAACTCTTCTGTTTGATTTTGTTGCTTAAGAAACTTAAGTAAATCTTTCACACGCTTCTCCTGTCGGAGTTAAATACGAGAGAGAGTTATTACTCTCTCCATGTACTGACCTATTCCTATTAGGCTGTCAGCTTGCAGGTTTTAGTCCTGATCTAACTCAATGTTTATACCAAGAGAGCGGATCTCTTTAAGTAATACATTGAAAGACTCAGGAATACCTGGATCCATACGGTGATCACCGTCAACTAAGTTTTTATACATCTTAGTTCGACCAGCAACGTCATCAGACTTAACCGTAAGCATTTCTTGTAAAGTATAAGCGGCACCATAGGCTTCAAGTGCCCATACTTCCATCTCACCGAAACGCTGACCACCAAATTGCGCTTTACCGCCAAGTGGTTGCTGAGTAACCAAACTATAAGAACCTGTAGAACGAGCATGCATTTTGTCATCAACTAAATGGTTTAGTTTTAACATATACATGTAGCCAACCGTGACCGGACGTTCAAATTCACGACCAGTACGACCGTCAGTCAACGTAAATTGACCACTTTGCGGCATATCTGCAAGTTTAAATAATTCTTTGATTTCTTTTTCTGCTGCGCCATCAAATGCCGGCGTTGCAATAGGCAAACCTGCACGTAAGTTAGCCGCTAAACGTAGAACTTCGTCATCGGAGAAGCTTGCTACATCCACTTCTTGACGAGATTCACCTACGTTATAAACTTCTTGAATGAAGTTACGTAGTTTGTGAATTTCTTGTTGAGCCTCTAACATGCGGTTAATCTTTTCACCAACACCACGACATGCCATGCCTAAGTGAGTTTCTAAGATTTGACCAATATTCATACGTGATGGAACACCTAGTGGGTTCAAGACGATATCTACCGGTACACCGTACTCATCGTATGGCATATCTTCAACCGGCACTACGTTTGAAATAACACCTTTGTTACCATGACGACCAGCCATTTTATCACCTGGCTGAATGTGACGTTTAACAGCTAGGTAAACCTTAACTATTTTTAAAACACCTGGTTGTAAGTCATCACCTTGAGTAATTTTACGGCGTTTAATTTCGTATTTTTTGTCAAAGTCTTCTTTAATGTTGTCATATTGCTCGGCAATTTGCTCAAGTTCAGCTTGTTGTTCTTCATTTGATAAGTTTTGTGTTAACCACTTATCACGAGACATGCCGGTTAAGTCAGCTTCATTTAAGCCCGCAGACAATAATAGTTTCTTAGTACGCGCATAAATACCATCTTCTAAAATGCTTAATTCATCGCCAAGATCTTTCTTAACTTCTTTTAATTGCATTTCTTCAATTTCAACCGCACGAGCATCTTTTTCAACGCCATCACGAGTGAATATTTGAACATCAATGATAGTCCCTTTTACTGAGTTCGGTACACGTAAAGAGCTGTCTTTAACGTCTGCCGCTTTCTCACCAAAAATAGCACGGAGTAGTTTTTCTTCGGGTGTTAATTGTGTTTCACCTTTAGGGGTTACTTTACCCACTAAGATGTCACCACCATTAACTTCAGCACCAATATAAACAACACCCGCTTCATCTAACTTAGATAATGCAGATTCGCCTACGTTAGGTATATCACCCGTAATTTCTTCACTGCCTAACTTAGTATCGCGCGCAATACAGGTTAGCTCTTGAATATGAATAGTAGTGAATCTATCTTCAATAGCAACACGCTCAGATAACAGCATTGAATCTTCAAAGTTGTAACCATTCCAAGGCATGAAAGCAATACGCATGTTCTGACCCAGTGCTAATTCACCCATGTCCGTTGAAGGACCATCGGCTAATACATCACCACGAACCACTGGCTCACCCATACGACATACTGGACGTTGGTTGATACACGTGTTTTGGTTAGAACGGGTATATTTAGTTAGGTTATAAATATCAATACCGGCTTCACCAGCAAGCATTTCATTTTCATTAACTTTAACGACAATACGAGAGGCGTCAACATAAGTGACAACACCACCACGTTTAGCAACCGCAGTAACACCTGAGTCAACGGCAACAACTTTTTCCATACCCGTACCAACAAGTGGCTTATCGACAATAAGCGTTGGTACAGCTTGGCGTTGCATGTTTGAACCCATCAAGGCACGGTTAGCATCATCGTGTTCTAAAAATGGAATAAGAGACGCCGCAACAGAAATAATTTGCTGTGGAGAAACATCCATAAACTGAACTTCAACTGATGATTTCAGCGTAAATTCATTTTTATGGCGACAGTTAACTAATTCTTCAGTTAACTTATTATTGTCATCTTTTACTGCATTTGCCTGAGCGATAACAAAGTTACCTTCCTCAATTGCAGATAAATATTCAATATCATCGGTGACTAAACCATCAACCACTTTACGATAAGGCGTTTCTAAGAAACCAAAATCGTTGGTACGTGCGTAACAAGAAAGCGAGTTGATCAAACCAATGTTTGGTCCCTCTGGCGTTTCAATAGGACATACACGACCATAATGCGTTGGATGAACATCACGTACTTCAAAACCGGCTCGTTCACGGGTTAAACCACCCGGCCCTAAGGCAGAAATACGACGTTTATGCGTAACTTCTGATAACGGGTTGTTTTGATCCATAAATTGAGACAATTGTGATGAACCAAAGAATTCCTTAACGGCTGCCGAGATTGGCTTAGCGTTAATTAAATCTTGTGGCATAATCGCATCTAAGTCGCCAAGACTTAAACGTTCACGTACGGCACGTTCAACACGAACAAGACCAACACGAAATTGATTTTCAGCCATTTCACCTACTGAACGAATACGACGGTTACCTAAATGATCGATATCATCAACTTCACCTTTACCATCACGAATAGCGATCAAGGTTTTCATTACTGAAATAATATCGTCTTTTGATAAAATGCCAGTACCGATATCATCAGCATTACCAACACGTCGGTTGAACTTCATACGACCAACCGTTGATAAGTCATAACGTTCACCAGCAAAGAATAAATTGCCAAACAATGTTTCAGCAGCATCTTTTGTGGGTGGCTCACCTGGGCGCATCATGCGGTAAATTTCAACTAACGCTTCAAGCTTATTCGTTGAATTGTCTACACGTAAAGTGTCTGACATATATGAACCGACATCAAATTCATTCATATATAACGTTGTTAACGTTTTGTGGCCCGCAGTGCTTAGCTCTGCTAATAACTCTAAGGTTAGCTCAGCATTCGCTTCGGCAATAACTTCACCGGTTTCTTTATTAATATAAGCTTTAGAGAGTACACGACCAACAATGTATTCCGCCGGTACTTCTAATTTGCTCATTTTAGCTTTATTTAAAGCACGAATATGGCGAGCGGTGATACGACGACCTTGCTCAACCAATACTTCGCCTTTTTTCAACATAATGTCGAAAGTTGCCGTTTCACCACGAAGGCGTTCTGGCACTAAATTCATGATCAACTTTTCGCCTTTGATGGCAAAATCAGTCGTATCATAAAAAATGTCTAAAATTTCTTCAGTAGAGAATTCTAATGCACGTAACATGATAGAGGCAGGTAATTTACGGCGTCTATCAATACGTACAAATAAATTGTCTTTTGGGTCAAACTCAAAGTCTAACCACGAACCACGATAAGGAATAACACGCGCGTTATATAAAACTTTACCTGATGAGTGAGTTTTACCTTTATCATGATCAAAAAATACGCCTGGAGAACGATGTAATTGTGAAACAATAACACGCTCAGTACCATTAATGACAAAGGTACCATTATCCGTCATCAACGGAATTTCACCCATGTACACTTCTTGCTCTTTGATATCTTTTACAGTACCTGCCGGCGCTTCTTTATCGTATACCACTAAGCGTAATTTAACGCGCAGCGGTGCTGAATAAGTTACACCGCGTATTTGACATTCTTTCACGTCAAATAAGGGCTCGCCTAACTTGTAGCTAACGAATTGTAATTCGGATGCTCCTGAATAAGCTTTAATTGGAAAAATAGAACGGAAAGCAGCCTCTAGACCGGTTTCACCTGTTGGATCAATATCAATAAACTTGCGGAAAGAGTCGAGTTGGATGGACAACAAAAATGGATAATCCATTACTTGTGCACTTTTACCAAAGTCCTTTCTAATTCGCTTTTTCTCAAAGTATGAGTAAGCCATGGGGTTCCTCAGCTTGCTGGTTATGGCCAAATCTACCTAGCGAACGCTAATTCAACTAGGTAGGGTATTGCTGTAATGTTTACGTCTAAACACTACAGGGTAAAATAAAAGTATATTATTAAATTACCCAACACTAAATAATGCACTGATTTCACTTAGAAAAACAACAATTATTTTCTAATATTCAAAAGCGCAAAAAGGCCGGTGACGTTAAAATCACCAGCCATGCCTTCTCAGGCAAACAATCTGTTTAATAACAGACTATTTGATCTCAACAGAAGCACCAGCTTCTTCAAGAAGTTTCTTAAGCTCTTCTGCTTCAGCTTTTTCTACGCCTTCTTTGATTGCTTTAGGAGCAGATTCAACTAAGTCTTTAGCTTCTTTAAGTCCTAAGCCTGTTGCGCCACGAACTGCTTTGATTACAGCAACTTTCTTCTCACCGAAGCTAGTCATAACTACGTCAAATTCAGTTTGTTCTTCAGCAGCACCACCAGCGTCACCGCCAGCAACAGCAACAGCAGCAGCAGCAGATACGCCGAACTTCTCTTCCATTGCTTCGATTAGTTCAACTACGTCCATTACTGACATGTCAGCAATAGCATTTAGGATATCGTCTTTAGAAATAGACATTATATAATTTCCTGTTTTTTAAGAAACAGTCTTTGCTTCATTTTGAAGTCATAAGAACTGTTTGAATAACTATTAAATACAAAAAGCTTGGCTGTAATTAGCCATAATAAGTTTCTTACTATAAGAAAAATTATTAAGCCGCTTCTTGTTCTTTCTGATCGCGAACTGCAGCAATCGTACGGCATAATTTGCCGGCAGATGCTTCTTTCATAGCGCTCATTAAACGGGCAATCGCTTCGTCGTAAGTAGGTAGCTTAGCTAACATGTTTACGTCTACAAGATTACCTTCAAATGCAGCTGCTTTTAATTCAAAGTCTTCGTTAGCTTTAGCGAAGTCTGTGAATAAACGTGCAGCAGCACCTGGATGTTCGTTTGAAAATGCAATTAAAGTAGGGCCTTTAAATGTGTCATTAACACACTCAAATTCCGTACCTGCTACTGCACGACGTGCTAAAGTATTACGGACAACTTTCATCCATACACCATTTTCACGTGCTTGCTTACGCAATACAGTAATTGCTTCAACTGTAACACCGCGGGCATCCGCGACTACAGCTGATTGAGCGCCAGCGGCAGCTTCTTGAACTTCAGCAACAATTGCTTTTTTGTCATCAAGATTGATAGCCATTGGCTTTAACTCCTGGTTCACCGGAAAAAACCGGTATTTACAATCCCTATCTACTATCAAGAAGATAATAGATAGGCCATTACGGCGAGGACCAGAATTTAAGGAAAAATATCTGGGTAATCACCATCTACGTAGGGAATTAAGCAAATTTAAAGTATCGAGCTATTAGTTGCCGAGTTTCGAAACCCACGACTCATAACGGTTAACTTTGATCTGCACCTACGGTCTTGGACGGGGGTTGTTACAATAATTATTAACTTAGCACTAATAATAAAAATAACAACTCCTACCAAAATTTAAGGGGCGAAATTATAAACTACAATTTCGACCTTGTAAAGATTCAACACCTGAAATTTACTTAACTTGAGTTAATGTTGCTTGGTTAACAGTAACACCAGCACCCATAGTCGTAGAAAGTGAAATTTTCTGAATGTATTGACCTTTAGCATTTGCTGGTTTTGCTTTTTTAAGCGCTTCTAGCAAAAACTCTAAGTTTTCTTGTAATTGTGCAGGTTCGAAATCAGCCTTACCAATAGTAGTATGGATAATACCGTTCTTGTCATTACGATAACGTACTTGACCAGACTTAGCGTTTTTAACCGCGCCAGCTACGTCAGGCGTTACGGTGCCAACTTTAGGGTTAGGCATTAAACCACGAGGGCCTAATATTTGACCTAATTGGCCAACAACACGCATAGCATCAGGAGAAGCAATAACTACGTCGAAATTCATTTCGCCAGCTTTCACTTGTGCCGCTAAGTCTTCCATACCAATAACATCGGCACCAGCTTCTTTAGCTTTCTCTGCGTTTGCACCTTGTGTAAATACTGCAACACGAACATCGCGACCAGTACCATTTGGTAACACAGAAGCACCACGAACGTTTTGATCAGATTTACGAGCGTCGATACCAAGATTTATAGCAACATCTACGCTTTCACGAAATTTTGCTGTCGCAAATTCTTTTAATAAAGAAACTGCTTCGTTGATATCATATTCTTTTGTTACGTCTACTTTTTCACGGATAAGACGAGCGCGTTTTGATAATTTAGCCATTGATTAGTCCTCTACCACTAAACCCATTGAACGGGCACTGCCCGCAATGGTACGCACTGCAGCTTCCATAGAACCAGCAGTTAAATCAGGTTCTTTTGTCTTAACAATTTCTTCAAGTTGTGCTGTTGTTACAGTACCAACTTTTTCAGTGTTAGGACGACCAGAGCCGCTTTTTACGCCAGCTGCTTTTTTCAATAAGTAAGAAGCAGGTGGAGTTTTTGTTTCGAAAGTGAACGAACGGTCATTATAAACAGTAATTACTACTGGTACCGGAGCGCCTTTTTCTAAAGAATCTGTTTTCGCGTTGAACGCTTTACAGAATTCCATGATGTTAACACCATGTTGACCTAATGCAGGACCAACTGGTGGTGACGGGTTAGCTGCACCAGCAGCTACTTGAAGCTTGATTAAAGCTTGGACTTTTTTAGCCATTTTAAAACACCTTTATTGTGGGTAATTAACGCGAACACCTGCACTAGCAGCTTTCGCTTCCCTGTTTACCAAACTACTTGATACTCAATAATGAGTGAAAATCTAATAAGTTTAGGTCGCGCTAAAAAAACGCGGCAGCGGATTATATATTAAGCGCCGACTAAACTTCAAGTATTTTGTTTACATTATCGCCAGTGAGAAACAAAAAAAGCCGCAACAGCGACTTTTTTTAAATATCAAATAACGTTTATTAGACTATATTATCTTACTGATATTGGTATTAGCCTTTTTCAACCTGACCAAACTCTAAATCAACAGGCGTTGAGCGACCAAAAATAAGCACAGAAACCTTAATACGGTTTTTCTCGTAATCAAGCTCTTCAACCACACCATTAAAGTCAGCAAATGGTCCGTCAATAACGCGCACAACTTCACCCGGCTCAAACAATGTTTTAGGTTTAGGTTTATCGGTATCTTCTAAGCGTTGTAAAATACGATCCGCTTCTTTTTTCGTAATTGGTGCTGGACGCTCTTTGGTGCCACCAATAAAGCCTAATACGCGTGGAACGCTTTTCACTAAATGCCAAGATTCGTCATCAAGTTCCATTTGCACCAATACATAACCGGGGAAAAATTTTCGTGAGCTTTTACGCTTTTGCCCTGCACGCATTTCAACAACTTCTTCAGTGGGTACTAATACTTCACCAAATTTTTCTTGCAAATTATGAATGTCAATATGCTCAATCAAAGTCTTTTGAACACGGCCTTCATAGCCAGAAAAAGCTTGAACCACATACCATCTTAATTTAGGGTTTTGGTTAACTACTTTTTCTTCTGTGATGTTTTCTTCAGACATACTTTCATCAGTCATAACTATACCTGCATACCAGTAATTAAACTTACTACCCAGAATAGAACTGAATCTAATCCCCATAGCAACAATGACATTAATAAAGTTACCACTAAAACAATACCCGTTGTTTGAACAGCTTCTTGGCGTGTAGGCCAAACCACTTTACGAATTTCAGTTCTTGATTCTTTTGCAAATGAAGCCGCTGTACGGCCTTTTACCGTTTGCATTGCAAGTAAACCTGCAGCAACAACAACGACCACCACACCAACCGCTCTAATTAATACCGACTCTTCACCATAAAAATAGTTTCCGCCAACGGCAGCTGCTAATAGTAAGAAGATAACTCCCCACTTTACGGTGTCAAAAGAGCCACCTACTTGGTCTTCTGTACTTGCATTCATATTTCTATTCCGTAATTATCTAAGACTTAAACAATACAACTTAAAAAAGTCATCTAGAGTAAACATATTATACATTTACCCTCTTTTAAAATGGCAGGGGTGGAGAGACTCGAACTCCCAACCATCGGTTTTGGAGACCGCTGTTCTACCAATTGGAACTACACCCCTATAACGCTATTTAAAGCGTTAACTAATACCTATAAAAGCACCAGTTACACTTACCGGGTGAATCTTATTTTTTTGGGAATTAAGAGATACTCGAGAAGTGAGGCGCTATTATACTCAGCCGAGTATATTTCTCAAGAAGTATTTGGCTTAGTCATCGAGTTTCGAGTAAATAGTAGCGAAAAATAAATAATGTCGAGTTTTCGAGTTTATAAAACAGTAAAAACAACAGCTCATTCTCATCCCTGTGATCGCTTAATACCGTCATCCTTGACATAAAAAAGGCCGCTTCC
>JAOPTQ010000083.1:0-36891 GCA_051531915.1 Colwellia sp. | reverse complement strand
ATTTGTGGGGATTCCTCAGGCTAAAGCCCAACCTACAAAGTAATAATGTAGGTCGGGCTTCAGTCCGTCAAAAACCGTCTATTCAAAAGTTAAGCGCAGCACAGTTTAAATTAATTGCAAAACATATTGCACAGCAAGATGAAACCGCTGAAACCTGTTTATTTGAATCAGGAAAACAAAAAGGTCAACCAGAGCCAAACCCTGACTTACGCGATAATGAAAACATACCATTAAAACAATCAGTACAAGAATACTTTAAACGTGAAGTATTACCGCATGTTCCTGATGCGTGGATTGATGAAAGCAAAGTGGATAGCAAAGATGGTGAAGTGGGTATTGTTGGTTATGAAATCCCGTTTAATCGCCACTTTTATGTATACCAACCTCCAAGAGCATTAGAAGATATTGATGCTGATTTAGATGCCGTTTCAGCAGATATTATGAAGTTACTGCAAGAGGTGCATTCATAATGTCGGGAACAGCTTTGAACGGTAGAAAGTACAGTGCTTACCCTGAATATAAGGAATCAGGCATAAAGTGGTTTGAGAGTGTGCCTAAACACTGGATAGCCACCGAATTAAAGCGATATAGTAATGTTACTGATGGTAGTCATCATTCGCCTAGTATTCAATCTGAAGGTTATCCATTTATTTCTGTTACTGATGTAGGTGAGAATGAAATTGATTTTATAAATTGCAAAAGGATTACTAAAACAGATTACTTACGATTGGTAAAAGAAGGTTGCAAGCCTAAAGTTGGCGATTTACTTTTAACTAAAGATGGAACTATAGGAAGAGCAACAATTGTTAAAGAATCAGACCAAGACTTTGTAATCCTATCTTCTTTAGGGTTACTTTCACCATCAAATTCACTTAATGACGGTTTTCTGTATTATTTTTTAGTTTCAGGTATGAATGTTGACCAAATGAATTCAATGATTCATGGCTCTGCGCTAAAAAGAATGACAATTAGAAAAATTGACAATCTTAAAATTACATTTCCAGCTATAAATGAACAACAAAAAATAGCCAACTTCCTCGACCATGAAACCGCAAAAATTGACACTTTAATTGCCAAGCAAGAAAAGTTAATTGAGCTATTAAAAGAAAAACGCCAAGCCGTTATTTCTCATGCTGTCACCCGTGGTCTCAACCCTGATGCCACAATGAAAGACTCAGGCGTTGAATGGTTAGGTGAAGTACCAGAACATTGGGTAGTTAAAAAATTAAAATTTTGTTCGACCTTATTGTCTCAAAAAGAAACTATTAATGTGCAAACGGTAATAGCGTTAGAAAATATTGAAGGGTTTACAGGTAGGTTTATTTCGACAAACTCAAAGTACTCAGGCGAGGATGTTTCATTTAGTAAAGGTGATATTTTATTTGGAAAGTTAAGACCTTATTTAGCTAAAGTTTTTTTATGTGATAATACGGGAGTTGCTTTTGGAGATATATTGGCATTTCGTCCTAATAATCAAGCTTCAAGTAACTTTCTTTTTTATACAATGATTTCAGAGTGGTTTATTGAAATAGTTAATAGCTCAACTTATGGTTCTAAAATGCCTAGAGCAAGCTCAGATTTTATCAATGAAATGGAAATAGCGTTTCCGCCAATTGATGAGCAAATAAAAATCGCACAAGAATTAGACACAATGCTAGGTAAATTTGAAATATTAACTAAAAAAGCTGTTGCTGCGATTGTACTAATGAAAGAACGGAAAACAGCCCTGATCTCTGCTGCGGTAACAGGTAAAATTGACGTAAGAAACTATGACGCTGAAAAGGCAGGAAATTAAGCATGGCAAAGAAAAATGAACGTAATATTTTATTTTTAGATTTTCATTTAAATACGAAAACACCTACTTCTAAATTGAATGGTTTACCGAATAATATTGAACTAACAGAGTTATTAGAAAAGCTAGAATCGTACCGTGAGAAAAAATCAATAAACATTGTTATGGGTACTAAAGAAAAGAAAGAGCTTTATCTTGCTGATATTGAACATGATGTGCAAACAAATACTTGGCAATTGCTTATCAATATAGTTGATACAAGTCTTGCGGATGAAGTGCATCGTAAAATTGGCGGAGCTGCATCAACACGCAAAGTTCACTCAAAAAGTGATGATGTGGGAACCGAGTTTTCTTGCCATGTGATTATTAAAGATTCGTTAGTAAAGAATTCTTATTTAGCGTTATACGAACAGAATGTAAATTTGCCAATCAAGGTAATAACTAGTTATTTAAATAGTTTGTTTAGGTTGGTCGCAAAAGAATTTAAAAATGATTTTGAGATTCCTCATCCTCAGCATAAGACAGACAAAAAAGGAAAAATAGTCACTATCAATACATACCATCATTGTTTCTTTAATGGCCATTTATCTAATGAGTTTAAAGATGACTTGAATAGTGGTTCATTTAAAGGCGTAACGTTAATGACAGGAGATCTTAAACAGGTCGATGGATATGATGTTAAAAAGCACTCTGAGTTGAAAGAAATTCAAATACCCTTAACGGTTGATAAAGGAGCTATTTTAAAAGCTGGTGGTAATCACAAGTGGCTCGATTACGTGAGGAAAAATACTGCTAAAGATTTAAACATGCAGGAAATGAAGGTTTCATTTAAAGATGAAGGTGATGTATCACACACCGCAGAAATTGATGTTAATACTGGTGCTCTAGTAAATTCAGATAAGTATGTAAAAAAAGTAAAAATTATTGGTTTTAGTGAACCATTAACAACATCAGTCGATCTATTACATGCTCCTATTGTGTTAAAAATGTTAGAGCATTTATAATATGAAAAAGTACGGTGATATTTTCTATCAATTAACTCGGCCTATCTCGTATTTGTTTTTAAATCATCCTTCAGGAAAGGTTTATAACTGGAAAATACCTTTATTCTTTACCATAGTAACGGTGACATTTTTATATTTTTTGGTTGGGATTGAAAGAGTATTAAACGAAACTGGATTGATTATAGAACTGTCAGATTTTATAGGTAACTTGCCAGGATTTTTAATTGCCGCTTTAGCTGCTATTGCGACATTTAATAGACCAATTATCGATCAAGAAATGATTGATGCACCAACGATAGACGTTAAAGTCGGTGAGGTGAAAATTGATGAAATGAAATTAACTCGAAGAGACTTTTTACTAAGGTTGTTTTCATACTTAACGGTATTGAGTATTTTTCTAATTATTTACCAAAAAGTTGGTTACGTGGTTTCTGTTCCTGAAATGTTTCTAACTGATTTCCAAATAGTTGAGTGGTTATTTATAGCTGGATATTTCCTATTCTTTTGGCAACTATTAGTTTTGTTAATGTTTGGTTTGTATTACCTCAGCGAGCGGTTGAATCTAAATATATAAAAAGCTGTTATTAGAAAATAGTTATTTGGCTGTAAGTTTGAAGTAGTTGAAATAAAAGGATGTAAAAATGAGTCGATTAGAAAATAAAATAGAAGCAAATGATCGTTCAGTATTCGAGGTATTAGATAAGAAAAAATACACTGTTGATTTTTATCAACGTGAATATAGTTGGCAACAAGGTCATATCGAGCAACTAGTGACAGATTTAACATCTGCTTTTTTAAATGCATATGATAAAGAACATGATCGTGCAGAAGTAGAAAATTATAATAGCTATTATTTAGGCCCTTTTGTTTTAAGCGATAAAGGCAGTAAACGTAGTATTATAGACGGTCAACAACGCCTTACCTCACTAACATTACTTCTAATTTACCTCAATAATTTACAGAAAGAGTATGGTGTTAATGAACAAATAGAGTCTTTAATATTTTCTCAAAAATTTGGAAGTTTATCTTTTAATATTGATGTTCCTGAGCGTGTTAAGTGCTTACAATCATTGTTCGAAAGTGGTACTTATCAGCTACAAGGTGATGAAGACGCATCCACTGTAAATATGTTGGCTAGATATGAAGATATTGAACAAGCTTTTCCCAAAGAAATAGATGCTACTGTTTTACCTTATTTTATTGACTGGTTTAAAGAAAATGTTGTGTTGGTTGAGATTATTGCCTACTCAGATGAAAACGCTTATACCATTTTTGAAACTATGAATGATCGTGGGTTAAATTTAACACCAACAGAAATGTTAAAAGGTTTTTTATTATCTCGATTTAAAGATGATGATGTTAGGGAGTCTGCTAATACTTTTTGGAAGACTTCAATTTTACGATTACATGAATTTGATAAAGACGAAGATCAACGATTTATTCAGGCTTGGTTAAGAGCTAAATATGCAGAAACTATTCGCCAAGGTAGTGTCGGGTCTAAAAATGAAGATTTTGAAAAAATAGGTACTCGTTTCCATAATTGGGTTAGAGATAATTTAACATTAATGGAGTTAAAGTCTGATTCGCAAAATGATTTTGACCAATTTATTAATCGTGATTTTAAATTTTACCTTAACGCCTACTTAAAAATAAGAAATGCAGAGCAAACATTTGATCAATCTTTAGAGCATATTTATTATATTAACCGTTGGGGAATAGCGACTTCACTAAGTTATCCATTATTACTCGCTTCTTTGAGTGTTAATGACGATAACGACATGGTTCAAGCTAAATTAAATTTAGTAGCCAAGTATATTGAAACTTTTGTTGTAAAACGGTCTGTTAATTTTAAAAAGTTTGCTAGTAGCTCCATTCGTTACACTATGTATAGCCTAGTTAAAGAAATTAGAAATAAATCAATAGATGAGCTACAACTCATCTTAGCTAAAAAACTCAGTGAAATGGATAAAACATGGACTGGTGTAGATAGTTTCAGATTACATGGGCAAAACAAGCGTTTTGTAAAATTCTTACTGTCTAGAATCTCTGGTTATATAGACAAATTAGCTGGTAGTAATAATACTTTTGATATTTATTTTACTAGTCCTAATGGTAAACCTTTTGAAGTGGAACATATTTGGGCTAATAAGTTTAATGAACATAAAGATGAATTTGAGCAACAAGTTGATTTTGATGAATATCGTAATAGATTAGGGGCTTTAGTATTATTACCTAGAGGCACAAATCAGTCTTATGGTAGTAAAGCTTATAGTGAGAAGCTGCCTCATTATGTTAAAGAAAATTTATTAGTACAGTCTCTTTGTGAATTAACTTATAAAAACAACCCTAATTTTAATTCGTTAATTCATAAATATGATTTACCTTTTGAATCTCATAATGAATTTAATAAAGCTGACATAATAAAACGACAGGATTTATATAGAAGTATTTGCGAATCAATTTGGGCGTTTGATATTGATGCCTTAGGAGATTCTCATGTCGAATTATAATCAAAAAAATTTGAGTTATTAGAATATTCTATTCAGATTGGGCAGGAGTAACTATGACAGATAATATTAACAATGATCTTGTGCCAAATGCACCGCAAGGTGAATTTGTTTTGTTTCGAAGCGGTGATGGTCAAACGAAAGTTGAATGTCGTTTTGAAGCCGATACTTTATGGTTAAGTCTTAATCAAGTAGCTATGCTATTTAATCGAGATAAGTCGGTTATTTCCAAACATTTAAAGAATATTTATGATGATGGTGAGTTAGCTCAAAATGCAACCGTTGCAAAGTATGCAACAGTTCAAATAGAGGGGGTAAGAGAGGTAAACCGCAGTATTGAACACTATAACCTAGAGGCTATTTTAGCGGTAGGCTACCGAGTTCGCTCTAAACAAGGTGTTCAATTTCGCCAATGGGCAACAGCAACATTAAAAGAATATTTAGTTAAAGGTTTTGTCATGGACGATGAACGTCTTAAAAAACCTGAATCTAGCCAATATTTTGATGAACTGTTAAACCGTATTCGTGATATTCGTAGTTCTGAAAAAGTATTCTGGCGCAAAGTTTGTGATATTTACGCCACCAGTATTGATTACGATGGTAAAGCCACAAGTAGCATGAGTTTTTTTGCAGCAGTACAAAATAAAATGCATTGGGCTGCACATGGGCATACTGCCGCTGAAGTGATGTTTGAACGCATTAGTGCGGATAAGTCCCATTTGGGTTTAACGAATTTTGTTGGTAAAGAATCAGGAAAAGAGCCAACACGAAAAGAAGTGGTTACGGGTAAAAATTATCTGTCTGAGCCTGAATTAGAAACGTTAAACCGTTTAGTTACCTCCTATTTAGAATTTGCCGAACTGCAAGCTCAACGCGGTAAGTTAATGAAAATGGCAGACTGGTCGAGTAAACTAAATGATTTTCTGAAATTAAGTGACTTCGATATTTTAACTCACGCAGGTAAAATATCAGCAGAGCAAGCCAAGCAAAAAGCTAAAGTTGAATATGATAAGTATCGTAGGGTGATCGATATACAACCAAGCCAAGTTGATCAAGATCTTGCTGATGCACTTAAGCGATTAAGTAAAGAACGAACAAGCAAAGATCAGGGTAAATAATTTATGAATGATCAAAATCAAATTTCAATTGACAAATCACCTGAGCTTTTTGGTGATATTAAACAATTAATCACCACGGCTAAACAACGAGCTGCAGTTGCTATTAATAGCGAATTAACTTTATTGTATTGGCAAGTTGGTCAGCGTATTAATAATGAAGTATTGCAAGGCGAACGAGCTGATTATGGTAAAGAAATAGTTAGTGAGCTTGCTAAGATATTAACAGTGCAGTTTGGTCGTGGCTGGAGTAAACGTAACCTGTTTCAAATGCTTAAATTTTCAGAGATATTCCCTGAAGTTGAAATTGTGCAGGCACTGTCTGCACAATTGAGTTGGACTCATTTTGTTCAGCTTTGTAGTATTGATGACGAGCTAAAACGTAATTTTTATATCACCATGGCAACACAAGAGCGGTGGTCTACTCGTACCTTAGATGAACGTATTGGTGCTTTGTTGTTTGAGCGTACTGCTATTTCTAAAAAACCAGATGAAACCATTGTGGCTGAATTAACTAATTTGCGAGAAACAGGGCAGTTCAATAAAGACATATTACTGAAAGATCCCTACATGTTGGATTTTTTAGAATTAAATGATCGTTACCTAGAAAAAGATTTAGAAGATGCTATTTTACGAGACATTGAACAGTTTTTATTAGAACTTGGTTCTGGCTTTACTTTTATTGCGCGACAAAAGCGTATTCAAATTGATGACGATGATTTTTATATTGATTTGCTTTTTTACAATCGTAAATTAAAACGCCTAGTGGCTATCGATCTTAAATTAGAAAAATTTAAACATGGTCATAAAAGCCAAATGGAGCTTTACCTGCGTTGGTTAGCAAAATATGAACAAGAAGCTGATGAATTACCGCCATTAGGTATTATATTATGCACGGGTAAAAAGCAGGAACAAATTGAATTACTAGAGCTAGATAAAAGCAGTATTCATGTAGCTGAATATTTAACAGAGTTGCCGCCTAAAGCATTATTAGAGCAACGTTTACACCAAGCTATTACTAATGCCAAACAACGCGTAACGTATAAAAATACTTACAAAAGCAATGATAAAAAAGATTAGGGATTAATAATAAAATGAGCGTTAATGTAAAGGTAGCACAAGAGTCTAAAACAAGAGAGAGTAGCTTTCAAAATGATATTTTAGATCAGATGCAATCGCATGGCTGGCTGTTAGGTGAATCTAAAAATTACAATAAAGAATTGGCGTTATACCCTGAAGATCTCATTACTTTTATTAAAACCACTCAACCTGAGCAGTGGGATAAACAATTAAAAATTCATCCTACTACTGATAGAAGACCAACCGCACCCGAAGATGCTTTATTAAAAACCGTTGTTCGTGATTTATCTGCTAATAACAAAGGTACATTATGGGTATTACGAAATTTAGTTAAAGACCGGGGTGCCAAATTTAGTTTATGTACCTTTAAACCTGATCATGGTTTAAACCCTGATGCGATTAAATGTTATAACCAAAATATATTACGGGTAGTGTCAGAGCTAGTTTATTCTCCTAATGGTTACGAGGGCAGAATTGATTTAACTTTGTTCATTAACGGCATTCCTGTTGCTACCTTAGAATTAAAATCTGAATTTAAACAGGCATTAGATAACGCTAAAATTCAGTATATGAAGGATCGCCAACCTAAAGATCCTAAAACCAAAAAAGCTGAACCATTATTAACTTTTAAACGTGGTGCATTAGTTCATTTTGCCGTTAGCCAATATAAAGTAGCTATGACTACACGTTTGGCTGGTAAAAAGACTTTCTTTTTGCCTTTTGACCAAGGTACAAGTGATGGCGGTGAAGGTAATGATGCGCCTATTCCTGTCTATACATCCGCTAAAGGCTCTGCTGATGGATCTGACGCTGGTTATCCAACGGCTTATTTATGGAATGAAATTTTCGAAAAAGATAATTTATTAACTATTTTAGGTCGATATATTCACCTTGAAGTTAAAGAAGAACAATTGCTAGATGGAACAATTAATAAAAAAGAAACGCTAATATTTCCACGCTATCACCAGTGGTCTGCGGTTTCATCAATGCTAAAAGCGGTTGAACAAGAAGGTACTGGCGAAAAATATTTAATTCAACATAGTGCTGGTTCGGGTAAATCAAATTCAATTGCTTGGTTATCGCATCAGTTAGCATCATTGCACTATTACTCAGATCATGAAGCTCTTAAAAAACAAGTTGGTGATAAAGTTTTTGATTCAGTAATAGTAATTACTGACAGAACGGTACTTGATAGCCAGTTACAAGATACGATTTATCAGTTTGATCATAACGAAGGCATGATAGCCCGTGTTAATCGTGAAGAAGCCAATGCTTTGGGTGGGGGACGATCAAAATCAGCTCAATTAGCAGGTGAATTAAAAGCTAGTACCTCTATTATTATTGTAACCATTCAAACTTTTCCACATGTATTAGAAGCTATCCGTAAAGATTCAACCCTTGCAGGTAGAAGCTTTGCTGTTATTGCTGATGAAGCTCATTCAAGCCAAACAGGAACAACTGCGCGTAAATTACGTGAAGTCCTCATGTCTGAAAAAACAGGGTCTGAAAAAATAGGTGGTGATGAAGATAGTGCCAACAGCGATCCTGTAGAATTGTCCAGTGAAGATATTTTACATTTATCATTAGAGGCAAGAAAAGGTTCTAAAAATATCAGTTACTTTGCCTTTACCGCCACACCTAAAGGTAAAACATTAGAATTATTTGGTCGTTGCCTTGATCCAGAGTCACCAGCAAGTGATGACAATAAACCAGAAGCTTTTCATGTGTACTCAATGCGCCAAGCCATTGAAGAAGGTTTTATATTGGATGTATTGCAAAATTACACCAGTTATCGCGTAGCCTATCAATTAGCGCATCAAAATTCTGATGTTGGCAATCTACAAGAGCAGGAAGTAGATAGTAAAAAAGCATCAACGAAATTGGCTAAATGGGTGCGATTGCATCCACACAATATAGCTCAAAAAGTTGAAACTATTATTGAGCACTTTAATAGTAAAGTTAAACACCTTCTTGGTGGTGAAGCTAAAGCGATGGTGGTGACATCAAGCAGATTAGAAGCGGTTAGATATAAACTAGCTTTTGAAAAGTATGTTGCTAACAGTGGTTATGAGAATATTAATGCCATGGTGGCATTTTCTGGTGAAGTGAATGATCCCAACCATCCTGATGTTGCATTTACCGAAAAAAGCATGAATCCTAACCTACGTGGTAGAGATATGCGTAAAGCGTTTGATACTAATGATTATCAAGTGATGCTAGTAGCTTCTAAATTTCAAACAGGTTTTGATCAAAATAAGCTTGTCGCCATGTATGTTGATAAGCCATTAAAAGGCGTTGAATGTATACAAACCCTTTCAAGGTTAAACCGTACTCGCCAAGGTAAAAATCAAACCTTTGTACTGGACTTTGTTAATGATCCTGAAGAAGTTTTAGCAGAGTTTAAAGTTTACTTTCAGACGGCAGAGCTTTCAGGTGTTTCAGATCCAAACCTTGTTTACGAGATTATGGAAAAGCTTAATGCTGTTAATATTTATCAATGGATTGAAGTTGAAAACTTTGTTGAGGCTTATAATGATAAACGTTCACAACAAAGTAAATTAGCGAATATTTGTAAACCAGCCGTTGAGCGTTTTTCTGTTCGTTATAAAGAAGCTACTCATGTACTTGATATTTCCAGAGCGGAATTAGAAAAAGCTAAGATTGAAAATGATGATAAGAAGATCAAATTTGCAGAAAACAGCGTTAAAAATGCCAAAGAAGCGCATGATATTATCGAAGTCTTCAAAAAAGATTTAATTTCATTTTGCCGATATTACGAATTTAGTTCTCAAATAGTCGATTTTGATGATTTTGATTTAGAAAAGCTCAGTATATTTGCCAAACACCTACACCCATTATTACGCTTTGACGTACTGCAAGATGAAATTGATTTATCTGATGTGGCAATGACACATTACCGCTTACACGAACAACGCGAAGCGGATTTACAGCTTGGTTATAAAGTAGGTGAAGAACAAGCTCATTATTTAGCACCAGCTAAAGAGGGCAGTGGTGCAACGCCAAAAGATGCTCAAACTGAATTATTAAACGAAATCATTAGCCGTATGAATGATCTGTTTATTGAGGATGGATTATCTGAAGGTGATATGATTAATTATGCCAACACCATTGCTGGCAAAGTTGCCGAAAATGAAACCGTAATGGATCAACTTCGTAACAACACCAAAGAACAAGCTATGCTAGGCGCATTCCCTGAGTCAATAAATGATGCAGTGATTCAAAGTATGGGCGTACATGAAAACATGGCAATGAAAGTATTATCAAACGAAGCAGTTGCTAAAGGCTTTGCGGAATTGATGTTTGATGTGTTGATGAAGGGATTGGGTAAAGATGAATAGCAACCAAACTCTTAGCTGATTAACTTTTTATATAAGGAATATTTAGGAATATGAATTTTTCAACTGGTGAATGGATAGCTATCATAAGTATTGTTGTTGCATTAATAATTGGTTTGGTTCAAATAGTTAAAAAAAACAATGCTAAATCAGCAGTTTTAAATATTAATCAGACTAGTGGTTTATTTTCAAAATCAAAACAAAATATAAATGTTAAATTTGATCAGAGTGACAAAAATGACTGATAAGCCAAGTATAAATATTGATCAGAGCCAAGGTATGGCAAGTAAAGGGCAACAATCTGTATTTATTGATCAGAGTAGTCATCATTACTCTAATTCAATTAAAAATTTAGTTAAAACTCATAATGGCGCGATTACATTTGATCCAAACTCATTACGTGATGTAATCGTTGTGATTTCTGGTGTGTATGATGAGTTGGAACAAAAACCAAATGACTTTGGCTCTATAAGTATTGAAGAGAAAAATGAACTTAATGGTCTTTCTAATGAGTTTTATACGGATATTATTGCTCGTGATTATGAACCTTATTTTTTTGAGTTAGATATCTTTTTAAAAAGAAGAGAAAATGAAGATTTACAAGGACTAGTTGGCAAAATAGTTAAAAGTTTGAACAAAAAAATAACAGTAGGAAGAAAGAATTTTGATTCATTTGAAAAGCTACTCTTGTCGATTGAAGAAGCATTGCTAGAGTCAAAATATGAAGCTTTAGAGGGAACTGATGATTCTATAAGTTTGTTTCTTTTTTACCTTTATGCCAATTGTTATATTGGCAAAAAATTAAAAGAAGAAATATCATGTTAACCCCTCATCGCCTAATGAACCTCAATTATTGCGTTGTTAATGTTGCATCTGTAATAGTTAAATGCCTTATAGAAAGGGGAGATTATCATTTAGATGGAATTCTTAAATATTGTAGGGCGGAGAATACTGAAATAAATGAACAAGATATAACGCTTGCGGTAAGCTTTTTGTACTTATTGAATAAGGCGAAATATAAAAAGGATGAAGATCTAGTGTGTTTGATAAGAGAGTGTGATGATTAAATTAAATCGGATTTATTGTAATAAAATTGAAGTGTTTCCTGAAATTAAATTTCATGAAGGACTAAATATAATATTTGCTAGTGTAACTAAACATCTTGATAAAAAATCATCTCACAGTTTAGGGAAAACGACATTAATAGACATAATTGATTATTGCTTTCTTAAACAGCTTAATAAAAATTCTGTCCTTAAAAAAGATGTTTTTGAAGGTTTTACTTTCTTTTTAGAGCTTAAAATTTCTAAAAATAAATATGTAACAATTAAAAGAGTTGTTAATGGTAAAGTTTCTCTTAAAATTAATGCTGAGAGTTCTAACTATTCAGCAGAGTATAAGTCTGAGTGGGATTTTAATGATTTAGCATTTGACTCGGCTAAGAAAGAACTAGATAAAATTATAACACCTGAAGGTCAATCACACTCTGGTTTTAATTTTAGATCAGGTTTACGTTATTGTCTTAGAAAGCAAACTCAGTATGAAAGTACCTTTAAAGTTAATACAAGTAGAGAAGGGGATGTTTCTTGGAAACCTTATTTAGCTTATGTTTTAGGGATAAAACCTGAAGTAGTACGGGAAAAATACACAGTAAATAAAAAAGTAGAATCATTGAAAAATGCCATTAAGGAGGTGAAAGATCTCCCTAAAGATAGTGGTCAAAGCCTTGAAGCTGAAATAACTCAGATTATAGCTTCAGTTAGTCGGATGCAGTTAGAAATAGATAGATTTGATTTTAAAAAATCTGATGAAAGTGTGAGTAAAGAACTGGTTGAAGATGTAGCTAATAAAGTTGTTGATTTGAATAAAAATATCTATTCCTTAGATCAACGCTTATTTGCTATTGGTAAGTCATTAGAAGCTGAATTTACTTTTGAAGTAGATAAAGTAGTTAGTCTTTTCGAAGAGGTTGGTATTTATTTCCCTGAACAGTTAAATAAATCTTATGAAGATCTAATTAAAATAAATACTGAAATGTCCTCTGGTAGAAAAAGTAGATTGAAAGATACTAAAAAAAGTATTTTACTTGAGCGAGAAGATTTAAATATAGAGCTTGATATTCATAGGGAAAGACAGCAAGAATTAAGTCAATTATTATTGAAAAAAGATGCTTTTGAGAAGTATAAATTATTACAAAACCGCTTATCCAAAGAAGAATCTCGTCTTGCTGTATTAAAAGAACGACTTAATAAAATCGATATGGCATCTGAGTTGGGTATAAAATTAGAAGAAGCCAAGACAACTCAAAAAGAAGCAGCACAGGCATTAGAGCTTGAAACTCGTGTTAGAGGAAATGAAACATTAACCGCTGCTGTAACTATATTTAGTAATTTTGTAGAGGAAATATTAGCTATATCTGCTTTCTTCTATACTGAAACTAATAAGGATGGAAATTTACAGTTTCAAGTTGGATTAAAGGATCAAACATCAGTAAATGAAGGTTTTTCTTATACCAGAGTATTATCAGCCATTTTTGATTTAACATTGCTAACATTAAACAAGAACAATGACTTTTATAAATTTTGTTACCATGATGGTTTACTTGAAAGTTTAGATGATAGGGTTAAAATTAAATTATTGAGTACTTGGAGAAAAGCTTCTGAAACTAGTGGTATTCAATTAATTATGTCTGTTTTAGATAGTGATTTGCCATTAACGAGTGACGGCAAAGCATACTTCTCTAAAAGTGAAATTATAAGAGAGTTACACGATAGAGGTGAGTCAGGTCGTTTATTTAGGATGAAAGCGTTTTAATTTGAAGATATTACTTCATTTAACTCGAAGCTAGCAATTAATTCCTGTAGCATATTTTGTAATTCCTGAAACATAATTTGTATAGTCACTTTATTATATATGGTTGTGTGGAATACAGAGGGAATAAATTTTAAGTAATTATGAGTAATGATGAACACATGAAAAAATATAACTATATAATAATAAATACTTTATTGAATATTATTACTCATGATTAATGTCCATTTTTCAGGTATGAAAATGCCGTTTTAACGGGTAAGTTTTAGCGCGTGATTTTTAATTCGTCAATGTATGAAAAAGCCGATTTTTATATCGGCTTTTTAGTGGGTGGAATGGTGAGGAAATAAAATTCAATATGCTTCATTTAAAAACAGGCTTATCAATTAAAAAAATAACAAATACTTAATTGAAGTTCGGTTTATTTTAAATCATACTGCTATTCAATAATAAAAATACAATAATGAATATTGGTTATATGAACTTAGAACAAATTAGCTTTTCTCAACGGCAACGACTAGCCTATATTGACTTTTGTCTGTTTTTTCAAGGGCATTTGTCTCGGCATGAGTTAATCACACATTTTGAAGTAGGTCTATCTGCGGCAACACGCGATTTTAATATTTACAAAGAGCATTGCGCGCATAACCTAAGTTACAACAATGCAACCAAGCGTTATTATCAAACTAAGCAATTTAAGCCGTTATTTACTCACGACGCACGTAAAACCTTAGTTAAATTAGCTAATAAAATCAGTGATGGTTTTGACGCTATTAACGATATTAACTTCCCTGTTGAAGCGCCAAGTCAACTTAACATACCTGATATTCATATTGTTGCTAAGCTCACCCAAGCTATTTTAAACAATAAAGCGGTCAGTGTTATTTACACCTCACTTTCATCAGGCTCTATGGCACGCGAATTAATTCCGCATTCCATTGTTGATAACGGCTTACGCTGGCATGCACGTGCTTTTGACCGAAAGTCTAATGCATTTAGAGATTTTGTTTTAACACGTATTAGCAAAGTAACGCTTTTAGAAAAATCCCCTGAATTATTTGAAAATAAAATGGAAGATAATCAGTGGATGAGAATGATGCCGTTACAGCTTGTGCCACACCCCAACAATGTAAAACACCCAACGGCTATCGAATTAGATTACGGTATGGAGAAAGGCCAGCTCGAAATCAATATTAGGGCAGCAATGGCTGGCTACTTACTACGCCGTTGGAATGTAGATTGTACTGATGAGGCCACGTTAAGTGGTGGTGAATATCAGCTATGGCTGCAAAATAAACAAACACTTTATGGTGCTGAAAACTTAGCTATTGCACCTGGCTACAAAGAAGAAAATTAAAAATTAACATTTTCCTAAATAGGTAAAATATAAATATGACAATTAATTTAAAAACAATCAATAGTGACGATTTTTTTGATCTTATCATGGACGCTTTTGAAAGTGAGGATAGGCAACAAACTAAATGGTTACTAAAAAAAGCCAAAAAACGTTTTCCAAAACATCATCTAGTACCCTACGTAGAAGCACTATTAGCGGTAACAATAAATGACACTTTTAAAGGACTTAAGCTGTTTACTCAATCGCTTAAATTAAAACCAGAGTTTTCTTTAGCGCATGCGAACCTATCTCATTGCTATAAAAATTTAGAAAAAATTCCTAAAATGTTACATCATGCGGCATTAGCCGTAAAATATGCTAATGACGATGAGACGGATCTAGTGTATCAACAGCAAGAGATGCTAGATTTAGTTTCTCAGCAAATTCCTGAGCATTTAACGCTTGAAAAATATATAGAAGATGGACTAACTTTTGATCTGGCCTATGAAAAAATGCTATCAGATGAAACCGAGCAAGCTATTATTCTTTTTGAACAAGTACTTGCTAATGATCCTCATTTATCACCGGTATTAGGTAATTTGGGTATTTGCTATATGCAACTCAATAATTTAAACCAAAGTCGTATTTATTTAGAAAAAGCGCTCAATGTTGATCCTAATTATGTACCAGCACAACGTACGTTAACACTATTGGAAAAAATAGAGCTAGGTGAAGAAGCTATACCTGAACATATTTTATCAACTTATCATGGGCAAATAGAGCGAAATATATAGTGACTATTCATAAGTACAAAATAATTAGGCAACAATGATGGTTAATCATGATTAATGCCCAATTATCAGGGATGAAAATGCCGTTTTAACAGGTATCTAACCGGTACCAATAATTAGATCTGTTTTTGTTAATGTGATGAGGTAATAAATGAATAAGTGTGGTCAATGCCGACAATTTACCAGAACGCCTGAAAATCAAAAAGATTTATGCGGTGCATGGGAACAGCCAACGCTTGCTACTAGAGATGCTTGCGATTATTTTTTACCTAAAAAACCGCAACGTGAAACAAGTTAGACTTATCAACTTTGCATAATTTTTTTTGACGTCTAAAATTGTGATTTATTATGTTATATACTCAAACAACTTCCAACTGAATCATGCAGTTGGAAGTTGTTTGATTATATGCATAACTAAGTTAAAGGCTATGTTCCCGCTAATTGTTGTTATGTTTGTAACTAGCTGATTTTCAATGTAAATTTGNNAGGCGAATAAATTCGCCTCTACGGTTGATTAACAGTAGTTAAGATACAACATAACTAAGTTAAGCATTAAATTGATACCACAAAAGCGCATTGTCATGAAGTAATGCGCTTTTTTCTTGCATTGTTTTTGTTTGAAAAAAATCAGTAGATAATAAATTTAGCCAATAATTTTGATAATTATGTTGGTTAAATAAACACAGTGGAAAATTACTGGCAAGCATCATTTTTTTTAAGCCAAAAATAGTTAATATGAATGCTAAATTATCACTCAACCAAGCTTGTGAATAGTGTCTGTCTGTCATTTCCCAACCTGAACATTTTATGGCAACATGAGGATACATCGACAATTTTAGTAAATTGTTTTGCCATTGTTGCCATTCTCTTGATTGAATATTACATGGCGGAAAACCCGCGTGGTTGATAATAAAACTTATTGTAGGATTATTGGCAATTATTTCACACAGCGCATCAATGGGAGCATCTTCAATGAGATTTAGCTGTAGTTCAAATATCAAACCTTTTTTATTCAGTGCTGTAAAGTTATTGAGTACTTGAGGGGTGGTTAATAAACTCAAAGCCTGATTATCTAAAATATGACGAACACCCACAAAAGAGTGATATGTAGATAATTTATTTATATCACTGTTAAATTTTTGGCTTGGTGATGTTAAGTCGATACTCGCAATCGCTTTAAAAGGTTTATTACAGCTATGTACTAAGGATGTCAATTCTCGCCACGGGTATTGATTATCAAAGCCGGCTTCAATGTGCACAAAACCGGCTAATTGCAAAGGTGATTCGAGGGATAAATCACTTTCAGTAAACGTAGTATTAATTCGTGACTTGTCTGGCCAAAAAGGTTCATTTTCAGGCTTTAACCAGTGATAATCGCCTTGCTTTAGGTTAAATAAGTGCAGGTGGGGATCAATAATTTTCATAGTCGCTACTCGCTAGGCTACTGAACTGTATAACCGCCATCAATTACCTGCAAACTGCCGGTAATGAACTTTGCTTTATCTGAGGCTAAAAAAAGCACTAATTCTGCAACTTCTTCTGGCTGCCCTAATCGTTGTAATGGTTGTAAATTTTGTTCCTCTTGGTGAACTTTACTTTTATCGACACCTGATTTGTTACAATAGTTATCAATGGCTTGATGATAAAGGGGAGTTTCAATGGTGCCCGGACAAACCGCATTCGCTCTAATATTATATGGTGCATAATCTAGTGCCGTGGTTTTTGCTATTGAGGCTAAAGCCGCTTTACTAAGGTTGTAAGCAAAGGAATTATGTTTGGCAATAAGCGCTTGATCTGACGATATTAATATAATCGCGCCATTGTTAGTTGCTTTCATACTCGGTAATACGGCTTTTATCGCCGCAAATGCACCTTTAACATTAATATTAAAAACTTTATCTAAATCAGCTTCAGAAGTATTTTCAATGTTGGCGGAGAAATGAATGCCGGCATTAGAAACTAACACATCAATGGTATGATTTTTCGATATAGTCTTTATTGTTTTAGCGACCTGTTCTACCTTAGTGACGTCGCATGCACAATATTCCCCTAGAGACGAAGGCGATATGTCTAGATTAAAAACATGATAATTATTTTCTAAAAATAATTTCATGATACTTAAGCCAATGCCCGAGCTACCGCCCGTAATAATACACACTTTTTTCATGTTATTTGCCACATTAAACCCTTTTACTGTGAATCATACCTGTAAGTTAAAACGAGTGCCATTTTCTTATTTTTATTAATTGGTTATAATGACGCTAATTAATAAAGTTAGGATTTTTTCATGAAAGCATGTGGTGTTGAATTAAAAGGTAATGATGCAATTATTTGTATTATGACAAAAGAAAATAATTTGTATGATATTCCTCATACTCGGGTACAAAAAATTAGTTTAGATAATGCAGGTGACGCAGAACAAGTGCAAAAATTTCAGTTCACTTTCACGAAATTAATGGAAGATTATCAAGTAACGCACGTTATTATTAAAGGACGAGCATTAAAAGGTAAGTTTGCCGGAGGCCCTGTTGGTTTTAAGCTTGAAGCAGCTATTCAATTAATTGCAGCGCTACAGGTTGAAATTCTTGCGGGAAGCTTCATAAAAAAAGAGTTAGCCAAAAGCCAGATAGATATTGATTTTAGAGATACCGGTTTAAAACAGTATCAAGAACAAGCTTTTACTACTGTTTTTGCTTATTTAGAAAGTCATTAGTTTATACGGATTTATATAGTTTAATGACTTTACTTCATCGCTAACTATGCTAATTTTATAAAAAATATAGGAATATTTATGAAGGAACCAATGAATAATATTTATTATAAAATATTAATGATTCTTACCGTCGTTATGCTGCAAGCTTGTGGTAGTTCAAATGAAACGCCTTACAGTATTTCAGCAAATGTAAGCGATGCTAGTTTTAGTAATGAATTTTTGCATGAGTCAACAGACACCATTGCTATTGACGTTACTTTTGAAGGCGAATCTTTAATTATTGGTTTTGCGCCTGATTCACAACGAGTTGCTTGGTTAACGTACCGATCTGAAAGTGTTACTACAAATTCAGCGACACTACATATTGATGTGACTAACGCTGAGTCTTTTTTACCCGATCTTTATGATACCAAAATCAGAATTGCCGTGGGCAATGACGATGCCAGTAAATTTGCTTATCACGATATTGATATTTCGTTATTGGTTTGGAATTTAGCAACCAATAACGAACAAGTTGATTTTAGCGGTACCTATGGCGATGCCAATGTTGCTGTGCAAACGCTTGATATTATCAGTGAAGATAATGAATGGACGGCAAGTGTTGATGTTGATTGGCTAACGTTAGATGTAACGTCAGGCAGTGGTGATGGTAGTATTGCTGTTACCGCTGATATTAGTGAATTTTCTGCTGCGGGATTACAACAAGGTAATATAATTCTTACTGAAGTAACCAGTGGTGATACTAAATCTATTCCGGTTGAGTTAGCGTTAGATAATGTGTATTTATATGCAGATTCAACCAATATTGCATTTACAGCAACTGACAATATTAATGCTATTGAAAAAACGATAACCATTTCAAATAATAGTGTTGCTCAAATTGATTGGCAAGCATCAACTGATGCTAGTTGGTTAACACTAACCCCCATTGGCACCACTCAATTACAAATCACTGCCGATATTAATTTGGCTCCTATAAATGCAACATCTGCCGCAAATATTACTATTTCTTCAAGTGATGGGGTTGTTGCTATTGATGAAATGATTAAGGTTAATTTTTATAACAGTAATTTGGTGGTAGAAAATAAAATTATTGAACCACTTGTTATTAACGAACCCGTTGCTAATAACGAAAAGGCAATAATTGCTTCGCCTTCATTACCTCTATTTTATGTTAGCGTTGATAATGCTTTACGTACTTATCATCAATATACCAGTGAACTTGAAAATACGCTTGTTGTGTCTCCTGAAGGAACCACGCTAGAGCAATTAATAATGCACCCTAATGGTGATTATTTATTAGCAAAAGCGCTGGAAACTGTTACTAATGACGATGAAACAACCGATGTTGTAACGCATCGTTATCGCATTGATCTTAATGATAATAGCGTTGTTGAAATTACTGAGCCAAGTATTTTTTATGAGCCAGTAGCGATAGTGCGTTTATCTGGGCGGTATTTTGTGGTGACAAGTACCTTAGAATTTGCCGATGAAAATTTACAGCTACTGTATTGGGATGGCGAAAATGCTTATTTTGCTAATGCTATAGATACCGCAACACAAGCTAATACCCTATTTGCTTTAGATAATAATAGCGTTGAACTGAAACGTTATACCGCTCAAGTGAATGATTTTGGTGTTGAAAAAATAAAAACAACGTTAACGCATGCGTATCATCCTGAGTTACTGGGTGACGGGCAGAACATTTCTGATTTTATTGTCTCTAATGATGAAAAAAATATTTATGCTATTAGTGAGACTAGCGAGTGGATCAGTTTTGATGGCGAAAGTTTTAGTGATCATGGTCTTCTAGAAACCAATGAGGATGTAGTAACGTTGTTTTTAGAAAAAAGCAGTGATAGTAATCCTAATTATTTGAGAATTGATGTAACAGATATTCAAGGATTTTATTTAGCTATGTATGATAATCAACAAACGATAGCAACTACGTTTTATACCGGAGGAAGGCTGCCAAATAGCATTACATTATCTGTTGACACTCAGCGTTTACTGATTAATTCTGATACGACTAATAACCCTGACGTTGACTCTCACCTTGAATTAGTTTCTTTTCTGCCATAATTTACTAAAGTATTAAATAGGGCATTAAATCGGGTAAAGCACGTAAAGGAGTCTACATAGGCTCCTTTTTGGTTTAATAATGCTTAGATTTTCGACGACACTTATTTCTTAATTTCTCTATCAAAGATCATTGGAGTATGATTTAATCAAACAACTGTTTGAAAGTCTGACCTCATACCAGTTGCTTGTGTTATTTATAAACAGGCAACGGTAACCATTATTGGAGATAAGTTATGCCAGAATATAAATCCCCCATTCGAGATATTAAGTTTGTTATGCAAGAGCTGCTTGATTGTGAAAAGCATTATCAAAAATTAGGTTACGAAGATGCTAGTTTAGATATGGTTGATGCTATTCTTAATGAGGCGGCAAAATTTACTGAGCAAGTTATTGCGCCAATAAATCAAATTGGTGATGAACAAGGCTGTACTTGGACTGATGGTAACGTAACAACACCCGATGGTTTTAAAGAAGCTTATAAACAATACGTAGAAGGTGGTTGGCCTACCTTAGCACAAAATATAGCGTTTGGTGGTCAAGGCTTACCGCACTCATTAAATGGCTCAATTACTGAATTATTTTCAAGTGCTAATCATAGTTTTGCAATGTATCCGGGCTTAAGTCACGGCGCGTTAGCAACTATTGAAGCGCATGGTAGCGAACAACAAAAGCAAATGTTTATGCCTAAGTTAGTTGAAGGTTCATGGACAGGTACAATGTGCTTAACGGAAGCACATTGCGGTACTGATTTGGGTATGTTACGTACTAAAGCA
Source organism: Colwellia sp. (assembly GCA_051531915.1). Classification (GTDB taxonomy): domain Bacteria; phylum Pseudomonadota; class Gammaproteobacteria; order Enterobacterales; family Alteromonadaceae; genus Colwellia. The sequence goes on along the minus strand of JAOPTQ010000083.1, from coordinate 15,531 downwards.
GAGCTTAATGACGATGGAAGTTACTCTCTCACTGGCTCAAAAATATTTATTTCTGCGGGCGATCATGATTTATCCGATAATATTGTTCATATTGTTATTGCCAGAATTCCGGGTTCGCCAGAAGGTAGCCGTGGTATTTCACTCTTTATAGTGCCTAAATTTACTATCACAAATGATGGCGCTGCTGCGAATAGAAACGCGGTAACTTGTGGTTCTATCGAACATAAAATGGGTATTAATGCTAATGCTACTTGTGTAATTAACTTTGATGGCGCAAAAGGTTATTTAATTGGTGAAATAAATCGTGGGTTAAACTGTATGTTTACCTTTATGAATGCTGCTCGTTTAGGTGTCGCTTCTGAAGGCGTTGCTGCAGCAGAGGCTTCTTTTCAAGGAGCACTTGCTTATGCGCAAGATCGCCTGCAAATGCGATCGTTAACTGGCATTAAAAACCCAGACGGACCTGCCGACCCCATCATTGTTCATCCAGATGTGCGTAGAATGTTATTAACGCAAAAATCTATCGCAGAAAGTGGTCGTGCCTTTATTGCATATTTAGCTCAACTAGTAGATATAGGGCACGCTAATCTTGATGATGGAAAAGTGACGGAAGCAGAAAAAGTAGATGCCGAAAGTAAATTAGCGTTATTAACGCCTATTGCTAAAGCCTTTTTAACAGAATTAGGTTTAGAGTGTACTAGCCACGGTATACAAGTATTTGGTGGTCATGGTTTCATTAAAGAGTGGGGCATGGAACAGTTAATGCGTGATACCAAAATTAGTTGTTTGTATGAAGGCACTACCGGTATTCAAGCATTAGATTTATTAGGTCGTAAAATTTTAGGTTCTAAAGGTGCGTTATTAAAACCCTTTGGTCGTGAAGTTACCGCCTTTTGTGTTGAAAATGCAGGCAATGAAGCAATGGAAGAATTTATTCAACCTATTATGACCTTTGGCGGTGACTGGCAAAAAATGACAGAAACCCTAGGTTTGAAAGCAATGCAAAATCCTGATGAAATTGGCGCGGCATCTGTTGATTATTTAATGTATTCAGGTTATTTAACGTTGGCTTACTTTTGGGCAAAAATGGCTAAAGTAGCACAAGATAAACTAGCAGAAAATGATAATGATAAAGCCTTTTATCAAGCTAAAATTAAAACAGCCCGCTTTTATTTTCAACGGATTTTACCTCGAGCTAACGGTCATGCCGCTTGTGTGGAAAATGGTGCAGAGTCAATGATGTCAATCGATGCAGATGATTTTATTTTCTAGCGGTAAAAGCAAAGATAAAGGGAAGCTAAACGTTTCTCTTTATTTGTTAAAATTTATAAATATTTAGTTAATATACAGTCAGCAATTTTTGCTGCAATCATAATGGTCGGAGCGTTAGTATTGCCGCTTATTAAGGTTGGCATTATGGACGCGTCGATCACTCTTAAGTTTTGTATACCGTGAACTTTTAGTTTGTTATCAACAACCGCCATATCATCATTACCCATTTTGCATGTTCCTACAGGGTGGTAAATAGTGTTGGCTTTATTTTTCAAAAATTCTACTATTTCTTCATCACTTTGTGTCTTTATTCCGGGAAATATTTCAGTACCATTGTTATCGTTAAGAGGTGACTGCGAAAGTATTGAACGGGCTATTTTTACGGCTTGTATCATATCCGTTCGATCATCTTTATGAGCAAGCATATTTAGTGTGATTTTGGGATGCAAACTTGGGTTTTTTCCATATAAAGTCACACTACCTCGACTTTTAGGGCGCAATAAGCAAGTATGTAATGACACGCCATAATTCAAGAGCATTTTCAAGTTCCTACCATGATCATCAAATGCCGCGGGAATAAAGTGCAGTTGCATATCTGGTCTGGTTAAACTCGGTTTTGATTTAATAAACCCACCTGACTCAGCAACTACCGAGGTTAACATTCCAGAGCGTTTTTTATCGGTAAAAATAGGGAAGTACTTAACTGCTTGTTTTACTGCCCACCAAGCTGCTTTCGGTCTAAGTGCGAGTAAATCAGTGCGCTTATGATGGTTAACTACCACAGTATCTGGGTGATCTTGTAAGTTTTGACCAACCCCTTTTAATTCATGTACCAAAGAAATACCATGTTTAGTTAACTCTGCTTTTGCGCCAATACCTGAAAGCATTAATACTTGTGGTGAATTAAAAGCGCCAGCACTTAATAAGACTTCTTTTTTGGCAAATATGTTATGTTTTTTACCCTTTTTTTGGTAACAAACACCGGTAACCGTTTTGCCTTTAATGAGTAAGTTTTGCACATGAGCGTTGGTTAATACGGTAAGGTTTGAGCGATGTAAATGAGGTGTTAAAAAGGCTTTGGCAGCGCTACAACGTTGACCATTAATTTGTGTTACTTGGTAATAGCCCACGCCTTCTTGGTTTTCGCCATTGAAATCATCATTTAAAGGGAAACCTGCTTGTTGAGCGCTAAGAATAAAGTCATCATGAACGGGGAGTTTTGCACGAGAATTTGCGACATTAAGTGGGCCATTAACACCGTGATATTCATCTTCACCACGCTCTTGATGTTGCGTGCTTTTAAAATAGGGGAGGACATCATCAAAAGCCCAACCATCATTACCCAACTCAGCCCAATGGTCGTAATCTTGTTTTTGACCTCTGGTGTAAAGCATAGCATTAATAGAGCTACTACCCCCTAAGGTCTTCCCTCTAGGGTTAAATATTCTTCTTTGCTTTTGAGAGCTTTCAGGTTCAGAGTTAAACTGCCAATTATATACTTTGCTTCTTATTAGCTCAATCACACCTAGTGGCATGTGAATGCTCCAATGTTTATCTTTAGCACCGGCTTCTAATAAACAAACTTGGTACTTGCCACAAGCAGATAATTTATCTGCTAATACACAACCAGCAGAGCCAGCACCAATAATAATAAAATCAAAATTGTTCATAGAAGTACTTTAGTATTGTATGAATTATAAACAAGTCAGAATACTATGAAGCAAATAATGCTTTTTATCAATACCCTATTTAGTGTCAAATTGACTAATTAAATTGTGCAGAACAGTTAACTCTTGCAGTAAGTTTTGGCTGAGCTGTTTAGTTTCTTTACCGTGCTCTAGCCCTATGTTAGCTATCTCTTTTATCGTATTAGTATTATTGCTCACTTGCTCAGAAACGACAGATTGCTCTTCAATTGATGTGGCAACTTGGTTGTTTAAATCAGAAATTTTATCAACTTCTTCATTAATGCTCTGCAAATTTTGTCGAGTATGATTTGCATAATCAGCACATTTTTCAACTAATACCACACCGTCGTTGATTGCTTGTACTGCTTGAAGTGATTCTTGGTTAAGCGAAATTAGTGTTTTACTAATCTCTTCTGTTGATTGTTGAGTTCTTTGAGCAAGCGCTCGAACTTCTTCGGCAACAACAGCAAAACCACGGCCTTGTTCACCAGCCCTTGCCGCTTCAATCGCTGCATTAAGCGCAAGTAAATTAGTTTGATCCGCAATAGAGCTAATTTCATCAGAGATAGAGGCAATATCATGACGACCGTTAGCAAGTTTACCTATGACACTTTCTACACTCGTTAGTTGCGTAGATAATAATTGAACAGAGTCAACGGTTTTATTCATTGCCTGTACACCGGATTCACTTATTTCTCTTCCTTGATGTGAAGCATCAGCAGCACCCGTTACTGAGCAAGCTACTTCATTAATTGCCGTACTCATTTGACTCATGGCGGTAGCTACTTGTTCTACTTCTTGATTTTGTTCTTCGAGCATCTGAGCAATATGACTACCATTGTTAGCCGTTTCATGGGCAATAGTATTAACATTTTGACTCAAATCAGTAACGCGACCAATTATTGCATTTAATTCTGCTTTTCGCATGCTTAATGCTAGCTCTAGCTGACCTACTTTATCGGTAGTACCACCATAGATATAAGTCATTAATGGGTTATTGAAAACTTGACTGGCGTTTGCAAGTACTCTTTTATAGCGAATACGCCAACGAGAAAACGTTAACCAAGTTATCAAGGTTATCGTTAATAAAGGAATAGAAACAAAGAGTGGTGTTGATGTAGTAAACGCACTTACTGTCATAAATAAACCCATGAACAATAATAAATATTGCACGTAGAAAGTTATGTCTACACTGTTCAGCTTTCGCTTTAAAGGAATGTTATTATTGAGTTGTTGATATATTTTATCCGCTCGCTCTTTGACGTTTTCGTCAAGTGAAGTTCTGACTGATTGATATTCAAATATTTTACCTTCAGCATCTTTAATGGGCGTTACATAAGCATTTACCCAATAATAATCACCATTTTTACAGCGATTTTTTACCGGTCCCATCCATGAATTTCCCGATTTTATTGTTGACCATAAATCGGCAAAAGCGGCTTTAGGCATATCTTTGTGGCGAACAATATTATGACCATGACCTTCAAGCTCTTCTAATGGGTATCCGGCTATGTCGCAAAAATCTTTATTGGCATAAGTGACACGACCTTTGATATCTGTGGTGGATAATAATATTTGACTGGGTGAAAATTTTCTCTCTACGCCTGTATTTTTAGATGTTTTTTTATTGGAGGAAGAATTCATTACTACTACTCACTGCTATTCTCTAATCCTTGAGGGGGGTTGTATTATATGCACATAATATTTACCGTTACTTTACATTGTTTTGTGTTGTTATGCTTTTAATAAAAAGCTAAATTTCGCTATTTATTTGAAAAAAGACTTGTAATCATTGATGACAAGCCTTTATTTACACTCAAAAAAAGCTAATTTACAAGCCAAATACGTTTGCTCCTTGTTTGAATATTATGTTAACAGGAATATCAGCAGCTATAATTTCACCGTCACTGCTTGAGCAACTTTTATTGCTTTTTCTACCGCAACTTCCACGGTTTCGGCTCTTGCTAGCGCAACGCCCATTCTGCGTGTACCCGTAACCTCTGGTTTGCCAAATAAACGCAAATCAGTGTTTTCTTCGCTTAAGGCATTGGCTAAGTTATTAAAGCTTGGCTTGGTAGACTCGCCAGTCACTAAAATTACGCTAGAGGCTGAAGGACCATGAAAATGAATATTAGGAATAGGTAAGCCTAAAATAGCACGTGCATGTAAAGCAAATTCACTTAAGTCTTGCGAAATCATAGTGACCATGCCGGTATCATGCGGGCGTGGTGATACTTCACTAAAATAGACGTTATCACCTTTGACAAATAGCTCAACACCAAATAGGCCAAAACCGCCTAAGGCTGTGGTGACTTTAGTAGCAACTTCTTTTGAACGCATTAATGCTGTTGCGCTCATGGCTTGTGGTTGCCAACTTTGTTGATAATCGCCATTTTCTTGTACATGACCTATTGGCTGACAAAAGCTTGTGCCGCCTTGATGACGTATAGTGAGTAAAGTGATTTCATAATCAAAATCAACAAAGCCTTCAATGATCACTTTACCAGCGCCTGCACGACCACCTTCTTGAGCATATTGCCAAGCAGCATCAACATCGTCACTACTTTTAAGTACGCTTTGTCCTTTACCTGAAGAGCTCATAATCGGCTTTATTACACAAGGAAAACCAATGGTTTTTACCGCTTGTTGATACTCTTTTTCAGTACTAGCAAATTGGTAGTTTGATGTTGGAATATCAAGCTCTTCTGCGGCTAAGCAGCGAATACCTTCTCGGTTCATGGTTAAATGCGTTGCTTTAGCTGAAGGAATAACAGTAAAGCCCTCATTTTCAAGAGCAATAAGTGTGTCAGTTGCTATCGCTTCAATCTCTGGGACAATTAAATGCGGTTGCTCTTTTTCTATAATATTACGAAGTGCTTCGCCATCAAGCATAGAGACGATATAACTGCGATCAGCCACTTGCATTGCCGGTGAGTTTTCATAACGGTCAAGCACTATCACTTCAACGCCAAGACGTTTAAGTTCAATGACAACTTCTTTACCAAGTTCACCACCACCGCATAATAGCACGCGTTTTGCGGTAGCAGAAAAAGGGGTTCCTAAAGACATTATTATCTCCGTTGGGGTTATTAATTTTTGAGATGAATTTAAAGTCGCTAATGATAGCATTAGCTGAAGCTAGCTGTCGAAGATTAGCGCGTGGGGGATGTTAAAAAAAATTCCATTATATGGGAGGCTAGTAGTTCAATTGAGTACGCATGCTATTGGGGGTCATGCCTGTCCAACGTTTAAAGGCTTTACGAAAATTACTGACATCGGTAAAGTAAAGTGCTTCTGCAACTTTTTCATTACTGTGCTGACAAACAATTAATTGGAAAATAGCTTCTTGGCTACGGATATTATCAATTATTCCTTGGTAATTAAGATGATGACTTGCAAGCTTTCGCTTTAAAGTGGCACTACTATAACCAAAATGTGCGGCGCAGCATTCTTGAGATAATTCTTTGTGATTGATTAAACCGTGACGTAGGTAACTATTCACTTGTTGTACAAAGCTATTGCGATCTTGTTTAGAATAAATGTGCTTCACTTGTTGCATTGCCATCGTTTTAAGATGTTGAGAGCTGTCATCAAAAGGAATATATAGCAGCTCTGATGCTATGCTTACCATAAATATTTTTTGATCAAATAGTAGCTTCATACCTAGTTGCGTGTGATATTGCTCAATGTGTTGTACTTTGGCGAAGGGCAGGTGAAAAACTAAATCAGGAATATTCTTACAGCGAAACTTCATGGTCCCTAGCATGGTACTGAGTAAAAACTCGCTAATAAATATCTGTTGGTTATTAGATAACTGACCAACAGCACTGTCAAAAATTAGGTAACTGTTGGCGTTAAAATGTTTTATTTGCATATTCATTAACGGGAAGCTGCTTAATTGATAACATTGGCAAATGCGTAACATATCGGCTAAATGTCGACAATTCATCAAGGCTTGACCTAATGCGCCTAAGTGAGAGGGGAAGTATCGACGACCCAGTAAAAAACTAATTTCATTATTGTTAACTAACTTGCAACAGTTTTCTATAACAGTTAGCAGCGTGTTGGCTGAGCAAGTAAAGGTGTTTTTACTGAGATTATCATAAAAAAGTTTAGTACCTTTTAGTAATTTATCGGGGTGAGCACCACGCTGCTTAGCCAAGTCTATCAGGCTCAATAATAATTGTTGAGCATCTAATACCTGATCATGGCGTTGGTAACCAATCATTAAGCAGCTCGTTTACTAGCGCGAGCTTTGGTATCAAGCATTTTTTTATTCATATGTTCAAGTACTTGACTAACTTCCTGTTGATCATAAAACTCATTAAAACAAAGAGTGACTTTTTGATAGTGACTTAACTGATTTAAACCGACCTTAAAAGCTAAGTTAGCAAGGCAAACTTTAATATGCTCACTAATTATTTGTGTAGTATGTGCTTTAGTATTAGGCAATAACACAATAAAACGGTCACTGGCATAACGGCAAGCCAAGTCTTGATCGCGAATATTCATAGTGATCACTTGACCAACTTCACGTAATAAATAATCTCCTTGTTGATGACCATATTGGCGATTAAATTGGTCAAATTGGCAGATATCTATCATCACTAAAGAAAAGGGCGTTTTACTTGATTTACAATGAATAAGCTCATGTGCTATTTGCTGTTTCATGTAGGTTGCACTGTATAAGCCAGTAATGAAATCTGTTTGACTGTGGTCGCGATAAAAGCGCTCGGTACGTTTTAACTGAGAGTTAATAGTTAGCTGTTCTTGATATAAGTGATATAAAGCAATGGTCATAATGATCATGCCAACGGGGGCAGGTAATGACTCTATGGCAGTTATCCAAGTACTCTCTAAAGGGTAGTGGATAAACTCATCAATAAAATCTAACAGCATAGAGATATGCATTAACAATAAACCAGAGAATAACCAGTTAGTGACTTTGCCAACGGGTCTACTGACTAAAATAAACAGTATCCAAATAAGAGTAACTAAGGTGATGCCGCCTTCGCCAATAGCATCAATGTAATCAAATTCGCTGCTTAGTTTAAGCTCGCCTAGATAATTAGTGATACCAATAATACTAACAATACTAATGAACAATATTGCCAATAAGTGTTTGTGATGTTTTAGGTAAGTTGTATTAATCATAAACTGTTCATTTTGAAAAGACTTGAATAATAATTACTAGCCCATCAAATCTTTATTATTGAGATAAGGTCATATTAGCTCAGTAAGATGTCATTTTTTTTACAATGTTGAAATCATTTTTATTTGTTTGTGGCAAGGCGAACTTTAAAACTAAGGGATAAACCGCTTAGCATTAGCTTTTCTTTAGCTCTGGTTTATAAGTAAAAGGGGGGTGATATTAGCTCAAAAAAGGGGAAAACAGCGAATATCTTCTTAAAAATAGGCTATTTTATCCGCTGGGTTATCAAGCTTGGTTTCAATGTCATTGTATTGTCATATTTAAAAACTACTTTAGCGCCAACAATAAAAAACAACTTAACTTTGAGTAACTATTCACCATAACCTGAATGTCAGTCATTCCGGTTGTGTATTAAGCCGGAATCTTCTTGCTTGAAACTCAAGACTTCCGATTAATACACCTCGGGAGTGACGATAGCTGAGTAGTTACAACTTTGGTTTTTTTTTAAGCTTTTTTGATTCAAAGAAAGCTCAAATAAATAACCTAATCACAGCATAAGAGTAACTAAAATAATGATATTTTCTTTAGGCGATAATAACAGTAAAAAATTTCGTGTTAATAAGCTTACAGCGGTCTTAGTTGGCAGCTTAGCATTATTAACTGCCACTAGCAGTCTGGCGGCCACTTCAATTGAAGGGCGTATCAGTGATGTTCAACATAAAGTTTTTTTTCAAGGAGCTCAGGTCAAAATTGTTGAATTGAACTTAACAACCGTTAGCGAACGAGATGGTTCATTCAAGTTTTCTAACTTACCAGAAGGTGAATACACCTTAGTTATAAAGTATCAAGGAGCACAAAATAGTAGTCAAAAAGTGAAAGTTGTTGATGGTGAAATAATCACTAAAAATGTCGCAATCAAAGCTAATGTTAGTAATGTTAATGCAGATATTGAAACCATGATAGTACGCGGTCAACGTTCAGGGCAGGCGGGTGCATTTAACAGACAACGTAACTCAAATAAAGTGCTGTCAGTGGTGAGTAGTGATGCTATTGGTCAACTTCCTGATCAAAATGCTGCTGAGGCGTTACAACGTATGCCGGGTATTTTTATTGAACGTGACCAAGGTGAAGGGCGCTTTGTTGGTATTCGTGGTATTGATCCTAAGTTGAATAATGTCACTATTAATGGTTTAAACGTACCATCGCCAGAGTCAGGTATTCGTAGTGTCGCCTTAGATGTTATTCCTAGTGAATTAATTTCTTCACTAGAAGTTAGTAAAACCGTAACCCCTGATATGGATGCCAGCGCGATTGGAGGCTCTATTGAAGTGAAAAGCTTATCAGCTTTTGATCGTAGTGAGAAAAGTTATAGTTTTACGGCTCAAGCTTCGCATAATGAATTAGTTTCGAAAACAAGTCCTAAACTTTCAGGTAGTTATACCGATATTTTTGATATCGGCAGTAGTCAATTAGGGGTTGCAACTGCGTTCTCTTGGTTCAAACGTGATTTTGGCTCTCAAAATATGGAAACTGATGGCGGTTGGGCTAAGTTTGAATATGAAGATTTAGCCACCGGAGATGACGTAGAAGTTTTTGGCGCTGAAGAAATTGAACAACGCTTTTATAGTATTACTCGTGAGCGTCTAGGGGCGGCATTAAATATTGATTTACAGACAGCGTCTAATAGCAAATATTACTTACGCACACTATATAGTGATTTTTCTGATGATGAATACCGTTTACGTAATCAGTTTAAATTTGATAAAGGTCAAATAGATTTAACTACTCATACAGATACTAGCGCTGATTTTTATGATGGTAAAATTGAACGTGATACTAAAGACAGATACGAAGTACAAAAAATATTATCTTTAGTTACTGGTGGCGAAAATCAATTTAATGACTGGTTTATTGAATACAATGTTGGTTATTCAAAATCTAGCGAGAAAGAGCCGGGTCGACTTGATGCCACTTTTGTCGGTGAAGGCTTTGATTATGGTTATGCCAATTCAGGAGAAATCCCAACGCTAACTTTTAATGCTGATTCTCAAGATCTTAACAACTTTGTTTTAGATGAAGTGGTTCGCGAAGATAACCTTACTGAAGATGAAGAAGTTAGTTTTGCCTTAGATATCAGTAAAAATTTTGTTTGGCAGAATAACAATGGTGAATTTAAGTTTGGTGGTAAATACCGTAGTCGTGAAAAATTCAACCATGTTGATTCTCGATTATACGATGGCGGCTTTGAAGATACAGAAGGTGACGATATTTTAGCCGAACAATTTAACTCAGGCACTGTTGATTTCAATTTAGGTCAATTTGGACAGGGAATTTCACAAGGCGATTTGAGTAGTTATGTTGCCGCTAATCTTGATAGTTTTGAGTTAAACACCCTAGAAAGTGATATTGAAAGTAAAGCTAGCTCTTATAACAGTGAAGAGGATATTCTTGCTTTATATGCCATGGTAACGCTTGATATAAATGATTGGAATATTGTTGCAGGTGTTCGTTACGAAGACACTAGTTTCAGTACCATAGGTAATAAAGTTGAGTTAATTGTTGATGATGTAACTGATGAAGAAACTGTTGATATCAGTACTTGGCAGGGGAAAAAAGACTATAACCATTTATTCCCAAGCTTAAATGTTCGTTACAACATTAGCGATAAATTAATCACTCGTTTTGCCTATACGCAAACTATTGCAAGACCAGGTTTTAGCGATACAGCCGCCTATCAATTAATTGAAACAGAAGTATCTGAAGATGATGGTGAAATGGTAACTGAGCGTAAAGCTGAAGTAGGTAACCCTGATCTTGACCCATATGAATCCACTAACTTTGATTTAACGCTTGAGTACTATCCTGAGAAAATAGGTATTTTATCCGCAGGGTTTTTCTATAAAGATATTGACAACTATATTGTTGAACAAGAAGTACAAGATAATGGCTTATGGGATGGTTATGAAGAAGTCGTGCAATCAGTCAATGGTGGTAGCGCTTCTTTAACCGGTATCGAATTAGCATGGAATAAAAGTTTTGATTTTGGTTTGTTATTAGGCGCTAATGGTACTTTTATCGATGCCGATGAAAACTTACCTAATCAAGCTGATACCGTTGCTAATTTTATGGTGGGCTTTGAAAATAACGACGTTAGCTTACGATTAAGTTCAAGCTATAAGAGTGAAAACTTCAAGTCTATCGACAATGATGCCGATGTATATCAAGACGCTCATATGCAAATTGACTTTAGTGGAAAATACTATGTCTCAGATACTGTGCAATTATATTTTAATGTCAGCAATATCAATGACGAGCCTAACTATTTATATCATGGAGAAGAGCACTATAACTATCAGTATGAAGAATACGGTAGAACATTTGAATTAGGTATCACTATTACTTCTTTATAGATCGCCTATAACCAAAGCACATTCAAGGTGTAGAGTTCAGCATGGTTATTACTTTAAGTACTGCCATGCTAAAACAAATACATACGTAACTATTCACTGTAACTTACACATCCGTCATTCCGGTTGTGTATTAAGCCGGAATCTTCTTGATTGAAACGCAAGACTCCCGATTAATACACCTCGGGAGTGACGATGACTGAGTAGTTATACACGCACAAACATCAATAAGATAAATAATTATGAAATATATACTCTTTTTAATCTTTTTTTCGCAATTATTTGCTTGCTCTGAGCAAATAGAACAAACCATTAACGAAACTAAAGCTAAGATAACCGTTGCCAATATATACGCACAATCAGAAACAGAGCCAGTGATCAGTGATGATGATGCGGCCGATGATCCGGCTATATGGGTTCATGCGACTAAACCTGCTAGAAGTCTAGTATTGGCTACCAATAAAAAACATGGTTTAGACGTTTATAATTTAACAGGTGAGCGTGTACAAAGCCTTAGTGTTGGCCGTGTTAATAATGTTGATATAAGACAAAATATATTAAATAATCTTGATGTTGCTGTTGCTTCTAATCGCAGTGAAAACACCTTAACTTTTTTCACTATTAATAGAGAGGGCTTGGTTAGTCATATTGGTGATTATGCGCTTAGCTTTCCTGAGCCTTACGGCACTTGCATGTATAAAGACAACCAAGGTGTTACTAGCGTTTTTGTTAATGACAAAAGTGGCCGCTATCAACAATGGCAAATTGATAACATTGCGCCAATTGAATTAACACTGGTACGAGAATTTTCTGTGCCAAGTCAACCTGAAGGTTGTACTGCTAATGATAACACTGGCATGCTTTATTTTGGTGAAGAAGAAGTCGGCCTTTGGTCACTAGATTTAAATAATCAAAAGGCTAAACCAACCCGTATTGAAGTAGACAGCGATATACTGGTTGCCGATGTTGAAGGTATGGATTTGTACCATGCTAAAAACGACACTTATCTGGTGGTTTCAAGTCAAGGAGATAACAGCTATGCCGTTTTTTCACTGGCTAAAAATATCAAATATAAGGGATCTTTCCGGGTTATTTATAATGAAAAAACCGGCATTGATGGCACGCAAGAAACTGACGGTTTAACTATTTCCTCAAGCAATTTAGGTGAACCTTATACTTCAGGATTAATGGTTATTCAAGATGGCCTTAACCGCAAACCAAACGAAAGACAAAACTTTAAATATGTAAGTTGGGCAGAGGTTGCTACCGCGCTATCATTAGCCATAAACTAAAAATAAAACTCAGGATAACTTTGTAGGTCAATGCTTGCCTCGCTATGATCGTTTCGACCTACAAAGTAATAAATATCTCAATCTTACGGTTTTCCTGAATAAAGTGTATAGGCGCGTAATGTCATTAGAAGCCTGAGAGCATAAAAATAGAAAGTATTAATCTCTAATTATTTTTAATAAATTTTCACAATGGTGAGCCAATAATTTTTTATCTCCCCGTGTTTCAATATTAAGACGCACAACAGGTTCAGTGTTTGATAACCGTAAATTAAAGCGCCAATTTTCAAACTCTAAAGAAAGACCATCAATTCTATCTTCTTTTATTGCCTTGTCTTTATACTCATTAAATATTCTTTCTATCGCTTTATCAGCATCTTCTACCTTGCTATTTATTTCACCTGGTGAGGGAAAATTATTCATATGAGACTGTACTAAAGACTTCAAGGTGACATTTTTTTTAGATAGTAGATCCACCACCAATAACCAAGGGATCATGCCGCTATCGCAGTAAAAGAAATCACGAAAGTAATGATGTGCACTCATTTCTCCCCCGTAAACAGCATCATTTTCTCGCATAATTTGCTTAATAAAGGCATGACCTGTCTTTGACATAATAGCGTTACCACCTCCTTTTGTAACAATGTCAATGGTATTCCAAGTCAGCCTAGGATCATGAATAATGGTTGAACCGGGTTGCTGAGCAAGAAAAGCTCCCGCAAGTAAACCTACAATATAGTAACCATCAATAAATTGTCCATTGGCATCCCATAAAAAACAACGGTCAAAATCACCATCCCAAGCAATGCCCATATCAGCACCATGGATAAGTACTTGATCACCCGTAACAGCTTGTTGCTCGTGCAGTAATGGATTAGGAATACCGTTAGGAAATGTTCCATCAGGTTCATTATGTATTTTAATCAACTCAATCGGAACATTGTTCTCAATAAAAGCTTGTTCTAGCCTATCTATGGTAGCCCCAGCAGTACCATTGCCAGCATTGACTACTAGCTTAATTGGTTGAATATTAGGAATATCAATATATGTTAATAAATGCTTAATATAATCATCAGCAACAGAAATCTTTTTAATGCTACCGCGTTGTTCTGTCGGTACTTGCTTAAAATCAGCCTTTTCAGCTAAAGATTTTATCTCAAGCAAGCCAGTATCATTACTGAGTGGGCGAGAGTTCTCGCGCACTAATTTCATACCATTAAAGTTAATCGGATTATGTGAGGCCGTTACCATAATTCCGCCATCTAAATTTAAATGACTAGTCGCAAAATAAATTTCTTCAGTTCCACATAAACCAATGTCCAAAACATCAACGCCAGCATCCATCAATCCTTTTGCTATTGCCGCGGTTAACGCTTTAGAGGTAAGACGAACATCGCCACCAACCACCATAGTTTTTGCTGACAAAAAGTCACCCGTAGCTCGGCCTATTTTGTAAGCAATATCCACATTGAGTTCTTCACCTAGCTCACCTCTAATATCATAAGCCTTAAAACACGTTAAATTTTTCATAATTACCTTAAATAATACGGCTAAGGAAACTCCTTAGCCGTATGTAATTGAATTTGATTGCTATTATTTATAGAGATCTAAATTTTTGTTAAAAAGGGATTAGAAATTTCCAACCAATGTGCTTCTGCATCTGATACTCCGGCATAAAGAATAGTTTTTCCATTGTCTTCAACCAATCCAGATGAAAAAATCACATCGGTTAGATCTGATCTTTTAGTTGCACCTTCTTTAAATTGGCTTCTACAAGCGATGATTTTAAAGCTATTGAATTGTCTGCTAAGGGGAGAAAATTTAAACGATGCTGCATAATAATGTCGCTGCTGCTTAATATCATCATTTTCATAATGGGCTACATGAGCCAATAAGCCTATTTCTCCATTCTCAAGTAAATGGGTTTCGTTAACCCCACCCCAATCCATAGAGTGAAACATGTTATCTAACAAATCCGCATTATCAATAATTTCAACACTGAGTTCATCGAGATTAGAAACTTCAGTATAACCAATAGTTCCTCGACCACCTTTGTTACCTTGAGGACGAGTAAAAACACCAATATTACCATTCTTAAGATCACATAAGCGGATATCTTTCATGCCGACAGGGCCAGTAAAAAATTTTGATAAATTAAATATATCTTTGCCACGGTAAAATACCGTTTTCCATTCAAAATGCCCATTATCTACTTCTCTTATCTCTACACCACCAAAGATAAGCTCACCATTAATAAAGGTAATAAAAGGGTCTTGCAACTTAAATACTGGAGCATCAGTTATTGGATACCATGAATCATCCTTTTGCTCAAAAAACATAACGTTAGAGTGTTCTTCATCTCTCGGCTCTACTCTTCCTGCAATTATCATTTTTCCAACAGAAACAAAAGGAGCGGTAATGTTGTAAACATCTTGATCTCCAACTGATTCAAATGATAGCTTTTCGGTGTTTTTTTTGATATTTGTTTTATTTTGACTAAATTCAGCAAATAACTCGTGCACTCGTTTTAAATTAGTTTTATTCATAATCATTTCTTCTACTGCTATATTGTTGTGTTTTAAATTTTATATAATACCAAGTTGATTAAGTTCTTTCCCACTCAGCGAGAGTTAAAAGGCTTAGAGGCAAGGCATTGATTGAAGAGAATGGTTATTCCCTTGTCAAAATCAATAACGCCGCATATAAGCCTTTTAAATTTGCCC
>JAOPTQ010000082.1:0-52420 GCA_051531915.1 Colwellia sp. | reverse complement strand
GAGTGGGAAAGAACTTAATCAACTTGGTATAAGTTTCACATGTGGCTCTCTCTATTTAACCTAGGCCTTGATCAGCCTTTGAAATGATAGTATTCATGTGTGTAATAGCTTGTTCAAAAAACACTGGATTGATAGTCAATCGGGTATCCGCGATAACCCTGAGTGCGAGGAAATGGAGGGATAAAACACGCCGGTGACAGTATTGGTCTGGTAGTTACGGGCTTCTCCTGCCAACTCTGTGGCCGTTCCAATGATTAGTAAAAGTATTGCGGCTAACGTTGCAATTAACATCAATATGCCTATCCTATTGGTGTTTAGGCTTTGACTGGCGTTGAATCCTAATCCGTAATGCTCGCTTTTCATGTCCCTGAAGCCTTCTTCAATTTGCATTCTGGCTTTGTAAATTTTAACAACACGCTTCGCAAGTTTGCTAGTAATCGTAAGCGATGTGGCAAGTAGTCATGGCTCTTTAGCGGCTTCGGCATATTGTATCGAGTTGGACGGACGGGCCTTATTCCCTTGTTTGTTTATTTTTTGGCGATTGATCAGATCACCGAACACTATGACAGTTCCACTTTTCTCTGGAGAATATTTATACTGCTGATTTTATTGGTAATTTCGTGGGGATACCTCAGGGTCAGATGAGAATGGGACTTAATTAAGGGTATCTCCCTTGATATCAAAGGGCTACTTCATCTTTTTTTGGTGACCATTTATCATAATTTCTTGCCTAGCTTCAGCCCTAGGGATCATTAATAACTTATAGGGTTTGGGTCGACGTTTAACCGCTCTTGGCTCCATTCGTCCAAGTCTATTGCCGACGTTCCGCTTAGCTATCAAAGCAAACATCGAATCATCCAACACTTTTTTCAGTAAAGAATACGTATTCCATATTTGTACTGTGTGTTTAAAATTCAATTGCCTAACTTCTAAGTAATTACAATAAGCGAAATTACACGTTGCGGACATTTTAATTGGATAGCCGGCTGCTTATTGAGCTAGAAATAAAATCAATAAAACACTTTATTTTTAAAGAACTTTGGTAGGGCTTATAAAACACAGCATTAATGGGCTGGTAACGTTCTAAGGTTGCATCACTTAGTACTTGTATTAAACCTCCTTCGTTCACATCTCTATTTGTCATAAAATCAGCTAAACATGCTATACCCATGCCTCCTATTGCTGCCTGCCTTAACAAAGAACCGCTGCTAAATAATAAATGAGGTTTAAGAGTAAAAGATTTACCCTCCTTGTGTTTTAAAGGCCAATTGTTTAGGTTTACAGGTTGTGAGAAACCTAAGCACCTATGTTGGGATAACTCACTTGGTGTTTTTGGTTCGCCATACCTCTCTATATAATTAGGGCTAGCAAGTATTCTAAGTTTCGAGTGACCTATAGGGCGATAATGCAATGAAGAGTCTCTTAGTTGACCTATTCTGAAGGCTATATCAACTTGCTTTTCAATTAAATCAATTTGTGTATCAAAACTGGCCAACTCAATTTCAATTCTTGGGTATTTCGCCATAAAACCTTCAAGGTAAGGGATTATACAATGTTCTAAAAATGGCGTAGGAGCATCTATTTTTAACTTTCCTTGAGGTATATTGTGACTCAATGCTGCATTATCCTGAATGTCGTTTATCACACTTAGTGCTTCATGTGCTTTTTCAGTAATAATTCTCCCTTCATCGGTAAGGCTGATGCGCCGAGTTGTTCGAGTAAAAAGCTTTATATTTAATTGCTTTTCTAACTGGCTGATTTTACGGCTTATTGCAGACGGTGTTTGCCCTAATAGCTCAGCCGTTCTACTAAAGCTACCGCTAGCGTTAACCGAAACTAACACTCTGAGTTGTTCTATCGTAATATTCATTTGTTCTCAGTTAGCACAAATAATGTTCCTCTATAGGTATTTTAGTTCAAAATAAAGAAAGTTAATATAGCTTCATATTAATTATCGGAGCAACACAAATGAACTTACAACTTACAAATAAAATCGCATTAGTTACCGCATCAACAGGTGGTATAGGGTTGGAAATAGCAAAGTCACTTGCTTTGGAAGGCGCTACCGTGATTGTTAATGGGCGCTCTTCTGTTAGTGTCGACAATGCAATCTCAAAAATTTTAATAGATGTTCCAAATGCTAAATTGAAAAGCCTTGTGGCTGATAATGCAACACCTGAAGGTAATAATAAAACGACAAAAGAGTATCCTAGTATTGACATTCTTATCAATAACTTGGGTATATATGAGTCAGTTGAGTTCTTAAAAAGTACCGATGAACAATGGCAACATATTATGGATGTAAATATAATGAGTGGTGTTCGCTTATCTCGCTTCTATTTAAGTGAAATGTTGGAGAAGAACACCGGTCGGATAATCTTTATGTCTAGTGAGTCTGCTGTAAACCCTGCACCAGAAATGGCACATTATAGCGCAACAAAAACAATGCAAATGTCACTATCTCGTAGCTTGTCAGAGTTAACAAAAGGGACAAATGTGACGGTAAACTCTGTGTTGCCTGGTTCGACAAAGACAGAAGGTGTAAAAGAGTTTGTTCAAAATATATTTCCTGAACTTGAATATGCTGAAGCTGAGAAAAAATTCATGGATGAAAATCGTTCTACTTCATTAATTGGTCGCTTAATTGAACCAAAAGAAATTGCTGATTTTACGACTTTTCTTAGTAGCCCTCTCTCTGCTGCGATTAATGGTTCTGCACTTAGAGTTGATGGCGGAATTGTTCGCTCTGTTTTTTAGTGAGCAAATAATCTGTAATTAGGTCAGAACAGATTCATTTATTGAAATTAGTATTTAATGTTCATCTGCCCCCATTTTTCCATTGTACGGGGTATTTCGTGAGTTATTTGATGGCAATCATTAGTGAAAGCTAATGAGCCTTAAGTGCTTTGCATGGGGTCGTGGGGTTGCAAAATATATGGATATGTTTCAACCGCTCTCTTGCAGATTTATATTCTTCTATTATTGAAACCTGTCGGTTTGTGAGTTACTTAAGATGTTCCTTATAATCGCACATCCCTTCAAGAGCCTTGTTAATTTCTTCTTTGATTTTTTTCAATGCAAATACTTTACGGTCAATTTCTAAATTTTTTAATTCTAATTGCTTGCTCATTTTTTTTTTAGTCAGCCCTTTAGAATATAAAAGTTTAGTAAGTTCTTTTATTTCTTTTAGTGTAAATCCTAGCTCCTTGGCTCTGGTTATCATTTTAAGTTGAGTGACAACTTGCTCATCGTAAAAACGATAACCATTACTTGATCTACTGGGAGAAGGTATCAAGTTTTCTTTTTCATAAAAGCGAATGGTGTCTCGACTTAATCCTGTTTTTTCTGTTATTTCTTTTGTCTTCATATAAACCTCTTGACTATAGAGTTAACTCCATAGTTTATGATGTTGTAATTCAAATAACAACCTCAATAAAAATATGCAGATAAAGATTTTAACTAAAGATAATGTCACACTTTACGCCACGCTTTATAAGTCGCAAGCTGCAAAAGGTGTCGTTCTAATTAACCCTGGCACGGCAACTAAAACATCTTTTTATAATCCTTTTGCAGAGTATTTGGTTGAAAATGGTTTTCATGTAGTTCTTTGGAATTACAGAGGCTTTTGTGAATCAAAAACAAACAGCTTAGTTAATAGTGATTTTATCTATTCGGATATAGGAAAATATGATATTCCAGCCGTTATTGATAAGGTAAAAGAAATGTTTAGTGAACTTCCCTTGTATTGTGTTGGCCATAGCGCTGGAGGGCAACAAATTGGTCTTGCCTATAATTACCATAAACTTGATGCGCTTATTGCTGTCGCAGTATCTGCAGGATACTTTTCTTACATGCCACTTGCTTATCGAATAAAAGCTAATTTCTTTTTTCATTTTTTTAGTCCTGTAACTGGAGCTATTTTTAACTATATTCCTGCAAAAAGAATGAAGTTGATGGAAGATCTTCCTGTAGGCTTTGTTAAAGAATGGGGTAACTGGTGCAAAGAAAAGCATCTTTTTTTCTCATCTAAATTTTATGGAAAGAGTATTCCTGAGGGAACATATAAGAATTTTAATGTACCTACTTATGTTTTTTCTGCGGATGATGATGAGATTTGTACTGACAGAAATATAAGTAATTTTTGGCAGCATGTGGAAAGCGAGCATAAAATTAATTTTATAAGATATCAGTCAGCTAAGTTACCTAGCCAACGCGTAGGACACTTTGGTTATTTTAAGAAAGAAAATAAGAAGGTTTGGGCTGATATTTTAGAAAAAATTAATGAGGTTCATTGCAGTGGCTAATATATTCTCAATTGAAAGCTTAAGACAAAATAAAGCACTTATTATTATAATGCTTTTTAATATTGCCTCTTCAGTTTTACATTATGTTCATAATATTGTTTACTTTGCTGATTATCCTGAACCAGAGTGGATGACGCCTCATATTGTTGACTACTTTTGGTTTGTGATGACGCCTATTGGCTTATGGGGGGTTGTATGTGAATTAAAAAATAACATTAGAAAAGCCAATGTTTTATTGTTCGCTTATGCATTAATGAGTTTACTTTCTTTACTACACTATGGTGTTGATACTGATAAAGAAATTACATTATCAATACATGCATTCATTTGGATTGAAAGCTGTTGCGCCTTGATGTTGATTGTATACTTAAAATGGAGAAGTGTTTTTAAGTTCAAATTCAATGTGTTGGATAAAAATACACTTTAATTGAGCTCTAGCCACTACACCTAACTTTAATTACCGACAAAACTTTGTTAGATAAAGTAATTAGACTTTATTTAGCGTGGTAGTCAACATAATTATCAGGCTCGTTTAAGTGCGTAGCACGCTCAGACAAATGCCCATTGAAAGCCTCACTAATTAATAAAATAGGTAATGCTCAAGCTGATTTTAATTACTTTTCGACAATGACTTATAAGAACAAACAATATTAAAAGTAACGACTCAAATCGCGCTGCAAAGGTGGGCTTTTTGAGTCTTGGCTTTTAACTATCCAATGGCATGACAACACAAGCTGTAACTGTTGATGAACTTATTTTCATACCTGAACAATTAATAGCAATGTTAAAAACTCACTTTACTCAACAAGATTTTGATTTTCTGCTGTCTTTTAAATCAAGTAAGCCTGATTGGAAGCTTGCACCAGATAGTAATATTGCTAATTTACCCGCAGTTAAATGGAAATTAATTAACATTAATAAAATGAGTATAGATAAAAAAGCACAAGCAGTAGATAAACTAACTCATGTGCTAACTCAGTGGCTTTAAATTAATACTTTGATTTATGAAGAGTAAACTCTTAATAAACACAACTATTTACGGTATGATTTAAGTTAATTATGATTCGATTTTCATGGACGATGTTGCTGTATGATTCTAAAAGATAAAACACTTCAAAATGCTATGTCTCCAACAGCGAAAGCAGGGCAAAAACAAGAGCAAGATGTAGCTTTCTTTTTAAGGCGTGCCTTCAAAGACCATAAGCAAGTCTATGTTATCAATGATTTCAAGTTTACTCACAATGATGAAACTGCCCAGATAGACCATTTAATTGTTTACCCGTACGGCTTTGTATTAATTGAATCTAAAAGCATCAAAGGTGAAGTGAAAGTTAATGACTTAGGCGAGTGGACTCGTAGCTTAAGCAATAAATGGTTTGGTATGGCTTCACCAATTAAGCAAGTAGAGTTGCAGCAAGAACTACTTCGAGAAATGTTACATGCTAATCGAGAAAATATTTTAGGTAAATTATTTGGAATTAAACAACAATCATTTGGAATGCGTTGTTGGGATATTGTTTGTGCTGTATCAAGTAGCGCTGTCATTGACCGTGGCTCAATGCCTAATGATGTATCAAAGCAACTTGTTAAAACTGAATTTTTAGTTGATAAGCTCAACGAAATAATGAAATTGAAAACTTATGCCATCTCAAAGCTTAATCCTTTCGATACGCGACCTGATTTTAATGATGAAGAATTAAAATCGATAACGATATTTCTTATGGCTCAACTAGGCGATAACAAAATCGTTGAAAAAGTAGTGAAACAAGAAGTAGTAAATGCTCCGGTTAAGGTGGAGGCTAATGTTGATTCAATCTTGCAATGTAAATCGTGTGGTGAAAAATCTGATTATTCCGCACAACATGGTCGGTATGGTTATTTCATTAAATGTAATAAGTGCGAAACGAATACCTCAATGAAAATACCTTGTGTTAGTTGTAACAGTAAAAATACTAAAGTATCTAAAAAGAAAGAGGCCTACACGCTTAATTGTGGTGATTGTCAGCAGCGTATAGCACTTATTTAATGGTGTTTACGGTATAAGTCTCTATCGAATAAGTGCCTCGAGAAATCGATTGGAATTAATTAACAAAAACAACAACTAAATTGATTTGAAATCATTACTTTGGGGTATAGATGAGGTATATTCAAATTAATAATAATCATTTATAAGAAATCAAATGGAAGAAAGTTCTTTACGCTCTCATGTGTTGAATTTAATTGGTAGCTTTCTATACCGAGAGAAATTCCCTACATATGATTACCTTGTTGACGGCATATTAAACTTGATTGATTCTACTTCTTCATATAGAGAAGAAGGTGAAGAGCTTTACCCTGAAATTTTCATTACTGATAAAATAGAATCGGTATTAGAAACGCTACCTTTTTGTAAAAATGTTGAAATAGACACAAAGCCAGCAACAGTTAGTGAGTTCTCTAACGCACTAAAGTTATGTGCACCATTATCCCGAAATGGCTGGGTAATATATATAAACGTTGGTGAAAGTGATATTAGTTATGGCGTCGTATCATCAGAGATATCTGAATTAAGTCCTACGTTCCGAACTCAAGCTGTAGGTGAATTAAGTCAAAATGGTGAAGACTATTCGATTGCTTATTTGCAGAATGTAGGTAATAAAACGGTATTACTTACTGGTTCTGAGGCAAGCTCCCTGATTTGTTTGACGTTAAATGATAGAGGGACGGCACATGGGCATGAGCTTACTGAACTATGCGGTTCGATAACTGATGGAATTGGCGAGCCCTATAAAGACATATCTAATTCATATTTTCAAAAATTAATTGGGAATGCATTAATAGTTGGGCATGGCAATTTGATTGGGGTGGTATCTGATACGGAGGAGAGCATCTCTTTATTAAAAGGTAGGCATAGTGATGGAATTTATTTATCTAAACCAATTGATATGCATGAATTACTAGCGTCATCAGAAATTGAAAAAACGAGGGAAGCTTGTACTTCAAATATGTTATTTAGTTCATTGTTGGAGTCAATGCTAAATCATGATGGTATGACTGTTTTAACTACCACAGGAAAAGTACTTGGGTACCATGTTTTTGTGAAACCGCAAGGAAATGAAGAGGAAAACCTAGTGGGTGGAGCGCGAACTAGGGCTTTTGAAATAATGAAAACAAGTGGGTGTTTCGAGTGCTGTTTTTATAAATCTCAAGATGGAAATGAAAAACTTTGGAGTAAAAACGATGACAAGTAGTGAATTAGTTTGGGCTGGTCCAGCAGGTGCAAATATTCCTGCAAGTTGTTCGGAGCCTCAAGAAATTGTTTTGTATGCAAATGGTTTGAATGATAAGCAGAAAAAAGATATCGCTAGGGCTTTTTCGCATGAAGCATATGATATGGGGGCAGATTATACTTGGCGTCGTGCAATGGTTAGGCTTAAATCTACCCTTAAAACCCTTGGTATGGGGTTTATCGGCGAAATGCTAAACGATGATGAAATCGATGAGTACAGTAATATAGATTTAGTGTTAAATGACTTTAGTGCTATTAATCTTGCTGAGCAGTTAGGCGCTATTAATAGTACTGGCGCATTAAAACTTCGTCAGGCGTTAGAGATGATGAGTCACTTCTTTTCAGATGAAGCCGAGCAAAATGGTGAGGAGCTATCGAAGATTGATGCTGCATCATTAGTTAGTTCATGTGTCAAATATATATTGGGCGAATCAAATATTTCCATTGCTATGGAATTTTCTGAATTAAGGAATCGGTTGTTTTCGGAGTCCTTAAGCACTCAAGACCCTCAGATTGCGCAATTACTTGACTCACCACCATTTTATATTAAAACGGTTGTTTCCGTTTTACTTTCAGGAATAAAAAACGAACAAAGCGCAGCACAAGAACATGCTGTTGGGAATTTAGGAGTGTTAATACATCCTATTTGGCCTCATATTCCTGAAAAAGATAAATGGCAAATAGGCAATGCATATAGAGATGCAACAGCTGCAGGTGATATAGCAGCAACAAAAGGCTTGAAAAATGCATTACTGAAAGTCAAAGGTTTTGATTATGTGCCTGAAAACTTACGTTCAGCAACATTTAAAAAATCAGCTAAATCGCTTGTCGATGCACATTTTGCAATGAATAATTTTTACACTGAAGGTCCGTTAGTTGCTAATTTAGCGAAACTTGGGAGTTCAATTCCTGCACCAGCGTTCATTGATTGTATTCAGGCTTACCTTTGTGTTTATCTAGGTAATGCTTATGGTGTTTCTGCTGCGGCGGTGTCAACGGCAAAAGCAGAGTTATTAAAAATCCCCGAAGACAGATGGAAATATTATTTTTCTAAAGTTATTGAAAATGACGAAATAATACTTTCTAAGTTGTTTAGTGATAAGCCTAAAAAAAGATTCATTTCTTTAGTTAAAGAGCACTTAACCTTTCTTGTAGATAGTGAAAGTATTGGTACAGATGTGTTAATGCTATTACAGTCATCGTTAAAAGATAATGAATCTAGGGTCACTGCGATTGCTAGTAAATTATATAAAAAGACAAGAGGTTGATGAGGTGATAATCAACATTGTATTGTTCAAATGAAGGATGTTATTAATTAAATGAAATCACAATTAGAGGGCCTTTATAGGCGAACAGGCTTAACTAAGGAAAGTTGCTTTCAAGCATCTCGAAGACTAGCGAGGCATAACAGCTTGTCGTTATGGTCTTTAACTACATTGGCATTTAGTTTAATTGTTTTATCATTATTAACTCAATTATATTCCGATAATACCTATTTAGTTGAGTACTCAAGAGTTTTAGGTTTTGCCATGACAGCAACATCAATATTCTCAATGGTAATTGCAGTTATTGTACAAAAAAGTGATTTCTCATTAAAGGCTGATAGCTTCCGAAGGCAAGCAATGGAAATTAATGAGTTACGTATCTCATTTAAGCACTTAATTGAAAAAGAAACGACTAATGACCAAGAGAGGGAGTTACTTTATGAGGTAAAAAGTAACGAATATTCAAGTATATTAAGTAGAAACCTTATTCATGCACAGATTGATTTTCATGTGACAAACTCAAAAAGTTTTGAGTACGCTTATTATGCTACAAAAATGTTCATTACAGAGTTCTTTGGGTACATGCTTACCATTTCCTTATCCATCTGTTTACTGCTCTGGGCAGGGGTTAATACATACTTGGCTTCGTTCTAAATTATTCTTTAGATGGTAAGTAGAATGAAAATATAATAACTTTTTCATTCTACTTATCATCCCAAAACTAACCATTACCACCCATCCAAACATTCCTGTATAATCCCACGCATTAAACAATCGCCTTAGCTTACACCCTGAGTTTGCAATACAGGCAGTTAAATCACCACTTATGACGCTGCTCTTCTCTTGATTAGATAGTAGATAAAGCACCAGTTAAAGAATTTAGAGTTAGTTGAGAGCCTTATGACCGTAGAACAATTCGACCCGCAAGCACCTAAAAAGAGTAGCAATTCAGCCCAAAGCCAAACAACGACGTTAGACATTCCATCTAAAATGATTGAAGAGCAACATCAAGTTGTTGTTACTGCCGCTAATATAAGTAACGACTCAAATCGCGCTGCAAAGGTAGGCTTCGTAAGTCTCGGCTGCCCCAAAAACCTTGTCGATAGCGAACGCATTCTAACTCAACTGCGCACTGAAGGTTACGACGTAACTAATAGCTACAATGATGCTGAATTAGTGATTGTTAATACCTGTGGTTTTATCGATTCAGCCGTACAAGAATCGCTTGATACTATTGGCGAAGCGTTAGCTGAAAATGGCAAGGTTTTGGTGACTGGTTGTTTAGGTGCAAAAAAAGATGAAATCATTGAACTTCATCCTAATGTGTTAGGGGTTACTGGTCCACATGCTTATGATGAAGTGATGAAGCAGGTAAAAGAACACGTTGCCAAACCAAAGCATAACCCGCATATAGATTTAGTGCCTGATCACGGCGTTAAGCTTACTCCTAAACATTATGCTTATTTAAAAATATCGGAAGGTTGTAATCATCGTTGTACTTTCTGCATTATTCCGTCAATGCGTGGCGATTTAGACTCGCGCCCTGTGGGTGATGTGTTAGGTGAGGCGCAGCGTTTAGTGAAAGCTGGCGTTAAAGAACTATTAGTTATTTCGCAAGATACCTCAGCTTATGGTGTTGATGTAAAACATAAAACAGACTTCTGGGATGGTATGCCGGTAAAAACGCATATGCAACAACTGTGTGAAGCGTTAGCGAAGCAGGGCGTTTGGGTGCGTTTGCATTACGTATATCCTTATCCTCATGTTGATGCCATTATTCCACTAATGGCGGAAGGTAAAATACTGCCATATTTAGATATTCCATTCCAACATGCTAATAAACGTATTTTAAAACTGATGAAACGCCCCGGTAGCTCAGACCGTGTATTAGATCGTATTGCTAAATGGCGCGAAATTTGTCCTGAACTGGTTATTCGTTCAACATTTATCGTTGGCTTTCCGGGTGAAACAGAAGCAGAATTTGAAGAGTTGTTAGATTTTTTAATTGAGGCACAGTTAGATCGCGTTGGCTGTTTTAAGTACTCTCCTGTTGAAGGTGCTACGGCAAACGAATTGCCTGATCATGTTTCAGATGAAGTAATGGAAGAACGCTTACAGCGCTTTATGGCTGTACAGGCTAAAATCAGTAGTGAAAAACTTCAAGCGCGAATAGGTCAAGAGTATTTAATTCTTGTTGATGAAGTAAACGAACTTGGCATTGTCGGTCGCTCGTATATGGATGCACCTGAAGTTGACGGTAAAGTGTATTTGTCGGATGATTTTGATGCTGAGCCGGGTGATCAAATCTGGGTACAAATTATTCATGCCGATGAGCATGACGTTTGGGGCGTTCGCGTCGAAGATTAATTGGCGTAGAGTAACCCAACAATTCAGGCTAAGTATTACTGTTTAATACTAAGCAATAACACTTTAGTTATTGCTTAGTTATCCCTTTATTTTCTTGGTTCTTTTTGTCTGTAATGTCTCAATTTTTTTGGTTTTTTGGTAGCCATCTATATAATGAAATCAGGGAGCGTCGGCTATTTATAAACTAGAAGCACGGGAAGATGGTATAATCAGCTTATTTTCAATAAAAATTCTCGTTGTTTTAAGACTCCCATATATGGAATAAAGGCGGGGTTCAAACAGCTGTCAGAGCAAAGGTGAACATAGGTAATATCCGATAGACATAATACATAACAACTTAAAATCACATCAACTTATAGTCAAAATGATAAATTATGCCAATTGATAATGCCGAAGGATCTTCACCTAATAAAGGTACAACTTTGTCACCATGACCTTTGCCATTGACGCTAAAATTGACGTTGTCATCATTGTCCATCAATGCATAGGCTACATAAATAACGGTACTCTTAGCAAGCTGATAGTCATAACCTACTGCAAATTGTGTCGCATCTGATTGTTCTGTGTCACTAGTGCTGTTAGCAACTTGGAATTTTAATTTACCTTTTAATCCTACTCTCATGCTAGCACCTAAACTATAACTAGTTCGATCGTTGTCACTTATGCCACCAATATCATTTTCTTGTTGAAAGCCACCCCCTATACTGAAACCATTAAAATAATAACCTAAGGTTAATGCATACCCTGATTGTTCATTATTAGATAAGCCCGTCTTACCTAAATTGGTATAAGCCAAACCTAGTTTTAACTGCTTATTTGTGTAACTTCCTTTAACAAGATAATAATCACTATCGTTAACGCCTTCTTCAGGTACATATGAAGTAGCTAAATTAATACCTGAATAATCTAGACTCTTATAATAGATAACATTGTCAGAACGACCAGGGATGCCCGATGCCTCCCATAAGTTCCCTAAATCACCAACCTGATCCGCAAAAAGATTATAGTCATTTACCCACTGATCTAAGAAAGGCATATGTCCTATTAAAACTTTACCAAATTCGCCTTTAAGGCCTAAATAGGAAGGGCGACCTTTAGTGAATATTTGCCCAGCAGATTCTGCTCCTCCATTACCATCATTACCACCTTGTGCGGTTAAATCTACCCCCGTTTCATATTGAAAAATGGTATATAAATTGTTATCTATTTTGTATTCACCATTAAAACCTAAGCGAGAGGAGTTACTCGCCACGTAGATGCTAGAGTTTTTTCCGTCATCAACACGGTCGGTCGACAAATGTCCCACACCGTATATGTTCAGCTCATTTGCTTGTAGCGGGAAGCAATATAATAAAGGAGTTAGTATTGATATTGTCGATAATTTTTTCATTGTCGTCACCCTTGATTTTCAATTATATTGATAGCTTTTAAGTCATTAATTTAAAACGTGTTAACATTGTTTGTAACTGGTTTGCCTGATGTGATAATTGTTCAGCAGCAGCGGCACTTCCTTGAGCTGTATCATTGTTTTGCTGAGTAACGCCATCTATTTCAGCAACCCCTTCACTGATAACTTTGGCGCCAGTGGCTTGCTCAACACTTGCCTCTGCAATAGATTCAACTAAATCTGATGCCTGTCGAATACTTTCAAAAACACCACGTAAACTCTCTGAGGTTTGCGAGGCTATATCGCTGCCTATTTTAGTTTTTTCAACGGCACCTGAAATTAGCTGTGAGGTTTCTGCTGCGGCCTGTGTGCTTCTAGCCGCCAAATTACGAACTTCATCTGCAACCACAGCAAACCCTCGTCCTTGTTCTCCTGCACGAGCAGCTTCAATAGCCGCATTTAACGCAAGTAAGTTAGTCTGTGCTGCAATTTCATCAATGGTATTAATGAATTGAGAAATACTCTGACTAGAAGAAGATATTTCTTCCATGGCAACAATCATCTCCTCCATTTTATCACTGCCAGTTTTGGTTTCTTTTTGTGCATTAAAGGTTAAATCTTTTGCTTGAGTAGCATTATCAGCATTGAGGTTGATTTGCGTTGACAGCTGATTTAAAGATGATGATATATTTTCAAGAGTTGCCGCTTGACTAGCCGCACCTTCAGATAATTCGTTGCTACTGCTAGAAACGCTGCTACTGGCATCGGCTATTTCAACACTAGCTTGTTGAGTTTGCCCTAAGACATCATTGAGGTTATCAATCATTTCCTGAAGAGCAACTCCTAGTGAGTCTTCTTCAGAAGATAGGTTTACTTTAAGGTTGAGATCGCCTGAAGCAATTTGCTGAGCTAAATTAGCTTTTTCTTGCAGTGTTGCCACCATGCTTTTCATTTCAGCATAGATACCTTGCTCTGCTTCATCCTTTCTTAGTTCAATAGATAGATTGCCTTGGGCTACTTTTTTCGCCATCTGAGCGATATAACTAGGCTCTCCTCCTAATAAGTTCATTACATGGCGTGTTAACCAGATGGCAATAATAATACCAAACACAATAGCGGTAAGTGTACCTAAAAAGGTTGTGTAAATAACTGTTGACTCAGTGTTAATTAATTCTTTATTTCGTACTGACATTAAGCTACTTTCTCGGTCTTTAAAGGTTTTTATTTGTGCCCTGAATTTATCAAAGTAGGCTTTACCTTTAGCTTCACCTACTAAATCAGCCATATCATCCATGGTTTTTGCATCACCAATTTGATGTCGTAACTCAATTTGGTTAACAACTATTATATTTATCCAGTTATCAATGGTAGTTTTACTCTCTGCTAGCAGAGCAACTTGTGCAGGGTTATCTGAAACGGTTTCAGATAATTCGGCAATGAGTCGATAGAATGAACTTTTTCCTTGTTTATAAGGTTCAAGAAATTCTTCTTTGCCAGCAAGTAAGAAACCTCGCATACCAGTTTCCATATCAACAGCTGATGCAATTATAGCCTGTGCGGTGGCAATCACTTGATAAGTATGTTCGACCCAGTCTGTTAGTTTTTTTAATTCATTGATGCTGGTACTTTGCTTGGCTTGCTCTTTGCGTTTATCCATTAATACTCGCTCTTTTTGAATAAAGGTTGCGAGTTGCTGCCTAAATTTGTCAAAATATTGTTTACCTTTAGCTTCACTTACTAAATCAGCCATATCATTCATGGTTTTGGCATCACCAATGTCACTTCTCAGTTTAATAATAGGCTCAGTGACTTTTTGCCGCCATTCGTTAATTGTTGTTGATATTTCAGCTAATAGTTTTACTTGAACTGGGTTGTCGGAAACGGTCTCACTTAATGAGGCAACTAAGCTGACGAATGTATTGTTACCATTGTTATAAGGGTCTAAAAACCCTTCCTTTCCGGCTAGTAAGTATCCTCGCATGCCGGTTTCCATATCAACGGCCGAAGCTTCTATGCTTGATGCTGTTGCTAATACCTTGTGGGTATGGGCAACCCAGTTAAAGTTATTTGTTAGTGACTTAACACTAAAAAAAACGATAACAGAAATAACAGTCATTAAAGTTAAAATTAAGCCGTAACTTGATAACAATTTTGTACTAAACTTTAAATCATTAAACATAGAGTCAACTCCTTATAGTTAAAGGCAATAAAATACTTTTCAAAAATATAAAAATTATTTTATTGCCTTTAACTATAGATCAAGTTTTACAAAATAATTATTCATGTAATTTTTATTTGTATGTTTACTCTTTAGGTTTGGTGTAAACACATTTGGCTGTCCAAAGAATCTTGTCGATAGCGAACGCATTCTAACTCAACTACGCACTGAAGGTTATGATGTAACTAATAGCTACAATGATGCTGAATTAGTGATTGTAAATACCTGTGGTTTCATTGATTCGGCAGTACAAGAATCGCTTGATACTATCGGCGAAGCGTTAGCTGAAAATGGCAAGGTTTTGGTGACTGGTTGTTTAGGTGCAAAAAAAGATGAAATTATTGAACTTCACCCTAATGTGTTAGGGGCTACCGCCAATGAATTGCCAGATCATGTTTCAGATGACGTTATGGAAGATAGGCTTTAGCGCTTTATAGCAGTACAGGCAAAAATCAGTAGCGAAAAACTTCAAGCGCGTATTGGTCAAGAGTACTTAATTTTAGTTGATGAAGTGAATGATCTTGGCATAGTGGGACGCTCGTACATGGATGCACCCGAAGTTGATGGCAAAGTTTATTTATCTGATGATTTTGATGCCAAGCCTAGCGATCAACTTTGGGTACAAATTATCCATGCCGATGAACTTGACATTTGGGGCGTTCGCGTCGAAGATTAATTCCAATGTGATCCATTGATAGCAGCATCGGTGATGAAAGTGTGTTAATTTCTATGTGAATTTTATTGTTAGCATGTTAATCACCATACAAAATAGTGTAATCTATCGTCATCACATGATGGTTTCAGGTTAAATGCTCATTGGAGAAGCAGTAATAATGCCTAGTATATCTATAATCGGTCCCGGAGCTATCGGTGGCACACTTGCGGGTTGGCTTGCACAGCACTCGGCTAACCATGTATCTCTTTGTGCTCGGACAACATTTGAGCGGTTGGTGCTTGATACCCCGTTTGGCACTATCGACACCTCGCCTACTATTTATACTAATCCAGAGGAAACGCAACCGGTAGATTGGGTGATTGTGGCAACCAAAACTTATCAAGTTGAGTCGGCAATTCCTTGGCTAAAAAAATTGTGCCATCAAGGAACACGCGTGGCGGTGGTGCAAAACGGAGTTGAGCACTTGAGTTGTTTAGCGGGGAGTTTCCCTCAAGAGCGTACAGTTCCTGTCGTTATTGATTGTCCGGCGATGCGTTCGGCGCCAGGTCGAATCAAGCAGTTAGGACCCATCGACTTTGCTTTGCCAGATGATCAAAATGCCCGAGATTTTGCTGCTTTATTTGACCATACCACTATTGCTGTGCGTCATTTGGACAACTGGAAAACGGCCGCTTGGAATAAGCTTTGCACTAATGCCTCTGGCGCAGTCTGCGCGTTGACCAATCAGCAAGCTAATATAGCGAAAAATCCGGTTGCGGCTCGTATTATGGAAGATTTAATACGCGAGGTAATAGCCGTTGGCAGAGCGGAAGGTGCTGAAATTGAAGATGCAATGATCGAGACCGTAATCGCAAGTCAATCATCGGCACCTGATGGCGTAACAAATTCTATTCATGGCGATCTAATCGCGAAAAAACCAATGGAATGGTCGGCTAGAAATGACGTGGTCGCTAGGCTTGGCGAGAAACATGGCATAGCCACTCCTTATAATAAGATGGCCGCCGATATCCTCCAAGTGGTCGAAAAAAATTATAAAAGCGAAATGAAGGTGATCCCAAAATAATTGATGTAAGTAACCTCGGCTGTCTGAAAAATTTAGTTGATAGTGAGTAGGTGGCGTTTATCAAATTAACAAATTATCAAATCAACAAAAAATTATAGCGAGCAATAAATAATGTTTAAGACAATGAAAGTTACTTTAGTATTCACTCTGTTTTGTTTGTCATTTTTCAGTGTAGCCCAAGACACTTTAGCAGCACTAACGCAGAGTATTACCTTAAAAAATGCCAATGGTTATAATCAGCAATATATTACGGGTGGGCAGCCTACTATTGCTGATTTAGAAAAACTTGCTAAAGCCGATGTTAAAATGGTTATTAATTTACGAGGCAAAGGTGAGTTTTCAGCTTTTAATGAACAGAACGTTGTAGAGCGTTTAGGTATGACTTATATCAGCTTACCTGTTGTTAGCGCAGAAGATTTAAGTGCTGAAAATGTTAAAAAGTTTCATCAACTATTGAAAAATAATGATAGTCGTACTTTAGTGCATTGCGCTAGTGGTAATAGGGTAGGTGCATTTTTTGCTTTAGATGCTTTTCTATTTGGGCATAAAACTAAAATTGAAGCGTTAGAAATAGGTAGTAAAACAGGTTTAACCCGGTTAAAAGGGCAAGTCATTAAAATTATTGAAAGTGACTAAGTTTGCTATGCCCACTAGCATTCACTTGTAGGTCGCTATTTTGTGAGATTGTAGAGGTGGCAGATAGATAGACTTAAGCACTCAGCCCAAGTCTATCTTTTTTAAACCTATTGGGGTTTGACATTGAAATTATTTATAATGCGTTTAGGTATGATTTGTACGAATGTAAACGCACCGTGGCAGCACCAATAACGTCAACAAAACCAAGTAAGGCATGTGGCTTTTTCGCTGCAATCCAAGCAGAGCCCGTAGCGCCAATAGGGATCAATTTACCGTCAGGTTCAACAATTTCTAAAATAACAGTACGTCCATGAGCACTGGTATTCGAAGTAACATGTTGACGAACACTTTGTGGACCTTGAAGTGGTGATACCGAAGATTCACCCGTACCGGCGGTAAAACTATGTACTTTTGCTCTGAATATTTCACCGGGATAAGCATCAACATAGAATTCTGCAAATTGTCCGGGCTCTATATATCTAAATGTTTGATCCGCTATGCGCATTTCCATGAACTTACGTGATGTGTCGTAAATATGCATGCTGCCCAAACGGCTGCCATTGGCAACATTGACCACCGAAACTTGACCATCGAAGGGGGCGCGAATGGTTTTTCTTTCTTGTTCAAACTCTACTTTTTGATAATCAGCATGTAATGATTTAAGCGTCGATTTGGAAATTCTAAGCTGTGATTTATAACTTTCAATATCACGCTCTTTAAAGATCTCTGGCGATTTTTTTGCTCGGGCTACATCACGATTCATTTGCGAGATAGTTTCTTCTTGCTTAACAATTTCTGATTTTATTTTTTCTAAATCAGCATGCGATTTGGTATCAACTAAGGTATAAATGACATCACCTTTTTTTACCATTTGATTATGATCAACATAAATCACATCAATTTGTTCATTTATTAATGTGGAAAGTACTGAATGTGGTGCTTTGATAGTTGATGAATAAGTTAAATCAACGGGTGCCCACAAACGCGATAATATACCTAAAAACACCAGAATGAACACACCACCTAAAGATACCCAAAAAGCATTTTTTAAGTTCCATTTAATGGCGTTAGTTGAAACAAGTACCCACATTATGAGGATATAAGGGATCATTATCTCTTTCATTATTCTCTCTCCAACTTTTCACTTGGTTTATTATTTACTCTATTTTTATTGCTTGTTTTTAGTGGCGAAAAACCCTTACTAATAACACTACTGATTGACGCGCCAATATGTTTCCAATTAGCAAAGGCAATAATAATAGCTAATACCCACCAGGCTTTATGTAAAAACAAACCACATAATGACAATGCAAAAACGAGTTGAATATGGGCACTTTTTCTCTCTTGAGCTTTATGTAAGGCAACTTCGTGCAGCTCCCATAGTAGGTAAACTACAAATACAAGCAGTGCAATGGTAACTGCAAATAAATAACCACTGAAATATTCAGAGTTAAATAAAATCATCATTGTGTCGTTGGGTGTGTTGGTAAATGTGCTTAAATCAATATCTTTTGAATTGATCTTACCCATTGGGGAAAGTATGTAAGCACCACATAACATGACTGACATAAATCCGAAAAATTTGAGCAATATTTTAAAAATGATATACATTACATTTATGATACTTTTTATTACGTTCATAAACCCCTCAATGTTGTTACAATTCGATGGCCTTATAGTATAAAAAAACAACAGAAGAAGGTTGATAAATGATATAAGATAACTTATATAAATATGGGGTAATTAAGTTTAGGTTAAGAAATGAAGCATTCAGATTACAGTTTAATACCAACATTTGTTGCTATTGTTGAGGAAAGAAGCTACACCAAAGCGGCTAAACGTTTAGGTATAAGTCAGTCGGCAGTAAGTCAGAGCGTGGTAAGGTTACAAGAAATATTTAAAGACATGTTATTTATTCGTGGCAGTAGAGGGGTTGAACCCACGCAGTTTTCTCTTGATATTTATCCAACACTAGCAAGCGCCGTTGAGAATATCGCTTATATGATGCCAGAGTACAAAAAATTTAGTCCGGTAAAATGTGATAAACAATTTGTTATTTCATCGTTGAGTGCATTTGGTTTTACTATACTTCCTGAACTTTCAACCTTGATGAGCATTGATGCACCATTAACAACTATTAAAGTTGAGCCGCTTTATACTCATGACTTTACCAATATGCTTAGATCTCAACACAGCGATTTAGTGATTGAAGTAGATTCGAAAGACCATGCTCATTTATGCTCTAAGGTGATAATGGAAGATACGTTAAGTGTTATGTGCCGTATTGATCATCCAAGGTTAACGAGTGGCATTATAAGTATTGATGAATTTTTAGCTGAAAAACACGTTACCCATTCTCAACTTGATCAAAAAGGGGGGTATTTAAGTGGTAGAGGTTTAAAAGAAGAAGGGATATTAAGTAAGCGAAAAATTGCTTGGCAAGCGAGTAGTACGATGGAAATGTTACCTGTAATTGAACGTTGTGATTATATTGCCTTGTTGCCACAAAAATTAGTTGACCAATATTGTAATACTTTCAACTTAAAACAGCTTAAAAGTGAATTTTTACTTGATCCTATTCAAGTGGCAATGTATTGGCATTCATCAAGAACGAGCGATCCAAGTCATAAGTGGTTAAGAAAACAAGTTATTAGCGCAACACAGAAATTTCGCCATACTTAGCTTATACCCGATATCACTCAAAGCACTCAACATCTTGAATGATAATGGGTATGACTATTCATGTAAAAATAATCGACTGCCTCAATGTATCTTCAAGTGGAACGGGTATACGCAATAAATTGGTTTAGCTATTCAACTTGGCTAAAAAGCATATTGGTATAATCGACCATGCCAATAATTTCTTTGTTTTCAATCACTGGGGCAAGTTGAATACTAAAGCGTTCAAATAATCGTGCGCAATACCTTACATCCATTTCAGGTAATACACTGATTAACGGTTTTGCCATAATTTCATATAAGTTGACGCGATCGGGCGCACGATCTTTGGCGAGTACTTCTTTGGCAATATCGGAAAGCATGACCAAACCGTATTCATCTTGAGCATTACGCTTGTTAATAATTAACGCGCTAATGTTATGTTCTTTGGCTAATTTAATACCTTCGGCAACGGTCATCATGCCATCGGCAAGTTGGTAGTTGTCTATGGTCATTACATCTCTAACTTGTACTAATTTATGGTTCATAGCTCTTCCTCAACTTTACCTTTTAAACGCTCTACTTGATGGGCTATACCTACGGCATCTTCAACATTTATTTGAATAGCAATGCCTTTACCTGAGTCTTTATCAAACCCCGCAATTTTGCTAATGCGTTCGAGTATTTTTCGGGATAAATGCTCTTCAACAACAAAAAGTAATACGTCTCTTTGTGTTTCGAGTTGCATGCCAAAAAAAGTACGTTGGCGTTTTACACCTTCGCCTCTAGCATGATTAATTACGGTTGCGCCGGTTGCGCCGGCCATTCTTGCACCTTTCATAACGCTTTCTGTGACAGAATCGTCAACAAAGGCAACAATTAATTTAAATTGCATGTGTTCACCTGTTTAATTAGCTTTATAGACTCTTTTAAGGAGTCTTGTTATTTTTGTTTACATTACGTTTATTTATTTTATCTTGCTTAACTAAGTTTCTTTTTTCTAATTTTTTCTCTGCTTGCTGTGTTTTAGCTTCAGTAAGCTGTGCATAAGCCATTACCGCAATGATAGGAAACAGGCTAGCGAAAGCGATTAACCCAAAGCCATCAATTAATGGGCTACGTCCGGGTATTGTACTGGCTAATCCTAATCCTAAAGCAGCAACTAATGGCACAGTAACGGTTGATGTGGTTACACCGCCAGAATCATAGGCCAGTGGTACAATTAATTTAGGGCAAAAAAAGGTTTGAATGACCACAACAACATAACCGGCAATAATATAGTAATGAATGGGGTGGCCGACAACGATACGATAACTGCCTAAGGCAATGCCAATAGCAACGCCAATGGCAACTGAAATACGTAGACTGTTGGCATTAATAACCCCACCAGAAACCTCTTCAGCTTTAATGGCTACAGCAATCAGTGAAGGCTCTGCAATGGTTGTACTAAAACCGATAGCGGCGGCAAAAATATAAACCCATTTGTAATCTGACCAATGAATACTTGTTAAAACTTGCTCACCGGTTTGAATAAATTCAGGTGCGGTTAATTGTTCTGCCATCATTTTTCCGAGTGGAAATAATGCTTTTTCTAAACCGAGTAAAAATAAGGCTAAACCAATAAGTACATAAATAAAGCCGAAACTGACTTGCTTAATATGGGGAATAGGTTTGCGAATAACCAGAAGTTGAAAGCCCAAAATAATGGACAAAATAGGTAAAACGTCAACAACGGTTTCTTTTAAGGTAGTTAAAAATTCAAAAAATAAATCCATTAACTGATCACCATGCCGTAAATCATTACAAAAATCATCGGTGTTAGTGAGGCAAAAGCAATTAAACCAAAGCCGTCAATCATCGGGTTTCTACCTTTTATTGCAGAGGCTAAACCAACACCTAATGCGGTTACTAAAGGTACCGTAATGGTTGAGGTAGTAACGCCACCAGAATCGTATGCAATACCAATAATCCAACTAGGTGCTACTATTGTCATCAGTACAACCACTACATAACCGCCCAAAATTAAATATTGTATAGGCCAACCACGAATTATGCGCAGTACACCAATAACAATGGCAAAACCAACAGCAAAGGCAACGGTAAAGCGTAATCCGTCAGCATAAGAAAGTTGTGATTCTATTGTGTTACTAATTATTCCACCGGCGGCGGCAACAATTGCCGCTTCTTCTGCTACCGCAATTAATGAAGGCTCGGCTACTGTAGTACCAAATCCTAAACAAAATGCAAAGGTTAGTAGCCAGCTAATGCTGCCTTTTTTAGCGAATGCTTGCGCCATCGATTCGCCAATGGGAAATAAACCCATTTCTAAACCGTAAATAAAGAAAGTTAAACCAAGAACAACTAATGCTAAACCGACTAAAATATCGCCAATATTAGGCATAGGTTGTTGCAGTACGGCAAATTGGAAAAATGCAATAACGAGAATAATAGGTAGTAAATCTTTGCAACTACCTAATAATGCTTTTAAAAAAACGAAAAATTGATGATTCATATAAATAAAATAATAGAAAATGCTTAATATTATAAAAATAATTTAAACAATTATTTTGATTCAACACCAAGTAATTATTTAAATAAAGTTAATAGTAGAACTGTTTATCTTTCAATAGGTACAAATTAATCTACCGGTTAAGGTTAGCGTAGTTTTAGGTTTATTTTCAATATGTTTTTCTAAATTCCAATTCCATGTGCTTGCAGTGTTTTACTAGAATATATTGAGTTAATGACCATTACTACCTGTTATTTTTTGATATCCCGGTATGTTTTCAATATCAACGTCGTCAAGTTGCGTAGGATCTAGAAATTTTTCACCAAATTTCAGGTAAACTTGTTGTTCGATAAATACATCGAATAAGTCAGGATCAATATGATCGTCTAGCTTCATTCTACCCATAATGTTTAGCGTTTCTGACAGTGTTTTAGGCGGCTTATATGGTCGGTCGTTGGCGGTAAGCGCTTCAAAAATATCGGCGATGCCCATTATTCTTGCCGGAATTGACATTTCTTCACGTTTTAATCCTTTAGGATAGCCGGTACCATCCATTTTTTCATGATGCCCACAAGCATATTCGGGTACGCGTTTTAAATGCTTAGGAAAAGGCATAGACTCAAGCATGTCAACGGTTACATCCATATGACCATTAATGATTTTTCGTTCATTAGCCGTTAATGTGCCTCGTTTAGTAATTAAATTTAACACTTCATCTTTAGTTAATATCGCTTGGGTAACCCCTGCAATTGACACTTGATATTGTTTTGCTATTTTATAGACGCGTTCAATTTTTATATCATCAAAAAACTCACCGCCAGTATTGGCGTTAATTATAAACTCGCGATCACTTTCTAAGGTTTTTAATTGAATGACTTTATCTGATTCATCTAATTTACTTGAGTAGTAAATATCTCGAGCGGCAATTTCAAATCTTGCGCTAATTAATTCAACTCTATCAAACACGGTTTCAAGCTTTTTTGCTTTATCCATAATGTATTCAGGTGTGGCAACTTTACCACAATCGTGCAGCCATGCTGCAACACTAAGTTCATGAAAATCTTCATAATTCATAGAAAACCCATCAAGTGGGCCAAAATCTATGTCATGACAAGCTTTTGCCAGCATCATGGTTATTTCGGGCACGCGGCGACAATGACCACCAGTATAAGGTGATTTTTTATCAATTGCCGAGGCAATGACTCTTGAAAAGGCTGAAAACAAATTTTCCATTTCATCAATGAGTTGTTTATTCGTAATAATAACCGCAGCTAAAGAGGTCAATGCATGAGCAGTACGTTGAAGGTCTTCATTGAAAGCAATGATATTTTCTTGTTTATTCTTGGCATTTATTAATTGAATAACACCGTTAAGATCTTCTTGGTGATTTTTCATCGGCAAAGTTAATACCGACTGTGTTTTATAACCGGTTTGTTGATCCATATTTTTTGCGGCAGTAAAATCAAACTCAGTACAAGTGTATACATTTTCAATGTTGATTATTTTTCCTGAAGCAGCAGCAATAGCAACCATGGCGGTGTTATTCACTTCACCATACTTTGAAACTGCTATATTAGAGAAGTTTACCGGTGTACCACTTGTTCCGCCTAAGTGAGTGGATAATGTAGTATTAAATAAAGTTTCAAAAACGAGATCGCCGTCAGGTGATATTGAATATATTGTGCCTGCATCAGCATTGGTTAATAACATAGCACTTTGCAGAATTTTTTCTAAAAGTACCTGATGATTTTTTTCTGATGATAAGGCAATGCCTATTTCTACAAAATGCTCGATGCTAGTCATCTGTTTTCCTATGCTTTTCTATTAGTATAGGATCAGATTAATTATTAGTGACATAAATCACGTAGAAGTTTGAAAATTTGTCGTTTTTTTTATCTTTAAACTATTTTTTTCTTATTTTTAGCTATCTTTAAAGAACCTTTTAAATAGAATATTAATATTATGGCTTTCTTGAAAGTGCATTATTCATCACTATTTATTACTGTTTTGTTGTTGTTTAGTTTTATATTAGCGCTTAATTACCAGCTTATAGAGCGAGTTGATTTTTTACTCTTTGACTGGCAATCAAAGCAAATAGCTAAACAACTTGGTTCTGATGACGATATTGTGGTTATTGCTATTGATGATTACAGTTTACAAAAAATGAGTACGGTTGCGGGGCGTTGGGTTTGGCCTAGAACAGTACATGCGCAATTATTAGCGTCGTTTAAGCAACGGTCTGTGTTGGCTGTTGTTTTTGATGTGTTATTTTCAGAAAAAGATATTTATCGTCCTGATGCCGATTTATATTTTAATGAAGTGTTGAGTGAAAGTTCGAATGTGTTTTTTGCCACGTTACAGCAAAATATAGTTCACGGCTCAGGAACACTGGTTAGCAAATTCCCTCAAGCTTTAGGTTTACAAAAAAATCCTTCTGCAAATAAAAATGCCCGAGCAAGTTTTATTCTTCCCTCCGCAATTAATGAAAGTAACTGGCAAACAGGCACCATCAATTTTACCCCAGAAATTGATGGTGTGGGTCGTTATTATGATGTTTATCGAAATATAGAAGGCTGGGAAATACCCTCGCTACCTGCAAAAACGGTAGGTGATTTAGGCATTGCTTTACCTGATGTTAAACGTGTTTTATTGCAATGGCGAGGAGGTAGTGAGCAGCCATTTAAAACGCTGAGTTATGTTGATGTTTATCAAGCAGTACAAGAGAACAATAATGATTTTTTACGTCAGTTAAACAATAAAGTTATTGTTATTGGCGCAACGGCATCTGGGCTTTATGATGCGCGTTCAACACCGGTTAATAATGCGCTTGCAGGCGTTTATATGTTAGCAATGGCAATAGATAACCTTAAAAATAAGCGTTTTTTAATGGTAAAAAATAATACCGTTACTTTCATTGTAGGTTGCTTGTTACTGTTGGTTATTGCCAGTTGTTTTGTGTTTATTAAACGCTATAACGTTCAAGTTATTACCTCTGCCATCGCGTTACTGTTTGCTACCGGTATTTTATTCACAAGTAATTATTATTTGTTATTACAGCAACACGTTACCTTTATAGGTACGCCGTTGTTTTTTATGGGCTTGAGTTTTTTAATTTTTTCAATGCGTTTTGGTTATATTGAATATAGACAGCGGCAAGAAGCACTCTTGCTTTTTGCGCGATTTTTAGATCCTAAAGTGGTTAATGAGCTATTTAAACAAGGCGCATTAGAGCCAGAAAAATTAAATAAAAAGCAAATGGTGAGTATTTTGTTTTCAGATATAAGAGGTTTTACCAACATATCAGAAAAAAATGATGCACAAGAAGTTGTTCGGCTATTAAACCAATATTTTAATTTGCAAGTGTCAGTAATTTTTAAAAATAAAGGCACCTTAGATAAATTTATTGGTGATTGTGTTATGGCATTTTGGGGAGCACCAATAACAAATGAAAATCATGCGATTGATGCGATAAATAGCGCATTGATTATGGAGCAGCAATTATTTGATTTTCGTCAAACGTTGCCTGAGTCGTTAAAGCATTTTGATATTGGTATTGGTATTCATAGTGGTGAAGCGTTGGTTGGCATGGTTGGCTCAGATTTAAGGCTTGACTATACTGTAATGGGTGACGCGGTAAATTTAGCAAGCAGAATAGAAGGGTTAACTAAAAATAGCAGTAGAATTTTGGTGTCGGAACAAACAAAAGCATTAAGTATTAAAACTTTTGATTTTGAATTTAAAGGTGAGTTTTCCGTAAAAGGAAGAGAGTCAAAGGTAAATTTATACCAACCTAAAAGGAAAAAAGCATGAAAACGGTCATTGTCATTCTGATGTTAATTTTTCTCTTTTCATTACCCATTATTGACCAAGCTATGGCTCAAGAGCAAAGTCAAAATAATGAGCGTACAGAAATTATAAAAGAAGAGCCGATAAGAGCGGGGCAGTTTATTAATCAAACCAAGGTATTGAAACAGCCATCGGATAAAAGCTTAGTATTAATCATTGCCAAAGAAAATGAATTCATTAATGTACATGGTAGAAAGCGTGCTTGGTATAATATTTCAACTAAGCAAAATATAATCGGTTGGGTAAAAATGCTTAACGTTAGGTTTTCTGGTGTTGTTAAACGACAAGGTGAGTTAGGTATTGCTAATTTGTTAAGCAGTGCCACCAATAATACGTTACCTACGGTATCAACAGGCGTTAGAGGTTTTGACGACGAAGATTTAAAATCTGCTAAAGCAAACTTAAAGCAAGTTGAATTATTAAGTACTTATGCGGTATCTGCAGAGTCTGCACATATGTTTGCCACACAAGGAAATTTACACGTTAGCACTTTAAACGTTACGAATGAGGAAACAA
This sequence comes from Colwellia sp., assembly GCA_051531915.1. Classification (GTDB taxonomy): domain Bacteria; phylum Pseudomonadota; class Gammaproteobacteria; order Enterobacterales; family Alteromonadaceae; genus Colwellia. The sequence goes on along the minus strand of JAOPTQ010000082.1, from coordinate 25,707 downwards.
AATGAAACGTTCATTAATCGTAATATTGATCATTGTCTTGTTGTTTGCTTGCAAAAGTACGGGCTTAAAAATTGGAAATATTGATGTAGGAAAACTTGTTGATCAAGGTAATGCAGTATGGGATGCCAATAATATTGATGAACAAGATGAAATTCAGTTTGGCAAAAACATGTCAGCTGTTCTTTTGGGCGCTCGGCCGTTACACCCGAACGAAAAACTAAATATATACGTCAATAAAGTAGGTATGTGGTTAGCTTCTAATACCACACGACCTAATTTACCTTGGCATTTTGGCGTCATTAATAGTAGCGCTATTAATGCTTTTGCAGCGCCTGGGGGTTACGTTTTTATTACCTCTGGTATGTTGATGCAGCTTGACAATGAAGCACAGTTAGCGGCAGTTTTAGCGCATGAAATTATGCATGTGGTTGCACAACATCATTTAAATGCTTTAAAAGAAGGCAGCATGAGAAGCGCTATTACTGAAGTTTTATTTGTTTCAGCGGATATGTATCAAAGCAATACCGGCGCTAGTCAACAAGATAAAAAATACAGTGCTTGGGCAAAAAGCATTACTGGTGCAGCACAAGAATTATATAGTAAAGGTCTTAATAAAGAGGATGAATATCAGGCAGATCAACTGGGTATTCGGCTGTTAGCAAAATCAGGTTATGATCCTTTTGCCTTCATTGATAATTTACAACTACTTGCTTCAATAGCACCTGATGATAGCAGTTTAGCATTATTGTATAAAACCCACCCTGAACCTTCTCAACGGCTCAAAGCGCTTGAAAATCAGCTTGAAAGCTTACAAGCAATAGAAGGTGAGCTACTCGCTAATCGCTTTAGTTTTTATACGCGGGGAGATTAAATAACAGTCCATTTGTTGAGGCAAGCATCGACCTACAAATTGTTCCTGAACCAAGTGCATAGTCATGTTAAATAATATTGGTGCTGCGGTACTTGTTACCGCTATAATCTATTGTAACTATGTGCTTTTCTAAATCAAAGAGTAGTGAAATGCATATATAGTCTGATGTTATTTGATTTTTTTTTGCATGTTAGGAGTAACCATGTTGACGAGTGGTAATAGTGAAGCGTTAAAAACATTATCAGCGTTTGAATTACGACAATTGATCAGAACTAATCAATTTAATCAAAATACTTCTGGTTTTGCTCAAGGTTGTGTACAGGGCAATATTGTTATTTTACCGAAAGATTGGGCGGGAGATTTTTTACAGTTTTGTCAAATGAATCCAAAGCCATGCCCGTTAATTGGTATGTCGGCGAATGCCGGAGATTATTGCTTACCTGAACTGGGTGAAAATATTGATATTCGAAGCGATGTGCCCGGTTATCGTTTGTTTGAAAAAGGAGAACTTAAACAAGAGTTAACCGATATAAAACATTTATGGCGAGATGATTTAGTCACCTTTGTTTTAGGTTGCTCTTTTTCATTTGAAGAAGCACTGATTGCTGATGGCTTAGAAATTCGTAATATCAGTGAAAATAAAAACGTTCCTATGTATAAAACCAATATTGCTTGTAAAAGTGCAGGGCGCTTTAGTGGCAATACGGTGGTGAGTATGCGACCCATGTTAGCGAAAGATGCTATTCGGGCGATACAAATATGCAGTCGCTTTCCCTCAGTGCATGGCGCACCTATTCATTTTGGCTCTCCAGAGCTGATTGGTATTGATCATATTAACACGCCTGATTATGGCGATGCTGTTTTGATAAAAGAAAATGAAGTGTCTGTATTTTGGGCTTGTGGTGTTACGCCACAATTAGCTTTAGAGCAAACCAAACCTCCCTTTTGTATAACCCACAGCCCCGGTAAAATGTTAGTAACCGATATTGTTAATTCAACGTTAGCCGTGTTGTAATGTGTGTTTGATAGAGAAAAATAATGAAATTAAATTGTGACTTAGGTGAAAGTTTCGGCAGTTGGACTATGGGCTTAGACGCCCAAGTAATGCCACATATTGACCAAGCTAATATTGCTTGTGGATTTCATGCGGGCGATCCTTTGGTTATGCAAAAAACACTAATGCTAGCAAAACAGCATAATGTGACGGTTGGCGCGCATCCCGGTTATCCTGATTTAGTGGGCTTTGGTCGTCGTTCAATAAAGTGTTCATTTGAAGAAATTGTGGCTTTGGTTCAGTATCAAGTAGCCGCAATAGACGGTGTTGCTAAATCATTAGGTATTGAGCTGAGTTATGTGAAGCCTCATGGTGCGCTTTATAATGACATGATGGCACATGAAGAGGTCAGAGACGCCATTTTTACGGCGCTAGCAAACTTTTATAAACCCGTAAAGTTGATGTTACAGGCAACGTTAAATATTGAAGAACATCGCCAGCAAGCCAAAAAATTTAAACTAGAAATTTTAGCGGAAGCTTTTGCGGATAGATGTTATGACGACGATGGTAAATTGCTTGCTCGCACTAAAACTGACGCAGTACATAATAAAGAGAAAATGCTGGCACAAGTTAAACAACTAAAACAGCAAGGCAGTGTGACAACTGTTAGCGGTAAAGTATTGCAGCTTAACGTTGATAGCCTTTGTGTACATGGTGACAACATCGCAGGGGTTCAAGCGATTGAAGCAATTAAGGAACTTATTGGTTAATGTCTATTGATGGAATTAAAATACAAGTTGCCGGTGAGAATGCATTAATTATTTATTTTGCTGAGCAAACCAGTGCCGAGGTTGCCGCAAAAGTGCAACAAGCTGAGCAGCTTATTCGACAAAACATGGGCGATGATCTTGTTGATCTCGTGTTGTCGTATGCTTCAATATTAGTCGTTTTTGATCTTTTTAAAACGGACCATCACCATGTTCGTAAAACACTGCGTCATATACTTAACACATTGCCTCATTTAGCAACTCATGATGTTAAAAGCACTCTGGTAGAATTACCTGTTTATTATTCACTTGAGTCAGGACCTGATTTAAACATTATTGCCCAACGTGCTAAGTTAAGTGTTGAAGACGTGATTAAAATACACCAAGCACAAGTTTACCGTGTGTATGCCATCGGTTTTGCGCCGGGCTTTGCTTATTTAGGTGAAGTTGACCAACGTATTGCCGTGCCTCGATTAAGTTCTCCTCGATTAAAAGTGCCTAAAGGCGCGGTTGCTATTGCCGATAGGCAAACGGCGGTTTATCCGAGTATTTCCCCCGGTGGTTGGAATATTATAGGTTTATGCCCTATTGATATGTTTAACGCCAATGCAACACCCACTATGCCTGTTCAGGTGGGTGATCAAGTTAAATTTACGTCTATTTCTAAAGGTGAATTTTTAGCGCTTGGTGGCTTACTAAGTGACCTGTTAGATGACTCGTTAAGTGAGTCCATATGAGCTTAACTTCTTTTAAAAATGTATCCTTAGGACTTCTAGTAAAACAGTCAGGAATGCTTAGTTTATTGCAAGATGGTGGGCGTTTTGGCGCGTTTAATATTGGATTAACTAATGGAGGACCACTCGATAGACCCGCTTTTCATTGGGCGAATCGTTTATGTGGTAATGATGTTAACGTTACGGCAATAGAGATAAGTGTTGGAGGGTTAATATTAACCGCTCAAATTGATACAGTTATTGCGGTAACGGGTGCTAAAATGCCACTAACGATTAATGGCATAGTAAAAGAGCTATGGCGAAGTTATCAAGTGAAAGCAGGAGATACCATTGAATTAGGGTTTTCTACACTGGGTACGCGCTGTTATTTAGCGGTTAGCGGTGGCTTTATTATTCCAACGAGTTTTGGTAGCACAGCGACTGTTTGTCGTGAAAAAGTAGGTGGTTTAACGGGCGATAAATTAGCAGTAGGTGAGGTGTTGCCTTGCGAAATAGTAACCTCCGCTAAGCACTATAAATTGGCCGAGCAAGACCAACCTATTTATAGCAAAAACGTTGTTTTACATACTATTCCTAGTTATCAGCAACATCATTTTTCGTCGTATCAACAGCGACTATTTTTTTCGAGTGAATATAGTGCTAGTCAAAACTGCGATCGTATGGGCTATCGTTTAGAAGGGCAGAAAATTGACTGTGATATTAACGGTATTTTATCGGAAGGTATTTGTCATGGCGCGGTACAAATTCCCGCAGATGGGCAGCCTATTGTATTGATGAATGACCGGCAAACTATTGGTGGCTATCCAAAAATTGGTGCTGTTATGTCACTTGATACTGCAAAATTAGCTCAGTTAGGCGCTGGCGATAAAGTGCACTTTGAGCCAATTAGTATGGAAAAGGCTCATAATTTAATTCACTTAAACGCAAGTTTATTTAAGCGCACAACATTAAAAATTTGTCAGTAATAGTCATTCATTACTTCATTTGATATAAAAAATTAAAAGAGATTTTAATGGTAAATGATAAACAACAGAAAGTAACAAATATTGAAGAGCAAAGTCTCAGTGCTCAAATTGAAAATATGCTCGTAGAACGTAACTTACGCGGTATGAAAGATTTACAACCAGAGTTAACGGCGGGTTACTGCTTGCGTGCGGCTAAAATTTTGCATGATATTAAAGGCGTTGTCCTCATTGGTACGGGCTTTCCCGTTGTTGATACGTTTGAAACCGACGGCCCCGTGGGCGCGTTAATTTTATATAGAGCCTTAGAAATTTTAGGTGCCACTCCCGTACTTGTTTGTTGTGCGTCATTAGTTAGTGCTATTCAACACGATTATCGTACTTGTGTTATTTCTCAAGGTAAAAAAAATGTTGGCACTAATGTTGGCGCTAAGGTTGGTGATAAGGTTGGTGCTAAGGTTGACCTTAATACTGCTCTTAGCGAAGCCAAAACCGCATTAAGGCATTATAAACCTGTCGCTATTATTTCAATAGAGCGTCCCGGTCTTGCTGAAAATGGCTGTTACTATAATATGTTAGGTGAAGACATCAGTGCTAGAGCGGCTTGTTTTGACTATTTTATGAGTGAATCAACTTGCCCAACAATAGCCATTGGTGATGGTGGTAATGAAGTAGGTATGGGAAATGTTAAAGGTTTTTTAGCGTCGTTAGATATTGTACCTTCGGTTACCGAATGTGATGAATTAATTGTCAGTGACGTTTCTAACTGGGGGGTTTATGGCATTATCGCTTTTTTAAGCCTATGGCATGATCAGGATTTACTTTCACAAACCTGCCCAAAGCAAATATTAAAATACATTTCTAAGTTAGGCAGTGTTGATGGTGTTACTCGTAAAAATGAGTTAACAGAAGACAGTTTACCAGCATCAGAAGGTATTGCGTTAATTGCTCGTATAAGAGCTTTAATTGGTTATGCATAAATAAAAAATGCAAAGAACTCCCTTATTCTAAAATTATCAGGAAATTGTAAATGAGCATAGTGTTTTTAAATGGCGATTATATGCCAATAAATGAAGCTAAAATATCTCCCTTAGATCGAGGCTTTTTATTTGGCGATGGTATTTATGAAGTGATCCCCTCTTATTCAGGAAAAATGGTTGGTTTTAAAGGTCATATAGAGCGGATGAATAATGGCTTAAAAGCTATTGGTATTGAGCTTGATTGGTCTGATAAACAATGGCAACAGCTGTGTATTGACTTAAGTGATAAAAATGGTGCAGGTCCGTTAGGTATTTATTTACATGTTAGTAGAGGCGCTGATACTAAACGTTTTCATGCCTTTCCTGAAAATGTTTTACCCACTGTTTTTGCGATGGCTTTTGAAATACCGGTTCCTAAAATGCCAGATTTAACCATTGCCAAAGGTTATGCGTTAATAAGTAGTGAGGACTTACGCTGGCAACGATGCCATATTAAATCAACGGCATTATTAGGCAATGTTTTACACTTTCAAAAAGGTTATGAAGCCGGTAGCCAAGAAACCTTATTATTTAATCATAAAAATGAATTAACAGAAGCTAGTTCATCAAATATTTTTATTGTTAAAAACGGTATTATTGCGACACCACCTCAAAATAATCAAATATTAGCGGGTATTACACGTCGTTTAGTGATTGATATTTTAGCGAAAGAAGGCTCTTTATCGTTAGAAGAGCGTATTGTCACTTTAGCTGAGGTTGAATCAGCCGATGAAATATGGATCACGAGTTCGAGTAAAGAAATTATTCCGGTGACTACCTTAGATGGGAAAGCGGTTGGTAATGGTGAAATTGGCTCCGTGTGGTTAAAAGCGGCAACACTTTATTCAAAACATAAGTTTGATTATTAATTTTTCGTACTCTTGGTGGCAACATAAAAAATAAAAATACCAGTCAGCATAACTGACTGGTATTTTTTTATAATGAGAGCTTTGCTCTAGCAATTAAAAAAAATTTAATTCAAGTAAACTTTAGTTTAATTGTAACTGTTCACCAAGCTTCTCAAACGTCATTCCCGAAGTATCTAATCGGGAATCTATGATATTAAAAAACGGGATCTTCGATTAAAACACCTCGAAGATGACGTAAACAAGATTTTGTGCTTTGTAAAATCATCATGAGCTGAATAATTACGCTTAACTTAACTTAACTTAACTTAACTTAACTTAACTTAGCTTAGCTTAAACTAAAGTTGTTGCTGTAATGCGGTAGCAAGCTCGTCTGAACTTTTATCCAAAATCAAATGTAAACAGCTATCGGTTAGTTTAACGGTACGTTTAACGCTATCCTGACTAACCTCTTCTATGCCTTCAATATTGTTGTTCAGAGCAACACGAATGCGGTTACCTGCACAGGCTTTCACTGAGGTAATATTTGCTGCGCCACCTAATAATTTGATCAAGCTTTCTGACTCAGCAAGGCTTTTATCACTAACAACAATGGCTTGTTTAACGGCTTCAGTAACGACCGGTTTAGCTTGTAACTGTGCGCCACCCGCTGCGATAACCATTTCCATTTCGGTACGCAAGTTTTCAGCGATAGTGCCCATTATGGCCTGCACGCCATTACCTATGGTAATAACTCCAGCAGCACCAAGTTGCTTAAGTTTCTTTTGGTCAACTTTTTCTACGTTAGCCACTTCAATACGCAAACGAGTAATACAAGAATCTAAGGTGACAATGTTTGCAGCACCGCCGTAAGCTAAAATCACTTCTCTGGCTTTATCTAAGCCTTCAACGTCAAGTAGTTCAATAGCATCTTCTTCGTCTTCACGCCCTGGCGTTTTTAGGTTCATTTTCACAATAATAAATCGGAATGAAACATAATAAATAAAGCTATAACATAGCCCTAATATACCGAATAACCACAGCTTTTGTGAGTTGGCCGATAAGATAACAAAATCAAAAAAACCATGGGAGAAAGAAGTACCATGTACCATGCCTAAGGTATTAGTTAAAAAGTAAGCCGTTGCCGCTAAGCAAGCATGTAAAACATATAACACTGGCGCAACAAACATAAAGGCAAATTCGATGGGCTCGGTAATACCGGTTAAAAACGAGGCTAAGGCGGCAGAAATCATAATACCGCCCGTTTTAACTTTATTCTCTGGTTTGGCGGTATGCCAAATAGCGATTGCTGCGGCAGGTAAACCAAACATTTTAAACATAAAGCCGCCAGCTAATTGACCAAAGCCATTGCCTTGGGCACGGGAAACATCGTCTGCTTGTAAGTAACAGTTAAGTACGCCTGTTACCGCTTCACCGGCACTATTTACACAGCTACCTGCTTCCATAAAGAAAGGTACATTCCAAATATGATGTAGACCAAATGGGATTAAGCTTCGTTCAACAAAACCATAAATAGCAAAGGCAACTTCCGGGTTTTGCGTGGCTGACCAATGAGAGAATACAGCTAACTGATTACCAATAGGCGGCCATATAAACGACAGCACTAAACCTAAAATAATAGCACCGAAACCTGTGGCAATAGGGACAAAACGTTTACCGGCGAAAAAACCTAAATAAGACGGTAGGCTAATGGTAAAGTAGCGATTAAACATATAAGCGGCAACACTGCCGGCAAGAATACCGCCAGCAACACCGGTTTGATAGGTTTTTTCGAGTGAATCAATTTCTGATTCGGTTAACACTTGCCCTGCGGCAATTAAAGAATCAATGTTGCTTTGTGCCATTAATCCTAAGGTAGCGGCCATAATACCATAGCCAACCACAGCGGCTAATGCGGCAACACCATCGTTTTTGGTAAAGCCTAGCGCGACACCAACGGCGAAAAGCAGTGGCATTTGATCGAATATCGACCCGCCGGCATTTTTCATTACCGAAGAAACCATTTCGGGTAAAAAGCTAAAATCTGCTGCCCCTACACCCAGTAAAATACCGGCTATAGGTAACACGGAAACCGGTAGCATTAATGCTTTACCGACTTTTTGTAAAGACGCAAAGAGCGTATTTGCAATACTCATTTTTATTTTCCTATTTTTTTTAATTTTAGTTTTAATTTTAGTTAAGGTTAGCTTGCACAAGCGCTTTAACATCTTCCGTGGTTTCACACATAAGTGCCTGTTGAGCAATGTCTTGACATTTTTTCATGCTTAATGCTCTTACTCGGTATTTAGTTTCGGCAACGGCACTGATTTGCACTGATAATTCATTAACCCCTAGACCCAATAAAATAGGCTGTGCTAATGGTTGAGCAGCCATGCCACCACAGACACCAACCCAACGGTTATGCTTGCGTGCACCTTTTACCGTTAAGTCAATCATCCGTAATACTGCCGGATCAAGGTTATCAGCAAGTGGTGCTAAACGGGCATTGCCTCTATCCATTGCTAAGGTGTATTGCGTTAAGTCGTTGGTACCAATGGAGAAAAAATCGGCTTCTTTTGCTAAAACATCTGCCATCAAGGCCGCTGATGGTACTTCAATCATAACGCCAAGTTCAACATCGGTAATGGCCAGTTTTTCCGCTTCTTGATCAAGTACCATTCGAGCTAATTTAAGCTCTTTTAATGATGAGATCATGGGCAGCATAATACGCAGTTTTTTACCAACCGAGGCACGTAAAAGCGCGCGAAATTGCTCTCTTAATATTTCCGGTCTATCTAAACAAATACGAATACCACGTTCGCCTAAAAAGGGGTTTTCTTCTTCATCAATAGGAATATAAGGTAAGGGTTTATCACCACCAACATCTAACGTTCGAACGATAGCCGGTTTGTCTGCCCCGATACCTGCAAGCATTTCACTATAGGCTTGAAATTGTTCGTCTTCAGTTGGCGCGGTTAAGCGGTTCATGAATAAGAACTCACTACGTAACAAACCAATTCCATCAGCGCCTTGTTCAGCGGCTTTCTTAGCTTCTTTTACATCACCGATGTTAGCGGCAACTTCCACTTCTACATTATCGGTGGTGATCGCCGGTTGCATTGATTGTGCAAGTGCTTTTTCGTTAAGTTTATTCGCGGCTTCGCGATCTTTGTCTAACTTGGCAAGCGCATCTTTGGTGGGTGAAATCAAAGCCAGTTCTTTATTGGCATCCACTAATAACAGGGTGTCATTGGCAAGCGTTAATACTTGTTTATCAACCGCTGCTAACATAGGAATGTTTAATGAACGGGCAATAATAGCCACATGTGAAGAGGCACTGCCGGTGGTGGTTAATACTGCTTTGATGATTTTATTATCAAAACTGGCAATTTGTGATGGTGTTAGTTCTTCAGTAACCAAAATACAGTTTTGCGGTAAATCAGCAAGTGGCTCTTGAGTTTTACCAAGCAAAATACGTAATACGCTAGCGCCAACATCTTTTAAGTCAGCGGCGCGTTGCTGCATTAACGGGTTAGCTAAACCTTCCAGTATATGCACTTGTTCATCAATCGCATATTGCCACGCTGCTGGGGCACTTTTTGACTGGTTAATTTGTGCCGTGGCCGAGTCTACTAATGCCGGATCAGTAAGCAATAATAAATGCGCAGATAAAATTTCAAATTGCTCTTTATTACCGGCGTCTTGCTGATCGTTAATCGCTTGTTGTAAGCTTGTTTGAGCGCTGCTTATGCTAGTGTTTAAGCTTTGTAACTCTTGCTGACTGTCGTCGGCATTGTTGCTATATTCAAAAACTTCTTGTTCCAGTTTAAATAGAGGACCAACAGCAAAGCCAGGAGACGCATTGATGCCTTTGAGTTCATTGTCGTTTTCATTAGGTGGGAATAATAGCGAAGCTTCTTTAGGTTGAGCGACAGTCGTTGTTTCTGCATTACTTGCTTGTACTTCTTCACCTAACCCTGAAGTCACTGCATCAGTTAATGCTGCTAATGCCTCTTCGGCATCAACGCCATTACTGCTGAAATAAATTTCATCACCAAAACCGATATTCAAGCCCATGATGGCGGTCAGGCTTCGAGCATTAGCCTGACGGTTTGCCGAGTGAAGTAAAATTTCACCGCTAAATTCACTCGCCATTTTTGCAATATAAGCCGCAGGGCGAGCATGTATGCCAACATGATTGGCGACAGTAACTATTGATGATTGTTTAAGCTCGCCGATAACTTGTGCAGAGTTATCTTCTGAAGCTAAGTCAACGTGATAAAAAAGTTGGTCAAATTCAACCTGTTGATTGCCAGAGAAGGTTAATTTTGCAATTTTTTCTTGCGTGGTGATCAGTATAGGCGTGATTAAACTTGCGGCATGCGTGGCAACATAATCCATATCAAATTCTATCAGGAGATCTCCTGTTGTCACCTGTTGGCCGGCTTTAACATGTAAGGTAAAACCTTTTCCCTTGAGTTTTACGGTATCTATACCAATATGCATCAATAGCTCAACCCCGGCTGCTGTTTCTAGTGAAACAGCATGGCAAGAAGGGTGGATCATGGTGATGGTGCCATCGCAAGGCGCTTTTAACAGCCCTTCAACGGGGTCGATAGCAGCGCCATCACCAACCATTTTTTCGGCAAAGGCGGGATCAGGTACTTGCGCTAAAGGAATGAATTCGCCACGAAGTGGTGCTTGTAGGGACAGCTTTGAAATGCTGCACCCATTAGGTTGATTTTGTTGCATAGGCAAAAATTAGCCTCCTGAATAGATTAAGGATTGTTATTAAGTTTATTATTAAGTTTGTGAGTAAGTGGATTATTAAATTTATTATTTAGTTTGTTTTTTATTAAATCTGTTATATCCCAATTTATCATAATAATGGATGATGAATATTGATCTAAACCAAAAAGAGACAGACAGATTAACATGAAATATTGAATTATTCATACCTGCAATGTTAAGTCGCTTGGATATGGTCAAATCAATAAACTAAAGTTTGCATGGCTCGTGCTGGAATAGTTAAAACCAATTGCTTACCACTAACAATGAAATTGTAATTGATTTTTTCATCTGTCTGATTCATTACAATCGTTGCCATCTTGTCATCTTCATTAACAAACGATGTTGTTAGCAAAACACTGCGACTACTACTAGTACTAACGCGTTGAGCATTTGGGCGAACAAATTTTGAGAAATGACCAATATAATAGTAAGCCGGCGTATAAATTAATTCACCAGTAGTCGTATCAGCATGGATAGGTGCAAAACAGAAGTTACTGACATGATTAGGACCGCCATTTTGATCTAATAAAATATTCCAATCGGTCCAACCTACGGTGCCTCGGTTAAAATCTTTAATCATTGAGTTACCGTAACGCTCTGCATTAGGCCAGTATTGGTAACGTTCTGCGCTAAAGTTTTCATTAGTTCCTTCGGTAAACATTAGTTTCATGTCAGGATATGATTCTTGAATAAGTGCTAGGTTATCGTGCATGGTTTTTCCTCCTGCCCACGTTTCATACCAATGGAAGCCGATTCCCCATGCGTATTTTGCCGCTTCTGGATCATCAAAAATGGTGTTAGCACGATTAGTGATTAAATCTCGGTTGTGATCCCATACAACAATATTTTTATCACCGTAACCCGCTTTTTCCATAATAGGACCCAAGTAGTTTTTAAGAAAATCACGCTCTTCTTCCGCGGTGTAAATCATTGATTCCCAACGCTGTACTGCCATTGGTTCATTTTGAATGGTTATTCCCCAAAGAGGCATACCTTCAGCTTCATAGGCTTTGATAAATTTAGTGAAATAAGTTGCCCATGTATCGTAATACTCAGGTAGTAATTTGCCACCTTGCAACATATTATTATTGCTTTTCATAAAGGCAGGTGCACTCCATGGGCTAGCGTAAAGCGTTAAATTTCCACCCGCAGCTTGTATTGCACTTTTAATCAAAGGAATTCTAAATTCGCGATCATGATCAATATTAAAACTGGCTAACGATTTATCACCTTCTTTAATATAAGTGTGACTTCCGCTGCCAAAATCAGAGCTGTGTATAGTTGTACGCGCTAAGGTGTAACCAATACCCTCTTTAGGATCATAGTAAGCCTTTAGCATTTCTTCTTGTTTATCTGTAGGTAATTTAGCAAACACTTCGGCACTGGCATCAGTAATTGCTCCGCCAATCCCCAATATTTTTTGGAAACGTTTATTTGGGTTTACAAAGATAGAAACTTGTCCTTCCGTGGGTTGTATACTTTGCTTAAAGGTCACTTTATCAGTTAAGGTCAACCGTTTATCGGTATCTTTAGCTGTGGTGTACACTTCAATAGTTGTTGGTTTTATTGACGTATTTTGCGGTTCAGCAGCTTGTTGACTGCTCGTGAATAAAATGAAACATAAGGGCGCTATATATTGATATTTAGGCATAAAAGACTCATTGATGATTTAAAATATTAAAAAAGGGCTGGCTCTATTACTTGTTCATAGATTGTTCATAGAACCAACCAAAATAACTAAAAGTGGTTGTTAAACCAAATTATTTAGGGGGCAAGTGATAATGATATCCAGTTTAGATTCCATTCATTGCCAATGGCATCTAATCGAAATGTATGCTCACCTGCGGGTAAAGTGACGGTATTGCTTTGTGTTAGCCATGTTTGCCAACCGCCAGTAGCAGCGACAACAACGGTATCAATCACAGTATCATCAATAGACACAGTAAAACCTTCACTACCGTTTTCAGTTGCTAAGCGGTATTCAATTAAGTATTCGCTAGCCGTAGCAATATTTACACTGTATTCAAGCCAATCATCAGGATCAGCAAAACCAATGTTTCCGCCCCCTCCTATATCTGAAGTTTCTTCTGCTTCGAAGCCACTCATATCGCTCCAGTTTTCAGCTTGTATTACACCCGGCAGTTCAATGGTAAGCATGCCAGACACGACTTCGTTACTGCTATAACTAATATCTTCGTTATCAATAGCTGAAATTTTATAATAATAGATATTGGCATCATCGATTGTTTCGTCAATATAATTTATTTCTGATACTTTTTCAGCAAGCAGTTCATAACTAGAATTATTATTAACACTTCTATAAATGTTATAGCCGATAACGTCTTCTTCTTGATTCGCTGCCCAAGTTAATTTAACACTTGTTTCATTTACAACAATAACCAAATCGGTTGGTGGTGCTGGAAGCGTGTATAATTTAGAAGGCTCTGCCGCCGTCATTGCCGTTAAAAGTGGTTGATGAACCTCATACTCAACGGTGCCATATAATTGAAATATTGCTTCGATGTCTTCTATTGGTGCATTCGCAAAATCAACACTGGGTAAACTTTCTTTTGGCTCAATATCACTACCATCAATAGGTTCATCGCTTATCAGATAAATTTCAGCCCATGAGTTGCTACTAGCGTTATCTTTAAACACTCCCGATACGGTATAATTTTTACCGCCTGTTAAGGTGACCGCTTGATATATACCACCATTAATTTCAGTCGTTGTTTCATTGGTGCTACCTGTCATTCTTAGTACTGCACCTTCTGCTCCTGTAGGTAAAATATCACTATTAGTCGCATTAAAATCAATGGTAGGCGCGGCACTTGCCGTCCATGTGGTCCAATTATCAGCACTGCCAAAATCACCATTTATCACACCGTTATTACCATTTTCATCAGTAATACTTAGCTTATCAAGGCTGATATCAAGGGAGCCTCCGCTATTGGTACCAAACTTAGCAACAAGGTAATAAGTTTGCTCACCCTCTCCATTAACTAATAAAGGCTCGGCACCAAGATTACAGCTTTCTGCAAAACTACTATCCCAACCAATACACGCCCAGGTATTGGCACTAGTGACTAAGCCACCCGCTAATTTCTTATTTGTTACCATGCCCCAAGAAGATTGACCACCACTACCCGTTAATAATTTGTAAGTCCAATTAGTTGCCGCCCAATGATATTCGGCAAACTTATCGTAAGTTGCACGCGTAAGTTCACCACCAAATTCTAAATCAAACTGAGCCCATGTTTGAAATTCACCGATTAATAAGGGTGATGCTAAACCTTCCATTTTGGTATTCCAGTAACAAACACCGTCAGTACCACTTTCACCGCAAGCTAACCAATCTCGATGCGTTTCATAACTTGCACCCAGATCGTCAAAAATCCCTGGATAAAAGTGCATTTCAAAGGCTATATTAGTGCCGCCAAAATCATCAGGATGTCCATAATCATCAATACCTGAATAATATCCAGGCATTAATATTATTTTTTCAGCATCAGTTTTACGTATTTCTTTTTGCAGCGTTATCATTACCTCCGCCAAGTTTTTAGGATCGGTTCCCCATGGCTCATTTAATATTCCATATGCCGCAACGGTGTTATTATCTTTATAACGTTCCGCTATTTGTTGCCATAACCAAATGGTACGTTCTTGGTATTCAGGTGTACTCCAGTATTCATTTTTATCGGCACAACCGGAATGATCATTCCAGCCTTGTGCGCCCACTGCGCCATGTAAATCTAAAATGACATACATACCGCGCGCTTCAGCTTGTTCAATAGTGTAATCAATATATTGCCAAGCATCGCTGCGTAAGGTTTTTGGATTATTCTCATCTTCAATAACATTCCAAACAAATGGTAAGCGTATGACGTTTAAACCAAAATCTTCCATAATGTCCCAGTCGCGATCCTTTATCCAATTATCGCGAAATAGGTCTAGTAATCGCTCACGTTCGTCAAAACCAAAACGTTCATCAAATTTCGCTTCTAACGTACATTGATCAACAACTTCGGTATTAGCTGACTGGTTCATCATCCAAAACTCATGTAATAACCAATTACCCAGATTGGTTCCTTTTAAAATTACCGTTTCATTGTCAGCATTTACCCACTTGTTAGCATCGGTATGAAGTTTAGATAAACCTACTGGTTCTGGCTCTGGATCAACTATTGGTACGTTTTTATTCGGGTTTTCAATCACGCCATTATTACTGTCTACCCCAAAGCAACCTGACAAGGTAAATACAGTTACACTAAGCAATAATGTTACAGCAAGCTGAGAAATATTATTGTTTTTAATCTTATTAGTTAACATTAGATCTCCTCTAATTTTTCAAAAATTCATCACAAATTAAAAATTATTAAGCCACTTAATTTAGCGGCTTAATAATTCATTACGGTTATATATTAGAATACATAGCGAGCACCGAAATTGTATCTCGCATGGCCAACTGAGTATTCCCGCACTTGATAGCTAGAACGACCATGTATACGTTGGTTTTCCTCTGTCAAGTTAATGGCTTCAATAAACATTGAAAAATTATCGTTAATTTCATAACTAACGTTAGCATCCCATTGATAGTATTCTTCGACAAACCTTGGGTCTTTTCCTGCCGACTGTAAATATTTATCACGCCAGTTATACGCGATCCTTGCTTGGAAGCCATATTTTTCATAGAAAACAACAAGGTTAGCGGTATCACTCATTCCTGGTACTACCCATTGTTCCTCATTTAAATTGATATCGTAATTTAAATCGCCTTCAACGATGGTAAAGTTAGCTTGGAAACCAAAACCTGTTTCACCAAAGGTTTTTTGTAAGGCAACTTCCCAACCCTTAACTGTTGTCTTATTTTGATTAATCGGTATATATACATCGAATGTTGCTACCGGATCTGATGCTATGCCTGTTACGACGACTTCAATATTATCTTCTTCGCCTGAAACCTCTTCGATGGTTACCTCAACGTTAGGCTCATCGGCAAAATTTTCGGCAAAGTAATTATTAACATCTTCGTTATCGTACTCAAATTCTGGATCACCACCGGTAATATCTTCAATGGCTTGAGTATATAAAGCACCGTCCATTGGCGTGGTTAAATCACCAAAAAGGGGCTGATCTTCAAAATTTTTGGTAACAATAAAATTGTCTACTTCTTTATTCCAATAACCAACAGAAATATAACTTGCCTCGTCAAAATACCATTCTAACGATAAGTCAATATTAGCTGATTCCATGGGGAGTAATTGTGGATTACCTCTGCGTCCACCACCGCCATCCGAGCCTAAATAATCTATAATCAATGCACCTTTAAGGTCGTTATAAACAGGGCGGGTAACAGTTAAACTATGGGATGCGCGGAAAATGATATCTTCTATAAACTCAATATCAAAATCGATACTGGGTAACAACATGTCATATTTACCATCTATTTCAGAAAATCCCTGAACCGTTTCATCGTTTTCATCAAGCTTTTTGTAAAGGTCAAAGTTATTATTAAGAATGGTCCATTCAACTCTGTCATATAGAGGAACTAATGCCTCTGAGTGAACAGCTGTTTCTTCGTACCGTAAGCCAACATATAAGTTCATGGGCATATCAAAGGGATCGGCAACATAATGGCCTTGAATGTAAACGGACTTCGACTTTTCTGTGGTTACTTCATCGGAGTCAAAATTATAGGTAGGGCAAAAACCGGTTAAACAATCGCCGCTACCAGCGATATCCCCGTGAGTACCATTTTTTAATAATGATTCACCTCGTTCAATTAAGGCATCATAATTCCATGAAAAGAACTCTGTGGCTTGACGTGGATCACCGCTACCTTCAAGACCGTCAAATACACCGGCAATAGACTCTATGCGTAAAAGATCGGCAATATCTCCAGGCTCTCCTACTCCGCTCCAAGCATTTCGCTCTACCCAAGCAGATTGACCGCGATTGGTTACTTCTACATTACCAAAACCAAACTCAATTTCATGACCATCATCAAAGGCATATTCAGCACTATACTGAAATTGTTTAACATCCATTTGATTATGAAAAGAGCCAAAACCACTGCCGTTAAGTTGCATGTCATTAACATCTAATTCATCAATTCGAGTGACTTGATTGTAAGAGTTACGTTTTCCCAACTCAACATCCAAAACAGGCATGCCATTGGCGGTAAAGTAACCATCAGTAGTAATTCGATTTAAAGAGGCTACCGCAACAAAACCACTAGAGCCATGCATACTGTTAGGTTTTGAAACGCCGCTAGAATCGTGGTAATCAATCATCATTGATATGTTTTCAGTGGGCAACCACTCAACATTAAAACCAATAGATTTGTTTTCGTCTACGGTTGCATATTGACCTACACCTTGATTACGTTCGGCAGAACAACCCACCATGGAATATTTTGTCGGTGAGTATATGTTACCTTCTTTCACCCACTCACTTTCTCTCGTTTTACAATCGGGGTCAAACCAGGCTGAAATATCATTATTAACAGTTTCACTTTGGTTTTCAGCGTAAGTATAATCAATTGACGCTGTTAATGACTCAATAGGGCGCCATTGAAGGTTAAACTGAGCATTTATCCGTTCACGATGAAATTCTGCTAGATTGTATTGAATATTGGTCGGAATAGCGTAAATACCATCTACAACTTCCGTTGGAAAGCCTTTTGCCGAAGGGTCGCCAACAAGAATTTCGCCCCAAGTATCTGGGCGATCTACATCTGGATTAGCAAGCTCATAAGCATCTATGCCTGCTTGGTCAATAAAGTTACGGCTCATAAAATCTTGAGTCGTCGCCGACTGATAGCCACCGTCACGCTCTTGATAACTGAAAGTCAGACCAATACCGAAAGTGTCATCAGCAAACGTGTTGCTGTACAAGCCAGCAAATTCAGGGCTAATACTACTGCCTTCACGGCTTCCTGTGTCGTAAACACCTTTCGCACTGAAAGCGGCTTGCTGTCCAGGTTTTGTTAGTGGCTTTCTAGTTGCGACGTTGACTACAGCACCGATACCACCCGTAGCAACATTTGCTCGCCCTGATTTATAGACCTCAACCGAAGAAATTCCTTCAGAAGCAATATTACCAAAGTCAAATGAGCGTCCGCCTGTCGTTGGCATTTGTCTATTATTGAAAGTAACTATGTTAAAGTCAGGACCAAAACCACGTACGGTAATTTTTGAGCCTTCGCCACGATCACGTTCAATTGCTATACCGGTGATACGTTGCAGTGATTCTGCCAAGTTAGTATCAGGAAATTTACCAATATCTTCTGCCGAAATTCCGTCGACAACACCTTTTGCTTCGCGTTTTAAATCCATAGAGCGCAGTAAAGTACCTCTTATACCGGTAACTTCAATGATCTCTATTTTCTCTTCTGATTTTTTCTCGATAATTTCTTCTTGGGCATAGGCACTTGTTGCAAATACTGCGGCAATGCTCATTGCTAATATGCTTTGCTTGAATTCTTTTTTATACATGTTAATTTACCCCTAAATAGAGCGGCTGTGCGCTGCTATTTTATAAACTTCAGTGTAATTGTTGTTATGAGTTATCACCCAGATAACAGTTCACTCAACTCTGTTTTTTGAGTGAACTGAAAAGATGATGCTGTTGTTTAGTTAGTAATTTTGATCCAGTTGATATTGATTGAACCGCCGAGGAAGTCCAAACGTAGGGTTTGTTCACCGGCAACCAAATCTACTACTGCCGTTTGAGAAGCCCAATTCTGCCAGTCACCAGTATCTTCAACAGTTTGAGTATCAACAACTACCCCACCTACTGTTGTCTCAAAGCCCTCACTTCCACCAGAACTGGCGATACGGTAAGTAATGTTATAAGTACCATCAGCAGGAATATTTACGGTATATTGTAAGAAGTCACCCGGATCGATATAGCCAACATTTTGACCACCTCCTTCATCGGCAGTGTCTTCTAACTCAACTTCACCGGCCTCTTCAAAGGATTCCGCCTCAATAAAAATTTCAAAAACGGGTTCAAACACTTCAAACCAATTGAAATTGATAGAGCCACCGATAAAGTCATAGCGCACAGTATGTTCGCCAGCAGTAAGCTCAAATTCAACTGAAGACTGAGTTGCCCACTCCTGCCAGCCACCTGTATCTTCAACTGTTTGAATGTCTACTACGCTTCCGTCTATAGAAAGCTCAAAACCATCACTGCCACCCGAGCTTGCTAAACGATAATCAATAGAATAGGTACCATCTGAGGGCGCGGTGATGGTATATTGTAAAAAGTCATCTGGATCGATATAACCAACATTTTGTCCCCCTCCTTCATCGGCAGTGTCTTCAACTTCAACTTCACCAGCTTCATCCCAATTTTCTGCTTGATAGGTAGTACTAGGCGCCGCTGATGCTGATGCAAGCACGGCTAGAGGACCTTGAATACAGCTTTCATTTGAAATACAGCTTAGTTGAATGTTATCTAATTGAAAATGCACCCCACCGTGAAATTCTACTGTTAATAAAGAGGTAATATCACTTGTGTCTAATGGTAAAGCATCACCTTCAACAATGCCGGGTATCCAATTCAACCAATCAGGAGCAATAAATGGTGCATTGATAAAGTCGCTAACTGGAATAACATAAGTTACCCAAGTATCGAGAGTCAGTGGCACACATGGAATTGGTTCAACTTCAACTTCGGCTTCATTATCTATCTCACTATCTTCAACCGTAGGACAAGTTACATTCCACGTAAGCATGCCCAAATATGGCCAAGCAGTTTCCATTTTGATGTCTAAGGTTTCAGTTAAGGTATTAGCACTATCGATATACATATCAAAACTTAATATCGCATCATGACCAATTAATTCAACATTAGCCGCAGAAATGTGTATATTAGCGTCACCTTCAGCGTGGCTAACATCAATCACTAAGTCATGTTCATTTTCAAGGGTTATTATCTCTACAGTGGCTTCGTTATAAATACCAATAGAGATTGGATTATTTTCTACAGTAATGTCTTTTTCATCAATGTAATGCCAACTTAATAGCTCAAGATCAGATGTTTTTTTATCTTCTTTATCAAAAACACCGTCTTTAAAAAGCTCTGTTGTTACTGATGAAATTGTTGGAATTCTATCTGACGCTACTTTATCTATCGCACTACTTAGCTTTGCCGCACATGCGGTTATTTCGGGTGCAATAGTGGGATCACAGGTAAAAACATTGACATAGTCTACTAGCATATCAATAGGCTCAGCACTGCTACTTGCAAGCGTAAAGGCGAGTTGTAAATCTTGATTAAAAGGTCCTGCAGGCTCGTCAGGAGAATATACGTTGGCAACAACTTCACCATCAACCATGTTATAAGCCCATAGGTTTAACGTATCAACGGTATAAATATGTTTACCATCAAAGTACCAACGTATTTTTTCTTCATTCCATTCTACAGCATAGGTATGAAACTCATTTGATGCCGCCACAACAGTGTCATTGTTATAACTAACGCCATTGACTAACCCTAAGCCATAATGTGCCCCCGCTATCATGTCATTATTTGTTAGTTCAAATGCATCAAAGCGATTATCGCCGTCATACATATCAGCCATAGGTATAGCAGTAAAAGCAGCATATACATCAGTATCAGCAGGTAACTGAATACTTGCTTCAAAGCGTCCGTATGGTAATTTTTCTACCGTTTTTACCTCAGCTGTAATATCGTCTTGTGCACTAATAACTAAGTTACCATCAGTAACTATGGCATTATCAGCTACCCATATATTGCTATCTAGGCTGTCACCGTCAAAGTCATCATGCCAACGATTAACCCAACCTGCTTCAGCTAAGGTTTCAAAGTCACTCAATACGTTGATGGTCAACACTGCGGTATCAGTTTCACCTGTCGTTGATTGGTTAACAATATAGGTATAAGAATCTTTCCCTGAAAAGTCGGCATTAGGTGTATAAGTAAAAGTACCATCGCCATTAAAAACCAAGGTACCATTTCCTGTTTCACTATTATCAGCCAGTGCATAGGTTAGGTCTTCACCTTGATCATTTTCACTGACATCCCCTTCAATGGGGTCGCCATCTTCTAAGCCCTCAACAATATCCCCTACAGCAAACAAATTACGGACTACATTTTGATCTGCATCCCCACCGCCACAGGCAGTTAAGGACGTTGCTACTGTCAACGACAGAGCGAGCAGTAGTTTATTTTCTATCATCGTAAACCCCAAGTCTCATATTTTTCATATTATATTACGGAACCGAGCACAACTCTTATTAGTAACAGTTTTGACTGTGCTTATGGTTCTCTCTAAATACGCCTTCAGACATAACTGATAAGCTGGCTGAAAGGTCGTATGGCTAACTTTTTATAATAGTGTTCAATTCATGTCGTCCTGTTGAACAACTCGAACAAAGAAATTTAGGAAATAGTCTGTTTGAGTTAATGAAATTATAATGAACTGCAGGTAATTAAAGGCATACAAGCCATATTTCACTATATCGAACTTTCTATTTAATTTTAATAACGTTAAAGAATAATGATTAACTTAGCTCTCAGGGCAAGAACGTGAGATTTGTTTTGGTAGTGAAATGTGATCAAATAACAGAAATATAGTGTTTAAATAGCATTTTTGCCGTTATCAATGAACGCCAATAATATAAGGCGGGTTCAAATGAGAGTGAGTTGGTGACAGGTGCTCAATAGTGTTTGTGAAATAATCCGTTTGATTTATATTTTAAGAAGATTAAATTATTACAACTATTCAGAGATCGACGACTGGCGAAACTGAGAAGGTGTGATATTTTCAAATTTTTTAAAGAAAGTATAAAACACAGACTTACTGTTAAAGCCAACAGCTAAGTAAATATCAGTTATTGTGGTGTTCTTATGTACTGGATCAAGAAGCATTTTCTTTGCCTCTTCTATACGGTACTTATTAATAAACTCATAGAAGTTAATACCAAAGTGACGATTTATCAACATTGATAGATCACGCGGTATAATGGATAAAGATTCTGCCAATTTGTCCAGAGTAATGTCGGGTTCCATATAAGCTTTATGCTTTAGCATTGCTGCGTCAACTTCAGCTGCCATGTCGGGGTTAATAAATTGATCATCATTTGTTTTCTTAGTCGTTTCTTCCTCTGCTACTTGTTCAAAGGTTATGAAATGGCGAATAGCAGTAAATACTAATAGGTTTACTAAGACAAAAGAGGCATAGTTTCCGGTAAGGCCAATGTATGAAAAGTATGAAAAAGCTTCAATGCCAAATCCGTCAAAGAGATTTATAACTTTGGCTCCAGCGAGTAGGGTTTCTGATAACATCACCACCATAAAACCAATAACAAGACTCTTTAGCCAAGTTATATGAACTTTCTCAAAATTCGACTTGGTGTTTTGTAACAGATGCTGGTATTTGATGATTAGGATTAAACAAGCTGCAGCATAAAATACCCTCACAGATTTGATTAAAAATTCCAAGTTGACATAGCTAGCACTATAAACAAAAGACTCGTTGAACAGCATTTCCTGCCGCTGTTCAAAAGAATGGTTATAGAATGTTGTCGATAGAAAAGCAACAAAGGCGATAAGAGGTAGCAGATGAAGTAGATCTATTTTTTTTAAGGAAAAATCACGAAAAACTAAATGTTTGATACAAAAAAGTAAAAGAGCGCCATCTACATAATAAGCAATCTCTGGTATGAAATAAAAACTAGGCCATTGGTATCTAACCTGATTTTTAAATTCAGCGCCCCACATCATTAATTCATTGGCCGGAATTAAAGCATGGGCGAATAGAAAAGCAGTAAGAAATAAAGTGCTTTTTATTCGGTTTGTATTAGTAACATAAAGTAGAGCACCAAAAAAAAGACACTGCATAGTTGTCATTAAAAGTATAACGTCATGAAAATTGAACAATACAGTTTGGAACTCAAAAGGCTTCATTACTTCTCTTACAGACATTATCTGTTAATTTTTTTTTTAGCGATCATATCATGTTAAATTATTGTTGTAACATTCATTAATTAATTTTTTTGCTATCACAGGGATACTTATTATTAATAAATTAAATGTCTTAGGTACAAAGATTTAAAGATTAAAAATAGTATTTTTTGCCTCACTCACCAACGAAGCATTTACATTGAACGTGTAATTTAGAATGACTATTAGTAAGGCTTGTTGTTTAAGGGGGCAATTTTAAAAAGGATCTTTAAGTATTTTATCTATAACCCATTTACCATTAAGCTGAATGACTGAAATACGTTTAACATCTTTTAGTCGTTCTTCATGATAATAGCCGTCAAAATATAAGGTGATAACCGCGGAGTTTTTAAATTGTTCTCTAACTTTTACGCCACTACCATCGGGTTTTACTTCAACTTTATCATACGACATATTGAATAGATGGCGAGCTACAGCTTGAGGTGAACGATAATGTAATATTAATTTTGCTAATTTTGGAGCACAAACTGAAGCTGCTTTTTTGACATCTTTTTCATTATAAAGTGCATTAAAAAAAGCAATAGAGACTAATTCAGGGTTGTCTATTGTTGTTATTTTTTCTTTATCATTACCACAGGCGGATAATAAAAAAAGGAAACTGAATAGGATATATTTTAAATATGACATTAATAAATAGCTAAAATAATTGAGATATTATCAATCACTATAACTTATATTGAGTTATATCGGTAAGCTATTTGTAAAAAAAATAAAGGCGTGTCAAGAAGCAGCAAATCAATGGAATATTAAATTTGATTCAATATTTCCTAGACCACAACAATGTAACATTAAAATTCCAAACATTTTAACAGGTGGCACAATTCCACTTAATACAGAATGGTCAGATAAGTTAAAACAGATATTAGCTTGGGTTATTTCTTTTTATACTTTTCTTTCACTATTTGACACCCTGTTTACGCCAGTCTCACCAAAAAACTAATCAAAAAAAATGTAATAACATTACGCTCCTTACCTAGCGCTTCAGTTGATTAGCACAGAAATGAGCCTAAGCAGCCTTTAAGTTAGTTAGCGTTAAAGTTCATTTTTGTGCATTGTTGACACTGGTCTCAAATGTTTTGTCATATTTTTTCCAGTTAAGGATAACGTGTTTATGTATTTTCTAGTTTTTATTATTTGCCTCTTTTCCTCCTGAAAATGGGGGGGTATCCGGCTTTCTACATGCGCTTTTTTATAACAGAGTTTTAACGTATTGATTCTAGGTTGATTGTAAAGTAGCCTAGTGTGATTAATAAATAACTTTCGACGTACGTTTTTTGCTGGAAATAAGGAAATCGTCCGTTTAATATAGCTGTTATGTATCAAATAGAGTTGTGCACTTATGACTATTAGCAAATCAGAAGAGATATTGGAATCTTACGAGGGTGATAAAAACAATCTTCTTCGTCAAGAGTTAGAATCCCTAAAACCAAATGGCAAGGTAGGTTTTATTTCATGGGCAATATCTAGTTTATTTGCCATTTTTTTCATCTTTTATATTCTTAATTATACAGAGTTAGATATATTCGCTGACAATATTTACTTAATAATTATTGTACTTTTATTGCTTCCTGTTTCACATGTAAAAGAATCAATTCGCATTAATAAGCGTATTGATATTCTAATTAAGTTACTTGATAACGGGGCTTTTCGTCAAAATACATAACAAGCTGTTCAAGTGGGACTTTTTACAGTTGGCTTCCTCACTTCGTTCGTCATTTTAGCCAACTGCAAAAAGCCCCTTAACAGGGCGTTGGTGCCTAAGGAGAGTTCAGTGAAAATTTATGGAGATATGCAATCAGGTAATTGCTATAAGGTAAAACTTCTAACTTCACTGTTAGATATTGAACATGAGTGGATCGAAGTGGACATCTTAGCAAGTGAAACTCAAACCGAATCATTTTTAAAAATGAACCCTAATGGTAAAATACCTTTACTTGAGTTGGATGATGGCACATATATTTCAGAATCCAATGCTATCTTAAATTATCTTGCTTCGGGATCGGCTTTCACTGGCACTTGTCGCTTTAGCACAGCCAAAATATTACAGTGGCAATTCTTTGAACAATACAGTCACGAACCTTTTATTGCTGTTGCTCGGTTTATTTCCAAATATCTTGGATTGCCCGAAGACCGCAAGGCTGAATATAATGCTAAGCAGGCAGGTGGGTATAAAGCACTTAAAGTGATGGAAGAGCAATTACAATTAACACCTTACCTTGTCGGTTCTAAAATAAGCATTGCCGACATATCACTTTATGGTTATACGCATGTAGCACATGAGGGCGGATTTAACTTGTCAGAATATCCTTCCATCCTGAAATGGATAGACCGCATTCAATCCAACCCTAAATATATAGATATGGAGTAATCGGCATATAACAAGGCATTCAAACGGACAATTTACAGTTGGTTGTTCGCTTCGCTCAAGTATAACCAACTGTAAATAGCCGCTTAATGGGCGTTATGAAGCTAGTTATCAAAATTAAGTTTGGTGGCTATTAAAATTTTAAAAGGAATTATTATGTACATCTTAGAAATAGTTAGTTTGTTATTATTTTTAGTTCTTATCGTTTTTGGTTACAAAAAGAACAGTCGAAACATCATGTTAGTTGCATCAATTTGCTTGCTTGTTGGTTTGGCTGCACCTGATTTTGTATCAGGACTTATAGATGGCTATGCTACAGCGACAGCTTCATAACAAGCTGTTAAACAAGGACAAAAAACAGT
>JAOPTQ010000081.1:0-32267 GCA_051531915.1 Colwellia sp. | reverse complement strand
ACGGCTTAAAATGATCGGTTACCTTGATGGTAATGCTTAATTTCACGGGTAATAATATCAATATTAATTAAACCACGCCGAGTAACTAACCAAACTTTGCCTTTATCATCGACTAAAATATCTTCTATGGTTTGGTGACCTTCCTCCAATTCATCTAACGCTAAATATTGCTCAAATTGACCTTGTTCAGCATCAAATAAAAACAAACCACTACTTGATGCAACCCATAACTTATTGGTCTTAACATCAGCCTCAATTGCATAAATAAATCGATCTTCGCCTTGATTTAAAAATTGAAATACTATTTTATTTTTATTAAGATCATAACCGCGTAAACCAAACCCTTCGCCGCCTAACCATATAATATTTTTTTCTTTATGCATTGCCCAAATAGAGGCGCCGTCAGAAACTTCATAGCTCATAAATGATTCTGTTTTTGGTATATATTTATTTAGATTATTTCCTCCCGCCCAGAGTTCATTGTCAACATAAATTAACTCTTCGATAGAGTTAGAGCCAATGCTTGTTGGGTCATTATCAATATGAACAAATTTTTGTAATTGATAACCGTCATAGCGCTTTAAACCATTGTCAGTGGCACTCCAAATAAAGCCAGAATTATCTCTTATAACTTTATAAGTATGTTCAACATCAGTACCTTGCTCAAGGTATAAAGAATGAACGGTAGAATCTGCTTTCGGCTGAATAGCCATAGCATAATATGAAAAGAGTAATGAAGATAATGTAAGGAGAGAAAGTAAGTTTAATTTTACAATATTACACATAAAAAATCATTTTAGAGTGAGTAATACCAAATAAAGTAGTGATTTGGTATAAAGCTTATAATCTTTAAATTGACCAAAGCTATTTGATAATCTGTTGTAATACTTACTCAAAATGTACTTAATTACAAGTTCATCTTTTAATAAAATTAGTTTCCTTACTGATTATATTTTGTTTTTTCACGGCTAATGACTTGTTAGGAAATTTATTACCCCAACAAGTCAATTTATTCGATGGTTTAATCAAGCAATTACTCAATGCATCGCTAGTTATATCGCACTGTATTTAAAATCACTTAAATGAACTGAGCCTTTGCCGACACTATAAAGTGCAATTTTAAGGCTTAAAAAACCACCAAATACATTATGATTTATGCCAGAAACTTCCATACGGGTTTGATGGGTACGCCAGGTTTTACCATTATCGTGTGAATACTGATAAGTAAGTACATGATTATCATTAATCAAACGCAATTTAACGGTTTTATTCTCAGCTTTAACACGCGCCCAAGGATGTTCTTCTGCATACTGAAAGGTTTTTATATCGGTTTTATTTATGCCTAAACCAACAAAAGCCTTATGATTATAAAACAAAATTAAGCCCGCTTCCGCATCACCTTGTAGCGTTATGGTCACTTCTGCTTGATAAGCTCTGTCAACAGGACCACAAGTTATTGGGGAGCTGTTGGCTGGTGAGTCGCCTGCGCCTTGTAGTTGTAAACCATTGTTGAGATATTTTACCCGTGACATTTCGTCCTTGCTTGGATTATGAAATGCCCACTGCATACCAAACTTATTCGTAGAGAAATTGTCTGATAAAGCAAAGCCTGACTGTTGATTGTTTTTTTTAGCAAGTGTTCCTTTAAAAGGTACACTTTTCAAAGGGGTAGACAAAGGCATTGATAAATCACCACCTTTAGCTTTAAACCAGCCATCATCTGTCCACTCTATCGGCTCAAGTAATGTTTGACGCCCGAGTGTTCGATAACCATTTTCATAACCGTGATAAACCATCCACCAATCACCACTAGGACCTTCAACTAAGGTTGCATGACCACGTGACCACCAAGGCTCATCGATAGACTCTGTGCGTACCAACGGATTGTTTGGGCAATGTTCCCAAGGACCATGAATAGAGCGTGAACGCGCGGCAATAACCATATGACCAGTAACAGGACCTGCTGTACCACCAACGGCAGTAACAATATAAAACCAGTCATTGCGTTTTAATAATTTAGGTCCTTCTGGGGCAAAATTTTCGGTGATCCAATGTTCTGGAAAACGCCAAGGGCTGTAGGCGTGTTCAACCTTGCCAACTGTCGCCAAACCATCATCTGTTAATTGAATTTTACGAATACCATTAACAAATAAATAGCGTTTTCCGTCTTCACCAACCATATGACCCGGATCAATACAACCTTCAATATTTAAGTCAATAGGATCGCTCCACTTACCATTAATATCATCAGTCCAAATAACAAAAATAGACCAAGGTTTACCTGCGGGTGCTGCCGGAATATAAACATAATAGCGATCGCCATGTTTACAGATATCAAGCGCCCACACCGTGCCTATATTTTTATGTAAAGCGGGACCAATAGGCGTCCAGTTAACCAAGTCTTTTGAGTGCCAAATAACAATACCGGGGTAAGAGTTAAATGACGAAAAAGTCATGTAATAATCTTCACCGTCTTTTAAAATGGTAGGATCGGGGTGATCACCCGGTACAATGGGGTTCAAATACTGACCATTGCCTAAATCAGGCTTACGTTGATCTTCAATACCTTTACCCCAGACGAAATCCGTACTGCAAGACGGTACTTTAATGTTTTTTGTCATTGCAAGCGCGGATAATGGCACAGCTACTGTTCCTGCTAAGCAGGCTTTTAATAAATTTCTTCTACTTGTTTCTATCATACGTTACTCCTGTTCACCTTCAGCATACATGCCAACAACCGCACCAACAAAGCCACCGGCAACGGACGAGGTTAAAATTTTGGCATCGGCATTATCTATTAATAATTGATAGTTTTTACCATCAAGACTATATAAAAAATCAAGTTGGGCTTTATCAATATCCATACGAAGCTCTATGCTATTATCGTTATTGATATTAATCACCTTTTCAGCAATCACAACACCGTGTGTTGGTGACTCTTTTCCTGCACGTTGTCGAATACGTACTACGGTTTCACCTGATTTATTTAAACCTAAACCAAAAGTATAAAAATGTTCATCATTTTGTAGTGCTAACAAGCCTGCTTCTTCAGACATTGATTTCGGTGAAAAAATAACTTTCGTTGAAAATGAGGCCTTCATATGAGCTAAACGACGACCAATAAATGATGGCTGTTTACGTTCACCTAAACGCTCATTTCTTGGCTTCATAGACAATACGTTGTTACCTGTTTGCCACCATGTACTATGTGGTGTACGGACAAATAACCAATGTGGCGAAAGTGTTTTTTCAGTAAATTGTTCTCGAAGTGAAAAATTACCTGTCGTTGCGCGAACTACTGATTTTGCTG
Source organism: Colwellia sp. (assembly GCA_051531915.1). Lineage (GTDB taxonomy): Bacteria > Pseudomonadota > Gammaproteobacteria > Enterobacterales > Alteromonadaceae > Colwellia. The sequence goes on along the minus strand of JAOPTQ010000081.1, from coordinate 28,957 downwards.
CCGGAAGATTTGGTTTTTTCACGGTATAAGGTAAAACTTCACCTTTTTCAAGAATCGTCGGCCAACCATCCTGCCAAGTTACCGGTAACATAAAAGTTTCACGACCGGTATGGAAATACCCCGGATCTTGGTTATTGGGTAAATCATAAACTCGCGTTGCTAAAAATACCGCCCACCAATCGCCATTGGTATCTTCAAACATATCGGCATGACCTGTGGCTGTAACGGGATTTTCACGATCATCCGGTAAACCAAATTGTGTTAAAATAGGATTGTTAGGATTAGGCTCATATTTGCCAAAAACGTCGTCAGAACGATAAATCAATTGCTGATGATAATAACCGGTACCACCCCCAGGTGCAGATAAATAATATGTACCATCAACTTTATAAATATGTGGACCTTCATGATAATCTGTGTTCCACGGCGCTTCATCGCCCGCGTCAACTAACATCACATCATCGGATAATGGCTTAAAAGTAACGGGATCAACTTCCATTACCCATAAAGCGGTATGGGCAGGATAACGTTTTTTATCCCCTTCTGGGTCGCGATGATGAACCACATACGTTTTTCCATCATCATCAAAGAAAATAGACGGGTCAATGCCAATAAGATGTGGCATCCAAATAGGATCTGACCAAGACCCAGCAGGGTCGGTTGCAGTAACAACAAAATTTCCACCACAACCAATACACGTATTAATGATATAAAAAATACCATCGCGATATTCAATAGCCGGTGCATAAACACCATTATTGGTTAAATAAATATTATCAAACGGCATTTGCTCTGGACGGTGAATAGCATTGCCTATTTGTGTCCAGTTAACCAGATCAGTACTGTGATAAATAGGAATACCAGGAAAAAATCCAAAGGTGGAATTAATCAGGTAATAATCTTTGCCTACTCGAACAATGCTCGGATCTGGATGAACCCCTGCTAAAATTGGATTTTGAAATTCATCCGCCGCTAATGGTTTGTTAAAAATGTCATCGTTACCTGCATAGTCAAACCAGGTAAAATGCGCTTTGCTTGGGTCAAGTAAAGTAGTGGAACTACCATCACTACTGTCTGCTTTATTTGGCGCACAGGCTGATAACATCGACATCGCGATAATTATACTAATGGCGATAAAAAATATTTTTTTAGTCATTGTTTTATATACCTATCTATTTTTTCATTATCTAGTTGAAAGTATTTGTAATTTAATCTGAGCGGGTTAATTCCCCACCGCTTGCGGCGTATTGTAGGTTGGGCTTTAGCCCATCAATTTGACGGCATAAATACCGACCTACATTTAGTTCATAATAGTCCTCTTTTCTCGAAGCGAATTTGAGGCTAAGCGAAAAACCTTAGCGCGAGGTTATTAATTAACAATTTAGTAGCTATTTTCCGGCACCTTGTTTTAGGCCCTCTAACGCTGACCAGTCAAAAACGGTATTATTAGTACGATCAAAAATACCTGATTGCATATTATCCAAACCGCCGGTATCCCAATAAAAAGGCATTAAACCATGCACATTGGCTTGCTCTGTTACCACTTTTAAATAATAAGCACGAGACGCTAAGTGCAATTCCAGATCGTCACCGGTTAAATTGTCACGGCGTGTCGGGCCAAATTCGCCCAAAATCACAGGAATTCCCTGATCAACATATTTAGTTTCTATTAATTGGAACATTTCAGTAACGTAGGCTTCCTCACCCCAAGTTGGATTATGTGCAGTATCAGTCGTTGAGTGAAAACCTTCTCCCCAATAATAGAATTGATTACCCCATGACTCATCTTTATTCATTAAAGTGAAGTTATAAGGGCTGTAAAAGTGCACTTCTACCATCATTCGCTCGGCAACAGTGTCAATTGGCATTTCATTGAAAAACTCGTTAGTTTTCTCAAAGTCAGTATAAGGCCCTTGAAAAACCAAGGTACGATAAGAATTTTTACCGCCGGTTGCTCGTACCGCATCAACAAACGTTTGATGATAAGACAATAGCACAGCCATTTCTTCTGCATCATCAACATTAGGCTCATTGGCGCTAGCAAATAATAAACGCTCATCAAAATCACGCAAATGGGTGGCAATTTGCTGCCAAAAGGCTTTTTGCTTGGCATTATTCTCTTCTTGTTTAGCTACCGTATTATTTTCTTCTAACCAACCGCCATCCCAGTGAATATTAATCAGCACATAAATATCGTTTTCCATACAATACTGAACCACTTCTTTAACTCTGTCTAACCAAGCCGCTTCAATTTCTGCTGTTTCTTGATTGGCATATTGATCCCACGACACAGGAATTCGAACCGCATCAAAAGCATGATCTTTCACTAATTGGATCAGCTCTTGACTTACTTTTGGGTTTCCCCAATAAGTTTCTGATTTTCCGCCAGTAGCTTCCATGGTATTACCAATATTCCAACCCAGCTTTATTCGGCTGGCTATCTCGGTAGCCGTACTAGTCATACCGCTACTGTCTGCGGCAATAGGATTAGTGTTGTAGTCAGGATAAATAACCTCTTCCACCGGTGGCGGTGTCGTATCAACGGGAGGAGTATCTTTGACAATGTTTTCTGTAGTAGAACCACCGCCACAATTAATAATGGAGCAAAGCAGTAAAGTTGAGAGTATTAGTTTTATTATTTTCATCATTGTGCCATTTTTATTATTTTAAATTTGAGTACTTTTGCAATATGTACTTTTACTATAAGTATAGACTCGCTGCTTCGCATCAAAGCGTAGAAGCTAGGCAACAGTAAATAAAAAACAGAAGGTGAGATAATAGTTTTAAGAGAATGTCTTATAAAAAGTAAAAAGTTGAACTTTTTTTGAGAAAAATTCAACTTTTGATTTTGGCTCTGTTGTACTTAACTGTTGTTAATCAACTGTAGAGGCGAATTTATTCGCCTGATAGCTTAGTTNNGGCGATTGAAATCGCCCCTACAAATTGACATTGAAAATCAGCCAGTTAAAAATGTAACAACAATTAACGGGAACATAGCCTTGATTTTAAATATCTATACCAAACGTATTAATGGTATTAAGAGAGACTAATCAAATTTGTTAAGGTACTTATAGCCAAACAAAAATTACAACTAAAAAAAGCAAACAAAAAAAGGCTACCGTAAACACGATAGCCTTTGTTAGTTATTCAATTTTGTTCGGTGAATTAACTTTTTTTTCTAAAAGCAAAGCCAAATAATCCCATTAGCATCAAGGCAAATACACTTGGCTCAGGTACAGACACTTTAGTTAACGACACATTATCTATCAATGCACCTTTACCATCGGCTGTGCCTGCTGCTGCAAAAGTTACATCTATAGTTGTTGCTGTTGCTTGGAACTGATAATTATATATATTCCAAGTAAACTCTCGCTGAACATTAATAAAGCTAATACCCACTAATGAACTTAAACTTACATTGAAATCATTACTATTGGCAGTCGCTGAACGCCCCATAAAAGCAAATGAAAAGTTATAAAAGTCACCTGGAATGAGATCTGTAACTTCTTGAGTGATACCACCATTTGTTTGAGTACCATTTGATGTTCCATTATCAAACGCAGTCAAATCGAAATGAGTATCTAATTCAAGGAAAAGGCTTCCATCGTGTGCACTTCTACCTCCGGTACCGGCATATTGAACTTCAACCCCAGCTGAATTTATAGTGCTCCAACCCAATAGTTCACTAAACACGCCCCACTCTTCATTATGTCCATTTGAACCGAGACTAGCAAGATCTGCGGGCAGTGGCGAAGTACCTGTAGGGTAACTCGCTGCTATCGCAAGGTTTGATGAATTTACGTCTGTTGACTCAAAAGATCCATTAACGATTAAATTTGCATTGGCTGACATCGCCAAAAGGCTTAACAATAAAGCTAACGATTTTACGAAGTTTTTATTACTCATAATATTACCTACTCAATCTATTATGTACAACTGTACTTTACATACATGCACGATGCATACCAAAACAAAACAAACGTTATTTAACAAAAACTTACAACAAAAAACGTCACTAAAAAATAAGACTTAAATGATTTTGTAAAAAATACTGACACCTATTTATGTCGACACCAAGCGCGCTTTAAGCTTTCAACATCAAAATTATAGTTGCTAATCCACTGACAAGCTAGCTTTTCTACGCCATGACGGGCAACTATTTTCATTAATGATTGCCTAAAGCCATGTCCTTTACCCATTGCCATTTGCTTAAAGTGTAACCTAAGACCATTGATCACTTTCGGTGAAAAAGGACTTTTAGCATGATAAATATAAAAGCCTAAGTCAACCCAAGCTTGATTTACTTCTAACCGATTAGGACCATATTTATATGCATTATTTAAATAATTGACCATCTCTTCATCTATTTCGTCTAAACGCCACTTAAGTATCGCCAAAGTAGCCCAAGTTACCGGCCATGTTGGACGATTTTCAACCGCTGCAATATAGTCTTCTTCTGCCAGTGTTAAATAACCAGTTCTTTGATTTTCATCAAATAATTCACTAGTGGCCGCCCATTCATTAATCAATCCAGAGGTAATAAGGTAATGGGAATTATTGCTATGCAAAATTTTAGCTTGTTGAATTTGAAAAATTGATTGTTGATATTCATTAATATTAGTAATTCCACTGCCATTTTGCCAATAATCAATGGTAGATTTAGCAGAGTAAAAGGCGATATTCGCCCGACCATAATTTATCGATGTAACAACTAAAAAACAGAGTAATAGTAAAATAATCACATTACCTACTCTATTTTTTAAAAATGAAAATAAAGCTATGCTACGCACTTTGCGCCTCAAATTTACAGGCAGTAATTATTTTAGGATTGTCATAAACTAACGAATATGCGGATTCTTCACCAATTAATTTTGCAGCTGCTTCATAGCCTTTAGACAAATTAGGTGGTCTACGCTTCATATTATGACTGTCTGTAGCAATAACCGTAATGGTATTTTCGATTAACATTTTCTCGGCAAGATTTTTAGCCCCTTCGCCAAAGTCGCCAATTAACGAACTAGCGGTTAGTTGAAATAAACACCCCAACTTTTGTAATTGTGCAAATTTGCTATATTGGGCAAGAATATCTCTATTTCTTTCAGGGTGCGCAATCATTGGTATAACTTGATTTTTAAATAACCATGTTATTAGCTGATCTGTACCTGCGGGCACATGGCTATGAGGCAACTCAAGTAACACAACATTATAATCTTGCCACTGGCCAATATAGGGCAAAGTGTTTTGCTGTTTAAAAAACATAATTTCAGGACAAATACGAACTTCAGCAGCATAGGCAAGATTTATCACCAAACCGCGTGTTTTAACCTCTTCAACAACACGGTTAAAGACTTGTTCAATACTATGAATATTATTATCAAAACGACCTAATTGAATATGGGGAGTGCAAACTATATGAGTAATGCCATCGTCTATTGCCGCGTTAATTAACGCTATGCTAGCCGCCATATCCGGTGCACCATCATCTATACCGGGCAATATATGACAATGTAAATCAATCATGACTGTTCTGGCACTTTTTCTTCTTTTTTAATCGGCATATCTGCATTGTAGCCATACTGATCATAATATCCTGTATATTCACCGTATTTAGCCGCTTGTTTCAAATCAACCTGATTTAAGACAATACCATCAATGCGAACCCCTACCCTTAATAAACGATTCAACCCAGAGGTAATCATTTTTTGTCGAGTACTATCGGCTTTTACAATATAAATCAAAGAATCGCTTTGTTGAGATACCAACACAGCATCACTCACCGCTTGTGTAGGCGCAGTATCAATAACAATACGATCATATTTTCCCCTTAATGACTCTATTAAACTCACAAAACTTGCCGATGCTAATAATTCTTGAGGGTTAGGCGGCAATGTTCCGGCAGTAATAAGATCAATACCCGATTCCTCATCATGCACAACACTTTCGCTAAATGAATGTGAGCCAGAAATAATATTAGATAAACCGGGTTGATAACTGGCAATACTAAAAGATTTAGCAATAGACGGACGACGCATGTCTGCATCAATAAGTAATACCTTTTCAAGTTGAGCCAATGCAAAAGATAAGTTAATTGATACGGTCGTTTTTCCTTCTCCGGGAATAGATGAAGTCACCGAAAAAACTTTGGCTCCATTTTCAATATTCATGAGCAATAAACTAGTACGTAAAGTTCGAATTGATTCTGAAAACGCATGTTCGTTTTTATCATAAAATATTCGTAGCGGTAAGCGTTGCTTTCTCGGCAATTTTTGCCTTGGTAATAAACCGAGCATCCTTTGTTTTAAGGTGTTTTCTACATCATCAACGGAACGAATACCATCGTTTAACGCCTCAAGTAAAAATGCCAACCCAATACCTATAATAATACTAAGTATGAGTGCTAAAGCTATGATTAACTTTTTTCTCGGTTTTGATGGTACTAAGGGAGGCATTGCAACATCAATAACCCGAGCGTTAGCCGACTGAAATTCTCCAACTTCTTTGGTTTCTTTTAAACGTGTGAAGAACGCATTATATAATTGCTGATTACTATCAACTTCCCGCTTAAGCTCTCTTTGCTTAGTATCTAACGCTGATAATTCGCGAAACCCTTGCCCTTTAAGTCGAACGGCGGTCATTAAACTTTGTTCATTTACCTTAGCCGATTTAAATTCATTGCTGATACTGGAGATCAGTAATTTAATCTGATTGTTTAGGTTTTCATTAACAGAGTTTAATTCAGACTGCGCGGCAATCATTATAGGGTGTTTAGGCCCGTATACGCCTTTTAATTCAGATATTTTTGTTTTAGCAAGTTGAACCGCATTATTCACATTTTGAATGAGTTTATGATTTAATATTTCGGGCAGTGCAATTAGCTGAGAATAGTCACTGCGTTTTTCAACGACTAAGTTATATATATGTTGGCTTTGTTCTAAACGCTGCTTTGCTGATGATAATTGATGATTAAGTAACTGTAATTCTTTGGCTTCTATACTTTTAACACCATCAATATCAATAAGTTGTTCTTTGTTTTGATACGCCAACAGCGTACTAATAGAGCTATCTAATTTATCTTTTAGCGTAATTAATCGTCCATTCATCCATAATGATGCTTTTTCAGTCATCATAAGTTTAGCTTCTAAATGGTTTTCAATATAGACGTCTGCTAGTGTATTTACCGCATTCGCTGCTAACAGTGGGTCGGTAGATTCAAAAGATAAGTTAACTAACTGGGTTTTCAAAATAGGTGAAACACTTAAGCGCTCTTTAAAAGCACTGACAACGGCTCTTTGTTTTGCGTTTTCAATCGCGTCTTTGGTTTGTACTGTACGTTTTTGAGGTAAAAAAGGTAAATAAGATTTAATTGCTGCCGTAATGCTAAATGATTCTTTTGATGATGCTAAAGCGAACTCTGGATGAGCATTAATTTCAAGTTTATTCACTACCCGTCTAGAAAGCTCTCTAGACTTAAGAATTTCAAATTGAGTAAATAAATATTCTTTACTCGAATCTAATCCATAAACTTCTTCAATTGAAACAACGTTAGCTTTTTCCTCTTGAATAAGTAATGTCGCAGTAGCAGTATATTGAGGAGTAATTGAGAAGGTAATAATAGCGGCCAAAAGCGTAACAATAAATGCCAAGCTGAATATTTTCCACTTGTAACGCTTAATAACTCTAAAATGATAGTGTAAATCTACCGATTCTTTTTCTTCAATGGTTTTGTTTGTGCTATTTGTATTATTTGCATTTATCAAAGTAAGGCTCATATTTACGACTCTAAAAATAACTTTGTTTTATGGTAACAATATCACCCGGCTGAATGAGCTTATTAGCACTTATACTGACTGATTTTTGCTTAAGATCGTTACTTCGAATAATAAAAATTTTACTAAGAGAAGCTCTTTCTGTATAGCCCCCCGCAATAGCGGCTGCCTTATTGACGGTTAAACCTGGTTGAAACGGATATCCACCCGGATTTTCAACTTCACCATCAATAAAAAAAGGGCGATACTGAATAATACTCACCGAGACATTAGGATTAATGAGATAGTCTCCTTTCAAACCTTTATATATTTTCTGTTGAAACTCCGCTAGAGTTTTTCCAGAAGCCTGAATTTGTCCAAGGAACGGATAATCAATTTTTCCACTATCATTAAGCAAGGTTTCTATTGAAAGATCATTTTGACCAAAAACGGTAATTCTAATGGTATCACCTGAGCCCAACCGATAATCTGACGATGATTGAGCATAAGCGTTGAATTGTAATAGACTTACTATTATAAAAACAAAAGCCTGAAGAGTCTTTATTATAATTGTCATAGATATTCTCTAATACAGTGCAATACGCACACCAAAGGTTGCAAGATTTCTATCATATTCAAGGTTTTCACGCGTACTTTCTCTATCATTAAAAGTATATTCGAATGAAAAACTCAACCAATATGACATATCATAATAAACAGCAGCGCTAACACCAACATTATCATCAATTCTAACGGTACCTTCATCGCCTTTGTATACGTCTTTAAGTTCAGCATATTCTACTTTGGTGCTAATTCTATCTTTCCATTCATGCTTCCATTCAACGGCGTTCTCTGTACCATTGATAAAATAAGCTAAACCTGTAGCGCCTATATCGAAATAGCCTTCACCATTTGTTTCTTCTGTGCTGCGCCCCGACCTAAAGGTAAAATGAGAATATGTTTTAGGCTCCCAAAGTATTTCAACTTCCCATTCAGTATTATCAAAATTCTCCCTTCCCGAAATATCAAAGTCTTTTTCTTTATAACCAAGCTTTGCAAAACCTGTTGTCAGCGCTGTTGCCTCCCACTTTAAACCTATTAATGCTCTACTTTCTACACTTGACAATTCTTCTGATGGTGTTTCGGTATAGTCGTAATTAAAATCAGTATTATAAGCTTCTAAGGTGATATCTGTAGCCGCGCCAATTTTGTAATATAATTTACCGCCATATTCTGTAGTTACACGATCTCGCGTTTTTGTTGAATCGTATTCCTCGCCAGTTTCATCGTTAATAACATATACACTACGATAATTGTTATCTAAATAACCCGCTTCTAGTTCAATTCGAGCATCGGCTGTTTCAGTGCCATACGCATATTGCATACTAGCGAAAATTTGTTCGTAGGTATCGGGCTCTTCCAAACCATCGCCTGTGCCAATAGAGAAACGACTGCCACGCTCTTCGTGGGCGTCAATATAACCACCTTGCACAGTCATTCTATTACGCTCATTTAATTCGTAATTTAATTTTGATGAAATTTCATGATCGTTATAACTGTCATTACCGCTAGCATGGTACGCACCATGCGTAAATATCCAATCAAACTCTATATTATGCTTACCAAATTCACCAAATTCTCGGGTTAATTTGACGCTTGGTTGAAAAACAGTTAGCCATGAATCAATATCATCAGACTTTTCGCTTGCTACATTACTATCGTAACGCTGTTGAAATTTGACAATAGGCGTTAATATAAAATTGCCTACAGGTATGCTCTGATCTTGGTTTTCATCATCAAAAGAAGATGAAAAACAAATGGTTGGTAACAAAGCACCTAATAACAAAGCGCTTGATAATTGCACTCGTTTGAAGATTTGCATGAAGATCCCTTTATTTCATATTCAGATATATATTTACAACGTGATAACTCACTATAAATATACGACCGTCAACGGTATTTTTTATTTTTATCGTCATACTTTATCAGATAAAGAAGCAATATAAAATCAAAATATATCAATCTAATAGGTGACCTTTTAGAGAAGTTTTACCTTTTAAAAAGTAATACTAAATTATTACTTTTTTAACTCACTACTATTGAGTTACACTCATATCAGTTTTAATTACCGTTTAAAAAATACAATTATATGACCAATAGTTTGTCTAGTACTATTTACAGCAGTTTCTCCGCCTTGTATCGCACTGTAGATATTACTGTGATTACTGCAACATTTTTATTTGCACTTTGGTTTCATGAAGTTGAAATGTCAACAGACTATCAAATGGCTTTGTTGATTAGCATTAGCTGTTTTATGTTTTTCGGCCAGTCATTAGAACTATATCGTTCATGGCGTACCGCTTCAACAGCAACGATGATTGGCTTTACTACCTTTACTTGGATCATCTGTTGCACTGTATTAATTACACTTGCTTATTTTAGTAAAACAGGCGAGCTATACTCTAGGTTTGCTATGGGCATTTGGTTTCTTAGCACCGCTATTGCCCTTAATTTGTGGCGCGTTATTTTCAGAGCAATATTGTTTAAATTCAGAATATCAGGACTTAATTCTAAGCCGGTTATTATTATAGGTATGACTCCTGCGGGAATTAATTTGGCAACTCAAATAGAGAAAAACCCACAATTAGGACTCAAAATAATAGGTTTTTTCGATGATAGACCTATGGCTCGCTTACCTAAGAGTAAATATTTGCTTTCTGGCACGATTAACGCGGGTATTTCAATAGCAAAGAAAAGTGCAGATTTAACGCAAGTATATATAGCAATGCCAATGAAAGCAGAAGCGCGCATTACTGAAATTTTAAATAAATGTAGCGATACCACCGCAACCGTGCACATTATTCCTGATTTTTTCATCTATAATTTACTTCACGCTAGGTGGCAAAATATTGGCAGCATTCAAACATTAAGTGTATTTGATTCTCCATTTGACGGGTTTAATTCAACCTTGAAACGACTTGAAGACATTATTGTGGCAAGCTTAATTTTGCTCATTATAGCGCTACCAATGTGTTTTATTGCTTTAGCTGTAAAACTAACCTCTAAAGGACCTATTATTTTCAAACAAAAGCGCTATGGTTTAGATGGCAAAGAAATACAAATTTATAAATTTCGTTCCATGGCTTTAATACATAAGAAAATAGACAATGTAAAACAAGCGACTAAATTCGACGCAAGAATTACCCCTATAGGCTCATTTTTACGCCGCACATCATTAGATGAGTTGCCACAATTTGTGAATGTAATTCAAGGCAAAATGTCGGTCGTTGGTCCTCGACCTCACGCTGTTGTGCACAACGAAGAGTATCGAAAGTTAATTGATGGTTATATGTTACGCCACAAAGTAAAACCGGGCATAACAGGTTGGGCCCAAATTAACGGTTGGCGCGGTGAAACAGATACCTTAGAAAAAATGGAAAAGCGCATAGAGTTTGACTTAACTTATATTCATCGATGGTCATTACTCTTCGATATGAAAATTATATTTCTCACCATTTTTAAAGGTTTTGTCAATAAGAACGCCTATTAGTCGCTAATCTCCTCTAATACAAAACTAATACAAAACTAATACAAAACTAATACAAGTTGACATGATTTGACCAATTATGTTCAGGTAGCATAGCTTTTAACTTGGCATTATCATCAACATAATAATCACCAACAATTAAATCAATTTGAGTAGACAAGTTATCTGATTCACTTACCGAGCGATTTGTACTTCGTATGATCAGTTCAATAAATTTTCGTAAATATCTATTGTTCAAACCATCACTGACGATGTTTGCCTTTCTCTTTAATTCAAGTTGCTGCTCATCTGGGCTTTTATTCACGCTAACATTAGTTAGTGGCGTAAAGTCAGTGCCTAATATATTTTTCAATTGCTTAAAAACTACGGGCTTTTCATCAACAAAATCTTCATATAAAAAAATATGAACTTTATCAAATAACGATTGATAAAGTTCAATAAGACGTGAGTATTTAAAACAGTCAAGATGTAAAAAAATGTCATTAGTATTGTAATAAAGAGATTCCATATTATATTGATGGGGATCTTTTAAATAATCTTCATAACTGTAATCTGCATGAGGTTTGTATATAAACTCATCCAAACATTTCTTTCCGTAAGGCATTTTAATATAAGCGCTATATTGTGATTTAATAATGCTTTTTTGGTCTCGCAGAAACAAAACAACCTCTGCATCTGGAAGTAAACGTTTTAATCGACGTGCTATTTGTGAACGATTGATAGATGAAAAAGCTAATGGTTTTCCTGAGAATGATTCATCAGATAAAATTATATTTTCGTTGTGAAATTTATCAAAAAAACTAATAAGCTTCTGTTCTTCATATAGCGAGTCGTCGGCATACTGCAATTGATTGAAAGCATGATTATGCTGAGTAAAAGGTCGAGTCATACACGTAAAGTTGGGGACTATCGGCCAAACATGGGTTTGCAAAAATGTTGTTGCCGTTTTGTGTAAACCTAAATGAATTATTTTTTTAGTCATTATTTTATTTTACATGCCTATGTAGATTGCTCAGGAACTAATGTAGGTCGGGTTTCAGCCCATATTTCTTGATGCCCTAAAGGGCAACCTACAAGTAAATCTTATGATTTCACAACCTTACCTGAGTTAAGTGCATAGGCATGTTGTTTAATTACCTTTAGTAAAAAGCCATTGTTTTATAAAATAATAAACAAACCGAGGGTTTTGTTTTAAATATCGCTGCCAAAGCCTAGTCGGTTCACTACACAAACGAAAAAACCATTCTAAGCCTATTTTTTGCATCCATTTAGGCGCATGTTTTTTGTCTCCTGCAATAAAATCAAAAGCGGCACCGACACCTAACATGACACAATTTAGCTTTTCTTTGTGCTCTGCCATCCAAATTTCTTGCTTAGGGCAACCGACACCAACAAAAAGAATATCAACTTTTGAGGCATTAATGTTAGTAACAACGTCACAATCTTCTTCTAAAGTCAGTTCTCTAAAAGGAGGTGAAAAATAATAATCGATTTTTATCTGTGGAAAATCTATTTTTAAGTTAGTCATAACCCTATTTAAGACTTTATCAGAACTACCGCCGTAAAAACCTACGCTTAACTCAGATTGATTAGATTGATCACATAAGGCTGTCATAATGTCTTGCCCCCTCACCTGCTGAGCACGCTTATGCCCAAGCAACTGTTGTGCCCAAGAAATAGGCCGTCCATCTGCAATAACTAAATCAGCACTGTTAACTACCTTAGCGAAAGAAGAAGAATCAAACGTTTCCATGCACATATGGACATTGGAAACACAAACATAAGCGCCTTGCATTTTGTTACTAAGCACTAATATTTTTTGTAACGCATCAGCTATATCAGATACATCTACAGTCATTGTTATTATTTTTTGTTTCAATATTGCCGCCTACTTATCATTAAATTTTGCTGCGAGCATCACCCATGATTTTTATAAATACTTATCAAATATTAACGAAAATAACATTTCATTGGTTTTCAAAGATAATCGTTCGTTCAAATGACTTTTGTCCCTCATAAAAAACTCACCATTTATCATTGTTTTACATGTATAGTCGTCACACAACGGTCTATGGGTTTCAATAATATTTATTTGGGGGCCTCTTACAATTAGAGTAACTTTAGCCCATTCATCATTACTTCTGTTTTCAACGCATTTAATTGGGACGTCCTTTGATATTTCATAATTATATCCTCTATAAATAAGTGAACTATTATCCTAAAGATAGCAAGCGATAGGATTTTGGTGATGGCTTGGTACATCCTGAATAAAATAAATAGGCACTGAAAACGCTTCACTATTCTCTACAACATTGAGCATATATTCAATAATTGGCAGATCTTTGTTCTTAAATTTATAGGCAACAAGTAGTTTAGATATATTACATCGGCAAAGAACACTATAAACCATGCTCATTGTGATCTGTCAATGGATCATTGCTTTTACCCGTTTTCCCTCTATTAAAACATTAGAGTATTAGAGATGTATTTTTTCGCCTCTATCCCATTAATTATCAAAAAACCTCAAATACACTAAATAGTTAAACTCAAAATATCATCGAATATTGGCATTGGCAATAGCGCTTTGATAAATATACATAAGTTGTCGACATTTACAATCAGCGGTGTATTTTTCGATATACACTCGCCTTAAATTTTTTGACATTTTGGTAAGCTATGCTTTGTTCGCCAATAAATTTTACACTTGGAAAGGTATGAAGTCACCACCTTCTTTTACTAGTGTTTGCACGCCCTGTAAACTGGTCCTTGACAAAATTAGGTTTTACATGTGTTTTTCCAGCATCAATAAATTTGCTTTGGCTAAACTCTGTTAACACGATATTGAAGTAAAAATTTCTTGTTAATTAATGAGTTTTGTACTTTCTATTTGTTATATGGATATAATAACTTCAAGTTTATTTTAAGGATTAATTGTGAATAAAAGATTTGAAGCGTTAGATGCTTTTAGAGGTCTATGTGCACTTTCAGTAGTTGTATTTCATATGCGTCTAATAGGCGCTGTAACTGAATTAGATTTTTTTAGAGGAAGTGAGCTTTTTGTAGAGTTCTTTTTCGTTTTAAGTGGCTTTGTCTTAGCTCATGGATATGGCTTCAAAAAAAACCTTAATTTCAAAGTATTTATGAAAGCTAGATTTTTTAGATTATACCCATTACATTTATTTATGTTTTCATTTTTTTTATGTATGCAAGTTGTTAAGTTAATAGCCTTTAAATTTGGAATTATTTTGGGTACTGCCCCCTTTACAGGAAAGGATTCAGTTTCAGAGATTATCCCTAATTTACTTTTGATACAATCTTGGACTCCTTTTACTCACCCCCATAGCTTCAATGGACCCTCATGGAGCATAAGTATGGAATTTTATATGTATGCTTTACTGTTTTTTACTATTGTTGGTTTTAAACAGTACAAAGTGTTTTCTTGGTTTCTATTATCTTTTATAACATTATTACTTATCTACTCAAACTCCAATATATTAGTTCCTGAAGTTTTACGTGGATTATCTTGTTTTTTTGGCGGCGCTTTTACGTATATTTTATATCAAAAAACTCAACATTCTGTCTGTAAAATTAATTATGCAGTGGGAAGTACTCTTGAACTTATACTTATTATACTAGTAATTTTGATAGTGCAATTAAACTTTGAATATAGAGCAATAATTGGCCCTATATTGTTTTTTATTACCGTCTTACTATTTGCTTTTGAATTAGGCGCTATCTCAAAATTGTTAAAAGCACAATTTTTTCAGTATATCGGTAAATTATCATATTCAATATATATGACACACATTGGGGTTATTTTTTGTTTTACCACATTAGCTTTAATTATAGATAAACTATTCAATTTGGAAACTAAAGTGAAAGTTTCAAATATATGGTACTTAACTTTCGGTAATGCTACTGTAAACAACCTAATGGTACTGATAGTTATTACACTTGTTATATTCATATCAAGCTTAACCTATAAATATATTGAAATAATAGGGCAACGACTCAACAAGGGTTAAAATAAATAGTTTACACACAAACAGTAACTCTTGATAAACTAAAACAGCCCTTTATTTAGTACCCTTGTTATTACAATGTAAGGATGAATTGGTAATAGCGCTTTGATAAATATGCATAAGTTGTCGGTAATTACAATCAGCCGTGTATTTTTCTAAGTACTCTCGTCTTGAATTTTTTGCCATTTTGGTAAGTTTTGTTTTGTTTGACAGTAAACGCTCTACTTTAGCAGATAAGTCTTCACTATTACCTACGCTAAAGTGAATACCTGTTTGCCCACTTTTAACTATTTCTTCCATACTGCCAATTCCAGAAACAATTGCCGGTGTACCACAACAAAAAGCTTCAACAAGTACCATGGGGAAACCTTCATAACATAAAGACGGTAACACGATAAAGTCGGCATGTTGAATTTCCTCTATCACTTTATCGCTAGAACATTTTCCCAAATAATCAATATTTTCATTAGTCGATTCGTTAACTAAGTCAATTAATGGTCCATCGCCAACAATTTTTAACGGATAATCAATGCTTCGCCAAGCACTTAATAATGTTGAAATTCCTTTCTCTTTACTTAATCGGCCAACATAAATACCATAGCCGCCTTTTTTTTCTATTGTGGTACGTCCTGAAAATTTATCCTCAACAAAGTTAGGTTTTACCTGTATTTTTTCAGCCGGCCAACCGGCGTCAATAAATTTATTTCTACTAAACTCAGTCAAGGCAATATATGCATCAACATTTTTATGCCATGTACCCAACTTTTTATGTAATTCAATCATGCAGCACAAAGCAAAGGTGCCAATATACGAGTCTCGATAAACTTTTTCTTTAATAGCCCACCAGCAAGTATTAGTTACGCTACGTTCTTCAAGTTCGCCTTTATGCATAAGTAAGGCTGTAGGACATACAGAACGATAGTTATGTAACGTATGTACAACGGGTAATTTATGCCTCTTCAATGCACCGAATATTGAAGGCGAAAGTAGCGGAAAATAATTATGCACGTGAACAATGTCGGGCTTTTGTTTTTTAGCGATAATTTTTGTGGTAATAAAACGTTGATGTGACCAAACAAAAGGCGTTTGAAGAAAAGCGAGAGCTTTACTAAAAAAACCATTAATAGTGTCATTACTTACAAGTGAAGTCTTTATTTCATTGTTATTACATTTGAGTAATAACTTTTCATTGTTAACAACAGAATCTTCACCACCCGCAATTTTGTATTTGTTGTGTATTATGGTTATTTTTAGATTCAAAGTGTATCTCACAAGCTGACTTACTATAATTACAGTGGCAACTTAACGTTATTTAGGGACAGTCAAAACTTTTTCAAATACACGATTAATGTTGGCATTGTAGGTCGATAAACTAAATAGTTGATCGAATTTTTTCTGATTATTTTCAGCTATGACTTTCAGTAACGAATTATTTTCAATTAAATAGCAAACCTTAGCCGAAATATCATCTAAATCACCAACATTACATACATATCCATTTTCATGGTCAGAAACGATATCTCGAATTGCGCCAACATCTGTTGTAACAATGGCAACTCCATAATCTAGGGCTTCAATTAGCACCAGAGGTAAAGCATCATTATATGTTGGATGAACTAAAATGTCAGTTGTTCTCAAAAGTGTATCTTTCTCAGCATCTGATTCTATTTTTCCTAAAACGGTCAATTGTTCACTGAGTTTTTCATCATTTAAATAATTTCGTAAAACCTCTTCACTGAAACCACTCATATATGCACCAGCGATTAAAAATTTTATGTTGGACTCACTCTTCAAGCGTTTAATTAAGTCTAGAAAAAGGAAAATCCCCTTAGGTTCGCAGATATTACTATAAAAGCTGATCGTTATAACTTCAGGAAATTTAGGTACTCTGCTCGATAACTGGGGCAATCCATTAGTTACTATATGGATATTATTGTTGTTAACCAATGGTTCTAAATCTGCTCGAAAACGCTCTGACAAATGAATAAAACTCAATCGGTTAAATATCCTTCTCATCATCTTAAAAACAAATTCAGGTTTATTTTTGCTCATACCTACACCGTGTATATGAACAATTGTTTTTGTCTTAAATAACGCATTTAATACCCAACAAAAAATACAATCAAGGTAAAATTGTTTTCCACTTGGTGAAATATTAGTGTAGGCAACATCGACTTTATTTCTGATAAGAAAATATAATAGTTTCGCTGTAATTTTAAAGAAATGTAACATACGAAGTATTATTTTAAACCGTTTGAAATTCAATTGAAGAAACTTTGTTGTAATAGTGTATATCTGATATTTGTTTGTATCTGACAATGCGCAAAAAGTCTGACTATTCATTATTGATACACCATGCCTAGGTGGCGGAAGCTCACTTAGCAGTAGTAACTTTATCTTTTTGTTATTCCCTGTTTTCACAATTCAAATATCCAACATGTTGTTATTTTTATATCTTATTAACTTTACTAGTCCACACTGCACTATAGAGATTGAAATTAAAGTAACGAAGTTACAAGAGCTTCCCAAGTCAGCTCTGATACACGTTTTCTCGCATTATTAGAGTAAAACATATATTTATTTTTACCCGTGACTTCAACAATACCTTCAAATATAGATTTACATACCTCACTTTCAGATAAATTTGAATCTATAACAATGCCAGTTCCTTGAGTAACTGTTGTTGCTGGACCGCCTAAGTTTAAACATATAACAGGATTACCTGCTTGCATTGCTTCCATTACAACCATGCCTCCGGAGTCATGTAAGCTTGGGAAAACAAAAACGTGATGCTCATTGTAATAAGCTTTTAATGCTTCTTGGGAGATCCATGGTACCCAAGTAATCATAGAAGAAACACCTAACTCTTCTGATAACGCTTTTAATTCTCGCTCATATGGACCTTCGCCAACTAATGTTATTGAAATTGACTTAGTATAGTTACGAAAGTAAGTTAGAGATTGAATGCATAAATGTACTCCCTTCCAATACTCAAATCGACCGACATACAATAATTTAATTTCGTTATTAGGAACTATTTTAGTTTCTGATTTGGCATTACCAAAAGCTTCTTCGTGTTGAGCTATCGCCAATTTTACTTCTATTTTTCTTTGATACTTTGTTGGTATCAAGTTTTTGGTTTGCTCAGAAGTTACAACAATTTTATCCGCATATTTGAATGTTTGTCGCATTAAAGGGTCATACTTAACAAAGCTATTAGAAATATTTCTCAATATTTCTTTGAGCTTAGCTTTAAACGGGAATTTTCTTATTAAATGCATTGGTGGAGATTCCCCCCCTCCAACAGGACCATATACAAAAGGAATTTTTAATTTTCCCATAAAGCTAGGTTGCCTAATAGTGGCAAATGTAACGTGATGCACCTTATCAAAAGGAAGCTTTCTGTGACGTTCTTTGGCAACAAAGTATGCAGTTAACTGCCATAATAAATAATAAATATATATACCAAATGTTCTTTTTATAAACATTAAGTTCTCAGGTAAGTCATGATAAATAATAGAAAGATTTTCCGGCTTATCTTGTTCTGTAAAATAATCTTCTATCATTTTACAATTATCCCGCTCCGTTAATACGGTAATAGAATGACCTGTTTTGACACTTTCTATTAGCCAATTCCACCCGACACCCGGTTCAGAACCACCTTTAGGTAGGCAAGCGTATGCTGAAAGCAATATTTTCACGATTTACTCCATACAGGCGTTTTTCAAGGCTGTTGTCGCCTAAATTGTTAAGCAGCTTCTTTATATTGCTCTGGATTTAACTCCACAGCACCTATTGGCTGCCAGTTTCTTTCATTTTTTGACCATCGCTCAGGATGCTCATTTCTTTTTTGTTGATACAACACTTTTCGTTTCGCCAATATTTCAATATCAAGACCATCATACCTTTGACTTGGCGTAACAAACTTGATCCTGCTATGGCGATGCTCATTGTTGTACCAATCAACAAACTCTTTCACCCATTTTCGGGCTTCATCTAAAGATTTAAAACCTTCAGAAGGCTAGCGAGGGTGATATTTTACCGTTCTAAACAGTGATTCTGAGTACGGATTATCATTACTTACCCTTGGGCGACTTCGTGAGGTAACAACACCTAAATCGTACATTTTAGCTTGCATTGTTAAACTTTTCATCGGTGAGCCATTATCTGAGTGCAATACCAAGTCTGTTTTTAAGCACTTTTCGCTCCATACACTGCGCTCAAGTAACTCTGCCGCTTGTTCACCTGTTTCATTGTGGTGAACTTCCCAACCAACCACTTTACGACTGTAGATATCCTCTATCATATACAGATAATAGTGTTGCCCTATCACGGTTGTCGGCATATAACTGATATCCCAACTCCACACCTCATTCGCTTTTTTAGCGGTATAGCTTGTTGGTTTTTTATGGCTATTCCTCGGTTTAGCTTTACCTCGGTGGTGAAGCATATTCTCAGCGTTTAATATGCGGTAAAAACTCGACTCTGATGCGATATATTCGCCTCTATCTGCCAGTATTGGTACTATCTGGCTTGGCGGTAATGAAGCAAACTCTTCAACATTACAAACATCAATAACAGTTTGTCGCTCTTGTGCACTTAGCTTGTTCAGTGGCTCTGGCCTAATGGTTGTGGATCTTTTATCTTCACCAATAACACCATCAATACGCCAACACTGTAGCGTTCTAGTTGATAAGCCAATAACTTCACATGCCTTATCTTGCCTCGCACCTGACGCTACTGCTTTGCTAATTAGACGTGCATGATTTTGCCTATCGGTCAACGGTATTAGCTGTCCTCTTTTTCCTTCCAATAGGCATCGTACTTTTTTCCTAATATAAGCAATGCAGCGGCTTCCGCTAACGCTTTTTCTTTTCTTCGTAGTTCTCGCTCTAAGTCTTTAATGCGCTTTTTGTCCGCTTTTTGCTCTGGTGTTTGTTTTACTCTTTTACTCGGCTTTGATGTGTTACCTGCAATGCAAGCTTGCTTCCAACCTTTTATCTACTCAGGATATAAACCTTTAGCTCGGCAATACTCACTCAGCTCAACTTCCGATAGTGCTGAACACTCCAACACAACGGCAAACTTTTCTTCACTTGACCATTTATCTGATGAACTAACTTTTGACACACTAAAACCTGATACGTTGAATTGCTTTTGCCAACTATACAGAGTTGAGATATTAATACCTTCTTGCTCTGCAAACTTTCTGACCGATAAGCCACTCTGACTTAGTTTATTTAATATTGCTTCTTTAAATTGGTTTGAATGCCTTTGGTAATGAACTGTTAATAACTTACCGCTCCCTGTTTATTTACTAAATTAATTGAGGCGACAACAATCCTGACACAGGGGGCTAATAACACTTTATTCTCCTTAGCATTCATTTCATATATTTTCTACGTACAGCAATCAGCCATAGTGACAGTAAAAGTAATGTATCAATACACTTTACAAATCATGAGTATAAATTTGAAACAACTAAACTTGCAACAATTTGCCAATTCAACGACTCTTCTATAGCTAATTTAGAGTTATTACCTAAAGAATAAATATTATCACTATCTTTCAACTCTTTGAATTTAAACAAACAACATGCAATATCATCTGGTGTGTTTTTATTTAAAACAATACCATTTTTATAAGTATTTATACAATCAGCCATATTTGTTTCTTTGCTTACGAGCACAGGTTTTCCTAGCGCAAATGCCTCTAATACAGACATAGGCATACCTTCCCAACGAGATGTATGAACAAACACGTCAATTTGCAAAAGTGTATGTAATTTGAGGTCTCCAAACATTTTACCAAGAAATTTTATATCTTTGCCATATTCTAGTTGATTGGCTTGCGCAATTAACTTTGATTTATCAGGACCATCACCAATCAGCCAAAGTTCTCCATTCCCACCTTGTGATTTATATTGAGAAAAACCCTCTATCAATAAATCTAAACCTTTATGTTTTGTAGCTAAACGTCCACAAAATCCAAAAATCATATCATTTTGTTTTTTGGTGACTTTAATTTTATGAGCATCAATTGGAGATTGACCATTAGGTATTAGAATGACATTTTTGTTTATTCCCAACTTATTAATGTCAACAACTTCACTACAACCCAAGGCTTGAATTTTTTTAGCATACTTGATTACTTTGCATTCAAAAAATTGCATATATAACAATTTCGCCCATTTGTTTTTTTGCATACTAGTTGAGTTATAACCACTATGAGGGGACAAAACCCAAGATATATTCAGTTTCTTAAGTAAACAAGAAACCGCATATAATTCCGGTAAAAAAACAGAATGTAAATGAACTATCACATTATTACTTGGCAAAGAACTAAGTGATTCATGTAATAAATTACTTAACCTAAATCTAAATTTAGTGGCAGAAAATAATTTTAAATCATATAGATGTTGATGCGATATTCTGTTTGGGTTTGCAGTAATTCCCCATACTTCTACTTTATGACCAAGGTAAAGCTGTTCAGTAGCTAAATAATGCACTACTTTATTAACGCCATTCATTGTATTTGGGTTAGCTTTACCTTTTAATATATGAATTATTCTCATATTTGAATCTCCTTCCTACATGATTTATACGTTTAAAAGTAAAAAACAGCAAACTTGAAAGCATTATCAACTGCGCTGTTAATATTGAAATTAGCACACCGTTTATATTGAAATATTCAACTAGTAACCCAGAAAACGAAACGGTAAAAATTGAAATTAAAAGGTAGGAAACAAAAACGCTCTTTGTATTTTCTAATGCTATTAAACCTGAGCGCATAATGATGCAGATAAATATGAACATATAGATGATGGCATACCATTTAAGTATAAAACCATATTCGCTATATTGTTCACCATAAATTGTAAGCATAAGTTCATCAGAAAAAGAAAATGCCACTAAGCAAAAAATGGCAACTCCACCTCCCAAAAATAAAAATATTTTTTTTAGGTACTGATATAGACCATTAATCCCTTTAGTCGTGTAACTTCGACTTGCATTACTTGGTACAAAGTTTTCCATAGCTTGAAAAATTATATGCGTTACGCCAATCAAGTTCTGAGCAGATTTAATCGCACCAACGGCAACATTCCCTAAAATGGCACCTGCAGTTAAAAGAACAAAATTACTAGATATCCATTGCAAAATTCCTGACGCAGTTAGCCATTTAGAAAAACCAATACTACGTTTTGCATGTAATTTAAAATCGCGAAAGCTTATTCGCTTTATATCCACCTTAAGTAAACCAATAGCAATAGCCGAAGCAGATGTAATACTAAGTACCCAGTATACGTTAATAAGATTGATATTTTCTTTGTAGACTAACCCCAGTAATATAATGAATTGCCCAAAATAACTCACAATATCGTTAATTAAACTATCTTTAGGTCTGTTGTTTGCGAAAAAATATCTCCTAATAAAATCTTGGTTCTGAAAGAGAAAACCAACAGAAGCTAAAGGCAGAGCAAGGTGATGCAAGTTCCAAGATGACTGAAAAAGATGAAAAAAAGATACGCAGGCATACAGTAATAAAAAGGTAAGAATTGAAAAAATCAATTGTAGAACAAAAGATACGCTATAAAAAGTCACTTTGCCTTCACCAGACAATTTTGGCCCGATAGTCATCATAGGGGCACTAATAAGAGAAAACTGAATTTCATTAGTAAAAAGTACAAATACCCACAATAAGGTATAAACACCAAATTCTTCAATCCCTAGGAACCTCGCTAGAAAAAATCCTGTCAAAAAATTAACACCACTGACTAAGCCTTGGTCAATAAAAGTCCAACTTATATTTTTATATTTGTTTAATGTTTCTACTATCATTACTGTAACAACCAAAAAAAGTCACTTGCCAATTTCAAGCACCTATAGCTAAATTTATCTATCATACAAAAGCAAAAAAATCTGCCATTTAAATACTCTCAATATGTGAAAGAGAATTTTTTTCTGAAAAATAAAGTGCCCAAATACTCCCTAACATTAAGAAAGTACCAATCATATAGCCAAAGCTTTCAAGCGCAGGATTTTGAAAAGCTACGATATAAAAACATAAAAAGAAAACAACCATCAGTTCCCGATTTTTTTTGACCGATTTAATCGCAAAAACAATTGTAATTAAAAAAGCGATAAAAGCTCCCGCACCTAAAATTCCTAACCTAAAAAACATCGTCGCAAATGAATTATGCACACTTATGTGCATAAACCCAGCCTCATCTACATTTTGAAATGTTGGGTTCTTGAATAGAATATAATAATTACTAAGTGATTCAGTACCGTACCCAACGCCAATCATATGTGATTCAAAAAAACCATTTATTGCATCCTGAAGTAAAACTAATCTTACAGTTAAATTTTGATCTATTTGACGAACAACCATAGGATCGTTAACAAAAAAAACATAAAAAAATACGGTAGAAAAAATAAAAGCAATAAGTGTTAACAGTGAGTATTTAGGAACTAAAAGAATCCAAACGAATAATAATGCATATACTTTGTTTTGCGAAAATGGACTATAAAAACTCATAGCTGCAAATAATATTAATATAAATAACTTCCATCGCAAGTTATCTGTATTGGCTATTAATAGACCAAAAGCAAATACAGCTAACGCGGCTGTATTTCCAAGCCCCGCGACACTAAAAAAAAACTGAGGTTCAAAACCATTTAAGGCAGCATGAATAATTTTATCTAAGAGTAAAAATATAAGTATGATTTTGATTAACTGTTCCAGTTTTTTGGTGGAATGTAGATAATAAAGTGTAAACGTAAAAAACAAATAGAACATTGGCAGTAATGAATATACAAATAAAGCTTGTTGTGGGATAGCTTTAATAACAAAATATTTTGTCCAAGCACTAGGGAAAACATTCAAAAATGAGGCAAAAAAATAAAAATTAGCAATAATAGTAAAAAAGATAAGACTTGTCGGGATATATTTACGATTCCAATAAGAAATCAAAAACAACCAAGCTAGCAATGTAAAAAATATTAAATTAATACCGCTCATTAATCTTGTAAATGGTAAAGTTAATAACAAGCCAAAAACAATCCACCGAGCATAAAAAAAAGCTTGTTTGCTAAACAAGGGCGCTTGTACTTTTGAACTTTCCAAATCAATCATTTAATCTCAGCCCTATCTTTTCAATAGCATTTGAGAATAAATGAATCATACTTGAAAGTTGGTATTGATGACTCGACTTTTCACAGCCTTCAACTAACTTACTACGTTTATTTTCGTCAGAAAATAGATTGATGACACTACTCGCATATTTATTAATATCATACTCAACTATTCTCGCATTTACATTATCTTCTAAATATCCAAATTCAGGACTATGAATAGGTATATTCGTTGAAACAATAGGCACTTTTAAGGCGAAGCTATCAACCACAGATAAGCCAACTAAGCCAGGCATTAACATTAATTTGCTAATGGCAAAATAAGGCACAATTTCAGTACCTAGTTTTTCGCCAACATAATGAACCCAATCTGTTGAGTCAACCAGTTCCCTAACCAGTTTTGCTTTAGGCCCTTCACCAATAAAAATAATATGGAAGTCTTGCAACCCTGCTTTGATCTTTTTACAAGCTTTGAGTAAAAAAGCAATATTTTTGTGCTCGTACATGCCACCACAAAAAATAGCGACATTGTCAGAGTTGATTTTCAGGGTAAATTTTAAATGTTCACATTCACTCAGCGTAAGTGCTTCGCGTTTTTCTAATAAAGGCTCAGTACAAATGGCATTTTGTGTGATTGTTATCTTCTTTTCAGGAAAACCTATATTTTTGACTAAATCAGCACTGGTTTTAGTATAAGCAAACCACCAATCAACGTGTTTAGATAACCAACGTTTCCATGTTTCTAAAACGCCATTAGGATTTACCGATTGAAAATTTCGACCATGACCCCATAAGGCAATTTTAGGTTTTATGATTTTACGCGCAAGTAGAAATAAATAGTTGATAAGTAGCCGGTTTGCTTGTTCAATAATAACCAAATCAGCATTTAAAGATCGTAAAAAACAAGGTTGCCATATCACCTCATTTTTTTGAGAAAAAAAGTGATAGTTGTGAATTTTAGTTGCCCATACATAGTTTACGTCAACTGATTTGGGTACCGTGTTTTCTCGATGCTGTCCGTATAGCACGCTAAGATGGATGTTTTTTTCGGCAAGATCCTTAGACAGCCTATCAAAAAATGGGATCCGGTAATGGGGAAGTATACGCTGAATAATAACGACTTTTTTCATTTAAGTTTATAATTTTAGTTTTAGTTTTTCATGCCTATGTAAATAACTCAGGAGTTCGTTGTAAACGTCATCTTCGAAGTTTCTGATCGAAGATCTATTGTTTTTTAGAAACTGGATCCCCGATTAAAACACCACGGGGATGACGATCCTGTGTCAAGTGCATAGGCACGTAGTTTTTTTAATTACTTCTAAACAATCTAAGTGAGTAAGAACATTAACATGTATCGTTCAATACCCTCAAAATATAATTCAGTCTTTAATGAACCGCTGCAGTGCAGAGGCTTACTTCCATTTAATAACCCATAATATCGGTAAAACCTCCCTTAACCAAGCTTTTAGATAATAAACTGACCAAAATAATCCACCATGGCGTTTAACATAAAGCTTCCACTCCTTTGTAGGGGGCATAATAGTTGGTTGTTTCAATAATGATATGCGTTGCGATAATGATAAGTTTTTGTCTTGAAAGCGCTTTTTGTATTGATTGTTCGAGCATTGACCTACGTAATATGGCGCTACAAAACAACAAAATCCTTGTTTAGCCATACGTAAACCGTAATCAAAATCGCCCATACTGTGGGTAAAATCATCTGAAAGTATACCTATAGTGTCCACACAATGGGCGCTTATCAAGGTACAATTACCATTAATAAAATCACAGGGTATTGCTGCGCTTTCTGGTGTAATCACTTCACCATATTTCAAAGGGAAATAGCGACTAACGCTATTTCTACCGCCATACGATGGCAGTAATGTAATAGGATTTTGT
Organism: Colwellia sp.; assembly: GCA_051531915.1. Taxonomy (GTDB): domain Bacteria; phylum Pseudomonadota; class Gammaproteobacteria; order Enterobacterales; family Alteromonadaceae; genus Colwellia. The sequence goes on along the minus strand of JAOPTQ010000081.1, from coordinate 2,610 downwards.
AATGACCCTACCAAAGCCCCTACCCGTTCATTTTCTTTATTTAAAGTCTGAAGTGTTGTTATTAATTGACCAATAACATTAGGACGAAGTACAACATCATCGTTTAACCATAAATAATAATCATAAAAGTTATCGTTTAATGCTGTTTTCCATGCCAAGCGCATGCCTTTATTCCAATATAGGTCACCAGAGCCTTTAATTATTTTTACTTGAGGATAATTTTTCGATACTGCCTCTACCGTGCCATCAACACAACCATCGTCAACTAAGTAACATTGAAAATACGTGGTATCGTTAGTCATTTGAGGGATGTCGGAAATTTCATTGGAAATAGCGTTATCTTGAAAAAATAGAGAAGCAAGACAAGCTAACGTTTGTGCTTTGCGATTATGGCAAGTCATCAATACCGCACATTGGGGCGTTTTTGTTATCATAAAAGTTCTTTGATTACTTTTGCTGGGTTGCCACCAACAATCGTATATTCAGGAACATCTTTGCAAACAAGCGAATTAGCGGCAACAACTGCGCCTTTGCCAATGGTAACTCCTTTAAGTATTACGCAATTCATACCTAGCCATACATCGTCATGAATCACAACCGTACTACATTTGCCAACATCGCCTTGTTTTCTAGCTTTCGCATTAATAGCATGACGATCAGCATCGGTAATAGTGGTGTTAGCGCCGCATATTACATTGTTGCCAATAACTATTCGCTTACTTGCCGAAATTACGGTGCCGCTAAAACCACAACAGTCTCCAATAACAATTTCAGCATTTTTACTTGTAGATAAAAAACAGCCCTGTTTCAATCCAATACTATTTGAATGTTGACTTGATCTAAAAGAACAATACTCACCAATTGAAATAGTTGAATAAACATGCTTATTTATTCTTGTTAATCCAAAAAACTTATTACCTTTTCTAAACGAAACATTCCACCACAAAAATCTAATACTCATCAATACGGTTGAAATATATTGTCCTATTTTGGCATATAATTGAAATATGATAAAAGGTATGGCATCTCTACTATTCATTTAAGGTTTGACCTTATTCATTTCAAATTTAAACTGACGTAAATATTTTTTACACTCGATACTCATAAAAATTATTCGCATAAATTCACCAATAACGATGATAACCATTAAGCTTATAACTAAACTTGACGTTTGCGCGATAAACCACCCAAAAACCATAGCAATTATAGGCAAAAAAAGTCCATATCTCGATTGACCTTTAAACGCATTAATACCATTTAAAAACACGCTTAAAATGCGTATAATTAACAAGAGAAAAATCCAAATATTACACACCATTAATAATTCAAACGATGGCACTGCTGCACTCTCTTGGCTCCAGACCAAAATAACTTTTTGACCAAAAAAAGACAACAATAAAAAAACGGGTGTAAATACGGTTATTGACAATAAAATTGACTTTCTAAAGGTTACAACAATCCAAGTATAATCATTTCTTACATAAGCTTCGCCGTAAGCTGGCCAAAGCGGTGCTAATAATTCTGACATTAACATAGTTACAGCATCAAACATCCGTTTAGTTAACGCATAAGGAGTAATAGCGGCAGCGCCAAAAACACTAGTGAGCACCATTAACGGACCAGAAGCCATTATTGAAGCGCCAAGTTGAGCTCTTAGTGCTAGCTTGCCAATTGAGAATAACTCTAGCATGTTGCTTTTAGAGATATTACGCAAACTCGGGCGCACCCAAGCATATTTATTGGCAAACCATAACCCTAAAATATACATAGTCGCTAATGGCAACGCTAAATAACAAGTGGCCATAATTGTTAATGATGCTTCAAAATTTACACAAAGAAAAACACTACACAAAGCAAATATTCGCCCTATTGACAAGGCTATGTTAGCAATAAAACCTAATTGATATGCTTCCAACGCTCTGTGTACAACGGCTGAAGGCATGCCTAAAGCAAACACAATAACGAGAAAAAAAGCGGTGTTTTTCAAAACGACATACTGGCTAGGTTGTTGAACTTCGAGCAAAAAATCTAACGGTACATTGATAATAAAAACACTCGCTATTAAAATTATTACGCTAGTGATCAACAAGAGCAGAAAAAATGCTGACGAAATATACTGCGTTGCACTTATTCTATTATTTTCACCATAACAGCGTGCCAGTACTGACTTTAATCCTATTGACAAACCCAAATCAGCAAACGCGAGTAGTGCAATAAAACCAGTAAGAAATACCCAAATACCAAACTGCTCAATGCCTAAATACGGTAATGTTATTGGTACGGTTATAATGCCGGTCAAAACGCTAATGATTTTAGCAATAATGCCTGTAGCACTTGTTAACGCTATTCGCCTAGCGCGTTCTTTCGCACGGCCAACCTCAGTAGATATATCGTGGGGTTTAGAAAACAAAATATTGATAAGATTTTTGACTTTTTTAAACATATGTTTTCATAAGGCTCTGTTGTACTTAACTGTTGTTAATCAACTATAGAGGCGAATTTATTCGCCTGATAGCTTATACCAAATTGATTAAGTTCTTTCCCACTCAGCGAGAGTTAAAAGGCTTAGAGGCAAGGCATTGATTGAAGAGAATGGTTATTCCCTTGTCA
>JAOPTQ010000080.1:0-27939 GCA_051531915.1 Colwellia sp. | reverse complement strand
AACTTAATCAATTTGGTATAACTACTTAACCAAGTGACTATCAATAGTATCAACTTCGGGCATGATAGCAACTAAGCTATTTAATACCTTATTACCGCGCACCGAGCATGCTTGTAAATGAATGATGCGTTGTTCTTCTTGATAATCCATATTAATGACTATATCGGCTTTCGCTAAACATTCAGCTCCTTTTTCTGGCCATTCAATAAAACAACAGCAATCCTTAGAAAAATAGTCGCGAATTCCCATGTATTCTAACTCTTGTGCATCACCAAGACGGTAAAGATCAAAATGATACACTCGCCAATCACACAACTCGTAAGGTTCAACCAAGGTATAAGTAGGGCTTTTTACATTACCGCTATGCCCCATAGCCCTAACAAAACCTCGTGTTAGCGTGGTTTTTCCCGCACCTAAATCACCATTAAGATAAACAACGAGCCCTTGCTTGTCGCCACTTAAAACCGCTTTAGCCAACTTAGCGCCAAGGGCTACAGTCGCCGTTTCATCTGTTAAAAAATAGTTAAGTTCTTTCATCTCACTCTTTCTTTTCTCTTGCACTATGACTAATACTAATACTATCAAAGATATTGAACCAACGACTGTAATTCAACCCAAAAGTTACTGGCTAACATGCCGCGTTGTCCGTATTTATACCATAGATTGCGGCCATTAACGGCAACAGCACATGTTTTGATAATTTTGAATGTGTTAAACTCGCTGATAATTTCACGGTGAATTGCTACTGAATTATATAACAAATGACAGACGACACCATTAACTATCAAACATTGGTAGAAAAAATCAACTACTGGGGCAAAGAATTAGGCTTTTCTCAGCTCGGTATTACTGATATTGATTTGTCTATGCATGAGCAAGCATTAGAAAAATGGTTGGCGAATAACTATCATGGCTCGATGGATTACATGGCTCGACATGGTTTAATGCGTGCTCGTCCGGCCGAATTAGAACCTGGCACCATAAGAGCCATCAGCGTTCGTTTAGACTATCTACCCACTGACGCCAAATGCGCTAAAATTTTAAAAGCAAAAGATCACGCCTATATTAGTCGTTATGCTTTAGGTCGCGACTATCACAAATTAATGCGTAAACGTTTACAGCAATTAGGTAAAAAAATAACTGATTACTGCCAACATTTTAATTTCCGCCCTTTTGTTGACTCTGCGCCCATATTAGAGCGACCGCTGGCAGAAAAAGCAGGACTAGGTTGGGTGGGAAAACACTCCTTGTTACTTAACAAAGAAGCAGGCTCTTGGTTTTTTTTAGGCGAACTTTTAGTTGATATTCCCCTGCCGATAACGCTAAAAAGTAGCGTTATGACAAAAAACAACTCAAATATTCAGAAAAGTGAACAGCAAACTGACTGTGGTAAGTGTGTTGCTTGTATTAAAATTTGCCCAACAAAAGCAATTGTTGAACCTTATGTGGTAGACGCTAGACGTTGTATTTCTTACTTCACCATAGAATCGCCAGAGCCAATCCCTCTTGAATTAAGACCTTTAATGGGCAATAGAATTTACGGCTGTGATGATTGCCAATTAATTTGTCCTTGGAATAAATATGCAAAACTGAGTTTAGAGGATGATTTTCAAGCCCGACACAAGCTTGATAACGTAACCTTGCTTGAACTATTTAATTGGAATGAACAATATTTTTTACAAACTCTGCAAGGCTCACCAATACGTCGTATTGGTTTTCAAAGCTGGCAAAGAAATATTGCTGTAGCATTAGGTAATGCACCCTATAGCGCTGAAATAATTAACGTTTTAGAAAAACAATTAATTACCGCAACACCGTTAGTCGCAGAGCATATCAACTGGGCGATCGGACAACAGAAATTGCAACAAAAAGCACAGCGAACAAATCAACTACAATCACAAGATCAAGTAAAAAAAGAAAAGTCACCTATTGATGCCAATCAAAGGCTCACGGCCAGATTAATTCGTTCCGTCGAAAAAGGTCTACCCCGAGATGCTTAAACTGCATCCTGGTTAAAGAGTAAAGCGGTTAAATAGAATGTGCATAACTCGCTACTTTATGTATTTGTTGCTTCGTACTTTCAAGTAACTCTTTCACCTCTTTAAAATCTTTATTTTGTGATTTATTAGCAAGCAAATCTGTCCATTGCAGACAATAACGTTGTAACTCTTCAGCCGCTAATATTTTGGCATTAATCGTTATAACGTCAATAGCTTGCTGCGCTCGAGTAATATCTTTTGCTTTAATTGCCGCTAAAATCACTGCTAATTGTTCATTATTACTCTGAACATAGTCATCTAACATATACAATGCTAGCTCCGGTGTTCCTTGGTGTTTTACATACCGATTAAAATCAAAGACAGCAGCATCGTCATTTACTATTAATAATTCTTCACTAATAATTAAATCAGTATCATTGAGTTCATTGTCAGCATTATAGTCAAGCGTATCATTCGCAGTACTTAACGCTGATTTACTCTCTATTGGTAACTTATCTTCAAGCAAGGTGTTTACAAGTGCTTTTGCAATCACCCGAGGCACTTCATCTTCTATTTGATTTAGCCAAGGCTGAAGTAATTCAATCAATTCATCGGTATTGTCGAGTGTTAAAAATTGGCCTGTATACCAATGTTCAAAGTCATTACTATTTTGAGGTGCCGTAAAATTCAGCTTTGAATGTAAACTAAATACACCATGAGCAATTAATTCATTAGCATTAGGTAAGGCTTCTGCCGATAAATTAGCGCCAAGATCAGCACTACAGTCAACACCTAAGTCCGAAAATGGCGAAAATTTCAACTCAGTGAATAGCACCAAATAACGACCTGTTTGCCAGCGGCGTTCTAGCGTTTGAATATTTGAAACAAAGTAAACCGTTAATCCTAAGCGTTGTAATGTTTGCTGAAAAAGTTGATGTTTTTCAGGAGATTCTACCGCAAGTAGCACCTCAACAGGTACGGGTAAATAGTGTTTATCATCCCGTAAATTCACTGTCATAGTTGTTGGTAATAGGGGTTCAAATACTTGAGTAAGGTTAGTTCTTTCTTGCTGATTAACCGTCATAGCCAGCGGCAACTCAAAACTAAAGACATAACCGTGTTCACTAAGCTGAGCGCATAAATTACTACCGTACAAATGTGTTAGTAACAAGTAACAATGTTGCACCAAAATAGCTGACTCAGCACCAATTTCATCACTGTTAATCAATTGCTGTACTAGTGGTGGTAATTTGGCTTGTTTATTTTGAGTGGTCATTTCAAAGTTAAAATGAATAATTTGCTGTCCGTCATTAACATCTTGAACATTAACATGAATAGATAGCTGGCTTTCAAATTGAGCGATAAATAATAACTCGGTCAGTGCGCCAAATAAACTCTGAAACAAGCAAACATCGACTTTAACTTGTGCTGATAATTGCCCTTCTATGGTAAGTTTACAGCGATTTTTCTGCTGTGTTTGTTGATAAACATCATTTAGTAATGATGCTTGAATTTCAGCAATTAAGTTAATATCACTTAATGTCAACATTGCGCGCTCAGCTTGTAAAGCGTTAACTTGTTGAAACTGCGCTACTTGCCTATTCAAAACGTTAAATTGTTGAAAATAACACTGCCAATCTATCGTGTTTAATGGCGGCGTTTTCCTTGACATTAACTGTGGAAATTTTTGCATCAAGTGTAATGCAGTGCTATTTAAGACGTCATAACGCTGCTTTTCTGCCAATAAAAATTGCTCTGCTTGTTTTTTTAACTCGGCTTCTAATTGGGCAACATTTTCACTTAGCTGTTCAAGTTCAATAAGCCGTGTAGCTAACACATCACTTTGTTGTTGATATGCTTTTTGCTGCTGCTGAAAGTCATCCTCTCCATGCTCAGGACGATTCACTTGTTGTACTTGAAAAATAATATCTAAGGTTTCAGCACAATTTATCTTCAATGCGTCAATAACAATCGGTTTTTGCTGTAATGCTTGTTTGACAACATCAACACATTGCTGACTAGAATGCTGAATGCGAACTCTAACTTTATTAATTAAAAGCCCAAGAATAATGAACAACAACGCGATAGAAAAAAGTAAAATAAACGCGATAATTCTAGCTTCAATAACAATATTATACTGAGCAAGAAAAGCACTTAACGGATCGATATTTTTTACGACGGTAACAATATCTCGATTATTTTCTTGTTTGATTATTTGCAGTAGCTGCTGTTGTTGGTTCGCTAAAAACTCACTGTAACTTTGCACTAACCTGATATAACCTTGCCACTTACCTAACGTTCTTTGCTCTGTTATTAATATTCTTTCAAGCGCATCTATTTGCTCAAAAAGCTCACTCACTGATTTTGAATCTGCTTTGACTTTATTTTTCAATTGCGCATTAAGTGTAAAGAGCGTGTTGGCATTACTGCGTAATTGATCAAAGCTTGCCAGTGTTGTTTGCACAGATAACTGCTCGAAGGCTTGCAATGTTGTAGCCACTATTGGCAATAACGGTTGAAATAATTGACCTTTTTCCTGTGAATTATTCACCATAAATGCATCTAAGGAAAAAGCGATTAATTGTAATTGAATAATACTACTTTGTTTAAGCTGTTGATTACGTGAACTATTACTTTGAATTCGTAAAGCAGTGTCATAATTTGCTTTACTTTTAACTAACCATTGATGATAAATTTCATCATGCTTTGATGCTAAAAAAACTAAGCGTTGATTATGCTTAGTTAACTGCTGTTGTAACTCAACAAAATTTTCACCGTTTTCTGCAAATAAAATGTCATCAATCGCCAACTTTACTTTAGATAATAATTGCTGCTGCTGATATTGCAATGTTAATGGCGTTAATTGGTTATCAACAAGCTGTTGTACTTGTGAGGTTTGTTGAAAAAAAAGCGCCACAATAAAAACAGTTGCTAAGCCTATAACCGATAAAATACCCATAAAAAGATGAGTAAATTGTTTATACAGTGCTTTTGGAGTGTTTTTAGCGTCATTCATTGAGAGTATATTTTTTAATTATTCCTTTGAGCCACTAGTGTAGGGAATTAACGGCAAAAATAATAGCTGAAATCTAACGTTTTTTACTCACCCAAGCCCAATCCATATGGCACTCTATTGGCGTTTGATTCGATTCATCAGTGATCACAACTGAAACGGCCATCGCGCCCTTTTCATCGTGCTTTATCAATTCAATTTGTTCAGAAGTTAACTTTGCTCTAGCCAATAAATTACCTTGCATACGCCGTTGATAATGTATGGTCATTGATTTTAACAACGGCACACGACGCTCTGGTACATTGATACCAAAAACAATACCTGTTGCTGATTCTGCCAATAAAGCCGCGGCAATGGCATGAATACCACCAATATGGTTTTGCACTGACTTTCTATTTTTTAGCGAAATAATAACTTCGTGCTGAGTCACTTTATGAATTTTTATACCGGTAGTACCAGCATACTTCACTTTTGTTGAAAAGAGCTTGGTCAATAAAAATGACTGTAAAAAATGTGGCGCTTTATTTACCTTGTTAACAAAATAACTAAATTTATTACTCATACAATCTCCTCGTTATACTAATGGTACTAGTGAGACTAGTGATAGCATTGCTGATATTTTATTGTCACGCAAACTGGTCTGACCTGCAAGGATTATTTATATCCACCTACTTCAGATGGTTTATTGTACAAATTATACTCAACTTTACGTGACTTATGCCGATAACGATATACGGGTACATACCTATATATAAACACTTAATAAATAGGATTTTGGTGATGGCTATTGAAACAGTAAAACTCACACAGCAACAAAACTATTATCAGTCACACCAGCAAAAGCGTCAGTTAACGGTTATTCAACCTGACAAAAAAACAGTGTCTATTGAAGAAACTTCGTTGACCTTAATCAGTGACTTAGTGTCCATCAACAATGAAAACCTCAACAATAATACAAATCATCTTGATAATAGCGGCGAATCGTTTCAGCACTCCTTATCGACAAAGGTTCAGTTAATGGTATTAGTTTTGGAGAATTTTTTTGGTCGAAAAATTAATATTTCAACGGTTGATGCTGAAAGTTCAAATAATGCACTTTCAATAAAAAATGAGGGTTCAACGGTAAATAACGGTCAAAATAATGATGAGCAAGTGACAATAGATCAGCAAAATTTTAATCGAAATGATCTACTACAAGTTGAGCAATGGCATAGCCATAAACAACAATTAAGTTACCAAATGCAGGGTGAATTTTCTATTGATAACAAAAAACTGTCAATAGATTACAGCTTTACCCTTGAAAGCGAGCAGCTCAGTTATAGTCGTTTTGAAATGACCGCCGGCGCATTAAAAGATCCATTACTTGTTCAGTTTGGTCAAAAAAGCATGGGGAATATTACCGGTGAACATAACTTTGCCATTAATGAAGATAACACCTTAGATAAGTTACCTATTTTTTCTGGCGATGTTGGCTATTTGGTTTTTGATAAAAACAACAATCAACAAGCTGATAATGGTAGCGAATTATTCGGTCCTAAAACGGGTCAAGGTTTTAATGAATTAGCCCAATTAGACAGTAATGGTAATGGCTTTATTGATGAAGGTGACATGCATTTTGATCAATTGGCCATCTGGCAACCAAGTGATCATTTGAATTCACCTGCTAACAGTGAATCTACACAATGGCTATCATTAAAAGAAGCTGGAATTGAAGCGATTAATTTATCGTCTATAGCAACCCCATATAATTTCTATAATCAATCGGGTGAAACGCAAGCGCAATTAACACGCTCAGGCTTTGCCATTAATAGCGATGGACAAGCCATGGGTGTTCACCAAATTGATGTAAAAATTTAGCTCATGGTTAAACGAAAGACAAAAACACGTTTAACTTTTACTTTTATATTTTTGGCTCTATTGTTAATCAACGGTAGAGGCGAATTTATTCGCCTGATAGCTTAGTTTTCTCTATTTTTGGCGATTAAAATCGCCCCTACAAATTTACAGTGACAATTAGCTAGTTACAAAGGTAACAACAATTAACGGGAACATAGCCTTATTTTTTATTTTTTATTTTTTATTTTTTACCACGGAAGTAGGATCTTGATGAATAAACACCTCACATGGCGCTAATGCTTGGCAAATTTCCAACTCAATTTCATCGCCTATGGCATGTGCTTCAAATAATGATAAGTCATCTTCAAGTTCTAAATGAAACTGAATAAAACGATAAGCGCCAGACTGCCTAGTACGTAGTTCATGCAGACCAAGTGCATGATCATGACTTAAAATAATATTTTTTATTTGGGCTATTTCGTCATCACTTAACTCATGATCCATTAATTGATAAATGCTTTGCCAAATAATTTTACCCGCGCCTAAGACTAAATATAAAGCGACCAAAATAGTAAATGCACCATCCGCTTCTTGCCAAATTCCTTGGCTTAACACAATAGCCGCCAACACTCCTACATTAAGTAATAAGTCTGATTGATAATGTAAGGCATCTGCACTAATCACAACAGAGCCAGTGCGTTTGATCACATATCGCTGAAAAACCACTAAAATAAGCGTTAAAACAATCGCAATAATAGTGACCCAAATAGCAACGTCACTGTGTACTATGGGCTGAGGATTGAGTAAACGGGCAACACCACTAAAAATAAGTAAAATAGCAGAGCCTAATACAAAGGCTGCTTGCACCAAGCCCGCCAAACTTTCCGCTTTACCATGACCAAACTTATGTTCATCATCTGCCGGTGCTAAGGCAAACTTTAAAATCACAATATTCATCATTGAGGCAAATAAATCTAAAATAGAGTCAGTAGTTGAAGCAAGCATGGCACTTGAGTCGGTCACCAACCAAGCATATAGCTTTATGCCAACAAGAATTAAGGCAATTGATGTTGAGCAAATGGCGGCTAATCGAACCCAAAATGCATAGTCTTTGGCTAAATGTGAACTCGTTGGCACTGTTGATCCTTAGATAAAATTACAATTAAGTTATTTGTGTCGAGATAAGAACTCGATATAATAACAAAAATTATTTATGAAACTCAAATTACCATGCTAGATGTTGTACTTTTTCAACCGCAAATACCGCCAAATACCGGCAATATTATTCGCTTATGTGCAAATTCAGGTTTTCGATTACACTTAATTGAACCCTTAGGGTTTGATTTAGAGGATAAAAAATTACGTCGTGCGGGCTTAGATTACCATGAATTTGCCGCTATAAAGCGACATGAAAATTTTAATGAGTTTATCAAGCACGAACAACCGGTAAGAGTTTTAGCGATCACCACCAAAACAAATAATTTTTATGGTGATATTACTTTTAAGCAAGGCGACTATTTATTATTTGGCTCTGAAACCGCAGGGTTGCCAGAAGACGTTCGTTGTCAAATTCCAGACGAAAACAAACTGCGAATCCCTATGCTAAAAGAAAGTCGTAGTATGAACTTGTCTAATGCAACCGCGGTAATTGTTTATGATGCTTGGCGACAACTTGGATTTACAAATGCAGTTTGAATTAATAGTAGCAACAAGTGCAGTTTCGAGTAGCTAGTGTTGTCGTTACGAACACAACTTACTGAAGTTTTAAGTGTTATGCTCTTCGCTATTCGAAGCCCGCAACTCAATCATTCCTGCTTTTGTTCTCGAGACAGTAAATCTGCCGCCGCTAATTTAGCATTTTTACCACAATAAAGTACTTGATAAACTTGCTCAACAATAGGCATTTCCACCTTAAAACGTTGCGCGAGTGTATGCACGTCTTTGGTATTACGATAACCTTCAACCACTTGACCAATGTCGGTCATTGCTTGTTCAACACTATCGCCTTTACCTAATGCTAAACCAAAACGTCGATTTCTAGATTGGTTATCGGTACAGGTTAAGACTAAATCGCCTAAACCTGCCATTCCCATAAACGTTGCAGGATCCGCCTTTAACGCTAATCCAAGCCTTGTCATTTCAGTTAAGCCACGGGTTATTAATGCAGTTCTAGCGTTAGCGCCAAAACCAATACCGTCGGCCATACCTGCACCAATAGCAATAACATTTTTAACTGCGCCACCTAGCTGAACACCGATAAAATCTTTATTTGGGTATACCCTAAAGCATTTTTCACAATGTAATAGGTCAGATAATTCACTCACAAAATCATCATCACTTGACGATAAGGATATTGCGGTTGGCAAACCTGCTGCCATTTCTTTCGCAAACGTAGGACCAGACAGCACCGCTAAAGAAATATTTTCTCCGAGCATTTTACTGGCAACATTTTGCAGTAAATCGCCTGAATCAGGATCTAACCCTTTGGTTGCCCAAGCTACTTTAGCATGATGACGTAACAACGGCTTTATTTGAGTGAGAATTTTGCCAAACGCATGGCTTGGCACCACCACTAAAATATTATTGCTTGCGTGAACCGCTATAGATAAATCGCTTTCTAGCTGTAAACTTTCAGGAAAAGGATAACCAGATAAATATTTCGCATTTTCTCTGTCATTAGCCATCGCTTCAACTTGGCTTGCGTCACGCCCCCACAACAGGGTTTTATGACCATTTCGAGCTAAACAAATAGCTAGCGCTGTGCCATAAGAGCCTGCACCTAAAACGGTAATTTTAGCTGAAAGTGTCATATTTTTACTCTTCATTCGTAACTAGCTGATTGTCACTGTAAATTTGTAGGGGGCGATTTCAATCGCCAAAAATAGAGCAAACTAAACTATCAGGCGAATAAATTCGCCTCTACCATTGATTAACAACCGTTATTAATGCGTTTCTGTACTTTCTGGTACATTCGCTTTTGCTTCTGCAGCACGTTGCTGAACATAAGAGGCAAATAATGCTTCAAAGTTAACCGGTGTTAAGTTGAATTGTGGAAATGAACCACGGTTAACTAAGCTAGCAACAGTTTCACGAGCATAAGGGAATAAAGTCGTTGGGCAAAATGCACCAATAGTATGGGCTAATTGAGCTTCTGGTAAATTACCAATAGTAAAAATACCCGCTTGTTGTACTTCGGCTAAAAATGCAGTTTGACCTTCAACCGTTGCAGTAACCGTTACCGCTAAAACAACCTCATAGGTATCGTCAGCCAGTTTATTAGAGCGAGTATCTAAGTCTAATTTAATTTCTGGTTTCCAGTCTTTTTGAAATATTGCCGGTGAATTAGGTGTTTCAAAAGAAACATCTTTAGTATAAACACGCTGAATTGCAAATTGTGGTGTTGTTTCTTGTCCAGCTTCTGTTGGTTGAGTGTTGTTTTCGTCCGCCATGGGATAATTCCTATTCTTTGTTTTAGCTAAAACCAATGAGGGTTATAGCGTTTAGTTAATTAATTTGTTTCAAGTAACGCTTGAAGTTGATTATTCATTTCTAAAGCAACTAATTCATCGCAGCCACCAATAGACTTATTATTAATAAATATTTGAGGAACAGTATAGCCGCCACTACGCTTAATCATGACATTACGCAACGCAGAATCTGCATCAATTTTTATTTCTTTGTACTCAAGCGATTTATGCGCTAATAACGCCATCGCTCGAACACAAAAAGGACAATATGCTTTGGTATAAATTTCAACAATAACCATACAATTTTACACTTTATTTTAAATAACGATGAGTTCACTCAGAAAATATGCATAAATCAGTCAGTGAGGCTTTAGCCCTACAAAGTAAGCTATACTTACTGCCGAGTAATTTTCGAACCTGAGTGAACCGTATCTGCATGTTACTTTTTAACGACTGGCAAGCCTGCGCTTGACCATGCATTCATACCGCCTTTAAGTACGCTTACTTTACTAAAGCCCGCTTTAAATAAATCATTAGCCACTTTTACAGCACTAATACCTGCAGCACATACAACTATGATGGGATTTTCTTTGTGCTTTTCAAGACTAGCAAAGCCATTTTTAGCAATTTTTTCATTCGATAAACTCACTGCATCAATAATATGACTTGTGTTAAAATCTTTTTCTGCGCGAATATCAAGCGTAACTCCTTGCTCTCTATTCATTAAAAAAGTTAACTCTTGCGAGCTAATTTGCTTAATTGGTGACATTTTCATTTTAATCGTTGTCACGATAATCATAACAACAAGGGCAGCCCAAACAGCACTTAACATGCCGTTATTGCCTGCAAAAGTAATAAATTGTTCCATAAATAATAACCATACTATATAAATATAAAAAAACCGTGTCAGTATACAGATTAATAGATTTTTTGCTATGAAGATTTATACCCGTGCTATTTGAAGGTGTTCGTTTCAGGACTACAGAGGGCGAGTTTAAAAGATTGCCTTTGTAAAGCTAAACACCGAAATAAGCTCTATTAAGGAACGGTAAACTGATTAGGAAAATAAATGGCTTGTAGTCAAAAAAGGTATTATTGCATAATGTTTTTTTAATTATATAAAATAAAGGATTTTCCAGTATGAAGCTATTATGGGGAATTAAACTAATACTTATATCTTTACTGTTTATAAATGTCAGTTACGCTAAACCTGTGATTAATAATTACAATATAGAGGCAAAACTTCATCAACATGATGGGATTATTCAAGTGAAAGCTACATTGACAATTACTGATTCAACTCAATCTAGCATTGAGTTTTTATTAAATAAAAATGCTAAAATTGATAGTGTTACTTTAAATGCACAACCAATAGCATATGAATTTGATACGTCAGGAAATTCTCCTAACATATATATTGAACATGGAAAGCTTCTCAAATTAAAGTCTCGCTTATTGCAAAATCAGCAAAATAAACTGCGATTCAGTTATAGTTTAAAAGTTAATGACGTTAATTATTTATCTTCTCTAGTTGATGGAACAGCTTTAGAGATGGGACTCTACTCTGCTTGGTTTCCATTAAATGAGAATTATGGAAAATTTAATTTTTTTTTGAAGCTTCACTTACCTGATACTTATAAAGTGACAGGTAACGCAGAAGTAACCAAACGCAATGACGGGTGGGTATTAAAAAGTAATAACCCAAGCTTTGATATCGTAGTTATTGCATCTGAAAAATCCACTTTGCATGAGCTTCAACTTGGCGAAGCAAAAGTCTCAGTTTTTAATATGGATAGTGAGAGTAACAATATTGATAACTTATTAATTGATATTCAGAAGTTACTGCTGTTTTTTGAAAGCAAAGTAGGATTGCCAAACGCCAATATAAAAAACATAAAATTCGTTTTACTGCCTAGATCTTCTGGCCCATCATACTCAAGAAGTGGGTTTGCAGCGATCACTAAATCTCCTAAAGAAAAATATGACCGAATGTTACGAACAGTTGCTCATGAGGTAGGCCACTTTTGGTGGAATAAAGCGCCAACACAAACATGGGAAGACTGGCTAAATGAATCTTTTTCCGAATATTTTTCTTATTTGGCATTAGAACATATTTACGGTAAAAACAAAAAGTCAGAGTTGATAGAGCACTATCGTCCTAAAATTAAAAAGTTACCACCAATAGTTGGACTATCTCGCTCAGATAAACATGCTTATACTGTATTATACATAAAAGGAGCATTAATTCTTGATGAGTTAAACTTAAAAATAGGCGACAAAAACTTTTTTAAGTTACTCCAACAAACAAATAACAAAAATATTAAAGACACAGAAACTTTTATAAGTTTATTAAAAGAGTTATACGGTAGTGATGTTTCAATGTGGTTTTATAAAAAATTAACTTAAAACTAGAAAGCTGTACGATATATATGATCGAAATATACACAGATTCAAACGCCTTAAAAACTATTCAAGAACACGGCTTTAAACAAGAATTATTCACTAACTTTTTAGGTGCCTCTGGCGGTTCAAAATGATTTATATGCTGAGTTATTGATTTTGGCAAAGACGCTACATGGATGTAGCTTATTAGAGAATGCATGAGCATATTCTTCTGAATGACTATTCTCTTCAATCAATGTCTTACCTCTAAACCTTTTAATTCTCGCTAAATCCGACAGCTTTAAGTGGCATGGGTATATACCACCCATACCACTTAAAAACCTACAGAGATAGTCAGTAAGCTTAGTAACCCTAGTTGGAATGTTTTATCATCAAATCCTTAGTGAATAACGCTGCACTAGCGTGTACAATGCGGCATATTAAAAATATGTAATCAAAATTAACAATAGGAAAACAGTTATGGCTATGGCAAATAAAAAAACAATGGCACTCATTATCATGGACGGCTGGGGCTATCGTGAAAATAGCTCTTCCAATGCCATATTAGCAGCAAATACACCGATACTAGATAATTTGATAGCCACATACCCAAACATGCTTATTCATACATCTGGCATGGCTGTTGGCTTACCTGACGGGCAAATGGGCAATTCAGAAGTTGGTCATGTTAATTTAGGTGCTGGACGTATTGTTTATCAAGATTTCACTCGCATTACCAAATCGATAATTGATGGTGACTTTTCAAGCAACACAGTGCTTT
This sequence comes from Colwellia sp., assembly GCA_051531915.1. GTDB lineage: Bacteria > Pseudomonadota > Gammaproteobacteria > Enterobacterales > Alteromonadaceae > Colwellia. Next base: position 14,481 of record JAOPTQ010000080.1, on the reverse strand, counting down.
GCCAAGCCGTTGATAAAGCAGTACAAAAAGGTAAAGCTGTGCATATTTTCGGCTTACTTTCTCCTGGTGGCGTGCACAGTCACGAAGATCATATTTTTGCCATGATTGACCTTGCCAAAAAACAAGGCGCCACAAAAATATATTTACATGCTTTCTTAGATGGTCGCGATACTCCACCACGCAGCGCTAAAGGCTCTTTAGAAAAAGCGGAACAAAAGTTTGCAACATTATTCGCAAAAGGCGAAGGTCAAGGTCAAGTGGCTTCAATTATTGGTCGTTATTACGCAATGGACCGAGATCAACGTTGGGAACGTGTTGAAGCCAGTTATAATTTAATGGTTTCAGGCGAAGGCTTACATGAATATAAAGACTCAGTAACTGCACTTGATGCCGCTTATGCCCGTGATGAAAATGATGAATTTGTTGGTGCTAGTGCCATTACCGACGAACAAGGTAACACCATTAAAGTGAATGATGGCGATGCTTTAATTTTTATGAATTTTAGAGCTGATCGCGCTCGCCAATTTAGTCGTTGTTTCACTGAAACTGACTTTGACGGCTTTGCTCGCAAAGCAACACCTGCATTAGCAGAGTTTGTTATGTTAACGCAGTATTCTGCTGATATTGACGCTCCTAGTGCTTTTGCCCCAGAGTCCTTAAACAATGTAATGGGTGAATGGTTAGAAAAACATGATAAAACGCAACTGCGTATTTCAGAAACTGAAAAATATGCTCATGTGACTTTTTTCTTTAGTGGCGGCAAAGAAGACACTTACAATGGCGAGCAACGTATTTTAATTCCTTCACCTGATGTTGCCACTTATGACTTACAACCTGAAATGAATTCAGCTTTGTTAACCGACAAGTTAGTTGCCGCTATTAGTAGTAATGAATTTGATCTTATTGTCTGTAATTATCCAAATGGCGATATGGTAGGTCATACCGGTGATTTTGATGCCGCAGTAAAAGCTTGTGAAGCGGTAGATGTTTCAGTAGGTAGAGTGGTTGAAGCCTTAAAAGCCGTTGGTGGTGAATGTTTAATTACCGCCGATCATGGTAATGCTGAGAAAATGGTGGATGAAGTTTCAGGGCAAGCACACACCGCGCACACTTGTGAACCTGTACCTCTTATTTATGTTGGTAGAAACGCTACGCCAGCAGCAACGGGCGCCTTAAGTGATATTTCACCCACCTTACTACACTTAATGAATATGGCTCAACCTGATGAAATGACCGGCTCTATTTTAATGAAACTAGAAGACTAGTGATTAATGAGGTTACTGGCCGCTAAAACATGGCGTTATAAAAAATTAGTAGGCTGTTTGTTGATAACAAGCAGCCTACTAATAGCCATGACAGCAAGTGCCATAGGTACCGATACAAAAAAAAACAAACAACAAAGTGAGCAAAAACTTAGCCATGTGCAACAAGCTATTGCTAAGCAAGAATCGGCTATTTTTCAAGTTAACAAAGATCGAGATAAATTAGAAAAACAATTAAAAAATGATGATTTAGCTATTGCTAAAGTCGCTAAATCTATCAACACCACCAATAAAAATTTAACCCTAAGTCAACAAAAAATCACTTCTTTGGCAAAGCAGAAACATCAACTCACGCAGAAAAAAAAATCACAAGAACTTTTACTTGCTCAACAGCTTCGCACTGCCTATACCGCCGGTCAACACGATTATTTAAAGCTATTATTGAATCAAGAACAAAGTGAAAAAATTCAACGCACAATTAGCTATTATCAATATTTAAATAATGCCCGTATTAAAGAAATTGAACAATTTAAAGCAACCTTGGCTGAGTTAATTCAAGTAACCTCTGCGCATCAAGAAGAAATTGAATTACTACAAGTATTAAAAGGTAAACAAAATCAACAACGTGCACAATTAAGTGAAAATAAAAGTAAACGTCATAAAACGCTTAAAAGCTTAAGTAAAAAATTACTTTCAAGTAAACAACAACTTGCCAAGCTAAAAGCCGAAGAAAGTAATTTAAGTTTAGCATTAAAAAAATTAGAAACGCTCATTCAAGCTGAAGTCAATTTAGCGGGTTTAAGTCAACTCAAAAAGAAACTTTCTTGGCCAGTAAAAGGTCGAATCTTGCACCGTTTTGGCACTAAAAAACAAGGCTACTTAAAATGGAAAGGTGTACTTATGGCAGCGCCTATTGGTAGGCAAGTACAAACTATTCATAACGGCACTATTTTATTTTCAGACTGGTTAAAAGGTTATGGCTTCGTCACGGTTATTGATCACGGCAACGGCTACATGAGTTTATATGGTCATAATCAAACCTTACTAAAATCTGTTGGTGACCGGGTAGAAACAGGCGAACCCATAGCCTTAATTGGTCAAAGTGGTGGTCAAGCTCAGCCGGGATTATATTTTGAAATTCGTCATTTAGGTAAAACCGTTAATCCTAAACTGTGGTGTAAGTAATTAACGTTAAACAATTATTTTTACACTCGCTAATATCACTATAATTTTTTTTTTGTAAATGCTATTATTTTCCGCCTTGTAAATAACAAAACGATTTTTCCGTGTTCAAATACTTTCCTTTATTATCAATCGCTGTTTTATTATCACTGTGCTCTGCACCCATAAATGCTGAATCTATACGTGTTGCCATCATTATTGACGATATTGGCTATCGCCAAAGCGATCATCAAGCGCTAACCTTACCTGGCGCAATAACATACTCTATTTTACCTCACACACCTTTTGGCAAAAAATTGGCTTTAGCCGCAAAAGCTCAACAACGTGAGGTAATGTTACATATTCCTATGGAAGCTGAAAATGGTAAACGTTTAGGCCCAGGAGGGCTCACTAGAGCGATGAATGAACATGATATTCACGCTAGCCTGACCGCGTCACTTGCTGAAATTCCTTTTGCCATTGGTATTAATAATCATATGGGCAGCTATTTAACCAAACAAACACTAGCCATGACATCGACAATGAACTTTTTGAAAGAAAACAATTTATTCTTTTTAGACAGTAAAACTAGCCCAAAGTCTAAGGCAAGTGATATCGCTAAAACACTCGGCGTACCCGTTCGTAACCGTCATATATTTTTAGACAATGAACTCAGTGCAGAATATATAACGCAACAATTTGATCAGATGATAAAAAAAGCACAACAAAATAAAATAGCCATTGCCATTGGTCACCCTCACCCTGAAACAGTAAAAATGTTAAAAGACTTAATTCCTACCCTAAAACAACACAATATTGAGTTAGTACCAATTTCTTCTTTTTATAAACATGCAACCAACAACAGCGATATACTCACCATTAGTGAATAATACCAATCAACCTACGGTTTAATATTATTTTCACGCAATAGTTCATATAAATATTTGACCGGAATGGCATAAGTAATACCGCTAGGTTTACTGATAATCGCTTCTTTGGTTGCTTGAACAAACACCTTATTAATAATGCCGATAACGTTACCTGATTTCATGTCGTACATAGCACTGCCACTATTACCCGGATAAGCTGTTGCATCAAGTTGATACGCTAAATAAGGGTTACGCATTCGTTTAAGCATTTTTAAATTAATTTGCCCTGCACTTGAAGCGGGAACGACCGTAGGGGTAATACTAGAAATAATACCTCGATGAGTAACAGGATATAACCCCAACATACTACCGATAGGAAACCCCGTAAAAGCAATATAACTGCCATCAGGAAAAAAAGTATCTTCTTCGGCTAAAGTCATTGCCGGTAAGGCAGCACCCGAGAGTTTTAAAATAGCGAGATCATAAACTTCAGAGCTAGCCACAATCTCAGCCTGTCTAACTTTCGCCTCTTTACCTGCGCCAATAAATACAGCCATGGTTTGCAGTAAATTTTCATCTAATTCTGTCGGCAAAACATGTGCATTTGTTACCACATAATGGCCATTACTCACAACAAACCCTGTGCCTCTTAATATATTTTGCGGCCGACTTGTTGGCGTGTGAATACCAATACCGACCACTGAAGGCTTCACTTTAGCAACTACATCAACAAACTCAGCCTGTACTGTAGCCACCATAAAAGCTAAAAGAATAAATAACACACGGTAATATTTTTTCATAATCCTTTACCTTGCAACTAATAATTTTGAATTATTGATAGTGTACCTTAAATAGTAACGGCGCAAAATATCAAATATTGTCTACACTTATACCTATAAAAAACATTACCAATTTACTATTAAGGGAGAGCAATGAGTAAGAAAATCATCCCCATTCTTGCTGGAGGAGGCACTCGATTACCCGCTCATATAGGCGTGCTAAAAGCACTTGAAGTTTTAGATATATCCTTTGATGATATTGTCGGCGTTTCTGGCGGTAGTATTATTGCTAGTTTTTTCGCCTCTGGTTTAACCTTAAATGAAATTAAAGAAATTGCCCTACACACCGACTACAATCAATTTAGAGAATTTTCACTTTTGAAGTTAATACGACATGGAGGATTAAGCTCTGGCGATGTATTTGAGCAATGGGTTGATACCCATTTACAAGAAAAAACATTTGCACAACTCGATAAAAATTTACACATTGTTGCTACCGATGTAACCAATGGCAAACCCGTTATTTTTGATAAAGCAAACACACCCAATATGAAAGTATCACAAGCCGTACGGTTTTCTATGTCTATCCCTTTAGTTTTTAGCTTCAAGCCCCTCGGTAATCGTATTATGGTTGATGGTAGTATTTTATCAGAAGATGCATTACATAGAGATTGGGATAAAAATGGTACACCAATACTATGCTTTCGTTTACGTGGAGAACATGAATACGATGAACTGAGTGTTAAAGGCCTGTTTCCTATTTTTAATTATGTGACTTTACTCATACGAACCTTTATGACCACCATTTCTCGTGAATATATTAACGAAGCTTTTTGGCACAATACCATAATAATTAATACCGGCGAGAGCTCAGCTGTTGACTTTAAAATGAACCAAGATCAAAAGCATCATTTATATAAAATAGGTTTTCAAACAGCAATGGAGGTTATTCCGATAAAAGTAAGCCCTGTTAACTTGTAGCAAACCAGTTGACCTAATATGACGCTATTACATAAAAGATATATATAAAACTTAAAAATTCTGTTTAAAAGCAAAGTATTTATTCTAATTTGTACAATGTTTGCTAATATTAATAAACAGTTAAATTATTTTTTATTCAGAGTATAGGATCAACTGATCTTTTATCGGTATAAATTCGTATTTACATAACATGGAAATTAAATGAGCTGGAATAAACGTCTACTTAATACCCCAATAATTGGTGACATCACAAAAAAAATAGCATCGATGAAAGCAAGCCATGATGCGCATAATATTGCCGATCATTTCACGCAATTTTTAGAACCTCAAGTAGCCATTACCGAAACACTAAGAGAAGAAGTATTTAAAATTCGACACAATGTTTACTGTGAAGAACTTGCTTTTGAAGATGTAAAAGAAGGCGGTCAAGAAAAAGATGAATTTGACGATCAGTCCATTTTTTCTTTAATTAAACATAAACCGTCAAGTACGTATACAAGTTGTGTGCGTATTGTCAGAATAAATAATGACGACCAACTATTACCTATTGAAAAGTATTGCTTAAATTCCATAACCAACGAAGAATTACACCCCAAGCGATTTAACCGTAAAGAAATTTGTGAAATTTCACGTTTAGCCGTAAAGGCAGAATTTAGACGACGTAAAACAGATAAATTCAAAGGCTCTAGTACCGGTGTTATTAAAGAGAGTAGCTATTCTGAAACTGAACTTCGCTGCTTCCCTTTTATCGCTATTGGTTTATATATGGCCGCTGCAACCATGGCTATAGATACCGGCATAAGACACGTTTACGTTATGATGGAACCAAGATTAGCACGTAGTATGCGCTTTGTTGGTATTCAATTTATACAACTTGGTGATGCTATTGAGTACCACGGTCTACGCGCCCCTTATTATATTAATGCCGAAATTTTTATGGCTAACCTATCGCCTGGTTTTAAAAGCCTGTACAGCGCCATTGAACACGATATTTGCAAGCAATTAGAAAAACTTGAGTTAATCTAAGCGGGTTAATTCCCCGCCGCTTACGGAGCATTGTAGGTTGGACTTTAGCACATCAATTTGACGACATAAATGTCGACCTACATTTAGCTCAATAATATACCTCTCTTCGCGAAGCGAATTTGAGCCAATGCACTATAATTTTTTCATCAACATTTGTAACCGGTCTTTCTGCTCAGCTGTTTTCACTTCAATTTTGTTCAGCACATTTTTTGCTATGATTTTTTTATCGTTAGCCAACAAAATTTCACCATAATTTAAGGCAATATCAACATTTTTTGCTTTTGATAACGTATAAGCCTCTTCAGCTTTAACCAATGCTTTAGCACTTTGTTTAGACTTTAATAAGATCTGTGCATAAGTGTCTACCACATTAGGCACTTTTTCAGCTAAACCATAAACGTGTTCCGCATGTTTTAACGCGACTTTATATTTACCTTGTTCCATATACAGCCAAGAGAGATTATTTAAAGCAACAATATTATTGGGTTGTGTTTGTAATATTAATTCATACTCATCAATCGCTTTATTCGGCGTGTTTTCAATATACATATTCGCCAGTGTTAAACGTGTATTGCCTAAGTCCGTATTTAACAACGCAAACTCTTCTAACAATTTAATGCCAGCTTGCTGTTGATTATTACCCTCTAAGGCTACAGCAAGGAACATGGCATTTTTACTGACCGGCTTAGCCTTATATTGTTGTGTTAGTTTGGGAATTGCCTCAGCGTATTTTTTTTCTAGCAGCAGTATCCTACCTTCAATGCCAGCCATTAAATTTTCATTCAAATTAAGTTGTGCTAACTTAGTCAATAAAACCTTTGCATCATTGACTCTGTTGTTATTTAGCAGTAGTTGCATTTTTAAAACATGTAACATTAAATACTTGGGATGCTGTTTTAAGCTACGATTTATAACGTTTAACGCCCTGTCTGGTACTCTTTTTTTCGTCCAATAATCAACTAATAATAATACCGGCTCAATATGATAAGGGCTATTCTTGCGCCATTTATCTAAAATAGTAAACGTGTCTACACCATCTTTTTGTTTCAAATTTGCAAAGAAAACAAGCTGCCAATAATGTTTTGGTGTTTTAGCGTTGAGCTTATATTCAGCCAACAGATCACTAGCTTTTTTGAATTTTTCTAACTTTATTAAGGCTTCAGCTAATAAAATACCGTAAGCAATATTCTCTTTATCCGACTGTTGTGTTTCTTGCAAAACAGCTAAACCCACGTCATCTTGATGAAATTCAAAATATTGACGTAATATTTTGACTTCCTTGGGATGAACCTCTAATGCTCGCTCGGTTAATGCTTTAGCTTTATCAAACGCTTTTTCATGAAAAGCCAATTTAACGCTTTCAGTTAATGCATACACATTATCAGGCTCTAACTGTAAGCTTTTCTCGAGTGCTGCTCTACCTTGCTCAATGTTATTTTCTTTAAAAGCAATGGTTGCTTGAAGGTTATAACTACCGGCTTTTTTAGGATATTTCTTTTGCCATTTTTGTGCTATCTCATTGGCTCTCGCTAAATCTCCCAACTTAACCGAGGCAAAAGCTAACGCTAATTCAGCTGAAACAAGTTCAGGATTAGATTGCAGCGCTAGTTCTAAATTTTCAACACCTGAGGGATCGTTCATCATCAGTTTTAAAATACCCGCTCGCATACTTTGTTCGGCACTGGTATTTTCTGAGTCAGACACTTGTTGCATCATTTGCTTCGCTTTATCAATGGCTCCAACTTCAAGCAATTCATAACTTAACATAGACAGAAACTGTGAGTTTTCTTTAATGGATGGATCATAACCGCTTAACGTTTCACTAATATCGTCAATTAATCCTAACTGCAACTGGCTCACTGCAAGCATTCTTCGTGCGCTATGCTCGACAGGAAGATAAGCAATTAAATCGTTTAAATGTAAATGACATTGCTCATAATTTTGCAGATAAAAAGCACTCGCCCCCGCGACAAGCTTTAAGCTAAAAGAGCTAAAACCTGAGCTCAAAGAAGCATTTGCATACTGGCTCGCCGCTTTATAATCTTTATCTTCAAAACGAGCCATGGCTTTAATATATTGAACAAATGGTTGGTTAGGCACAACAGCGAGAACAGCATCTGCGATACTTTCTGCTTCGCTATACTGACCTACTTTTAACAATGAGTCAGCAATAAATAATTGCACTTTGCCTGACTCAGGTTGTAATGCATAATATTGTTTAAAGCTATCAACCGCTTGTTGAAAATCATTTTCAGCTGATGCTATTTGACCTTGTAACATTAGCGCATCGGTATTTTCTGGCATTGCAACAAGTATGCGCTCAACTAAAGTGCGCGCGCGCGTGGTATTCTTTTTAGCAAACTCGAAATACGCACTGGCAAGTACGCTATAAGCCGAAGTATCCGAAATTAATTGTGCAGCGTCAACAGACTCTTTAGCAAGTGCTTCTTGCTCTAGTCGCAATGCTGCCATGGTTTTATAAGCTAAATATTGAGTTTGTGCATGCTCTGGCAGTAGCTTAGCCTCTTCTTCAAGTGATAAAATATTATCATCTGATTCAGTTAACATATAAGCTCGAGCTAACAGCGGCAATAAATTAACCCGTTCGTATTTTAATTCATAAGCATGCAACAACTCTTTTTCAGCACCTTGTGCATTACCTAAAGATAAATATAAACGACCTAAAACAAATCTTGCGTGGGCATTTTTAGCCTCAATTTTTATCGCGTTTTTTAAAGAAATAATGGCTGATTTATATTGATTATCCGCTAAAAGCGCCTCTGCTTGAACAATATGAGACTGTGCTGTTTCACTTTTTCCACAAGCAGATAACAAAATAACGGCACTTACGCAGATGATAATTTTAAAAAAATTCATTTAACTTTCCTTTTTCGAGTTTCGGGTAATAAATTACCCCCTACAAAAGCATTTATCCCGCTCTACAAATTATTTCGTGTCTATGCACTTCGTTCAGGAACTCAAAAAAACTTTGATCGTACCTGCAAGTCGGTTTTTAGCCCGTCAAATAGACGGCATAAATGCCGACCTACAATAAAACCTGAGTGACCTACATAGGCATGTATTATTTTAACAACAACGCCAATACTTCTTTCGTTTTGTCTTCCATCAATAACAAGTCAGCTTTTGATTCAACATTTAAACGCACTACTGGCTCGGTATTGCTTGAGCGTAAATTAAATCGCCACTGCTCAAACTCCATACTAACACCGTCTGTTTCATCTATAACTTTTGCACTTGCTTGGTAATGATTAAATACTCGTGCTATCGCCTTTTTAGGATCGTTAATTTTATGATTAATTTCACCTGACGATGGATAAGCGACAATTCTCTCTTTCACTAAAGATGATAACGACTGCTGACGAATACAGACTAGTTCAGCAATTAGCAACCACGGAATCATCCCGCTATCGCAATAGAAAAAATCACGAAAATAATGGTGCGCACTCATTTCACCGCCATACACTGCATCTTCACTACGCATACGCTCTTTTATAAATGCATGGCCGGTTTTACTTTGAATAGCTTGACCACCCGACTGTTCAACAATATCGATAGTGTTCCACGTTAATCGTGGATCATGAATGATTTTCTGTGGTGAAGCGTTGCCGTCTGTTGATTTAGCCAGAAAATTTTCAGCTAACAAACCAACAATATAATAACCTTCAATAAACTCACCTTGTTCATCAAACAAGAAACAACGGTCAAAATCACCATCCCAAGCAATACCCATATCAGCGTTATGTTTAATGACTGCATCACGGGTGGCACTTCTATTTTCAACTAATAACGGATTGGGAATACCATGAGGAAAAGTACCGTCAGGTTGATGATGTATTTTAATAAATTCAACCGGCATATTTAACTGCTGAAATGCTGCTTCAATCGCGTCAAGTGCAGGACCTGCCGCACCATTACCCGCATTAACAACCAATTTTAATGGCTGGTCTTTTTTAATGGCAAAACTTTTAGGATCAATGTAGCTCAACATATGCTCGGTAAAAGCATCATCAATGTTATGAGTCGTTAACTTGCCTTTATGTGTAACTTCAACAAAGTCATTTTTCTCTGCCAACGCTTTAATATCAAATAAACCTGTGTCACCACTGATCGGTTTTGAATTTTCTCTAACAAGCTTCATGCCGTTGTAATCAATAGGATTATGACTAGCGGTTACCACAACACCACCATCACAATGTAAATGACTTGTGGCAAAGTAAATATGCTCAGTGCCGCATAAACCTAAATCAATAACATCAGTACCACCATCCATTAAACCGTTAGCAAGCGCCAACTTCAGCACTTCACTGGTAAGACGAACATCGCCACCTACCACCACTTTTTTAGCCTGAGTATACTGCGCAAAAGCACGGCCTATGCGATACGCAATATCTTCATTTAACTCTTCACCAAGCTTGCCGCGAATATCATAAGCTTTAAAGCAGCTGAGCAGTTGCGATTTTTTAGTCATTATTTAACCCTTCCATATCTATCTTCAAAACGGACAATATCATCTTCGCCTAAGTAACTACCTGACTGTACTTCAATCATTTCTAAGGGTAATTTACCGGGATTCTCTAGAGCATGTACTACACCAATGGGAATATACGTTGATTCATTTTCACTTAACAAAAATGTTTTATCATCAAGGGTGACTTTGGCTGTACCTGAAACAACAATCCAATGCTCTGCTCTATGATGATGCATTTGTACAGAAAGTTTAGCGCCTGGATTAACCGTTATACGCTTCACTTGAAAGCGTTTACCGTTATCAACACTGTCGTATTTGCCCCAAGGGCGGTAAACTTCACGGTGTAATTTTGTTTCAGGACGTTGCCGTGCTTTTAGCTCATTCACTATTGTTTTAACGTTTTGCACCTTGTCTTTATCAGCAATCAATACCGCATCAGGCGTATCAATCACCACAAGGTTATCAACACCTAACGTGGTAACCAGCTTATTTTGAGCGTGAATATAACTGTTAGTAGTATCATGGGCAATAACATCACCTTTAATGACATTTTGTTGCGCATCTTGCTCGCACACATCCCAAAGGGCGGAATAAGAGCCGACGTCACTCCAACCAGCATCAAGCGCTACCACGACGGCATCAGCCGTTTTTTCCATTACGGCATAATCAATAGACTCTTCTGCGCACTTTAAAAAAGCGTCACGATCCGGACGAGTGAAATCTAAATCTTTTTCTACGTTAGCCATCGCGTCTTGGCATGACGCTAAAATATCCGGTCTAAATTTTTCTAATTCGGCAATATAGCGACTAGCTTTAAATAAAAACATGCCGCTGTTCCATAAATAATCACCAGAAGCTAAATAACTTTGCGCGGTTTCAGCATTGGGTTTTTCTACAAATTGAGCAACGTCAGAAACATCACCCTGCTGCTTGCCTTGCTTGATATAGCCATAACCTGTTTCAGCATGGGTAGGCACAATACCAAAGGTCACTAATTTCCCTTGCTCTGCCGCTATTGTTGCAATAGCAATGGCTTGATGAAATTTATCTATCTCTTTAATAACATGATCTGCCGCCAATACTAATAATAAGGCATCGTCATTTTCTGCTAACGCATTAAGTGCCGCTAACGCCACTGCTGGTGCTGTATTTTTCCCTTGTGGCTCAAGTAATATAGTAGCATTTTCACACTGAACTTGTTTTACTTGCTCGGCAACAAAAAACCGATGATCTTCATTACAAATAAATACTACTGATTCATGCTTGGTTGGTAAACGGGCAATAGTATCTTGCAGCATGCTCGTATCATTAACCAAAGGCAGAAATTGTTTTGGCGATTGAGAACGAGAAAATGGCCAAAGACGAGTGCCACTACCGCCGCACATAATAACAGGGTAAATTACTGATTCGCTCATTTAAATTCCATTAATAAGTATAGTGATGTCATAATAAACTATGACTCTGAAGTTTAAAATAAAAATACCGAAGATAGTGATAAATAGCCTATATAAATGTATATTTTTATGTATGATATAAACATATCCTTTTAATGAAAAACTCCTATGTTGAATGATATTCGTTGGCTACAAAGGCTTTCAAACTTTGACCTAGCTCTTAATGAGTTAAGTGATGCTATTGCTATCACTAAATTAAGACCTCTAACAAAACTAGAAGAACAAGGATTAATTCAAGCATTCGAATATAACTATGAATTGGCTTGGAATACCATAAAAGATTTCTACCAAGATCAAGCTGAAGTTAGCATTCAAGGAAGTCGAGATGCAATACGCTTAGCCTTTCAACGACATTTAATTGATGACGGTGAACTATGGATGGAAATGATAAAAAGTAGAGTGTTAACTTCACACACATATAACCTAGAAACAGCAAAACAAATAGCAATTCAAATTATTGAAGACTTTTATCCTGCCTTTATTACATTAAATACCACTTTACATAATATAAAAACACAAGGACAAGAATAATGTCATTTGGTTTGAGTGAAAGTTATATTGCTCAAATAAATAATATTTTTGAAAAATTTTCATCAATAAATAAAGTTATTTTATACGGTTCTCGTGCCAAAGGAACCTACAAAAATGGTTCTGATATTGACCTCACTTTAATGGGAAACAATATTACCCATAAAGATTTTCTTAATATTAGCAATCAACTTGATGATTTAATGACGCCTTATCAATTCGATTTATCAATATATTCACAAATTAACAATCAAGAATTACTCAAACATATAAACAGAGTTGGTGTTGTTTTTTTTACTAAATAGTTTACTAAATAGAGGTATCGAGGATAATTACCGTAAATAACCATACTTTATATTGTATTAATAAGTGAATATAATCTAACGTGTAGGGCGTAATTTATTGCGCCAAACTATATAACATAAATAAAAATTAAAGGAAAATTAATGAAAGTCACCGTTTTTGGTATTGGTTATGTTGGCTTAGTTCAAGCTGCAGTATTGGCATCAGTAGGACATGATGTAGTTTGTGTTGATATTGACCAAACCAAAGTAGATAACCTAAAAAAGGGGTTAATTCCAATTTATGAGCCTGGGCTTACGCCACTTGTTCAAGAAACACATAAAAGTGGTCAACTAAACTTCACAACGGATGCTCAAGCTGGTGTTAACCATGGCGAGATACAATTTATTGCCGTTGGAACACCACCAGATGAAGATGGCTCAGCTGATTTAAAATATGTATTAGCCGTAGCTGAAACCATTGCAACTTATATGCAAAATTCTAAAATCATTATTGATAAATCAACCGTTCCTGTTGGTACTGCCGATAAAGTAACTGCAAAAATAGCCTCTGTGTTAGCCTCTCGCAATACTGATATTAGCTTTGATGTTGTATCAAACCCAGAGTTTTTAAAAGAAGGATCTGCGGTTGCTGACTGTAAAAAACCAGACCGAATTGTTATTGGTACTGATAGTGAAAAAGTCAAAGAAGCTATGCGAGAGCTATACGCACCATTTAATCGTAACCATGAGCGTATGATATTTATGGACGTACGTTCTGCCGAGCTAACAAAATACGCGGCAAATTGTATGCTAGCCACTAAAATAAGTTTTATGAATGAAATTGCCAATTTGGCAGAGCTATTAGGCGCAGATATTGAAGCCGTGCGCCATGGTATTGGCTCTGACTCACGTATTGGCTATCAATTTATTTACCCCGGTTGTGGTTATGGTGGTTCATGTTTCCCTAAAGATGTACAGGCGCTAGTTCGAACGGCCCATGGAATTGATTATAAACCCGCTTTATTAGAAGCCGTTGAATCAGTAAACTATGCTCAAAAACAAAAACTTTTTAATCATTTAAATACCTATTTCAAAGGTGATTTATCTGGCAAAACTATTGCTGTTTGGGGCTTGTCGTTTAAACCACAAACAGATGACATGCGCGAAGCGTCCTCAATGGTGCTAATGGAATATTTATGGCAAGTTGGTGCAAAAGTACAAGCCTATGATCCTGAAGCCATGGAAGAATGCCAACGTATTTATGGTACACGAGATAATTTAACATTAGCAGGCACAAAAGAAAGCGCATTAAAAAATGCCGACGCTTTAGTGGTTTGTACCGAGTGGAGCCAATTCAGAGCACCTGATTTTGATTTTATTGAAAAGTCATTATCACACAAAGTGATTGTTGATGGTCGTAACCTTTATGATCCTGAGTTACTTAAGCAACGTGGTTTTGCTTATTACGGTATTGGACGTGGCGATAGCGTGCTGAGTCACCAGTAATTAAAGTGACGGGTTGCGAGTAGAGGCGACTTTAGTCGCCTAGGCGATTTAAATCGCCCCTACAGTCAGTAAATGAAGAGCGCGTTATGATAAAACACGACTGACTATAAATATCTCGGCCGCAAGCGACCGAGTTTTAAAA
>JAOPTQ010000079.1:735-1587 GCA_051531915.1 Colwellia sp. | reverse complement strand
CCTGATGGCAAAGAGCGTGTATGCTCAGAACTAGTTATATAGGTGTTAACTAAAAAAGTAGGTGTTAAGTGTTAACCAAAAAAGTAGAAGAGTTATTTAATAATTATCTTAGTGCTTTTAAAGCTTATGATCTTACTCAGATGATTAACTGTTATTTTTTACCTTGTACGCTAAATACACCTGATAAAATTATTTTAGTAACAAATGAAAATGAATTTCAGCAAGCGTTTAATGATATTTTTGATCAGCTTAAGCAAGCTAATACCAGTAAAATGTCCGCTCAAAGCGCAAGCTATCGTCAATTAACAGATTCACTTTTATTAGTTTGTATTGATTGGGATTTTTACGATGGAGAAGGGCAGGTTTTTGCCGATTTCAGTGCTTTTTATCATGTTGCTATTATTACTGAACAAATCACTAAAAAAGCCACTGAACAAATCACCGAACAAACAGCTGAAAAAAATACTGAGCAAAAATTAAAAATTGTTAATGTTGTATCACACGAACTGTCAAATTCATTACCGTTAACGATTCCTTTTACCTTGCTAGCGCATAAAAATTAATAATTACAGCAGAGAAACAGAAAATGAAAGTAAAAGTAGCTATTTNNTGAACATGAAAGTATTGAATTAATCGGCGGAGCTGTTCGTTCGTCTTCTTCTTTTGCTCATTTTGATCTGGGTGAGTTAGCCGGCATTGGCGCTATTGGTAAAAAAACCTCAATAGCGTTAACAGACTTGATGGCTGCCGATGTATTAATTGATTTCACCTCAATTGAATCAACGTTAGAAAATATTCAATGGTGTCAAAAGCACAAGAAAGCATTAGTTATTGGTACTACAGGTTTTAGTG
>JAOPTQ010000079.1:0-611 GCA_051531915.1 Colwellia sp. | reverse complement strand
AAATGGGGCAAGTCATTGCTGACACGTTAGGACGCGATCTTAATAAAGTGGCTGTTTACGGTCGAGAAGGCATCACACAAGAGCGTAGTCGAGAAACGATTGGCTTTGCAACCGTTAGAGCTGGCGATATTGTGGGTGAGCATACTGCGTTTTTTGCTGATTTAGGTGAACGACTTGAAATTACCCATAAAGCAAGTTCACGAATGACTTTCGCTTTAGGAGCAATGCGAGCTGCTTTTTGGTTAAACGATGCGCCTGCTGGTTTTTATGATATGCAGGATGTTTTAGGATTAAAAGACTAGATAACTAACGCTTTTGGTGACTTGGATGGAGAAACCGATTAAGTTACATAAAAGTACATGTTTTTATAATTATTACTAGACGAAGAAAGNNAGTTTTTGACATTTTTTATGTGTGGTTTTTGATGTGGGTTAATTAATCCTAATATTAAAGCTTTCATATGAAACTGATACGTTTTTTTAGCGTTATTTTGTGTTAATTAAATAGCTTTAGGGGCTATTCTATAAGCATTTTCTTCTTTTTGGAGGTTACATTGGCTATATCTGCTATTTTAGTACTGGAAGACGGTACTGTATTTAAAGGCACCGCAA
>JAOPTQ010000078.1:3021-21139 GCA_051531915.1 Colwellia sp. | reverse complement strand
GAAAGAAATACATTCAGATCAGTTGGACTTGTTTTAAAACTCGGTCGCTTGCGGCCGAGATATTTATCTACAACTTTTTTAGTGTTCATTCATTTCTCTATTGCCGTAAATGCAGTTGAAAACCCACCTAAACTTATTGTGCAAATTACTGTAGATGCTTTACGCGGTGATTTACCTACTCGATATATGAAAAATATGGGAAAAGGTGGATTTCGTTACCTACTTAATGAAGGTGTTTATTACTCAAATGCCCATTATCAACATGCGAATACTGAAACCATTGTTGGACATGTTTCCTTAGCAACAGGGGCACCCCCGTCTGTACATGGTATGGTTGGAAATGTTTGGTATGATCGAGCGCTAAATCGCCAAGTATATAATATTGAAGATCCAAATTATCATCTACTTGGTGATGGTGGTGTTGATCAAAAAACTGAATTAGATGCTACCCAGAAAGTTGCTCAAGGTGATGGGCGATCTCCCATACCTTTTTTATCAAGCACTTTTAGTGATGAACTCGCGTCAGCTTATCAGGGAAAGTCTAAAATTTTTGCAGTATCTGTGAAAGATCGCGGTGCAGTTTCTTTTGCAGGGCAGTTTGGCAAAGCTTATTGGTTTTCAAAAGCAAGTAAGAAATTTGTTACTAGTAGCTATTATTATCAGCAATATCCAACTTGGGTCGAAGATTGGAATAAATTAAAATTAGCTGATAAATATCATAACGATGCCTGGCAGTTAATGTTTAACAAAAGCCAATATATTTTTGGGAATGAAGGTGATGTTAGTTATAAAACTGATATTGCAAATTATGGCCGTAGTTTTCCTCATGCTTTTGGCTCATCAAACGATCCATATTATTCTACAAAATTAACGCTAAGCCCTGTTGGTGATGAATTAACTTTAGAATTTGCTAGAACATTAATTGAAAAAGAGCAGCTTGGACAAGATGATGTACCAGATTATCTATCGCTAAGTTTCTCTTCTAATGATTATATTATCCATATATTTGGTCCATCAAGCATTGAAGCTGAGGATAATTTATTAAGACTAGATCGTACTTTAGCAAACTTGTTTAGTTACCTAGATAAAAAAGTAGGGTTAGAAAACACTTTGATTGTACTTTCTGCCGACCATGGTGCGTCAGAGGCACCAGAATATTTAACAAATATAGGCGCAATAAAACCAAAATATTTTGATATTAATAAGTTAAAAGACAAAGCGCTTTATAGCCGACTTAAAAAGAAGTTTGGTTTAGGAAAAGAACTTTTTAAAAATTTTTCACATCCCTATATCTACTTAGATCATACCGTAATTAAAGACAAAAAACTTGACCTTTATAAAGTACAACAAGCAGTAGCAAATGAGCTTGTCGCCATTGAAGGCATAGAACAAGCAATAAACAGTATAGACATAGAAAAAGGAAGTATAGCTGACACTCGTGTAGCAGAACTTGTTAAAAATAATCATTATAGTTCTCGCTCAGGTGATATTTATCTTGTCTTTTCCCCCAACATTTTTATTAATGATTTTGATGGACTTGCTGTAACATCAACGCATGGTTCGCCTTGGAGATATGACACACATGTACCTGTGATTTTTGCAGGCGCTAGTATTAAAAAAAATAAAATTGTTCGAGAAGTAACTCCGTATGATATAGCACCTACACTGTCTAATTATTTAGGAATTACTCAGCCTTCGGGTACTACGGGAAATGTATTGTTTGAGTTAATAGCTAAATAGAAGTTAATTCATCTAACCTCTTAATTGCAATTGAAAAGTTATAATTAAAGAATTTGGCGCTTTTTTGCTGTTGGCATAATAATAATTCCTTTGTAAATGTTATTTTAGCTTAAACTTCATTTATTGGTTAGTTGTAAAATTGAACAATATTGAGAAAATTCAGTGTCCATTTTAGCTACCAGAGAAAAATAATA
This sequence comes from Colwellia sp., assembly GCA_051531915.1. Taxonomy (GTDB): domain Bacteria; phylum Pseudomonadota; class Gammaproteobacteria; order Enterobacterales; family Alteromonadaceae; genus Colwellia. The sequence goes on along the minus strand of JAOPTQ010000078.1, from coordinate 19,205 downwards.
GTAAAACAGAGGAGTGTTTTTATAAAATAGATATTTGTCATTATCAAAAACACAAAATAATCTCTTAATTATATTGCGCAATATCAATTAGTTACGAGCAGTTTTTAATGTAACATTTTGATAACAACTTACTCTGCGGTTAGATAACACGCTTCCCTTGAATATTCTACGTTTGTTGTTAGAATACTCGCTCTAATTTTCCTTGTCTGTGTATTAAAAACTTTCCAGAAGGTAGATTTGAACTACTGCTATTTCACAAAACGATCTGAACAACAGATTTGTGCCTAAATGCGTTTTAAAAAATTCATCATAGAATATGAATGTTATAAGTGGTAGTAGTAATAAATAATAATTTCGAGTATTGATAACCCTTATAATAGTGTTATTAGTAACGTTAAATTTTAGTGAATAATTCAAGTGAATACTTGAATAAGAAGAGCAGGAAATTTTATGACTATAAATAGCCAAAAGCCAAGGGGCTTATATCGATCCGACTTCGAGCATGATAGTTGTGGTATTGGTTTTGTTGCTAATTTAAAAGGCAAAAAATCTCACGATATCATCGAAAACGCGTTAACCATGCTTAGTTGTATGGAACATCGCGGCGGTACTGGTTGTGATGTTAATAGTGGTGACGGTGCAGGTATTTTAATTCAAATACCCCATGATTATCTTGTAGAAGAATGTGCCACTTTAGGTTTTACTGTACCTGACGTTGGAAAATATGGCGTTGCCATGACATTTTTCCCACCTGAAAAAGATAAAGCTGAAAAATGTCGCGACGCTTTTTATAGTAATATCACTAAATTAGGTCTTGAGCTTATTGGTGAACGTACTGTTCCTACCAATAACAGCGCTTTAGGTGAAGCTGCGGTTAACTCTGAACCAAATATTGAACAAATATTTATTAAAAAGCCTACTGACGACAGTTATGAAGTATTTGAACGTAAATTGTTTATTTTACGTAAGTACACTGCGCATTTAATTAACGGTTTTATTTCTGAAGAAAAAATCACCGAAGAAAAAGATCAGTTTTATATTGCCTCTATTTCATCAAGAACCATGGTTTATAAAGGTCAATTAACGACGGCGCAAGTACGTGGTTATTACATAGACTTACAACAGGATAAAGTGGTTTCTGGCTTAGCCATGTTCCATTCCCGTTTCTCAACCAACACTTTCCCAGCATGGCGTCGTGCACAACCTTTCCGCTATTTAGCCCATAATGGTGAAATCAACACGGTTAGAGGTAATGTGAATTGGATGAATGCTCGTGCAGCATTAATGAAGAGTAATAACTTTACCGATGCTGAAATGGCAATGTTACACCCTATTTGTAACCGTGAAAATTCTGACTCTGCTAATTTAGATATGGCGATTGAGTTACTGGTATTAAGCGGTCGTCCACTAGCCCAAGTGATGATGATGCTTGTACCTGAAGCATGGCAAACACAAGAAAACATGGATGAAACAAAACGCGCATTCTACGAGTACTATTCTTGTATTATGGAACCTTGGGATGGCCCTGCGTCTATTTCATTCACTGACGGTAAAATTATTGGTGCTACCCTTGATCGTAATGGTTTACGTCCATCTCGTTATCTTGTAACCAATGACGGTACGGTTGTTATGGGCTCAGAAACGGGCGCATTAGTGGTAGATCAATCAACCGTTGTTGAAAAAGGTCGTTTACAACCGGGTAAAATATTCATCGCAGATCTTGAACAAGGGCGTATCATCAGTGATGAAGAAGTTAAAGCTGATATTAGCTCTCGTCAGCCATATGAACAATGGCTAAAAGAACAAAAAATAGTAATTGAAGATTTACCTACACCACAAGAGAAACAGGCTCAGCCAAAAGCAGGTTCATTAATTAAGCGTCAACAAGCCTTTGGTTATACCAATGAAGACTTAAACATGATCCTTGCAGACATGGTTGGTACCAGTAAAGAGCCTTTAGGCGCAATGGGCGCTGATAATCCCTTAGCACTGTTATCAGACAAGCCTCAGCAATTATCTAATTATTTTAAACAATTATTTGCGCAAGTAACCAATCCACCAATAGATCCTATTCGTGAAGAAATGGTGATGTCACTGCGTACTTACGTAGGTGGTTCATTAAATCTTCTAGGCGAAACTGCGCGTCATTGCCATAAAGTTGAAATTAAGCAACCGGTATTAACCAATAAAGAGTTAATGAAGCTTAAATATATTGATCATAATCACTTTACCAGTAAGGTGCTTGACACAACATTTTTTGACGATGGCAGCGACAACTGCTTAGAAAAAGCTATTGATCGAGTATGTCGTTACGCGAAAGATGCCGTAAACGAAGACTTCCAAATTATCATCTTAAGTGATCGCAGCATGAACAGCGATCACCCAGCTATTCCATCGTTATTAGTAACCGCAGCGGTTCATCATTATTTAATTCGTGAAGGTTTACGTACTTTTGCTGATCTTATTGTTGAGTCTGGCGACGTGCGTGAAACCCATCACTTTGCAACATTATTCGGTTACGGCGCATCTGCGGTCAACCCATACTTAGCGATGGAAACCTTAGTGGATTTACGTAATAACGGGAGTATTTCTGCCGATTTATCGGATGATCAGTTATTTGCTAAATACACTAAAGCGGTAGGCAGTGGTTTATTAAAAATATTCTCTAAAATGGGAATTTCAACACTTCAGTCATACCATGGCGCACAAGTATTTGAAGCGTTAGGTATTAATGATGATGTTGTTGATAAATATTTTACCGGTACGGTAAGTCGAATTGGCGGTATGGGTTTAGCTGAAATCACCAAAGAAGTAATGCTACGTCACCGTAAAGGCTTCCCTGGCGATAATCAAATTGCCATTGACAACCTATTATCTTCTGGTGGTGATTACGCATGGCGTAAAGATGGCGAGCGTCATTTATTTAACCCAACAACCGTACGTTTATTACAGCACTCAACGGCTGAAAATAACCCGGCTAAATTTAAAGAATATACTCAGTTAATTGATAACCAAGCAAAAGAAGCCTACACATTGCGTGGTTTGATGGAATTTTCAACTGACAGACCATCAATTCCATTGAGTGAAGTTGAATCTGTTGAAACAATTTTCAAACGTTTTGCTACCGGCGCTATGTCATTTGGCTCTATTTCTTGGGAAGCACATACCACATTAGCCATTGCCATGAACCGCATTGGCGGTAAGAGTAATAGTGGTGAAGGTGGTGAAGATCCAAGTCGTTTTACACCCAACGAGAACGGCGACTCTATGAAGTCACGTATCAAGCAAGTCGCTTCAGGTCGTTTTGGTGTCACCAGTCATTACTTAACTAACTGTGATGAAATTCAAATTAAAATGGCGCAAGGCGCTAAGCCGGGCGAAGGTGGACAATTACCTGGCCATAAAGTTGATGCCATGATTGGTAGAACGCGTAACTCTACGCCAGGTGTTGGTTTAATATCTCCACCGCCACATCATGATATTTACTCAATTGAAGATTTATCACAGTTAATATTCGATTTAAAAAATGCTAACCGTGAAGCCCGTGTTAACGTGAAATTAGTTTCAGAAACCGGTGTTGGTACTGTCGCTGCCGGTGTTTGTAAAGGTTATGCTGACGTTGTACTTATTGCCGGCCATGATGGCGGTACCGGTGCCTCGCCACTAAGCTCTATTAAACATGCCGGTTTACCTTGGGAGTTAGGCCTAGCTGAAACTCACCAAACGTTAGTTAAAAACAAATTACGTAGTCGTATCGTTGTGCAAACTGACGGGCAGTTAAAAACGCCACGTGATATTGCCATAGCAACATTATTAGGCGCTGAAGAATGGGGTGTTGCCACATCAGCCTTAATCGTTGAAGGTTGTATCATGATGCGTAAGTGTCACTTAAACACGTGTCCTGTTGGTATCGCCACACAAGATAAATCTTTACGCGCTAAATATGAAGGTAAGGTTGAACACGTTGTTAACTTTTTCACCATGTTGGCCGAAGGTTTACGTGAAATTATGGCTGAACTTGGCTTTAGCACCATTAATGAAATGGTTGGTCAAGTACAGTGCTTAAAACTTCGTGATGACATTGACCACTGGAAATACAAAGGTGTCGATTTCGCGCCAATTCTTCATAAAGAAGAAGCGGCAGCAGGTGAAAGCTTATATAACACCACCAAACAACAGCATTTAATTGATGACGTTATTGATCGACAAATGATTAAAGATGCGCAACCTGCCCTGCAAGACAGCGAAAAAGTAAATCTTAAATACACCATTTGTAATACTGATCGCTCAACGGGCACAATGTTATCTAATGAAATTTCGAAAAAACATGAAGCACAAGGTTTACCCACCGGTACTATAAACGTTAAATTCAACGGCTCTGCCGGTCAATCTTTTGGCTGTTTTGCTGCAAAAGGCATACGTTTTGAACTTGAAGGTGACGCTAACGATTACTTCGGTAAAGGTTTATCAGGTGGCGAACTAATTGTTTACCCTGATGAGGCAGCACCATTTGAGCCTCGTGAAAACATCTTAATTGGTAACGTAGCATTTTTCGGCGCAACCGCAGGTACTTCGTATATTCGCGGTATAGCTGGCGAACGCTTCTGTGTGCGTAACTCAGGTGCCACTGCGGTGGTTGAAGGTATTGGTGACCACGGTTGTGAATACATGACCGGCGGCATGGCGGTTATTCTTGGTGAAACAGGTCGCAACTTTGCGGCAGGTATGTCAGGCGGTGTTGCTTACGTACTTGATGTTAACGGCGACTTTAGCGAAAAATGTAATATGGAAATGGTTGAACTTGAAAAAGTTGAAGACAGCGAAGATATCGACACCTTAAAAACCCTATTACAAGGTCATTTAGACAGCACAGGCTCAGACGTAGCACAAGAATTACTAGATAACTGGGAAGCATCAATAACACGCTTTATTAAAGTTATGCCGGTTGATTTCAAACAAATGCAAGCTTACATGAAAATGGCTAAAGCAAGTGGTAAGTTCACTGACGATTATGATATCGCAGTAGAAGCATTTGATATGCACCTTAATAACTTAGCCGCAGCGAAAGCTTAGTCACAATCAGTTGGGAGAATTAAAATGGGAAATCCTGTAGGGTTTTTAAAAGTTAACAGAAACTTACCGCTTGATCGTGATCCAGAAGGAAGACTGATTGACTGGTTAGAAGTTCATGAACATTGGCCAGAAGAAAAAGTTAAAGAGCAGGCTTCACGCTGTATGGACTGTGGTGTGCCATTTTGTATGTCAGGTGACTCAAAATATGCCCCCACGGTTGCAGGTTGTCCGGTAAACAATATTATTCCTGAGTGGAATGATCTTGTTTACAAAGGTCAATGGCAAGCCGCATTACAAATATTACATAAAACCAATAACTTCCCAGAATTTACCGGTCGTGTATGTCCAGCGCCTTGTGAAGGTTCGTGTGTTTTAGGTATTAACGCTGATCCCGTTACTATTAAACTACATGAATACGAAATTATTGAACGTGGTTTTAAAGAAGGATGGGTTGTTGCACAGCCCCCTGTCCGTCGCACAGGTAAATCTGTTGCGGTAATAGGCTCGGGCCCTGCCGGTTTAGCTTGTGCTGCACAGCTTAATAAAGCCGGCCATATGGTTACCGTATTTGAACGTGCTGATCGCATCGGCGGCTTATTGATGTACGGCATTCCCAATATGAAACTTCAAAAAGAGATGATCCAACGACGTGTGGATATTCTTGCTGAAGAAGGCATTGTATTTGTCACCAATACCGAAATAGGTAAAGACATTAGCACTGCCGAGCTTGAAAGCAAATTTGACAGCATTTCGGTGTGTACAGGCGCAACCGTGCCACGTGATTTACCGGTTGAAGGCCGTGCTGCGAAAGGTGTTCATTTCGCGATGGAATTCCTAGCCGCTAACACCAAAAGCTTATTAGACAGCAAACACGAAGATGGTAACTACATTAATGCTAAAGGTAAAAATGTGGTTGTTATTGGTGGTGGTGATACTGGCACAGATTGCGTGGGAACTGCCCTACGTCACGGTTGTGCTAGCGTTACACAATTAGAAATTATGCCAGAGCCTGCGGACAAACGTCAGCCAAATAACCCATGGCCACAATGGCCAAAAGTGATTAATGTTGATTACGGTCAGCAAGAAGCTATTGCGGTTCAAGGTGAAGATCCACGCCAATACTTAGTGATGACTAAGAAAATTGAAGCGGATGAAAACGGCAATGTTAAAGCGGTTCACACCGTTAATATTGAATGGCAAAAAACAGAAAATGGCCGTATGGTGCCGCAAGAAGTTGCTGGCAGTGAAAAATCACAAGCCGCTGATTTAGTATTATTAGCCATGGGTTTCTTAGGTCCAGAGCAACAATTATTGTCTGATTTAGGTATTAACACCACTAAAATGAGCAATGTTGATGCCCAATACGATGAATTTGTTACCAATAAAGCAAAAGTATTTGCTGCAGGTGATGCCCGTCGCGGACAGTCTTTAATTGTTTGGGCAATTGATGAAGGTCGTCGCGCTGCTCGTGAAATAGATAAATCGTTAATGGGCGAAAGTTTCTTACCGTAAGCTATTCATTTATCGATTAAGTTAGTTAATAAAAACCTTTCCTTTGAAAGGTTTTTTTTTACGCCTCAACACATTGATAAATATATTTTTTCGTTATAGCACTTATTTAATATAAGGTGTTTGAACAAATACCATGAAATACGACTTTGCTTTTCTATCCAATAATATCAAAAATAAGGAATATTGGTGGTCAATATTATTGTGTGATTTTTGTATCTTTTATGTTAAAAATGTTTTAAATTTTATTACGAAGCTAAATATAGAGAGTTGATAAAAAAGGAATGATGTCCAATGAGAAGTGGTAAAGATACAAAAATACTCATTGTTGACGACGTGTTAGATAACATCCAAGTTGCAATGAATATTTTACGTGAAGAAAATTACACCTTCTTTTTTGCTACCGATGGAGAAGAAGCATTAGAACTAATAAAAGAAGAATGCTTTGACTTGATTTTGTTAGATATCATGATGCCTAAAATTGATGGTTATGAAGTTTGTCGTCAATTAAAAAGGCTAGATAATTCAAAAGACATTCCAGTAATATTCCTCACTGCAAAAAATGACGTTGATGCTGTATCAAAAGGTTTTGATGTTGGTGGGGTTGACTACATTGTAAAACCTTTTCATGGCGGAGAACTTCTTTCTCGTGTAAAAACCCACTTAGCGCATTTTTATACAAAAAAACTGTTAAAACAAAAGAATATTGAGTTAAAGCTTAAAGCTGAACTTCAAGGAGAAAGATTACTGAGTGAGGTTGAAGAAAATCAACGTGAAATGATTTACGTATTAATGGAAATGATGGAATCAACTTCAGATGAAACAGGAAAACACATAAAGCGCGTTGCTGAAAGTTCTCGTTTATTAGCTCATTACACTAACTATTTAAATGAAGAAGATGAATTGACTGTTTTTCATGCAGCTCCCATGCATGACATCGGAAAAATAACTATCCCTAAAGAAATCCTCCATAAAGCCGGACGTTTAACTGAAGATGAGTTTGCAGTAATGAAAACTCATGCCGAAAAAGGTAAGGATTTTTTAAAAAACTCTAAACGAAAACTGCTTACCGCCGCTTCAATAATTGCCCATGAGCACCATGAAAAATGGAATGGCACAGGTTATCCTAGAGGTTTAAAAGGTGAACAAATTCATATTTATGGTCGTATCGTCGCACTTGCTGATGTTTTTGATGCATTAACTCACAAAAGACAATACAAAGAAGCTTGGCATATAAACGACACTGTAGAATATATTAAATCTCATAGTGGTAAACAATTTGACCCTGCATTGGTTGATATTTTTATTGAGCATCTCCCTGAGTTTATTAAAATAATTAGCGAGTAAATTATGCAATTGCTTAAGCCGATTGTTTTCATCTTTTGGATAACTTTTTGCTGTATTCCTTCATTAGCATTCAGTCAAAATAATTTTAAATTAACAGAACAAGAACAACGTTGGCTTGATAAACACCCTATAATTGATATCGCGGGCGGTAAAGAGTGGGCTCCCATTGATTTTACTGATGAAAAGGGAAATTATACGGGGTTTACCCATGATATTTTAGAATTAATTACAGAAAAAACTTCTTTAAAATTTAATTATAAAACAAGCTCATGGACGAAAGCCTATAACAGTGTTTTAAATAAAGAAAATGTATTACTACCTGCCCTATATCAAACCCCTGAACGAGATAAATCTTTATTATTTACCAAAGAATATTTTCGTTCTTTAGATTATTTTTTTACACGTAACGACGTAAAATTTAACCCTTCTGATAACTTAAAAGGTAAAACGCTTGCTTTAGTTAAAGATTACGCTCAAGAACATTTAATAAGAAAAACATATCCAGAGCTCAATATAGTTGCCACTGACACCTTAAATAATGCCATTATTATGATGTTAGAAGGCAAAGCAGATTTAATTTTTGATTCATATATTGTTCTTCAACATTTAATTAAAAAACAAGCCATTGTAAATTTCATCCCCTATAAAGCAATTAAAAACAGTCGCATATTTTCAGTAAAAATGGCGACTACAAAAAACAATTCACCATTAATATCTATTTTAAATAAAGCATTAGACTTTATTACACTTGAAGAAAAGAACAGTTTACTCACTAAATGGGGAATGTCATCAAAACTGCTCTCTTTATCTGAGAAAGCTGATGAAGTTTATTTTACTAAAGTCCAAAAAAAATGGATAAAGGCTCACCCTACTATAAAAGTTGCTGGAGACGTAAGTTGGCTGCCTTTTGATTTTATTGATGACAAAAAACACACGGGTTTATCACATGATATTTTAGCGTATATTGCCAAAGTATCTGGATTGACTTTTGAGTATTTTCCTGACACTTGGGACAATTCTTTATTGGCTGTCAAAAATAAAAAATATGACTTACTGCCTGCCGTATACAATACAGCCGATAGAGCAAAGCACCTCGTATTTTCCCAACCTTACTTTTATCCCAGCAGTTATTTTTTTACTCATTCTAATAGTAAAATTACACCACAGAGTAATTTAAATAAATTTAATATTGCTTTAGTCAAAGGTACTGCAATATCACAAGAAGTAAAACAGCAATATCCAACAATTAAAATAACTTATGTTGATTCTATCGCCAAAGCCATTGATATGCTTTCATCTGAAAAGGTTGACTTGATCGTCGACTCTCACTCGGTAATTAATTATCATCTACATAATGCCTCTATCACTAATGTTAATGTCCTTAAACTTATACCTGCCACTTCAATTCATAGTTTACATATTGGCGTAAGAAATGATTATCAAAAGCTAACTTCTATTATTAATACTGCGCTTGATTCAATAAGTGAGTTCAGAAAAGAGCAATTATTTCGAAAATGGTTTCTTACTAAGCCATTAACCATTGAACCTTCGGACGACTCTTTAAATTTTTCTGAAAAAGAAAAATTATGGTTAACTAACCATAAAACCTTAAATATTATTGTTGATCCTGATTGGATGCCATACGAATCATTAAATGCAAAAGGTCAACACATAGGCATTGCTTCTGAGTTTGTTAAATTAATAGAAAATAAGCTTCATATTTCATTTAAGGTGATACCTACAAAATCATGGCTTGAGTCCACTGAAAAATTTAATAATAAAGAAGCTGATATTATTTCATCATCAATATATTTCAGTGATTTAAAAGATGTATTTTTCACTAACAATTATTTATCTAGCCCTTTTGTCATAGTGATGCGAGATAAAAATCAATATGTTGAAAGTTTATCTCAAATCATTGGCAAAAAAATCAGTATTGTTAAAGATTATCATAGTACTGAAGAAATCATTAAAGAGTTTCCTCAACAAGATTTTCAAATAGTTTCAAATATTTCTGAAGGATTAGAAAGTGTATACACAGGAAAAACAGATGTATTTGTGGGAATATTAACACAGGTAAACTACCACATAACCGAAAAAGGATATGATAGTCTACGAGTCGTTGGCAAAACCGAACACGATATAAATTTAGGTTTTGGTATACAGCCAGAAATATCACCACTGGTATCAATAATTAATAAAACATTAGAGCAAATTTCAACGAAAAAGAAGCAAGAAATTGTAAGCCGTTGGGGGAAAAAAGAAATATTAGTTAAAACTGATTACCGTTTACTTTTTATCATTCTTTTAAGTTCTTTTTTATTGTTACTCCTTTTTGCTTATTGGAATCGGCTTATACAAAAAGAATATCAACTACGAACAGAAAGTGAACAAAATCTTTCTGTTGTCATTGAAAATATTCCTATTATTATTTTTGTCACTGAAAAATTAACGACTAGGCTCTTAATGGCTAACCCTACCGCAAGAAAATCACTGGCGATTAATGATAATGATTTAAATACCGTTAAAGGCACCGATTTTTATCAATGGGATCAAAACCCACTCGTTTTAGATTCTGTAATTAATAATTTCAAAACCAACAATAGTCTACGGGAAACACAAGTAAAACTTAAAAATTTAGCCGGTGAAAGTATTGAAGGTTTACTGTCTATCTCTCCTATTAAGTTTCAACACAAAGATGCTTATTTAAATATTGTCGTGAATTTAAATGAACGTATTGAAATGGAGCGACAATTAGAGTCAGCTAAAAATCATGCCGAAAACGCAAATAAGGCTAAGTCAGAATTTTTAGCTAATATGAGTCATGAAATTAGAACGCCAATGAATGCCATTATCGGTTTTACTGAATTATTACATGAACAAATTAAAGACGATAAACTAAAATCTTTTGTTAAAATAATTAAATCAGCAGGTAGCTCTTTATTATTATTAATTAACGATATTCTTGATTTATCCAAAATTGAAGCGGGTAAATTAAGCATCAATAAATCGGTGATGAATCCTCATGTATTGCTTGAAGATATCGGTAATCTTTTCATGATGAATGTTCGTAATAAAAACCTCGACTTAATACTTGACGTTGATCCTATAATCCCACCGGCATTACTATTAGACGAAGCGAGAATACGGCAAGTTATTTTTAATTTGGTTGGTAACGCCGTTAAATTCACTGAACAAGGCACAATAACGATAAAAGTTATTGCTGAGAATGAGAACAAAGTGCATAGCTCTATTGATCTTAGAATAGAAGTGATTGATACCGGTATTGGTATTGAGTCAACCGAGGTTAATAATATTTTTGAACACTTTAAGCAACAAGAAGGACAAAGTGTTAGAAAATATGGTGGTACCGGGTTGGGGTTAACTATTAGTAAGCGATTAACCGAACTAATGGGCGGCTCTTTATCCGTTGTCAGTGAAGTTAATCAAGGTTCATGCTTTTCTGTTATTTTAAATAAGGTGGAAATAGCTAGTATTGCCGCACCAGAAAATGTCGATATTGAAAATAAAAACAATGACGAAAAGATCAGTTTTTCTCATGCTAAAGTATTAATTGTTGATGACATCGAGAATAACCGAGAATTACTCCAGGAAATATTTACCGGCTTAGAAATAAAAACAAAACATGCCGAAAATGGTAAAGAAGCCGTTGAATATGTATTACATGAAGCGTTTGACTTAATTATAATGGATATTAGAATGCCGGTAATGGATGGTTATCAAGCAGCCCAACTCATTAAAGTTTCTCACCCTAATTTACCCATTGTCGCCTTAACCGCTTCTGTTATGCGTGATGATTATGAAATTCAGCGAAAAAACAATTTTAATGGTTACCTACGTAAACCGGTATTAAAAAAAGAACTTATTGGTGAGTTAAAGAAAAACTTACCCTTTAAAATAATTGAACATAAAATCACGGTAAAAGAAGTTGTTCATAAAACCGAAAAAATCAATGAAGAATTTCTATTAATTCTCAAAAAAGATCATGTAGAACTATGTGAAAAACTTCAAAAAAGTAATAATTTAAAAGATATTACGCTTTTTTCTCAATCTTTAGGTAGCCTAGCGAATAAATATAATGAAAAGCGTTTTATTGATTTAGCCGATACGTTAAACAAAGCAACAGATGCTTTTGATATTAGTTTGATCAAAAGTTCGTTAACTAAATTTTTAACTTTAGTTAACGAACATCAGAAATAATCAGCAAAGTTTTGTCAGTTTATTAATAATAACTTTATGACATTAAAATAACGGTATTCACCGAGCAAAGATACGGGTAAAATCCGCCCTTTGAAAATTTAAAATGAAAAGTCTGATTACATGGATCATAAAATTGAATTATTAGCCCCCGGTGGTGATATTGGAGCAATCAAAGCGGCAATTATCGCAGGTGCTGATGCTGTTTATTGCGGTTTAGATACCTTTAATGCTCGTAATCGCGCGGCTAACATTTCATTTGATCAACTAGTTAGAATCATTCGGCTTGCTCACCAATACCAATGCAAAATATTCTTAACATTAAATATTGTTATTTTAGAACAAGAATTTAAATCCTTAGCTAAGTTATTGAGCAAATTAGTTAATACCACGGTAGATGGTATTATTGTTCAAGATATTGGTCTTTTTTATCTGATTAAAAAGCATTTCCCTAGCTTAGATATACATGCTTCAACACAATTAACAACCCATAATGCAGGGCAAATTCCCTTCTTAAAAAAATTAGGTGCTTCGAGAGTTAATTTATCAAGAGAGTTAAACTTAAGAGAAATCACCTCATTAACCGCTGTTGGACATGAACACAATATATTAACTGAAGTTTTTGTACACGGTTCGCTTTGTGTCGCCTTTTCAGGTTTATGTTATTCAACGTCTGCTAGCGTAGGTAATTCGGGTAATAGAGGTCGTTGTAGTCAAGCGTGTCGTGAAGAATATGAAACAACGGCCACAGGAAATAATTTTCCTTTAAATATAAAAGACAACTCTGCCTTTTTTGATTTACCTGAATTGATCAATGCGGGAGTACATTCTTTTAAAGTAGAAGGCAGAATTAAAGGTGCCAACTACGTACACACTGTTATTGACAGCTTTCGTAAACAAATTGATGGTTTTGTCGAAACTGGCCAGTTGGTTGATAATGGCGAACGACTATATAAGGTTTTTAATCGCGACTTCTCAAACGCTTTTTTACGAGGTGATTTGAATCAATCAATGTTTATTGATAACCCACGAGATAATTCAAAAATTCACGCTGTACAAAAGTATGCGAGTGATCAAAAAAACACAATATCTGTAGTACAAATTCACGATGTTGAACAAAAGCTTCAACACGATAAAAATAAAATTGAAATTACCGTAAACGATAAATTAAAACACTTAAACATTGAAAAGCTACCACTTACCTTGAGTTTTTCAGGTGAACTTAATAGTCCATTAACTATAACGGCGACGATAGAAAAATTTTCGGGCGATGAACTTGAATTGCCAACAAGTAACAAGATAAAAAAATTCAGCTTGCAATCACAGCGTTTATTAACGAAAAGTGACAAATTCAGTATCGACAGAAGCGCTATTGAAAAGCGATTTAAAAGTTTACATAACGATCAATATGATTTGATAAATATAATCACTGACAATTTCCCATCCGGTTTAAGTATTCCTTTTAAAGAATTAACAGCGCTTAAAAACCAACTGACTTTACGTTTAAGTGACTGTAAATCTATATTGCCAACGGTTGAATTATCGCCACTGGTTAAACACGATAAATCTCAAGAAAAAAATGCCATTCCTGCTAAATTATCAATACTTATTTGTGATGAAACAGATGTTAACCTTGGCGAGTTAACCAACGCTAATGTTTATTTTAAACTGCCTGATGCTTATAAGCGCGGTTGCACCAAATACATTAGGTTTTTACAAAAAAATCCGCAATTAATTCCGTGGTTCCCTGCGGTGTTAATCGGAAAAGATTATGATGTTGCCATCGATATTTTAACAACCGTTCGTCCTGAAAGTATTGTTACTAATAATACCGGTATCGCCTATAAAGCTTATGAGTTAGGTATTAAGTGGATAGCAGGCCCATTTTTAAATACAACGAACTCTTATGCGCTGCTAGCGATGCAGGAATCGTTTTCTTGCAGTGGCGCTTTTATTTCTAATGAAATTAATCAACGACAAATAAAAAATATTGCTCGCCCCAAAAACTTTTCACTATTTTACAGTATCTATCACCCTATTTTACTGATGACTAGCAGACAATGTTTTTTCCAACAAAGTGTCGGCTGTGAAAAACCACGTATTGATAATGGCTGTATGCTCTCTTGTGATAAAGCAACCAGTATTACTAACCTTAAAGGTGACTCGTTTGCTATTGATAAACAAAAAGGTGGTTATCCAAGTATTTATAATCAAAATCAGTTTTTAAATATGGATATCATTAACGATCTTAGCCACCTATTTGATGGTTTTATGATAGATTTAACTAACGTTGGTGCCGGCGATAAACAATTGCCTAACAAGGCATTATTAATAGAGAAATTTGAACAATTGCTAGCAGGTAGCACAAGCACAAAAGATGCACTAAACACCTTAGTTGTAGAGTCAACCAACAGCCAATATTATACCGGTTTATAACACTTGAAATCATGTGTTTTAATGGTCAAATAAAAGGTGTTATGTCTTTATAGATTGACAAACGTAACAAGACTCGACATTTGCCAGTTTCATGCCTTTTGTTGAGGCAAGCACCAATCTACAAATGGTTCCTGAGTTATCTAAATAGGCATGAAAGCTTATTTGCAAGATGAGTTTCATCTGCTACTTTCATCGTTTGAAGATACATCTAAAACGGAATCTCGCTCAACAATATCAGCAATAAACAAATGGGTTTGATTGTTAGGCTTATGATCAGGATCGCTTAATTGAATAGCGAGTTTGGTTGCATAATTTGCCATTTCTTCAACAGGGTAATGCATTGTTGTTAGTCTTGGTCGGCAAGCTTTACCGACAATTAAATCATCAAAGCCAATAACAGAAACATCTTGCGGCACACGCAAACCAGCAGCAAATAAAGCATGTATAGCGCCAATGGCCATTAAATCATTGTAGGCAAGTATCGCGGTAAATTTACGCCTTTTTGCGAGTAATGCTTTTACCGCTTGCTCACCACCATCAATATTAGCAGTACCTTCTTCAACATTTTTAGCCGATAAAGACAGACCAGAATCAGTTAATGACTTTTGTATACCTTCTAAGCGACTACCGGGATCTCTATTTTGATAAATACTGGTGATAGCGGCAAAATCGGTATGTCCTTTATCGACTAGATATTGCGTGGCAGTCTCTGAGCCTGAAAGATTATTTAGCCAAACACAACGATTCGCTAATTTAGGAATATAACGATTGATCAACACCAAGCCGGGGATTTTCTCGGCAAGTTTAATTAAGGTTTTTTCATCCGAGTATTCACTATGCAATATAATGGCTTTGC
This sequence comes from Colwellia sp., assembly GCA_051531915.1. GTDB lineage: Bacteria > Pseudomonadota > Gammaproteobacteria > Enterobacterales > Alteromonadaceae > Colwellia. Next base: position 3,766 of record JAOPTQ010000078.1, on the reverse strand, counting down.
AATTATGCTCTCGCAGTGACTCTATAGCATCTAATTCAGATTTAGTTTCATATAGCGAGCTACTCATTAACAATTTATAGTTGTTTTCACGTGCCGCTTTTTCTACTCCACTCGCCAACGAACCAAAAAATGACATAGAAAGTCTCGGTGTTACCACACCAATAGTATTTACAGTTTTTCCAGCTAAAGCACTCGCATTACTATTAGGACGATAATCAAGTTCCTTAATAACTTTTTTAACTCTTGCCCGACAAGCATCTCCTACTTGTCCACCATTATGAATAACACGTGATACTGTAGCCGTTGAAACTCCTGCAACCTTTGCTACTTCTTTTATTGTAACCATATAAATATTATACTCTTGCTATGTAGATTAAATGAGTTAATTTCCAAATGCTTTGATGTTAATTTAAAAGCTGGTTTATTTTTTATCGCCAAACAATATTTAGCGTCAAGGTGGTAAAACGAATAAAATACAAAAGTAATAAACTAAACAATACGGTTCCTAAAGACAAAATGAGCCGCATTAGCCCTAATAAAAAAGGATCACCCCCTAAGGTCATTTGGTAAAACGGAATGGCTAATACCGCAATACTTTAGTTAGCAAAAAATAAAGCAAAAAAACCAATGCCTAAAGCAAATTTACTTTTAATATTGGTTCTGTTGTACTTAACTGTTGTTAATCAACTATAGAGGCGAATTTATTCGCCTGATAGCTTATACCAAATTGATTAAGTTCTTTCCC
>JAOPTQ010000078.1:0-2937 GCA_051531915.1 Colwellia sp. | reverse complement strand
AAGCCTTTTAAACTCGCCCTTGGGAGCTTGCTCAATGCCCACTAACATCGTTAAATTCATTTGATTTAGAGTGACTAGACCTAAATAAATTCGCCTTGTTATTGAACATTGAGCATAGCTCTGAGTTGGGAAGAAATTTAATCAAATTGGTATTAGTTTGCTCTATTTTTGGCNNATTGAAATCGCCCCTACAAATTGACATTGAAAATCAGCCAGTTAAAAATGTAACAACAATTAACGAGAACATAGCCTTAATATTAACTCGTAGCAAAATATTTTGTTGAGTCAAGGCTGTCCCGTCTAACTAAAAAAAACAATCACTATAATGGCTTGGCCATAAATAAATTATCTGATGTGGTCAAGCGTTTAAAGGTACAATTAATGTAAACTCCACCCCTTGATTTAACGAATTCACTTTAATTTCGCCTTTTAATTGTTGGGTCACTAAATTATAAACAATATGCATTCCTAAGCCAGTATTCCCCCCTTTTCTATTGGTAGTAAAGAATGGGTCAAATATTTTATCTAAATATTGATCGTTAATTCCTTGACCGTTATCTCGATAACATAAGATAAATTTATCACTGTTGAGTAATTCAACTGAAATATTTATTTGACCGTCAGACTCTTTTTTAAACCCATGCGTAATAGAGTTAATAATAAAGTTAATAATAATTTGCGACACCGCTCCCGGATAACTGGTAACAAAAATATCCTCAGCACAATTTAAATGTATATGAATATGACGCGATTTAGTTTGTGGAGTAATCGTATTTATACTGTCTTTCAATATACTTTTAAGGTTAAAGCTATGTAATAATTCAGAACTCTGCTCTACGGCAACTTGCTTAAAACTACTAATAAGCTCAGATGCACGGTAAATATTACTTAAACTTAACTCTAACCCTGTTGTTAACTTAGTTTGAAAGTTAAAAAAATCTTTCGATGAAAGTGTATTGTTTTCAAACTTTGCAAACAATGAAATACTGGTATCTTGAATAGAAGAAATAGCCATTAAACAAATACCTATTGGCGTATTGATTTCATGAGCAACACCTGCGACTAGCTCACCTAATGAAGCCATTTTTTCAGATTCAACCAATTGATTTTGAGTTGTTTTCAAGTTTTTTATCGCTTTTTCCAACTCAACATTAGCAAGCGTAAGTTGCTGTGTTCTTTCATTAACTTGTTGCTCAAGTAATTTAGCTGCCTGTAAACTTTTAACTCCTTTCCAATAGTTATAGAGGTACAGCAAAACCAAAGTCATCAAAACAAATAAAGTATAAGCCCACCACGTTTGCCACCAAGGCGGAAAAATAACAATATCAACGCCTGTACCTACATTGTTCCAAGTACCTTCACTATTAGAGCCTTTGACTTCAAAGCGATAAGTACCCGGTGATAAGTTAATAAAGCGCACACGGCGTCCGTTAGAATCTACTTCATGCCAATTTTCATCAAAGCCGCGTAAGCGATAACGGTAATGATTATTTTGCGGTGAAATAAAATCTAATGCAGAAAACTCAAACTCAAGATCATTATCATTAAAATTCAAGTTTAATGCCTGTAAAAAACGAAAAGGTGAAGTTGTTCCCTCTATAGACGACATCGCTATAGACTGTTGATGCAACTTAATATCTGAAATGATTATATTGGGAATGTGATTATTTATCGGTAAATTCATTGGATCAAAAACGTTAATGCCATCTGGACCACCAAAATACATAGTGCCGTCATTGGCAAGCAAGTGACTAAATCGATTAAAAATATTACTAACAAGCCCTTCACCAATAGTGAAAACTCTAAATTCATGAGTTAGCGGGTTAAATTGATTGAGACCCAAACGAGTACCTAACCACAAATTTCCTTGTTGGTCTTTTTCAATCGATACCACAAAATTTTCAGATAGCCCATGTTTTGTGGTAAATAACTCACTTTCATTGGTTTTACTGTTATACCTTATTAAGCCTGTAGAAGTGGCTAACCAAACAATGGCATGATCATCCACAAAAATATTATTAACTCTATCAAGCCCAGCAATCTCAATTTTATAAAATTTATTTTCCTCAGGAACAAATCGCTCTAAGCCTTTAAAACCAGCAATCCAATAACTACCATCACCCGTTGGCTTAATATCCGTTATTTCAAAATTTGAAATACCACTTTCCCCACCTATACCTCCCCGAAAATAAGAGGTAAATTTATCAGTATCAGGATCATAAATCTGCAAGCCCATTCGCCAAACACTGATCCAAACACGCTGTTTTTCGTCAATATACACTTTAAAAATATCATTTTTGGCTAACGAATCACTGAAGGGTTTATCTGGCTGATGTTGAAAATGAGAAAACTGCTCAGTGATAACGTTAAGTTTATTTAATCCACCCGCATAAGTGCCGAACCACATGTTGTTTTCTTTGTCTTCTGTAATAGCAATAACGGAATCACTAGTTAAACTATTAATGTTATTTTGGTCATGCTGATAATGCTTAAACTCTTTAGTACTAGGATTATATTTATCAACGCCACCACCGTCTGTTGCAAACCAAATATTATTTTTACTGTCTTGGAATATGCTTAAAACATTATTAAAATGTAAACTGTTTTGTGTGTTATTTTTCTTAATTACATCAAATCTATCTAGGTGCGGTGAAATGCGTTTAAGACCCGCCGAAGTAGCAAACCAAAAGGAGCCTTGTTTATCTTCATATATATCATTAATGGCTGTCATCGGGAAACGGTCATTATCAATATTATTCATCACTGAGGGAATATGATGAAAACCATCAATTTCAGCATCATAAATGCTGACACCCTGTTTATCGGTACATAACCAAATATCGCCATCGCTATCTTGAAAAACACACCATAATGTGGTCACTGATAGCGAATTGGGGTTGTTTTTTTCTTGATGGGTAAGCGATCATTATGGGGTTA
>JAOPTQ010000077.1:0-7530 GCA_051531915.1 Colwellia sp. | reverse complement strand
TAACCCCATAATGATCGCTTACGCATCTAATGTGTAGTAGCTCAAATCTAAGCTGACTAGGTCAGCTTAAATTTAGCGTGATTACAGCTCAATATAAAATAAATAATTCTTTTTCTGTTTCTAAATTAACCAAAGCTATATTTTCCACAAGGTAACTATAGCCTTCTGATTTATTATTAAATTCTAAATTCCCTATAAACCTTATACGTAAACTACTTTCCATTGATTTTAATGTTCGAGCTTTTTGAATTGGTGAATAAACATTTACTGAAAACTCACGTATTTCTGATATCTCTCTTAATGGATTTCTAGAACAACTAGCCCTCTCGCACTTAAACAAAACACTTTTTTTACATTTGCATTTTCCTTTTCCAAACCACGCATAAACCATAACGTTAGATGTCAATTTTGTAAAAAAAGCTCTATCTATTTTAAAATCAACTGAAGGACAGTTATATGATCTACCAAATGATTTACTCCCTTTTTTTACAAGTCTATCCGCACCACCTCCATGATACTCCCCCATCCAACTATCTTTCCACCAATCAGATCTTGGAACACAGTTTGGATTATAAAATTTCTTTGCAATAATTAAGCTAGTAGGTTGACTTTCTACTAGCTTAAAGGTGAACTTTTCATCATCTGCGTTGTAACTTAACTTAACCGGCAATTCTATAAAACCCTCTAATTTACGAAGGTTATTGCAACTGGCACTTATACTTTTACTTCTGATTTTATATTCTGCTTTGCTCTCATATTCTCCCCTAATTATTTTTTTATTTTTACATGACTTAAAGTTTGCTTTTAGCTCTTTTACAGATAACGGCAACCCATCTACATCAATTAGCGTACTATCATTAACTCCATCTAATTCATAAGCAAAAGATGAACATGAAACGACCAAAACGCATATTACTATTATCTTATTCATGGTATATATTATCTCCATTAAACTCTATTTCTATAGACTGTATTAGTAGTTGCCTATTAGCAGTAAAACTAAACAACACTGTTAATAATATTTGATTCTTAAATGTTTTTATTTTTCTTGCTTGCTGGGGATTAGCCAACAGTTTAATGATTATTTCTTTATTATCATTGCCCATCCCCCTACTCCTAATCGGCCTTAATGGCATTGTTTTTTTTACCGTGACTAAAGAGTTTGACCAATCAATATTCACTTCATCAGGTAAAGAGGTATACTTAAATGTTTTCGACGTTAATAAGTTTAATTTTTTACGATTTTTCGAAATTCTTTTTTCATAACTTATTGCTGACTCGAAGTTTCGTCTACCGGAATCAAGTTGATTCGATAAATATTCTATTTTTTTCACTTCACTATCAAAGTCATAAAAATGTTTTGTACTTGTATTCATAATTTGATCTGCAAGAACAAAATTAGATATAGAAAATAATAGAAATATAATCCCCTTTAAAATTTTCATTTTTATCCTTAACTAAACAAACATCTACAAATAATGAAGCACGAACGCCTTACTAAGCGGCTGATAACAATGGGCTATAATGCGCGAGATGCGAGCCATAGCCAACTGTTAACAGTCCATTTGAACAACTTGATAGGCTAGAATTTGTAGCCTAAAGATAATGAAATATTTTTAACATCCAAATCAGCTGATACCCCCTCTGTTGATATAGCCATTTTTGTCATTGTGTATTCTACACCAATGAACATTTGTGGATTTATATCGTATTGCCCACCAATGCCATAGTAAAAGTCATTTCCATTATCATCTCCTACAAATATTACTCCAGGATAATATGAATCGGTTTCCTTAAGCTCAGCATCCCAAAAAGAAATACCAGCACGAGCATTTAAAGAAACACCGTTATTAAGAGGTATAATACCTTTAATTCCTAAACTTAGTGCTGATGTGCTTAATTTGTCGTTAATTGTATCCTCATATGAATCAATATAAGTTTCATCAGTTTCCCCGTAACTTTGATATGTACCTTCTACAGAGAAATTTTCATTTAACGAATATATTCCTCTGATGCCAACAGATGTACTATCACCTGATATAGAGTAACTACCAACTGATAATTCTTGGTCTGCCTTACCTAATAACAATTCAGCTGAGAAATTACTTTCAGCCATAGCAGGCAATACTGAAGACATTAACAATACACTTAATACTACTTTTTTCATTATATTTACTCCACGTCCTGTAAGTATAAAACTGCTAGGACTGGTCGTTTAAAAGCCTAACTGTTTATGAGATGGGAAAACTTTCTTTTGTACAACGTATTTCACATCAAAATATTTATTTACATGCCTATGCAGATAACTCAGGAGTCGGTTGTAATCGTCATCTTCGAGGTGTGTTAATCGAAGAACTCCCGGTATTTTATACTTAGATTCCCGCTTAAGACACCACGGGAATGACGAATCTGAGCGAAGTGTATAGACACGTTTATTTTTAATTACATGTGCACTTAAGGTTATAAATAACTTTGGGCATTTTTATTCAACCGGGATTAAATAACAGGTTTTACGCCCATAACCAGAGCATCCCATACTGGATTTCGAATACCTTCCTTTCAGGGGAGAAGCTATAAACCTAATCCAATCAATATATCTTCTATATTCACATTATATTTATTGCAATAGTTATTAAAATTCAGACAATTTGTATCATTATTTGGACAAAATCAGCTATTACAGCCTGAATCAATCAACCAATACCCATTTACTTTTTGTTTATTAATAAAAAGATTAGAGATCATTAGTCCTTGTGAAGATAATTGATATCGACCCCAAAAAGATTTTAGTGTGTTGCCAGCTAAGCTACGTGTTAACAATTTAGCCAATTTTCGGTCAATTTCTTGTGGAAACAAGCGCACTGGCACACCTGATAGCGCAGCTTGTTGTAGCCATTTCAACTCTTGATTATTTAACTGCCCACTAGCAACTCGCAGCCAAGCACTGTTAGGCTGATTGCTGGTTTTACTGATCACAGTGACTTGGTTGTTATGCATTACACCAAACTGCATTCCTGCACAGTTGTAGAGGTAATTAAATAACTCATCTCGTTCTTTTTCCATATCAGGCCAGGCTATTTCAATATTTACCGCATTATCAGTTACCAATTGCTCATATAGTTTCGAGGCTAAATCTTGTTTGGCTGGCTCGCTCTTGTTAAGCGCTTTTGCAATTTCTGATTTAACTGACTTTAATTTAGTTATTGTTGATATTGGAACGGGCGGTAAAACAATATCACTAAAAGATATACTATCCCTCGGCCGTTTTTTTATTGGCTGTATTGTTAATGCTTTTGTTGCAATAGCTTGCTGCCAATGGCTTGCTAACCAGTAATTAGCAAGGTAAGTCAAAAAAGCAATTAACAGGCATGCCATTACACGATGAAATACTCTACGCACGGGCTTATTCCTTGTGATTATTAGCCATTAAACTGCGTTATTTATTTGATTACCCACTCTTAGAACAAATAGGTTCAAGATTAGGGAAACAATCCCCGCTTGTGCTGAGTGTGAGGAACGAGCTGTTGAAGTACGACTTTTTCACGCTCATAGAAATTAGCCCTTTAGTGGTCAATAATGGCTAGCAATGAAGATTTATTCATTTTTTCCGCTATTTGTTGCAATTGCACTTGTCGGCTTATATTGGACTTTATTTCATTAGGCTTTTTCTCTTTGGGCTTGCTTTCATTTAACAAGTTATTTTCACTTTGTAAGTTACTTTGTGCAAAGTCAGAAGTAGCACGCTTATTGGCTAACTGTTGTTGCAACTTAGCGACTTTGTCTTCAAGCAAGCTTATACGCTCTTCTTGTTTTGCTAATAATTGCTGCTTTACGGTATTTAACTTTTCGTCAACCTTGCTCATTAAACTACTTGCTGCTTGGTCAATTTTTTCTTGAGGCAAATATTGTTTTAACTGCACCAATGAATTTTGTGGCATGGCTAAATACACTACGGCTATCAATACCGCAACAATAAAAAATATTTTCATGATTTATTTTCCTATTTTTGCTTTGTTTCTTGCTCTTGTTGATGAGCAGTGTTTAGTTGATTACGTTGATATTTAATGCTCATCAATGCCCTCACTATGGTCGCCGCTGGTAAACCAACCACGGTGGTCATAAAAGCCATAGAAAATTGCTTAGTTAAGGTGCTGATCATCTGCTGCACATTATCGGGGGTTAAGGGTTGCTCGGCTAACGAGCCAATACCTAAACTAATGCCTAGCAAGGTAAAAGTTAACGCTAAGGTGGCAATGCCGTTGCCTGCCTGCTGACCAACTTCATGCCAATATGCTGAGTGTTCAATGGTTTTTAATTGCACATAGGCATAGGCAGACAAAGCGATTAACGCAGTAAAAATAACGATAAAGGCGACACTAAACATACGTTCTAACCAATGAAATATATCGTTTACCGATTGTTGGGTTAGGTAGCTCAATACCGCTAAACTGATAATAGCTCCCCCCAGTATTGCCAACAACACTGCGCTGATTTTCGGCATAGCTTTAGCTTTGTTATTTATCGCTACTGAAAACATTATCTATTACCAACAGAGCTGTTTAACAAACTATCGCGAGTAAAATTCAACTCAGTTAACCAATGCGCTATGGGAAGTTTTTTAGACTCAGCACTAGCATGAATCAAAAAACTTAGCTCATAACGCTCAAATGCCTTTTTAACCATAATACTGTCATTACCTACAATGCGATCATCGCGCAGTACCATGCGTTCAATATCAGCTAAACGGCGCACTATATTTTCAGCTTTAAGGTATCGTTTATCTATCGAGTAATTATCTGAAGTTAATATCTGCAATAACGCTGCTCGTTCACGCTCTAAGCTTTGTAAACTAACGAGTGTATTCTCTGTCGCCGTTGCTGCAGTTAACATCAACAAGGCAGCGCTTGCTAATGCTAAGGTTAAAAATTTTATCGTGAATGTTTTCATCATTTACTCCTGAATAAATAAATCAGTTACATTGGCTGCTTTGCTGATTTTATTAGTTATAAGGCTTTGATCTTCATCGCCATAAGCCACTTGATATTCTAAAGATTGTGCATCTAACGCCACCAGTTTCGCCATATAACTGAGCATAAGTTTTTCTTGGTCTAATAACGATTGCTCACTAGACACCTCCATTAACAGTTGACGCACATATTCTGTTGAGCTTACAGGTACGCCATTTAATGACACAGAGGCATTACTTTTATGTTTGCCAATAGCTTTTTTCAATTGCTCTATTTTTGCTACATTAGTGGCATATGCCGAGCTATAAGGTGAGGGTTTATTAAATGTTGAATGCATTAGAGTTAGGTCAACCTCCGCCATTACTTTTTCCATACGCTGCCTAGCTTTAGACTGTGCTTGCTTTAATTGATAGCTATCGCTACTGGTTACTTTGTTATTTTTAACTTGTAGCTTATTAAGTACTTTTTGAAAAAGTACTTGTTTTTTATTCATCGCGGTTTGGCGTAAGGCATGACTTTCTTGCAATAAATCTAAATATGCCGATTTATTCTGCAATAGTTGAAACTGCTGCTCTGCTTTGTTTTCATCATTGCTTGAAAAATCATTTTGTCCATTTTGCTGCGTTAACTGTTGCTGTATCGCTTTAACATCAGTTATTCTCGATTGCATTTGTTGTTCTAATTCAACCAGCCTTATTGCCATAGGTGATGCTTGAAAATCTTGTTGAATACGTTTTTCAATAACGTTAGCAGGCAAGCGAATTAACTTGTCACTCGATATAGGCTGCCATTGCGCTTGCTGCTTGGTATTGTCGGTAAACAAACTGTTGTTGGCATGAGCAAAGTTGTTTATCACCATGCTATTTACCAGTAAAGCAAGCAACAAACTAAGTACTAGGCTGATAAAAAATTGTTGACGGCTGGTTTTACGTGTTTTTATTAAAGTCATCATTCGCTCCTTAATGTGTTAACCAATAGTGTTTAAGTTCAATTTCATCGCGCAAAGTTCGACTAATATTTAACGAGGCCAATTGCAAAGTAGTAAGTGACTCACTCGATAAAAGTGCCGTTGCCGTGTCTAAAAACGAAGTGTAATCGTCAAAATATAAATCTTGCTGCGGGTATTTGTGTTGAAAGTGTTCAAGCATTTGCTTCGCCTTGGCAATGTCACCGCCTTTAATATAATTAAGCGTGGTGATGGCATGTAATTGCATGACATTTTTTTGTTGCTCAGGCGATGTTTTTTCAATGGTTAAATCGGCAATGCAAGTAGTTAGCGCATTAGCTGCGGCAAGATACTGAGCGGTTGAATGCGAAATACTGGCTTGATGTTCAACTGCCATGGCATTTTGCACGCACTGCTGGTTAATCGTTTGATTACGCGCTTGAACTGGTAGTTGCTGATTTGAGCTGCTTGAACCACTTAAGTTACTTAAGCTATCTGAGGTAGCTGAACAGGCAGCAAGTGAAAAAACAAGCAAAGCCATCAGTGTTTTGCTTGCGGTGAAATTTACGCTTTTAAATGACATAAGCCACTCCAAATTGTTAGTTGGAATGGGTTATAAAAGGGTTAGGAATGTTTTTATAAGAAGGTATTTTAAGACGCGTTATTTTACTAAGTATAAGGTGTTTCAATTTTCCTGTAAGTGCTATCCAAGAAAAGAAAAACAAATCTAAACATCAACACTTTCCCCCCATATAGGGTTTTATTTCTGGCTCAAACGAAAATGGTTTGAAATTTAGTTGTTTAACATTAATGTCATTGGTTTGACAAAAAGAAATCAAATTCAATAACTCAGGAGTAAATATTATTTTGCAACCTAAAATTAATGCCGTAATCTTTCCGGGTGATTGGTATTCTCTAGCTCCTTTACCATGGATAAACCGCCATTCTTTTTCATAATTCCAACACTTGGCTTTTATATGTTGCATCTCAAGCGCTATTTCTACAAATCTCTCTGCGTCACAACTTAAAATATTTTCAAGAAAATATTCAGGATAGCTATCTATATAATTTACTGGCCGACAAATTTCTCCCTCTATTAAATTTTCTAATACTTCTATTTCAATACAGCAACCAGTAAAACAATCAGCATAGTGTGCCCACATTAAGGTAGACATTGGTTCGGCAGATAAACTCAATACACCTAATTGGTCGGTATACTCATAAAAATCATTTAATTTTTGTGTAAAAGTATTACGTATGAAAAGAAGATCTTTTTTCAATTCCTCCGTTATAATTTTGGTTTTTTGTTGAAAAATTTCAAATTCTTCAGCATTTTTTGCATTACCTTTACCTAACCAATTTAATATATATTGATCGCTAAGCTGATCTGCACAAACTCTAAGCTGAACATCCATAAGATCATTAAGTACCGGTGGGGTAGCAAAATAAAATGAAGACGTCTTTATTATTTGCTGTGTCCACTGAAAAGCATCACCTGTGAGGCTTCTATATTTGTATAGTTTCATAATTTAACAGCTCTACGTTAAAAAAAACTAACAGCGCTTCGCGCTGTACCTCCCCCAGCCCCTCCAAAGGAGCTGTCTCTTGATCACATTT
>JAOPTQ010000076.1:0-18470 GCA_051531915.1 Colwellia sp. | reverse complement strand
AGATAACTTATCAAAACAGTCCCTAGACGCGTTGTTTTAACTCAACCCCTTGGAACTGGAGCGCATTGTAGAGTGTTTTGTTTTGGGGTCAAGTGTTTTTTCTTAAAAAACACTTAATTATGACAACAACATTAAGATTTGTTTACATTTGAATCAAAGCGACTAATAAAACAGCTTATCAATAACCTTTAAACAATAATTATTGCCAATAGTTTTCATTAGTAAGGAATACAGCGCCTCAATATTAACTGCTTTTAAGTGATTTAAGTAAAAACAATTCTCTTAAGTTAAAGTTTATTATTGAATTTTTTAACTATATTGCATAAATTTTACACTTACTGGTTGCACATTAATAAAAGGTGGGTAACATAGAATCGCATTTTTATGTTTATATTAAAATAATAATTAACTAGGTATACATTATGAAATCTCCTCAACTATCAACAATCATTATAGCCGTTATCTTTTCTATAATTGCTTTTATCATTTCAAATTCAATGACAACAAGCCCCGCAGTTATCGCTGTTATTGTTTTCATCAGTACTTTTATTTCTCCCTTAATTGGTGCTCAACCAAATTCATCTTCAACTGATCCAGATGAAGAAATTAAAACGCTTTATGTCGGTAATTTACCGTATCGTGCTAATGAATCTATTGTTAGAGAGTTATTTGCTAACTATGGCAATGTACATTCAGTTCGCTTAATGAAGGACAAGCACACAGGTAAACGTCGTGGCTTTGGTTTTGTTGAAATGTCTGCCAATGATTTAGATAAAGCGATATCAGCACTTAACGATACTGAATTTCAACAACGCACTTTAAAAGTGAGAGAAGCAAAAGAAAGACCCGAAAGAACGGATAATGTTGAATAGCATTTAACTAAATTGCTTATTATTTTTTCATTAAAAAACCGCCATAATAGCGGTTTTTATACTTTTAAATGCATACTACACGTAATGTATTAATTTAATTTTCCAACCATTTCATGCCATTTATTTATTAACTTATCACTCTCTCCAAATCCAGCTTTTAATATTGCCTCATAAAAATCTGTTATTTGATTATTATCTGTTGCCAGTAAATTTTCAGCTAATTGATTAACCCTATCAAAGTGTTTAATGAAGTTTTCTGCGGGTTTAAGCTGATGCATTAATGCCTGCTTTGCTTGATTATTATTTTCATCTGAAATTTTCGCAACTTCAGTATATTTTTGAGTGACAACACTGCTACTACTTTGCGTTAAATCTAAATTAAAACTAACTATCTGCGAAGGATCAAAATTTAGTGTTAACGCTTGCTCAAAAGCTTTCTCAACATCACCATTAAAAAACTCTTTTTGTAAGCTATTAACCTCTTTAATTAGCGAAGATATCGCTGATTTTTCTTGTTCGTTGAGATCTCCTTCAACAGAAAATGAAAAATTTACTTCTTGTGATGATGATTGTGTAAATTGAAATCCCTCAGTATTTTCAGCCATAGAGCGTTGAGAAAATGCAGAAAAGCTTTGCTCACCCATGCGACTAAAAGAAATAGTAACACTATCCCCTTCTGCCGTAATAACTGTTAAATCACTCGTTTGTGATTGAGCAATCTGAATTTCATTCTGTAATGAGGCTGATTGAATAGTGGCAATATTTTGTGTGTCTCCGACTTGCCCAAATAACTGTTCGTGTAATTTATCTATACCGTCATGAATTAAATGACGACTTTTTTCAATCCCCGAAGACAGCTCATCGCTCAGCATATTCATACCATTAAGATCATCAAGGGCTTCATCAACACCCTTATTAACCCCTGAATGCGCTTGTTGAAACATTGCAGTTAATGCTTCGTCACTTTCACCTCGCTCTTTTGCGGCTAAAATACTTGAACTAACAAAAGCCATCACAGATTCAGCGACTTGCTCAAAATCAAAGAGACTCTCATCAGCCTCTACCGCTTGTGTTTTTTCAAAGTCGGCAACGGCAATATTATTTGTTGATGAATTCTCTACCGAGCTAAATGAAGAATTTGAGGAAGAGAAATGGTACGAAATAGATTGATATAACAACTTTTCAACCATCGCTGAATTATGCTGATAAAGGATATCATCCATAGAGGGTTTACTGCCGCTATTTACTTGCTCATTTTTATGATAAGAAGATGCCTTTTCAGGCTTTAGTGTTGATTGTCCACCTTGCTTTAAAGGGGAATCATTATTAATAAAATTACCTATACTCGTCATGATCAGTTGCTCCTATATTCTAACGTTTACGCTACGTAAATTAGAAATGATGCTATATTATCGGCAGTATTGTTTAAAACTTAAGCAATACCTATTCAATGATAGTAAATAAATTGCATAAAACCGCTAGACAAAACATCAAGCAAGCGTAAAATCTGCGCTTTTGTTTATTTACCCTATTTACTATTAAAAGGCATTGTTATGTTTAATCATATTCATCCCGATAACTACGAACAACAATTATCGAAAAAACAACAAGATATGGATGAACTACTGAGTGAGTTTACCTTACCTTCAGCAGAGGTATATTCCTCTGCGCCTTTAAATTATCGGTTGCGTGCTGAATTTCGGGTATGGCACCAAGAAAATGATCTCTATTACATTATGTTTAATAGTGAAACGAAAGAAAAATATCGTGTTGATTATTTCCCGGTTGCCAGTCAACTGATTAACCAAGCAATGAAGGCCTTGATTGAAGCGATTAAAGATAATAAAACTCTGCGTTATAAACTTTTTCAAGTCGATTTTTTATCTACCTTAAGTGGTGAATTATTAATCAGTTTACTGTATCACAAGCCTTTAGATGCAAGTTGGGAAAATGCCGCGGTTAATCTTAAAGAAAAACTTTCAAGTATTGCTCCGGTAGATATTATTGGTAGAGCTAAAAAGCAAAAAATTATTATCAATAAAGATTATGTTGTTGAGTCATTGCAAGTTGGCAGTCAAACTTATCTTTATCAGCAAGTGGAAAATAGTTTCACTCAACCCAACGGTGAAGTAAATCAAAAAATGTTACTTTGGGCGCAGCAAGCAACACTTAATGCTGGCGGCGACCTAATAGAACTTTACTGTGGTAATGGTAATTTCAGTATTGCTTTAGCGCAAAATTTTACGCGAGTGTTGGGCACTGAAATATCAAAAACGTCGGTGAAATCTGCACAATTCAACATTAGTGAAAATAACATTGATAATATCAATATTGTGCGTATGTCGAGTGAAGAGTTTAGCCAAGCAATGAACGGCGAGCGTACTTTTAGGCGGTTGGCTGATTTTGATTTAACCACTTATCATTACGATACGGTATTAGTTGACCCGCCAAGAGCGGGGCTAGACAATGAGAGCATTGAATTAGTAAGCCGTTTTAATAAAATTATCTATATTTCTTGTAACCCTGAAACCTTGAAAGCTAATTTACAGCAGTTAACCAAAACACATACCATTGAAAAGTTTGCATTGTTTGATCAATTTCCTTATACCCACCATATTGAAACAGGCGTAATACTGACCAAAAAACCTTAAGGTATCTCCAATGAAATAGTGATTAACTGGTTTGACTTACTCTTTCAGTGCCACTCTATCTTTTTTGCTTTTTTCGTCGATCGCTTAACTCAGCTGCGCCTCGTGCAATAAAGCGTAGCTGTTGAACCGTTTGTTTGGATAATTGTTGTCGCTCAGTTTCATCTTCTATATCTAACGCATCAGAGCCGGCGCTAAAAACAATCGTTACCGCAGCATTTGCTTGCATATAAGCAACTTCGGCTTCTAAATCATTCGCTTGCTGCAAATAGTCACAAAGCTCCATCGTGAAGTAACGTATTTCTCGAATAACGGCAGCACGAAAAGCAGCCGAAGTACCGGAACGTTCTCGTAGTAACAGACGAAAAATATTACCATTACTTTCAATAAGTTCCATAAAAGTTTGTACTGATATTTGTATTACAGAGCCACCTTTAGCTATACGCTGGCGGGCTTGACGCATTAATTGGCGTAATGTTAGACCGGCTTCATCAACCAAGGTTAAACCCAATTCGTCCATATCAGAAAAGTGTCGATAAAATGAGGTGGGCGCTAAACCCGCTTCTTTAGCCACTTCTCGTAAACTCAAATTAGAAAAACTGCGCTCTGCACTTAATTGATTCAATGCTGCATCAATTATTTGTCGACGTGTTTTTTCTTTTTGCTGTGCTCTAACACCCGTCATGGCAATAACTCTTATAAAAAACTCAATCATTTAACCACTTATCATACGGTAATAATTATTAAATGTCTGTTTCAGGATTTTTGATAACAATATATTTGATAAATATTCTTGACTGGTCTGATGATCTAGCTAAAATAGCTTACAAGTGTACGCTTAAATTATTTTATCCTTGAGAGTTAACATGAAAAAACCTGCTATTATCTGGCTAAATGTGACCATTTTTATCTCCACATTTTTAGTCGCCGCACTTGCTGTTCCTTATCGTGCCTTTACTGTCGGATTTGATAGCACTGAAATACTCTTTGCACTTATTTGTTTTATCTATTGTGGAATGTCGATTACTACCGGCTATCATCGTCTTTGGTCACATAAAGCCTTTCAATCTCATTGGAGTTTACGGTTAATTTTTGCTTTAGGTGGCGCTTTTGCGTTACAAAATAGCATTTTGCATTGGTCGTCAGATCATCGTATTCATCATAAACACGTCGACAATAATGACATTGATCCCTATTCAGCTAAAATGGGATTTTGGTATTCTCATATGGGTTGGATGTGTAGAGAGTATCAAGCTCAACGTTACCACGATTATAAAAATGTTCGAGACTTGCAAAAAGATCCCATTGTCATGTGGCAACATAAACATTATTTATTGCTAACCATCACCATGAATTTTGGTGTGCCTATTGTTTTTGGGTTATGGCATGGCAGCCTAATCAATAGTTTATTATTGGTAGGATTTTTACGCTTAGTGTTAAGTCATCACACCACTTTTTTCATTAATTCTTTAGCGCACATTTGGGGTAAACAAACCTACACCGATAAAAATACCGCCAGAGACAATGGTATTTTAGCTTTCTTGACTTTTGGGGAAGGCTATCATAATTACCATCATATTTTTGAAAACGACTACCGGAATGGCATTCGGTGGTGGCAATTTGATCCAACAAAATGGTTAATTAAATCTTGTCAATATTTAGGGTTAACGTCAAAATTACGCACTAGCCCTGAAGATAAAGTAGAAAAAATGCGCTTAGCCATGACATTAAAGCTTAGTAAAAAGAAATTAATCTCTCATCCCGATGCTGAGCAAATGCTCATTAAATTACAACAAGAATATGATGCTTTGATCAATAGAATTAATGCTTTTTACCAAATACGTAAAACCGTATTAATAGCAAAACGAGTGCAAGTCATGGCTGGCGTTGAACAATCTGAATTGATGCTTCAATATCAAGAAATAAAACAGCTATTAAAAAAACAGCGCCAAAGTTGGCAATTAATCACTGATAATCTATCTTAAACAAAGCTTAAACAAAACTTAAACAAGACCTAAATCTGCTCTAAAAAGCGAGCAAACAACATCCCCCGTATTAAATAGTTACCTTACCCTTAAATCCTGCTAAAATTTTAGCTTAGTTAGGATTTGAGATTTCTCTTTTGACAAAATCAAGTACAGAAAAAAACGCTACCGACAATAAATTTGATTATGATGTCATCATCATTGGCACCGGCCCCGGCGGTGAAGGTGCGGCAATGAATTTAGCCAAAAAAGAAAAAAAAGTTGCTATTATAGAGCGTTACCACCAAGTAGGTGGCGGTTGTACACACTGGGGAACTATCCCCTCTAAAGCATTACGGCAATCGGTAAGTCGATTAATAGAGTACAATACTAATCCTTTATTTAATCATGATGACCAAGCAAAACAACTCACCTTTCAAGATATTCTCAATCATGCTTCCGCTGTCATTAGTAAACAAGTGAATTTACGGGGTGGCTTTTATCTAAGAAATAGAGTTGATCACATCATTGGCGAAGCTTCTTTTGTTGATGCTAATACGGTTAGAGTGCTTCGCCAAGATGGCGCATTTGATAAAATTAGCGCTAAACAAATAGTGATTGCCACAGGCTCTAGGCCTTACCAACCTCATGATATTGATTTTAATCATCCACGAATTTACGATTCTGATAGTATTTTGAATTTAACACATGCTCCTCGCCACGTAATTATTTACGGAGCGGGGGTTATTGGTAGTGAATATGCCTGTATTTTTAGGGGCTTAGGTGTAAAAGTTGATTTAATTAATACACGTGATCGGCTATTGTCTTTTTTAGATGATGAAATGTCTGACTCATTAAGTTACCACTTATGGAACAACGGTGTTGTTATTCGTCATCGAGAACAAATTTTAAAAGTTGAAGCGACAGACGAAGCAGTCATAGTACATTTAGAGTCGGGTAAAAAAATGCGCGCCGACTGTTTACTATATGCTAATGGTAGAACAGGCAACACTGCTGACTTAGAATTAGCATCTGCAGGGTTAACCGCTGATAATCGCGGGCAATTAAAAGTGAATACTTGTTATCAAACCGAGATTGACAATATTTATGCGGTTGGCGATATTACCGGTTATCCAAGTCTTGCTAGCGCTGCCTTTGATCAAGGGCGAATTGCAGCATTATCAATCATTGACAATACTAGCCAAGCAGAATTAATTGTTGATATTCCCACCGGTATTTATACTATTCCAGAAATAAGCTCCGTGGGTAAAACTGAGCAAGAGCTTACCGAAGCAAAAGTGCCTTATGAAGTAGGTAGAGCACAATTTAAACATTTAGCGCGGGCGCAAATATCGAATAATTTAGTGGGTTCGTTAAAAATTCTTTTTCATCGAGAAACTAAAGAAATATTAGGCATACATTGTTTTGGTGAAAATGCGGCAGAAATAATACATATTGGTCAAGCTATTATGCAGCAAACTAATGGTGGCAATACGATAGAGTACTTTGTTAACACTACCTTTAATTACCCAACAATGGCAGAAGCATTTAGAGTGGCGGCACTCAATGGCTTAAATAGATTGTTCTAAACTGGTGAAGGATACACACGGATGAAAAAATTTAGCCTCTTACTTGTAAGCTTATTGATTAGCTTTTCTGGTTTTACTACTGATAATAATGCTGACATTACTGTTGGTACTGCCGATAGTAACGCAACGCAGTACTCGCTCTATTTAGTGCGTCATGCTGAAAAGCAAGCTGACGCTAAAAATCCGTCACTAACCCACTGTGGTCAAAAACGAGCAGAACAATTAGCGACATTATTATCACAAACAACTATAGCTAACGTTTACAGTACAAGTTATAAACGGACAATGGCAACAGCTAAGCCATCGGCTAAACGGCATAACTTAGCAATAAAAAATTATAACCCAAGACATTTAGCGCAATTGGCTCAACAATTAAAACAACGAAAAGAAAACAGTTTAATTGTTGGTCATAGTAATACCACGCCTCAATTAGCCGCATTACTTAGCGGAGAAAAAATAGCACCGCTCTCTGAGCATGATTATCAACAGCTTTACCAAATTCAATTTATGAATGATCAGCCTATTTTAACGCGATTAAAGCAACCGTTAGTTTGTAAACAATAAATAGTGATGCACTCTTAGCTGATTCATCATAGTTTACGCTTATTTTATTCCTTGTTTTTTACTTATTCTTGCCTATTTTCACTAATTCAACCGCCGTTATATTAAATGGCGTTCCCCACTGTTGAATGGTCATTATATCGTTATCAACATGACCGATTACTTTTAAAATTGTACCGTCTATTTTATAGTTTTTTTTAAGGTTCATCGGTAATAATTTTACCCCATTTTTAGACACTAAACCAAAAAAACCGCCCTCAAAAGAAAAATATTTTACCGTTACTACTTGCCATTTTTGCTGAGCATCATTATTTTTTTCACTGGATGAATGACAAGAAAACAAGAAACAAACAAGCAGCAGAATGACATGTTTTGATGCGTTTTTAATCATTAAAGATCTCCTTCATGACTTTATAGCCGATATATTAATATCAAAAAAAAATCCAACAAAGATGTTGGATTTTTTAAAATATTTACCTGAACCCTTAATATAAAGAATAAGGATTATAAAAACAAATGTTAAACAAATGGATTTACTTTAATAATGGTTTCATTACGATCAGGGCCTGTAGATATAATATCAACAGGAACACCGGTAACTTCTTCAATGCGCTTAATATAAGCAAGTGCATTTTCAGGTAATGCATCAACTGAAGTAGCGCCTACTGTTTTCTCACTCCAGCCGGGTAGCTCTTCATAGACTGGTGTAATTCTTTCATAACCTTCTGCTGCCGTTGGTGGCACAGTGATTATTTCACCCGACTCTGTTTTATAGCCGACACAAATTTTAAGTGTTTCTAAACCATCTAACACATCAAGCTTAGTTAAACAGAAACCTGTTACGCTGTTAACTTGAATAGCACGATGCATAGCAACGGCATCAAACCAACCACAACGACGCTCGCGCCCTGTGGTAGCGCCAAATTCATGGCCAACGGTACCTAAATGGTCGCCGACTTCATCATCTAGTTCAGTCGGAAAAGGACCTGAGCCAACACGTGTTGTGTATGCTTTAGTAATTCCTAAAATATAATCGAGATGACAAGGACCAACGCCACAACCGGTAGCAACACCGCCCGCCGTTGTATTTGAAGACGTTACATAAGGATAAGTGCCGTGATCAATATCAAGGAGAGTACCTTGGGCACCCTCAAACATGATTGAATCACCTCTTTTACGTGCTTGATCAAGTATTTCAGCAATATCTGCTGTCATATTTTTAATGATATCAGCAACGGCTAAGGCATCAGCGAGTACTTCTTCATAATTGATTGGTTCAGCCTTATAATAGTTAACCAAAGAAAAATTATGGTACTCAACAATTTCTTTCAATTTAGCAGCGAAAGACTCTGCACAGAATAAATCGCCAACGCGTAAGCCACGTCGTGCTACTTTATCTTCATAGGCTGGACCAATACCACGACCTGTAGTACCGATAGCTTTTGCCCCACGAGCAATTTCGCGAGCGGCATCTAAAGCATTATGATAGGGAAGAATTAAAGGACATGCATCGCTAATAAGTAAGCGTTCGCGTACTGGAATACCCTTAGCTTCAAGCATTTTAATTTCAGCCATTAAAGCTTTGGGACATAAAACTACACCATTACCAATCATGCATTTTACATTGTCACGTAATACGCCCGATGGAATTAAATGTAGAACGGTTTTTTCACCGTCAATGACTAAAGTGTGACCTGCGTTATGCCCGCCTTGATAGCGAACAACATATTTTGCTTTATCCGTTAGTAAATCAACAATCTTACCTTTACCTTCGTCACCCCATTGAGTGCCGAGAACAACTACATTTTTGCCCATGGTTACTATTTCGTCAGAAAATTAGGCGAGGATTTTATCAAATATCAAATTATAGTCCAAGCTAAAAAGCAGATTTTTTACTTATTTTGTGATCTACAAAAAAATAATCTTTTAAAATTAGAGGGTTATAATTTATGTTTTTTCAATTGATTAACCACAATAAACCACAGCCCAATAACATGAGAATGATTCCTGTCACTCGAATGCTATCAAGCGGTAGTTGCGCTATTTTAATAACATAACTACGCCATCTATTAGGGAAAAGCGCAGGTGCTAATCCTTCAATAATGAGCACTAATGCTACTGCGAGTAATAATGATTCTGACATAATAAATTAGCCTTGTTAGCTTACTAAAAAACAAAAAAGCCAACAAAATTGCTGGCTTTAACATTGTGTAATTATTGAGCTCATAATGATTTTGCAAAGCACCAAAACTTATTTACGTCATCTTCGAGATATTTTAATCGAAGATCCAGTTTTTAATACCATAGATTCCCGATTAGACACTTCGGGAATGACGCCCTAGAGGCTTGGTGAGCAGTTACAAAATTTCATATCCAAATGAAAGAATGATTACTTGCTAGCCTTTACGCCATCTTTTAAATAACCAAAAAATTCACTGTCTGGTTTAACAACCATAATATCATTTTTGCTATTAAAGCTATTTTCATAAGCTTCAAGGCTACGATAAAAACGATAAAATTCAGCGTCTTTTTGATAAGCATTGGCGTATACTTTGGCCGCTTCTGCATCGCCATCACCACGAACAGTAAACGCTTGTTTTTGTGCTTCTGCCAACATAATTGTTACTTTAGCATCAATGGTTGCGCGAATAATTTCAGCTTGTTCTTGACCTTGTGATCTATGCTCTTTAGCCACGGCAGTACGTTCTGCGCGCATACGCTCATAAATAGAGTTACTCACTTCTGTCGGTAAATTAATCGCTTTAATACGAACATCAACCACTTGAATACCTAAATCAGCACGACTACTTTCTGCACTCTCAAGTGCTTTTCTCATGATAGCAGAACGATCACCAGAGACGATATCTTTAATGGTTCGGTTACCAAATTCGGTACGCAAGCCATTGTTTACCTTTTGCTTTAATAATGCGCGAGCATTATCTATAGAACCTGATGTACGTAGGTAAAAGGTAGAAAAATCAACAATACGCCATTTAACAAAAGAATCAACCATGAGATCTTTTTTCTCTGAGGTAACAAAGCGATCGGGCGCTTCATCTAATGTTTGAATCCGCGCATCAAGTTTTTTAACCTCCTCAACAAACGGTATTTTAAAATGTAAACCCGGTTCAAAGACCATCATTTCTTCCGTTACCGCGTCACGTTTTATTTTTGAAAATTGAAAAACAATACCGCGCTGCCCTTCATAAATAATAAAAACAGAGGAAGTCACTAAAATAAAAAGTAACGATATTATCGCAATAGCAAAATTTTTCATTGGTTAATTTCTCCCGCTGTCATATCTATCACCGCGATTAGCGCTTGATGATGAATTAATGGTTGAATTATTTTGAACGGGTTGAGAATACGATTGAGGTGCCGCCCTTGTTGTTGATTGTTGCTGAATAATTTTATCTAAAGGTAAATACATCATGTTATTACCCCCTTCAACATCTACCATCACTTTACTGGTGTTACTGTAAACTTTTTCCATGGTCGCAATATACAAACGTTGACGAGTTACCTCGGGTGCTGCTTGGTATTCAGGTAATATTTTTTCAAACCTTGCCACTTCACCTTGCGCGTCTAAAACAGTTTGTGATTTATAAGCTAATGCTTCTTGTTCCATACGCTTAACTCGACCACGAGCGCGTGGCTCAATACCACGAGCATAGGCTTCTGCCTCACGTAAAAAACGCACTTCATCTTCTTGTGCCGCTATAGCATCATCAAAAGCATCTTTTACTTCATTCGGTGGACGAGCATCTTTAAAGTTAACATCAACAATAATTAAGCCTAAATTATAAGGCGCAATTATTTTCTCTAATTCTTGCCATACTGATTGACGAATTTGCTCACGACCACTGGTTAAAATATCATCCATTATGGCATGACCAACCACATAGCGTAGGGCACTATCAAGCGATTGACTCAAGCTATCGTCAGCATTAGTAACACTAAAAACATAGTTGCGTGCGTCAACAACACGATATTGAATTTCCATTTCAACACGTACAACATTCTCATCTTGCGTTAACATAAAGCCTGAAGCTGGTAAGTTACGCGTTGATTGCATATCAACGGGAATAATACGTTCAACAAAAGTCCACTGCCAACGTAAGCCAGGATCTACCGTGCCCGAATATTGACCAAAACGGAGTACAATACCTTGTTCAGCTTCTTTAATCGTATAAAAACCACTGAAGGCATAAACAACAACGGCGATTAATAAAACTAAACTTATACCAATCCGAGAAAAACTTTTCCCAGAGCCGGTAGAGCCGCCTGATGATTTACCACCCCCTTTACCACCAAAGATACCCGTCACTTTTTTACCTAAATCATTGAGTAACTCATCTAAATCAGGTGGCCCTTGGTTTTTGCCACCTTTGTTTTTCCAGGGGTCTTTATCATTATTCCCCGGTTCATTCCAAGCCATGGTGTTCTCCGTTAAATTACAAATTTTTTTAAATTAAATTTCTTCAAGTTTATGACAAAAGCAGTCGCTTTATAAGCCATTTAAACATTAATTTACAATATATTCTTCAATATGTGTTTGTTCTTGTTTTATTAACCTGTTCCACTCTCGCAAAGGCAATTTAATAGTAAGTTGACAATAGCCTTGCTCGTCAAAATGTTCTTCGGTAATACAGTTTAATTGATACAGAATACCTCGCAGTTTTCCATCTTGAGGAGGAATACTCAAATGATAACTCACCACTTGCTTATCTAAGCGCTCTGTTAACGCACTAAAAAACAAATCGATACCAACATTCGCTTGCGCTGACAACCACACTCGAATAGGCACGCCTTCATCATTTCGGTCTATGCGCGGTTCAATATCATCTAAGCTATCAATTTTATTACAAATAATAAGTTGAGGCACTTCATCGGCTTCAATTTCACTTAACACATATTCAACTTGTTCAATATTTTCAGTGCGTCTTTCATCTGAAATATCAACGACATGCAATAACAGTTCGGCTTCACGCGTTTCTGTTAACGTTGCTTTAAATGCAGACACTAAATCATGCGGTAAATGTCGAATAAAGCCAACGGTGTCGGCTAAAATAACACCACCAACCCCTTCAAGTTCAATTCTACGCAAGGTGGGATCTAAAGTAGCAAACAGTTGATCAGCGGCATAAACGTCTGCTTGAGTAATCAAATTAAATAAGGTTGATTTACCCGCATTGGTATAGCCCACTAACGATAACGTCGGTAATTCAGCCCGAGTTCTAGCGCGCCGCCCTTGTTGTCGTTGTCGTTCAACTTTTTCTAAACGTTTACGAATGTTAACCATACGTTCACGTAATAAGCGTCGATCAGTTTCTAGTTGGGTTTCACCTGGACCACGTAAGCCAATCCCCCCCTTTTGTCGCTCTAAATGTGTCCAACCACGTATCAGCCGACTACTAATGTGTTTTAATTGAGCAAGTTCAACTTGTAACTTCCCTTCGTGAGTGCGAGCGCGTTGGGCAAAAATATCAAGAATGAGTGTAGTACGGTCAATAACCCTACATTCACATAACGCTTCAATATTTTTTTCTTGAGAAGGAGATAGACTGTGATTAAACAAAATAACATTGGCGTCAAATAAGCGAACAGCCTCGGCAATTTCTTCGGCCTTACCGCTACCAACAAAATATTTAGGATGGGGTGTGCTTCGCTTGCCAGAAACAACCGTTAATTCTGTCACGCCAGCAGAAGATACCAACATTTTAAATTCGGTTAAATCTTCTCTGGTGCTTTCATCGGGAAAATCTAAGTGAACAAGTACTGCTTGTTCACCCGCTTGATAACGATCAAACAAATGCGCTAAACCTTGTTGTACTCATATTACAGTTATCAATACAAATGATGACAACTAACCGTCAAAGACATAGTTTTTAAGCGTCCGGTGACTGATTACTATCAATCTGATTAGCCATAGGGGCGGTGTTTACTGCTCTAGCAGGAACAACGGTAGAAATGGCATGTTTATATACCATTTGACTCACGGTATTTTTAAGTAAAATAACAAATTGATCAAATGATTCAACTTGCCCTTGTAGTTTAATACCGTTTACTAAATAAATTGCAACTGGAATGCGATCACGTCGTAAAGCATTCAAAAATGGGTCTTGTAAAGACTGCCCTTTTGCCATTATATGGGTCCTTTTTATTATTAGAAAAATTTATTAATTAGAAACACTTTCTAATATATACGTATGTAAAAAACACTAAAATATTAATAGAACTAATTATTTACCTCGTTAAAGGAAATAATGTTGTAATTATACACCAATGTTTCAATTTTGCTTAATGATAGTCAATATAAATCTATTTTATAACTATCTATCACTCACATTTTGCAATTTTTGCTAAAACGTGCGTTAAATTTGTTTCATCATCTGTTGTTAGCCAATGTAAATTAGGCCAATTTCTTAACCAAGTTAATTGCCTTTTCGCTAATTGTCTTGTGGCACAAATACCACGAAATACCATTTCATTGTGATCATATTCATTATTCAAATATTGCCACATTTGACGATAACCAACACAACGAATTGAAGGTAAGTTCTCATGTAAATCATTACGTGCTTTAAGTTTTACAACTTCTTGCTCAAAACCTTCGGTAATCATTTGCTGATAACGCACGGCTATTCTATCGTGTAAAGTACTGCGCTCTTTTGTCGTTATCGCGAATTGTAAAACATCTCCGCCTAACTTATCACCTTTAATTTTAGTTAATTGTGTCAAAGTGTTGCCGGTTAAACGGTAAACCTCTAAAGCGCGCGTTAACCGCTGTGGATCATTTGGGTGTATTCGCAATGCTGATTCTGCATCAATTTCAGCTAATTGTTGATGCATTGCCTCCCAACCCAACTCTACAGCCTCATTTTCTATTTTTTGACGAACAGCGGCATCAGCGGCAGGTAACGGCGATATACCTTCTATTAAACTTTTAAAATACATCATTGTTCCGCCGACCAACAACGGTATACGATTGTTTGCTCTAATTTGTGCAATTTTCCCTAAAGCATCACGACAAAAATCAGCGGCCGAATAACTTTCTTTCGCATCACGTAAATTAATCAAGTGATGAGGATAACATGCTAATTCCTCAGAGGTTGGCTTTGCGGTACCAATATCCATATCTCGATAAATCAACGCAGAGTCAACACTAATAATGTCGCAAGGCAGAACATCATGCAACGCCATAGCAAGTGCAGTTTTACCCGATGCCGTTGGCCCCATTAAACAAATAACAGGTGGTTGTTTTTTTGCACTCTTGGCTGACACTTTACTCAATTCTTCTTAAAATTATTACGTTAAGTTATTTCTATGGTAACTGTTAAATTTTACAGTGATAAGACAGATAATTACTTTTTTAATTGCTTAATTTCAGATGTGAGGTCAACCACTACAGAATTCAAGAGCAAAGTATGGATAAAACTTTCATCAAGCTGTTTTTTCGCCATTAGCAATAAATTTCTTGCTTGATCCGCATTATATTCACTCATCACCATAATCGAGGCTATTGCCTGACACATATCAACACTGCTCGGTATTTCTTTGTGCTGTAGCTGTGTAATAAGTTCATTGAAACTCACGGTAATATCTTTCTCGCGTAAGAAGGCGGGAAACTGGCGAATTTGTATTTTATTTCTATCTTGCAATACAAAAACAATACCTGCTTTATCAAATAATGCTTGTTGTTGATGAATAAACTGGCACTGCTCTGCCGATAAAGAAACAACAATCGGTAACAATAAAGGCTGGCTAACTAAACTTGACTCCGCTTGTTGCCAACGTTGCTCTACTAATAAAAAATTTACCGCTTGAGCTAATGAAAACAAAGATAAAGCGCGTAAACTGTCTTGATGTTTAAAAACACCGTAGCCCGGTTTTTCCACATAAAGTAAAAAATCACTGCCTACTGTATTAGGTAAGGTCAGATCACTCTCCTGAATGGGCGTCATTAATTGCTGATAATTACCCGCCGCTTGTGTGGATATACCCGCACGTGATTCTCTTGGCGAATGGTGAGGCGAATGCGCTGAATAATTCGCAGCAGCATAGTTTGAAGATTGAGAGCTAGCTGAGGAAGCCGGTGACAAAATAGGAGGCGAACTCGGTGACGAAGGAAATGAATCTGCCTCATTTACTTGCTGTAAAGGCGTAATATAATCAGCATGTGTGTAATCAATTTCCCTACTGCTTCCGTGATTTTTCTCATCAACACCATAAGTAAGCGCTTGCTTACCATTATCAGTTAACTCGATTAACGCCTTATGACAAACCGAATAAATAAAATCATGAACATACCGGCTTTGATGAAAACGAACTTCATGTTTTGCTGGGTGCACATTGACATCAACTTCACTGTGTTCACAAGTTAAAAATAACACAAACGCTGGGTAAGTATCATTCGGTAGCAAATCGGCATAAGCCTGTCGAATAGCATGATTGATCAATTTATCTCGCATCATTCTGCCATTCACATAGCTATAACAAAGATCATTTTGATTACGAAAAAAACTCGGTTTAGCTAACCAACCATAAAGGCGCATGTTGTCATGTTGGCAATCTATTTCTATCGCATGCTCTATAAACTTTGCACCGCAAATCATCGCTACACGTTTGCCATAGTGAGCTTGATCTTTAGCGGCTCGGTATTGACGGATCATTTTGCCATTGTGCGTCAAGGTAAATGAAACTTCAAAATGAGCTAAAGCTATACGTCGTACCACTTCATCAATATGATTAAATTCTGTTTTTTCTGTTCGTAGAAATTTTCGTCTCGCGGGGGTATTAAAAAATAAATCTAAAACTTCAATCGTTGTACCATCAGGATGAGCCGCTGGCTTAACAGCAACAATCATTTCCCTACCTTCAGCACTCGCCTGCCAAGCGGTGGTTTGCATTTTAGGTTTAGAGGTTAATGTTAGCCGAGCCACTGAACTGATACTAGCTAACGCTTCACCCCGAAAACCTAAACTGCTGATCGCTTCTAAATCTGATAAATTCTTTATTTTACTGGTCGCATGACGACTCAATGCAAGGCTTAGTTCATCTTTAGCAATACCGGTACCATTATCGGTTAACCTAATTTTTTTTACGCCGCCCTTTTCTATATCAATAGTGATGGAAGTTGCCCCCGCATCTAAACTATTTTCAATTAATTCTTTAATAACCGAAGCGGGTCGCTCAACAACTTCACCTGCTGCAATTTGGTTTGCTAGGCGAGCTGGCAATATTTCAATGGTCATAAGGTTTATATACCGGTATTTAGCAGACTATCCTGCACGAGGAATTTTGAGTGTTTGCCCAATTTTTAAGGTGTTCGATGTTAAATTATTAACCAACTTAAGTTGCGCGATAGAAGTTTTATAGCGTTTTGCTAATACTGATAACGATTCGCCACTACGCACTTTATGTTTTTTCAATTCAATTGAGGCTAATAAAGTACCTTCAGGAATGTTATTGGCAAAATAATTGCTGATCGCTTTTTGAATGGCTGCTGCTATTTTTTGCTGATGCCGAGCATTGTTTAATTTTTTTTCTTCTTCGGGATTTGAAATAAAACCTGTTTCAATTAACACCGAGGGAATATCAGAAGATTTCAATACCGCAAGACTTAACCCTTCAGGCTTTTTCTTATGCAGCTTTGTTATTTTTTTCATCTGCTTAATAACATGCTCTGCAAAATCATAACTGCTTGCCATGGTGTATTCTTTTTTCATATCGGCAAGTGCTATCGCTAAATTTTTATCTTTTGTTTTTTTAATCGTTTCACCAGCGCCTCCTAATAATTCCGATTCAGCTTCCCTATTAGCTATCCAACGAGTAAATTCAGAGTTTGCTCGTCGAGTAGATTGCACCAATACTGACGCGCCATTAGGCTTGGAGGAAACAAAAGCATCGGCATGAATTGAAATAAGTAGATCTGCTTTACTTTTTCGCGCTAATTCTGTTTTGCGGTTATGATTTACATAATAATCACCGGTGCGGATCATTACCGCTTTATAACCTGTTTGCTTATCAACTAACTTTGCTAATTTTTTAGAGATAGCAAGGGTGATTTTTTTCTCATAAGAGCCTTTCGCGCCAATAGAGCCAGGATCGTCACCACCATGTCCCGCAACAATGGCAATAACAATATCCCGTTTACTATGCTTACTAACGGTTTTATTAACTGACTTTTTTATTTTATTATTATCGTATAAATCAATAACAAGGCGATTTCCATACGGCCCTGCTGGCGCAAGCGGAAATACAGTTAGTTGATAAGAGTCGGCTAATTCAAGTACTAAACGTGTACTCTTTTTATTTTTAGCTTTACTGGTGCGAAAACGCTTAATACGCGGATCATTCTTAGCTAAATTTTTTAAAACAACCGAATTTTTCAGGTTTTTAAAATCAATCACCAATCGATTAGGGCTTGATTTACTTCGAGGTAAACTAAAATAACTGTAATCTGCTTTTTGTTTAAGATCGAAAACAATACGAGTGTTTTCAGGTGCTGGCCAAACCCTAATACCATCAATACTGTTTGCCGCCACAGCAACATTAACCGATAAGGCGCTAAAGCTAACAACTAACCAAAGTATAAGCATTAAACGCTGTGGTGGTAATTTAGCACCAAGGAACATCAAATTTATCCTATTTTTCAATAATACCAATTTGATTAAATTTCTTCCCAACTCAGAGCTATGCTCAATGTTCAGTAACAAGGCGAATTTGTTTAGGTCTAGTCATTCTAAATCAAATAAATTCAACGACGTTAGTGAGCATTGAGCAAGCTCCCACAGGGCAAGTACCTAATAAAAGGTAAAGGCTTACATGCTGCGT
>JAOPTQ010000075.1:0-62238 GCA_051531915.1 Colwellia sp. | reverse complement strand
GTGTTTTGAGCGGGAATCTAAATAATAGATGGGTATAAATCATGCCATTGAGGATTGTCTTTTTCAATAAGCTCAATTTTCCATGATCGATTCCATTTTTTAAGTTGTTTTTCTCGAATAATAGCTGAGGTCATTTCACTGCATTGTTCAAAGTAGATGAGTTTGTTGGTTTTATATTTTTTACTAAATCCGTCTACGTGATGGTTTTTGTGCTGCCAAATACGTTGTATTAAATTGCTAGTAACCCCTATATATAAAATACCATGAGTTTTATTGGTGAGCATGTATACGCAGGGATCTTTGGTCACGGGTTGTTCTCATGGTTTAAAAGTAATAAAGATACCATAAGATTATTTTTGTGGGTAATTCAAAATACCTCGGGTATGACGAAATAAGAGTTAAAGGTATAATGTCACAACAAGCACTGTCACACCCACAGTATCCCAAAACCTGTCATTCCCGCAGTGTTTTGAGCGGGAATCTTGGTGAAATAAACATAAGATCTCCGATTAAAACACCTCGGAGATGACGAACATATGACCTCAGGTATGACGAGCCAATAATTAGAGGTATAACAACACAACATCTATTTTATCAATTCAATAAATGTGATCCAAATCAACTTTTTTTATGTTTATTCACGTAAGATAGCACCTTATACGTAATCATTCGTATTTGCATTAAGTGCTTTTACGAATAATCAATGTAAAGGAGTTATCTACATTGAAGCATAAATTGATAAAATTTTTCCGTTGTAACACCTTTTTATTGGCTTGCTGTAGTTTATTTGTACTTGCCGCACCATCAGAATCAGAAGTTCTTGGAGTACTTGCTAGTCAAGGCGTTGATGCACATATGTCACAACTTGTTGATAGTGCTACAAATCTTGATGAAAGTGTTACAACACTATGCAAAAGTGCTAATGAAGAAAACCTAAATGCCGCTCGAAAATCATGGCATAAAGCTTTTATAGCTTGGCGTGAATCTCTACCATTTTTGATTGAACCAGCAAATAAGCTTGAGGCTAGTCTAGGTAAACCAATTAACGATATCGTCCTTAATGCAGTAGTTTCTTCTGCCGAATTTTCCAGTATGCGTAAAGAAAGTGATGTACGTGGTTATACTGGCGTTGAATTTTTGTTGTTTTCTCCCAAAAATGCTGAGCAAGTTGTAGCTGATCTACGCTGTATTCATCTCAATGATCTCATCAAAGAAATTCGAGAAAAGACCACCGCAGCCAGAGATAGTTGGATCGCCAATTTCCGCGATGGTTTTGTGTTAGCGGGCAATGGTGAACCTTACCTTATCCCAGGTGATGCGCTGAGTTTAATCGTCGCCAAATGGTTGAATACTACCGAAACCATTCTGCGTGATGGTCTTCGCGTACCAAGTAACAATTTTGACGGCAAGGCTAAACCTAAGATGCTGAATGCGCCTTACAGCCGCTCTTCGCGTGCCGGATTTGAAGCGGCACTCACCGGCCTAGAAAGTATGTTGGTTGGTGATGGCAAATCTGGACTTCTTCACTTGGTAGCTACTAAAGATGGTTTAGCCCACAAAAAAGATCCTCAATTAGCTGAAGATATTGTTGAACAATTCTCAGAACTCAAAGAGACCCTAGCTGAGTTTGAGCAAGACAATTTAGACTTATACAGCGCTCTAGAGCAGGATGAAGACAGCTTGCAAGATTTTTATCAACAGCTTAATGAGTTACAACAGCTTGTTGTTAAAGCTGTGCAAGTACTTGAACTAGATATTCGTGCCGGTCTTGAAGCAAAATTAATGAGGCAATAATCGTTCATTGATGGCCGTTGTAAATCAAGAAAAATATTAGGAATAAAACATCATGAAGCGAAAGTTTCTGCCTTGGGCTGGCTATATAATTTTAGTGTCTGTTGTCGCTATTGCTCTACTACTATCAACAGGCACAGGTTTTAATACTAAACTTGATAATTTTTTGTTTAAGCAAAAAGCAGCACAGGTAATTGAAAGCTATACGGATAATACGGTTATTGCCACTCTTGAACATTTGGTTGATAGTATTTTTGCTTTAGATAAAGCCGCCCAAAATTTGCGTACGAAAAAAAGCGTCACTGCGATGGAAAAAACTATCAAAGCTTGGCACAAGGTATTGGCTTATTTTAATCGCTCAGTGATTTTTCATTACGGCCCCGCAGCTTTTTACGATTATCATAAACAATTGGCTATCTGGCCTGCAGATGTTGTTTTAATTGAGCATGCGCTAGGTAAGGTTAGGGCAGGTAAGCTTAAAACTGATCCCGCATCATTGCGTGATGAAACAGCTTCAACGCGAGGCTTGTATACTGCTAGTTATCTTCTCTTTCGCCATGGCAAACCACGCAAAATAGAAGATTTGACGACAACTGAGTTGAATTATTTAGTTGCTGTAACGGGGGCAATGCTGGAAGAGGGCGTTGATTTTCAGGCTGCTTGGGTTGGCACTGACAATATGCCAGAAGATAAAAAAATTATCTTAGAAAAAGCCAGTATGAAGCAACACTCTTCTTATGCTTGGGAGTTTAAAAACTCAGGTGATGAACAAAGCCGTTACTTTAGCTTATCAGTACCACTACAGGAATTGATCCAAGAAAGTACCAGTGTATTGGAAGAGCTGATCCCCACCGTTGAAGAGTTGGCTGAGCGTGACGAAAACCACATAAAGTACTGGGATATGATTGACCCTTATGCAGAGATTATAAATCGCATGAAGGGCATAGAAAACTCTTATCTTGGTGGTGTTGAAGGCGCTCGTGGTACAGCTTTTTCTGATTTAGTTGCTGAAAAAGACCCCATTCTTGATGATCGCATCAAAACCGGTTTTGCTTATGTAAACAAGCAGTTTGAAAATATCCGTAAGTTGAAAAATGCACCAGCAGACAAAAGGGCTATTGCGATCCGTGTTGCTGTATCTGAATGCGAAAAGTTGATGAAGCGTATGGTTACAGCAACACCACTGGTTACTGCTGACCCAGCTGTAGAGCCATTTGCACCTTATGGAAGTGATCTGTAGTAAGTCGGTTGGATAATTAATTAGTTTATATTTAGGCATTGCACTGAAAAGAGTGTAGCGCTTGGTTGATGTTTTTAAATGAGTTATAGACGAGGCATTGTGAAAATAATCTCTTTTATCAAAAAAAATAATAAAATGATGGCAGCTCTGGGGGTATTCACCTTGATTTGTCTTGGTGCGCTTGTTCAGGCGCATGTTTCTATAGGTGGAATTCCTCCGGGACTTTCTGATGAATACTTCACCGGTGGCCGTATGGGTACAGTTTTTAGTACCACTTCGCGCTGCCTTGAATTACCTTCGCCCGCCATTGACGCAGATGCTAAATTGTCTGAAATGTTTCCCGAAGGTGAAGCGTTATTTGAAGCTGACTTTGTTACTGATCCTGAAGCGCCTTATGGCGGTTTAGGCCCAGTGTACAATAATGTTTCTTGTCGTAATTGCCACCCCAATTATGGCCGTAGCCGCCGAGTTGATGAGTTTAAGAAGCATCAATTTGGTAATGGTTATATGGCACTGGTTCATACAGACAAAGGCAAGATAGTTGATGGTTATAAGTTTATGTTACAAACCATGGCAACTCCGCCCTATGTACCACCTGCAGAAGATGTTGATATTACTTGGCATGAATTTACTGATAACTTTGGCAATAAATATCCTGATGGCACGCCTTACAATGAAGGTAAAAAATATGAAGGAACATTGATTTATCCATCCGCTGAAATTGTTAACCCAATGTTCCCTTTACCTGAAGGTGCCAAAGTTAGCATTGAAGCCACTATAGGACTTTTCGGTACCGGCTTGATTGATGCTATACCTGATGAAGATATTATTGCTGAATATAAACGACAAAAAGCTATGCCAGGCCCAATCAAAGGCAGTGCAGGGCGTTGGGTTAAAGAGCCTTATGATGGTAAGAAGCATTTAGGTAAATTCACTTCACACAATATTCGAGCCACATTACAAAATGGCCCTGGTTACAATGGTAGTTGGAGTGTGTATAACATGACTCGAACCGACCGACCTAAATTGTTTGCAACCCAGAAATGGATCGACAAACAAGGTGAATTAGGGCTAGATACGACACCCCTTACTGCGCATCAACCAGAAGAGGTTACTCAAGACGAATTAGCTAAATTAATGGTATGGAGCCGTGGTTTAGGTGTGCCAGCTGCACGTAATTTGGATGATCCCGAAGTTCAGCATGGTCGCGATCTTTTCTATCAAAGTAATTGTAATGAATGTCATAAGCCATCTTGGACAACGGCTAGTGAATACAAATATATACCACGTTATGCGAATCAGAAAATCTGGCCTTATACCGATTTGCTTTTACATAATATGGGCAAAATTAATCATGGTGTGAGTAAGAAGTTTCGCACTACGCCACTGTGGGCTAGGCAGATGATGTTTAACGCAGTTGATCACACCGATATGTGGCACGATTTACGTGCCCGAGATTTTGAAGAGGCCATTCTCTGGCACTTTGGTGAGGGGAACATGTCGCGCCAAGCTTTTCGTAATTTGTCGAAAAAAGATAGAGCAGCGCTGATTAAATTTCTTAAAGCAATTTAGCCGTTTATTTTAACAATATAAAATTAACAACCTTGCGCCAAGGATTTTCGCTTAGGCTCAAATTTGCTGCGCGAAGAGGTGTATTTTGAACTAAATGTAGGTTGGCATTTATGCCGTCAAATTGACGGGATAAAGCCCAACCTACAATCGGCCGCAAGTGACGGGGAATTAATCCGCTTATTTTGACAATAAAATAAAGTGGCAGATCTTATATGTTTGTCATTAAAAATTTCGCATTAAACAGGAACCAAAATGAAAAGTACAGCCAGTAGTATTAAGCTTTCGTATTCTACCATTTTCCCTAAAGTAGTCTCTAATTTTAACCACGAGATGCAATCGTGTATTGAACAAATAAAACAACTAGAGTCGGAGAGTACAAAAATTTTGTATTACACCGCATTTGTTAGCTGCTTAAATACTGAAGACTATCAACACAAAAAAAAGGAGATATCAACGAGCTTAAAAAGTATTTCTTTAGCGCATATTATTCCGTTGTCCGTGGTTGCTCAAAGTCCCGAGCAACATCAAGCTTGTTTTGAAGTTGCCTTAATTAATGCAGATCAAACTAGCATTGAACCAAGAAAAATAAACGATACTGATTATTTGCTTGCTCATTTTCCTGAGCAAACCTTGGTAATAGCCTTAGGACTTTCAGGTAATATAAACCGTAGTATTAAAGAACAAAGCGAAACTGTTTTTAAAAGCGCGGAAGCAGTGTTACAAGCTGAAGGATTATCGTTTGCGAATGTTGTAAGACAGTGGAATTATATTGAAGATATTACTGGTGAACTAACCGAGGCAGAAAAACTCACTCAAAATTATCAGGTTTTTAATGATGTTCGCTCTGAGCATTACGACAAATCTGATTTTACTAATGGGTACCCAGCGGCAACAGGCATTGGCATGCAAAGTGGCGGAATTATCATTGACTTTATTGCGGCAAAAAATAGTAATCAAGTGCAAATAATACCATTAACTAATCCTGCACAAATTGATGCTCATAAATACAGTGATAAGGTGTTAGTGGGTAATGATCAAAAAGAGAAAACCACACCTAAGTTTGAGCGAGCAAAAGCACTATATTCTCTGAATCAAACCACTATATTTGTTTCTGGTACGGCGGCTATTTACGGTGAAAATACCGTGAAAGCGAGTTCTATTGAAGAACAAACTATTGAAACTATTAATATAATAGATAATTTAATCAATTTAGAAAATCAAGATAAGCATGATATTACTCCTAATGAACTATGTTGCGATCAAATTCGCATGTATGTTCGTCAGGGAGAAAATTCGGCTCAAGCTATTAAAATTGTTAAGGAAAAGTATCCTGATACACAAGTAATTACCGTAACTGGTAATGTGTGTCGTAATGACTTAGCGGTTGAAATTGAAGCTGTTTATTCTAACGCGTAATAATCTTTCATACCTATGTACTATGGCCTGCACGTACATAGTTATACAAGAGGATTTTAATTTTGAAACTAAAACATATCCTACTCATTTCATTTTTACTCATGATTAGCTCGTGTGGAGGCTCTGATAATGCTGACAATGAAATTGATACCGATGCTGATGGCGTAGCTAACAAATTAGATGCGTTTCCAAACAATCCCAATGAGTCTGTTGATACTGACGGCGATGGTGTGGGTGATAATAGCGATGCTTTTCCATATGATACTAATGAGACTGTAGATACTGACGGCGATGGCATTGGTGATGAATCTGATCCTTTTCCAAATGATGCTAGCAAACCGATAGACAATAGTAACGGTAGCATCGATGGTAATTTGGATGCTTTGTCAAATAATGACATTGAGTATTATGAATTTGATGGTTGGGCAGATGGCTGGAGTTCAGCAACGGTGAAAGACACTAGTTCAGATGCCAATGCAGACATCAATATAGATGCCATTATAGATACAAATATAGACGCTGATCCAAAAGCCAATTAAGACGAAACTAATTAACTTGTTGATAATAATTTTAATAATGTAGGATACAAATCTGATTAATTCTCGCTGAATAGGAAAGAACTTAATCTTATAGGTATGTGTGCTATCGAGGCTTTATAAATTATTAATAAAGTTCACCAATAATTGCCGTTCTGCTTTTGTTAAAAGCATATAGTTTTGTTTTGCGGTTTCAGCTTCACCGCCATGCCATAAAATAGCTTCTTCAACATTACGCGCTCGGCCATCATGTAAAAAGTTAGTATGACCATTAACTGTTTCGGTTACGCCAATGCCCCATAACGGCGCGGTACGCCATTCTTGCTTAGTTGCTTCAAAGTCGCGACGACCTGATAAACCTTTGCCCATATCATGTAATAATAAATCAGAATAAGGTCGGATTAATTGGTTTTCTAACCGATAAATTTCATGTTCACCTGTCATTACTAATGATTTATGGCAGTTTTCACAACCAGATTGGTGAAATAGTCCTTCGCCTTTTTGTACTTGAGGATCATCCATATTACGACGATAAACCACACCTAATAATTGTAAGTAGGTGGTAACATCGGCTAGTTGTCCGGGGCTTAGCTCATAATCTAAGCTATCTGTTGCTTTAAGACAGGCTATTTGTTCAGGTTCACAATTTTGCCTGCTTTTATGCGTTTTGTTTTGATCGTCATACCGGTATAAAAATAATGGATTATTTACGCCCATATCGTTATATGCTGCTGCTGCAGATTGTTGTCGAATATCAAAAGCGTTGGCTTTCCATGAAAAACGTCCGATAATTTTTCCGCCGCGCTCAAGATCCCAAACATAGTTTGGCCGACCTGAAATACCATCACCATTTTTATCTTCTGGATCAGACCAAGCTAATAGTGTTTCTTCCGGAATAGCTTCTAATAACCCTAAACCATGTATAGGTGGTGCCATGCGTAATTCAAATACCGCATCTTCTGGCATTTCGCCATAAGCTAATTCGGTCAGTAAAAATTCGGGTTCGCGTAGTGAGTAAACTGTTCCGTCAGGAAATTTCCCTGAACTTTCTAACCAATTGATACGTGCTTTTGCTTCTGGTTTAACGCCTTCAATAGCACGATCGCCAATTTGGTGACCATAACCTTTAGGGCTTAATGGCTCACCGTAAGGCCCAACGCCAGGAACCGAAACTCGAATAAATCCACCATTAAGCATCTCATTCGCTCCTGCTGGTGGTTTTGCTCTACCATCACCAAGATGGCAGCTTTCGCATGAGACATTATTAAAAATAGGCCCTAAACCGTCAGCGTTATAACTAAAACCGGGGCGTTGTGCTGGCGCATAAGGACGCTCAAAAATACCATCACCCCGATCAAAAGCTGCTGATAAACCCCATGAAAGGTTTGGCGCTTCTTGTTCAAAAGCTTTTTCTTTGGAATGAAAATGAGTCAAATCACCTGCACTTAAACTTTCTGGTAGTTCTTTGGCTAAATAGCTCATGTCAGCATCGCCATAACCTGAGAAGGGTAAAAATACTGTGATAACAATTTGACGTCCCAGAAAAAATAGGCAAATAACTAAAATTGAAAGCCCTAAACGCAACAAAGTAAATTTACTTTTATTTGTACTGTTAGCCGACAACTTGCTTGTTTCTTTAATTTGAGTATCTGACATGAGTTATTCGCTTACTGTTTTATATGCGCCATCACCCAGATAACTTTTTTGTTTACGTGTTAAGAAAACTCTAAATAGCGCTAAACTTATACCAAAGATTATTAACCATGCAATGTAACCAAGCAATAGTGTAGGGTATGTAGATTCTGTTTCAATCCAAACACTAAAGAAAAAATAGCAATACCATGAACCCCCAGCTAGCACGGGGCCAATCCACATACTAATTTTTCTATGTTGCATAGCGAAAGCATTACAAGCAATAACGGTAAAAATGGTTAACCTTATAAATAGCTCAGGGTTATCGGTCCAATAAATGAAATTGTTAATATGGTAGTTGTATATAATCATGGTTAACTCAGAAGTCATTACTAGCACCATACCTATACGTAATACGCTGTAAACAATATGCATCATAATATTTTGAGATTTATCCGTGCGTCCTTTTGCTACAACATAAAAATAAAATGTCATGGCAATACTGGAGACACCTAAACAAAGGCCAACAGTGTAAGTACGAAAGAGGGTAGCAAGGTAATATATTTCAAGTTCAGACATCAGGGATATTATGCAGTAAAATTATTTAGCGCTATTTTACCTATATTGAACAGCACAGTAAATAGTAATGATAATTATTTGTATTTAATGGGCGGTATTTTTTGATTTGAAACAATTTACTGTAAAATTTATTATCCTTTATAATTAAACAACCCTTAGCCTGAAACTGTTAATTCAAAGCTTGCATAACATATGGTTAATTTCTGTTTGGGATCGATTATGAGATAGAGTCTTTTATCAAAATGACAAAGTTAGTTTAATACCTAATTGCATTTGTTAATATTTATGTTTCAGGTGCTTTCTGAAAATAGCTGTTTGAAAAACAGTTCATCATACAGGGAAAAACATGTTGTGTGCCCTAAAGCGTAATTATACAAGATTCCATAATCTTGCCATAAATAATAGATGGCAGTTCGTTATTGTTAGTCCGCGTTCTTTGGGTTACTGATTTTAAAGAGGTTAAGTGAGAGAATAAGATCATATACGGGTATAAAAGCATAATTATGTTTAATTTTCGCTTTAGACGGCTAGCTAAGCAACAAAGAATATAAATAATTTGATGTGATGGTTAAATAGTTAAATATCTAGGCACTTCATTGTTAAGGGCAAGAAAAACTTCAGTGATTTTTATTAGCAGGTATTGTTCCTAAAACGGTTCAAGTTGAACAATGGCTTATTACAATAAATTTATACCATTACAAAACTAAAATATTTTCATTGATGCTTACCTCCATTTTAAGCTGTTGATAAACTTTGGTTTGCCATTTATAAGCAATATTTTGAAGGGTGCCGTTTTCAGTAATCACCTTAAAAGCATCTTGCCATTTTTTGACTAATTCTGCAGAGGTACCGCGCTTAGACATAGCAATATAAACATCTGACTGATTCATTAAGTAAATACTCTTAAATCTATTTATATCAATGTTTAATGACTTACATAAATATGCTAACCCTTGTTTTTCATAAGCAATAGCAGGTAATCGCCTCATCGCTAAACGCCTTACATTTTGTTCGTGTTGAGTAACAGAGTCTAAATTTATAAATTTGCGATTAATAAGCCATTCTTCTCTAATATCACCCCTGACTACGCCAATTAATGGCAGTGTTTTTAAATCAGACAGTTGGTTTATTTTTAATGATGAATCTTTTAAAGCAAAAATATTCCAGTTTTTTTTCATCACCAGTCCTATCCAATGATAGTTATGCTCCCTAAAGGCTGTTCGAGAAAAGCTGAAAAAGATAATATTGGCTTTATTGTCGGCAATATTTAATGTACGAGCTTCAGGTACAAATTCAATATTAGTCTTGTCATTAAGTTGTATTTGTAGCGCTTCAATTATATCAACAACATAGCCTTCCACTCTGCCTTGGCTGTCTAAATAACTAGCGGGCGGTTCATTTACTGCAATAATTCTCAAATCTTCGGCATGAGTAAAGAAGCTTAGTAAGCTAAAATATAATGCACAAAAAAAGACTTTTAAGAAATAATTTACCGTTAATTTAAATTCCACTTTACCCCCTTCAACGTGTTATAAATTATTCGCCAGTAAAATAGACTATAGCAATTTTTTTTAAAATAGCTATATATTGAAAGCTTTGCTATAGATATAAGTATAAATAAAAGAGGAATTACCATTATGAACCTTCAGAATATCCGTATTCGATACACGCTAATATTTTGTAGTATTGCACTATTTTTTGTTTTACTTGTTACGATGAATTATTTATTAGTTTCAAAAACAGAAAAAAGCCTCGTGCTTTTTGGCGAAAATTTTAACCCCGCAATATCAGCGGTTATCAATGCAGATAGAGATCTTTATCAAGCGAGAGTGGCAGAACAGCAAGCTTTACTCAATAAAAACTACAATATAGCAGAGCAATATGCCGATTTTAAAGAAAATGCTAAGCAAGCTTATGATCGTATGATGAAATATCAAACGTTAATGTCAATATACCCTGATGTTTTAGGTAAACTAAATGGCTTTAAGTCGGCATTTGATGCATGGAAAAATGATGGTGACCAAGTATTCAATTTAATTAAGGCAGAAAAAATAGAAGAAGCAAAAATCTATAGTAATACTCAAGCAAGTATTACCTTTAATCAACTGAGAGAATTTTATGATAAAGCCGGTGAAGCTGCAGATAACAAAAGCACAAAGGTAAGTGAAGAAACGATAAGCTCAGTATCTAGCCAACAAATGGTGTTAATCATCATTAGCTTAATCGTTATATTTTTTACACTTTATACTGGAATTGCGGCTCCTAAAGCAATGGCAGATGCATTAAATAGTTTATCCTCAAAATTAAAAGAACTAAATAGTGGTGAAGGTGATTTAACCAAGCGAATCAATTTAACGAGAAAAGATGAAATAGGACATCTTGCCGATAATTTTAATGAATTTATTGATGGTTTAGCTATTTTAATAAAATCTATTGCTGATAAGTCTGGCAGTGTTATTGATGGTGTTGACGAATTAAACTCAGGCGCCTCTAAAATATATAATACTAGCAAAAATCAATTAAGCTCTGTAGAGCTTATTGTTACTGCAGTAAACGAAATGTCTTTTGCGATTAAAGAAGTTGCAAAAAATGCCCAAGTGACAGCATCAGAAGTTGATAAAATGAATTCTTTATCTACAGAGGGTAGTGAAATCACGCAAACTGCTGTTGAAGAAATAAAACAACTTTCACAGCTTATTGAACACGCTTCCACAGTAATATCTAAGTTGGCTGAAGACTCTCAAAATATAACCTCAGTGCTAGATGTTATTAAAGGGATTGCCGAACAAACCAACTTATTAGCCCTAAATGCTGCCATTGAAGCGGCTCGTGCAGGCGAACAAGGCCGAGGGTTTGCCGTCGTTGCGGATGAAGTTAGAAACCTTGCTAGCAAAACGCAACAATCGACAGAAGATATTCAAAATATGATTGAAAAACTACAGCAGGGCGTTGAAGAAGCGGTGACTTCTATCTCTAAAGGAAATAAGGCAACTCAAACCTCGGTAAATTGCTCACAACAAACCTTAGATGCTTTTGATCGCATAGCGCTTGTTGCCAAAAAAGTTTCAGACGTTGCCATTCAAACAGCTACTGCAACAGAAGAACAAAGCCAAGTGACTCAAGATATTAGTAAAAATTTAACAATGATGTCTGATGACACCCAAGAAAATTATCAAATTTCAACTCAAAATGGTCAGGCTGCCAATGATACTATGTCTTTAGCAACCGAACTAAAAAACTCTGTTACTCGCTTTAAACTTGAATAAAAAAGTAAATGTTTTAAACATGAATTGCTCAGTAGTCCAGAAACAAGTATATTCAAGTGAAATGGGTGTAGTCTATTCTTTTGATTTTAAAGCGATACGCGCAAAATTAATACCATTCCATCCAGTAACCATAAAATTACGAATGTTGCCATGATCAATGCCCTGAGGATTTTTTAAAACATCATCACGATAATATTGACCAAAACATGACAACGTTTGTAGCTCGGTTAATTGGTGTAATTTAGCAAAAGTAAATAATTTGCATGAGCCTTCATTTGAACCAGCTTCATTAATAAGTGAACCATTAGTAAAACTGCTTG
Source organism: Colwellia sp. (assembly GCA_051531915.1). Classification (GTDB taxonomy): domain Bacteria; phylum Pseudomonadota; class Gammaproteobacteria; order Enterobacterales; family Alteromonadaceae; genus Colwellia. Next base: position 49,886 of record JAOPTQ010000075.1, on the reverse strand, counting down.
GTGTATATAAATAATGGTCGGTAATTACTTGCATCACTTCTGCAAATTTAACGGACTCACTTTGCTCAACTATTTTTATTAATAAATGTTTAATAGGATAATTCATTAATTATTCAGCTTGTTGATTTTGTTTCAGTATTGCTTTTGCTTCTTCGACTTTAGAAAAGTCTAAACCAAGCTCTTTTACTGCCTCTTCAATTAAGCCAGGGTTGGTCATTACCAAACCCATAATGGTTTGTAATTTATCACTTGGAATCCCTAAACTTTGAATAACAGCCATTGCCATTATAGGGTTTTGTGTTAACGCTTCGAATACTTCGGTGATCTTTTCTTGGCTAACATTAGCTTGTTGTAATACTTCAATAATTGGATTCATTTTTTTCTCTTGTTTTTTTAAATGCTTTTCATGTGAGGAATTATGCTTATAGCTAACTTGTTTTTTATTTTTGAGGCCAGCAAGCAATTGCTTCTTCAAGGGTAAATTTACCTTCAAGTAGTGAGCGGCCTAAAATGACGCCACTAACACCGGTAGGAATTAAAGCCTTAATATCGTCTAGACTACCAATGCCGCCAGAAGCTTGCCAAGCAATACTTGGGTATTTCTGACAAAGTTCACTATAAAGTTCAACGTTACTACCGGTAAGTGTGCCATCTTTAGAAATATCAGTACATAAAACATGCTTGATACCGGCTTTAATATAAGCGTCGAGCAAGTCTTCTAAATTAACACCACTGTCTTCTATCCAACCATGCGTTGGTAAGGTTTTATTGCCTTGCTCGTCTATTTTTATGTCCAGAGCTAAAACAATTTTTTCACCGCCGTAGGCTTTTAGCCATTCAAGTACAAGCGCGGGTTGCTTTATTGCTAAGGAACCAATAACAACACGAGTTGCACCAAGGTCAAGTAGTTGCTGTACGTCTTCTTCACAACGTATGCCGCCGCCAACTTGGGTGATCATAGTTTCGTGGTCAACAACCGTTTTAAGTGTTGATAATTGACGTTTTGTACTGTCTTTTGCACCGTCTAAATCAACAAAGTGCATAACGCTAGCGCCTGACTTTGCATAGGCTTGTTGGCGCTCTTGTACTGTGGTTTGATAATTGGTTTTTTGGTTGTAATCGCCTTGAAATAAGCGAACAACTTCGCCATTAATTAAGTCTATTGCCGGAATCATCATACTATTTTAGCTCCTGTGACATTAATTCTTTTGGGGAAAGAGTGAGAAAGTTTTGAATGATTTTACTGCCTAATGTGCCTGAACGTTCAGGGTGAAATTGACAACCAATAAAGTTATCTTTAGCAATTGCAGCAGAAAAAGCACTACCGTATTCGCAGCTAGCAATAGTGTATTCACAAATTGGCGCAGCATAGCTATGTACAAAATAAAAGTAATCTTCAGCTGATATACCGGCAAAAATAGGATGTGGTTCTACCTTTGTTAGTGTATTCCAACCCATATGAGGAAGTCGATTACCGTTGGCGTTAAGCGGCTTAACGTTTGTTGGGATCATACCTAAGCCTTTAACTATATTTTCTTTAGCGCCCTCAGTTGAACTTATACCTTCAGTTGATGACTCTGTCATTAACTGCATACCTAAACAAAAGCCGAGTACCGGTTGAGTTAAGTTTTGCAGTGTTGCCACTAAATTTTTTTCGATAATATTTTCCATGGCATGTTTTGCACTGCCAACGCCGGGTAAAATAACCTTGTCAGCGATTTTTATTTGTTCAATGTTATCAGTAATTGTTGCTTGAAAACCAAGGCGTTCAATAGCAAATTTAACCGATGATAAGTTGGCGCAACCGGTATCTACAATAACGTTCATTGCTGTGGTCGATTTTGATGTCATTACAAGGTACCTTTTGAACTAGGTAATTCATCGCCATCAACTTTAATCGCTTGGCCTAACGCACGTCCAAATACTTTAAATAAGCTTTCTACTTGATGATGACAGTTACCTTTAGATGTTGATAAATGTAAAGTAATTAGCATTGAGTCGGCAAGCGATCTAAAAAAATGTGACACCATTTGGGTAGACATAGTGCCAACATTTTCAGCGGTAAATTCAGCTTCAAATTCAAGCCAAGGGCGTCCAGATAAATCAATAGCACACTCAGCTCTACATTCATCCATCGGCAAAACAAAACCAAAACGGCCGATACCCCGTTTATTACCTAGCGCTTGTTTTAATGCTTGACCAAGTGCTAAAGCGGTATCTTCAACGCTGTGATGTTCATCAATATGATAATCACCGCTAACGCTGCACTGCAAGTTAAAGCCGCCATGGGTAGCAATTTGATCTAACATATGATCAAAAAAGCCTAAGCCAGTATCAATACTACTACCGCCTTTTTTATCTAAATTCACCGTAATGGTAATATCGGTTTCTTTGGTGGTTCTAGTTACTGTGGCTGTACGTGGTTTTTCTAAAGTGTTAAGTATTTGTTCACTCACTTGTGACCAGTTATAGCTGTCTCGGTCATACTTTATACCAACAATGCCCATATTAGCAGCTAAGCCTAAATCGGTTTCTCGGTCACCAATAACAAAAGAATTGGCGAAATCAACACGGCCTTGTTGTAAATATTCGCTGACCATACCTAATTTAGGTTTACGACAGTTGCAGTTATCTTCGTCAAAATGAGGACATAATAATGTGTCTTGAAATTCAACACCTTGGGATGAAAATATTGCCATCATTTTATCATGAGGTAAGTCAAAATCTGCCTGTGGAAAGCTAGATGTTCCCAAGCCATCTTGGTTTGATACCATCACTAGTTTGAAGCCTTTAGCCTGTAGCTTTAGTAGCTCAGGTATAACGTGTGGCTCAAACACTAATTTTTCTAAGGTATCAAGTTGCTTATCAATAGCTGGCTCTTCAACTAAAGTGCCGTCACGGTCGATAAATAATATTTTCTGCTGTTTATGGCTCATGTTAAAACTTCTTTTAATTGTGTTATTTCTTGTTCACTGCCAATACTAATGCGCAAACAATTGTCGAGCTGCATTTGCTTAGATTGATCGCGAATTAATAGATTATTGGTGATCAGTGAATCAAAAATACGTGTCTTTTCATTATGATTGATACAGCGAAAGAGTACAAAGTTTGCATCGCTAGCAAAAATTTCACTACACCAACTTTGTTGGCTTAGCCAAGTTATTAATTTAGTTTTCACAGCTTTACACGTCTGAACGCGCTCGGTCATTTTGGATAAATCAGTGCTAAGTGCTTGGCTGGCTATCTCAGCAACGGGCGCTGAAATTGGGTAAGGGGCAATGACTTTACTGAGTAGAGTAATGATTTCTTCGCTAGTAAGGGTGAAACCACATCTAAGCCCTGCTAAGGCAAATGCTTTGGACAAGGTTCTTAGTACAATTACATTATCATATTTTGTTAATAATGACGTACTTGTTTGTTCAGGTGAGAACTCAATGTAAGCCTCGTCTACAACTACAATAGCGTTATCTTTGAATAACTCAATCGCTTGAATTATTTGCTCTTTAGGTAATGAATTACCGGTTGGATTGCCGGGTGAGCATAGAAATACTACCTTAACTTTACCCACTTGTTTTTTTAAAGCGTCCATATCAAGCGTGTTACTTTTTAATGGCACTTTAACAATGTTTGCGCCGTGATTTTCGGCGCTAATAGCATACATGCCATAGGTTGGAGGGCAAATTAAAATACTGTCTTGATAGGCAGTGCAAAAGCTACGAATAATTAGTTCTATACCTTCGTCAGCACCGCGCGTGGCTAATATTTGTGCTTTGTTTAAACCACAATAGGCGCTATAGGCATTTAGTAAATTGTCAGGCTGAAAGTCAGGGTAGCGGTTGATATTTTCACTGTTTAGTTGATATTCGCCCTTTCCTGGCGCTTCATTGGCATTAAGCCATACTTTCTTTTCACCCGAAGCTTCGCTGCTAGAAAAAAGTCGACGGGCTGATTGGTAAGGCACCATATCAATCAGCTCTTCTCGAGCGAGTTTATTTATTAAATCAGACATTATATCTTTTCCAAAAAGTAGTATTCCAAAAAGCTCTAGCCTTCCAAAAAAATTAGTCTTCCAAACGAATAGTAACTGCTCGTTGGTGGGCGTCTAGCCCTTCGGCATCGGTTAATTCTATGATGCACTCGGCTAAATTGCTTAAACCAGTTTTACTAATTTCTTGCACGGTATAACGGCGAGAAAAGTCAGCGAGTGATAAACTTGAAATAACTTTTGAATAACCATAAGTAGGCAATACGTGATTAGTACCACTTGCATAATCACCGGCAGATTCAGGCGTATAAGCACCAACAAAAATTGAGCCGGCATTGCGTAAATCCGTTAATAACACTTGTGGATCTTCAGTTTGCAGTATTAAATGTTCAGGACCATAACGATTTGATACTTCAACTGCTTCGCTCATGTTTCTGGTTAAAATTAGTCGCGATTGTTTTAAAGCTTGTCTAGCAATTTTTTCTCTTGATAATAATGCCACTTGCTTTTCAAGTTCATCAGCAACACTGGCAATTAAAGACTCACTATCGGTTAATAAAATAACTTGGCTATCTGCGCCATGCTCAGCTTGCGATAATAAATCTGCGGCAATAAATGCAGCATTGGCTTGCTTATCAGCAATAACTAATACTTCTGAGGGACCGGCAGGCATGTCAATTGTGAAACCAGCCACTTGTTGAGAGAGTTGTTTTTTTGCTTCGGTAACATAGCGATTACCTGGGCCAAATACTTTATTTACCGCAGGAATAGTTTGTGTGCCATAAGCTAAGGCTGCAACTGCTTGTGCGCCACCAATGGTATAAATTTCAGTAATGCCACAAAGATCGGCTGCTACTAAAACTTCATCAGCTAATTTGCCGTTTTTATCAGGTGGGCATACTAGTGCCACACGTTGGCATTTAGCTAATTGTGCAGGAACACCCAACATTAATACCGTTGAAGGTAAGGGCGCGCTGCCGGCTGGAATATACAAACCGACGCTTTCAATGGCTTCTGTTTTTAGCGTACAACGAACGCCGGGGCAAGTTTCAACAAAAATTTCTTGTGCTGTTTGTGCGCTGTGAAAACGTTTTATTTGCCCATAGGCAGTGTTGATGGCTTTTAAACGTTTAACCGATAGCGCCAATTTAGCCTGTTCAACTTGTTCAGTGGTGACTGATAATGTGGATAAAGCGATACCGTCAAACTGTTCTGTTAACGAAAATAGCGCCTTGTCACCTTGCTTTTTTATTTGCGATAAAATATTTGAAACTTGTGTTGATAATAACGCATTATCAGCAATTGCAGGACGAGCAAGTGCATTTGTTTTCTGCTGTGCAGAGATGGTTTGCCAATTGATGATCTGAGTGTTCATATTTATTCCAATGTTTACTACTTTAAATTCTCTTTATATTAGAAATTTTTTTAACTTGCCGTTAGTTGGTTCAAGAGTAAAGAGAAAGCACGGAGTTGACGCTAGTCAATGAGTACTTTTGATGCAGAACTTGAGCAAACTAGCAAAAAGTTAATAAATTTAGCCCATCATTTTTTCTATAGGCATCACTAGAATTGAGTTACAACCTAACTCTTTTAGCTGCTCCATAGTTTCCCAAAAGAAAGTTTCAGTGGCAACCACATGTACCGCAACTATATCGTCACGACCAGCAAGCGGTAAAATAGTTGGTGTTTCCTTACCGGGCATTAATGCACTAACTTCGGCTATTTTTTCTTTAGGTGCATGCAGCATAATATATTTACTTTCTTTGGCTTTCATCACGCCGTTAATACGTGGCAGAAGCGTATTTAATATTGCTTGTTTATCATCACCTAAAGGATCTGAGCGTTGAATAAGTGACGCTTTAGAGTGAAATACGTCAGCCACTTCTTTTAAACCATTAGCTTCAAGTGTGGCACCGGTAGACACTAAGTCACAAATGCCATCAGATAAGCCCACTCTTGGCGCAACTTCAACCGAACCTTTTAATAAACAAAACTCAACATTAATGCCATTTTCTTTAGCAAAGCGATTTAATAATTGAGGGTAGGTTGTGGCAAAACGTAAACCGTCTAAACACTGTAAACCCGTGTATTCAAATTCTTCTGGCATAGCGATTGAAAAACGACAGCCACCAAAGTTTAGCGGTGTTGTTTTAATATAATCATTTTTGCTGCCAATAAGTGCGCGCGATAATTCTTCTTCTTCAAGAGTATTATCACCAACAATGCCTAAATCACAAACACCGTCCATAACAAGGCCGGGAATATCGCTGCTGCGTACTCGCATAATATCAATAGGCATATTTTTAACATGAGCAAGTAAACGACGGTCGCTAACATTTAGTTTTAGTCCACAACCCTTAAGTAATTTTTGTGTGTCTTCACTAAGTCGTCCTGATTTTTGCATCGCAATACGTAAACGTGGTTCTGATGTAGTCATTTTTTTAATCCTAAATTCAATTACTTAAATTTCATTTAAACGCTTATTTATAAAGCATGTATATACAAATTTTTCTCGCTTAAATGCGAAAACCCCCGAAAGACTTATGGCTCTTTCGGGGGTTACTAAACTGGTTTATTTGTTTAACTCCGCTGAAAGGCCATAGCCCTTCAAGGTTGTTAACCTGAATGGGCTATTCCATGTGATGGTGATGATGTCGGCTATTCAGGTTGAAAATCATAATGGGTTAAACTTATTTTCTTGGAAATTATTTTAGGGTTCTAACATTACTGATAAAGTCATTTATCTGCAAGTAATTAATAGCAATTTTTTATGATGTTTTGTTATATAGAGCTTTCACTCAGTTATACCTTTACTTAGGGTACATAATTATTAGGGTATTTAAACGTTGAATTTAGAGTGTGGGGTAAATTATAACTTATTTCAAGGATGGGCGTATCAATATTGATAACAATCGTGTGGAGCGAGCGGTTGAAAGCGTTTGTTACCATGGCGGCTATGAAAAAGTATATCGTAGAACTAAAAGTCTCCCATTAATTAAAATGCGTTAGCCATGTGCTTCTATGTGTGAAAGCAGATTTTTCTAACGGTACTAACTGTATATTATACTAATCTTTTATAATAATATGCCTATGCACTTAACTCCGGTGAGGTTGTAAAATCATAGAATTTACTTGTAGGTTGCCCTTTAGGGCATCAAGAAATACGGGCTGAATCCCGACCTTCATAAGTTCCTGAGCAATCTACATAAGCATGTATAATAAGTTAGTTTAAAACCATGGATAAACGGCAATGAAATTTAATTTTACAGTTTTAATTGGAATATCTATTATTGTGTTGTATGTCATTTTTATCTCGTATGACAACATCCGATATTTATTTTTCTCTACACCTCCTATAGGTGATATTTACAAACAAGAAATTGTTTGGTTGGATAAAAGCACTAATTCATTCGACATCAATTTTACTGTTAAAAATAAAAAAAGTTACGTTGTAATGATAAGGATGTTATATAAAAACACGGAAAAATATAGTAAGAGAGAAGCTCGTAAAGATAGAAAGATGAGTTATCAGGCTTATCTTTTTGATAAAAATAAAGAGCAAATACACTTTAAAGAAAATAAATCAATGCCGCTTATCTATTTAAATAAAAACTCATATTCGTATAAATTAATATCTCATATAATTCTTAATAAAGGTAAATATTCTGGAAAAATAATAATAAAGGGACTCGATATAAGAGATAGCTATATGCAAGAATTAGTTGTTCATGCTATTCATATTAAATAGATTATTGCCCTTTGATAGTGGGTAGCATGTGACAGCATTAATTGTAGTTTTTTAGACAATATTTTCGGAGTGTCTGGCCACTTCCGCTAAAAAAATTAGTTGAAAATACATTTGCAAGGCGGCTGAAGCATTTCCGTGCTATAGCTACAAGATATAATAAATTGAAGTTACTGTTTATTAGATGCCGTCATTTGTCGATAATTAAAGTATATTTTTATATTGTCGATAAATAGGATGTATTAAACAATGAATTTAGCGTTTACAAAAGGTTAATTATTAATGGATATCTTTACAACGCAATTAACGCGGGTAGTTCCTGTACCAATAAAGCCAACCCATTTAAAGGTGAAAGCTTTATTGAAAGATGCAGGTGCCAGTAAGCTTAAAGAAGATCCAGACCACCTTGAAAACCACGATTACTACGTTCATCAAAGTAATGATAAAGACCAACCAGAGCCGCAGTCGACTAGCTCACATGAACAATTAGTTGACGAAGAAAGTTCATCAACACCTATTCAGTCAAAAGCGTGTGAAGGCAGCGAAGATAATAAAAATGAAGTGATTACTGATGAAGAGGAAAAAAAACAAGTTAAGCACTTAGATCTTTATGCTTAATGTTAATTTGTTTATACTCTGCAATTAGTAAGTTTACCCTCTTAAATGGCTTTTTATAACACTTTAAATGACTTTAGTAGCTCAAGCATTTTCTTCCTCTGGCATTTTAGCGCAAGCCATTGACGGTTTTTCTCCTCGGCAAGCGCAAACAGATATGGCACTTGAAGTGGCGAATGCCATTGATAAACAATCTTCTCTTATTGTTGAAGCTGGCACAGGTACAGGTAAAACTTTTGCCTATTTGATACCGGCTTTTTTGGCTATCAATAACAATAATGCAGATGATGAGAAAAAAATTATTGTGTCTACCGGCACTAAAAATTTACAAGAGCAGCTGTTTCATAAAGATATTCCTTTAATAAAAAAAGCCTTGGTGAGTAATGCACAAATAGCGCTGTTAAAAGGCAGATCTAACTATTTGTGCCGTTATCGATTAGCACAGTATCAGCAAACACGTGGGCAGCTTGACGCGCAAACCTTAACGGATTTGGTCAAAGTAAAAACGTGGGCCAATAGTACACAAAGTGGTGATATTGGTGAATTAGTTAACGTCACTGAAAATTCTTCAGTATTTCCTTTTGTCACCAGTACGCTTGATAACTGTCTTGCTAAAGATTGTCCTGATTATGACGATTGCTACTTAGTTAATGCCAGACAAAAAGCCATTGATGCAGATTTAATTGTGGTGAATCATCATTTGTTTTTTGCTGACATGGCTTTGAAAGATACCGGTTTTGGCGAATTAATTCCTAAAGCACAAGTGATGATTTTTGATGAAGCCCATCAAATTGGCGATATTGCTAGTGAATATTTTGGCGAACATTTCTCTACCAAGCAGCTTTTAGATTTGTGTACTGATGTCTTGCAGGTTTATCGTAGTAGCTTAACGGATGTTAAACAATTAGGTAAAGCAGCTGATAAGCTGCAAAAAACCAGTCAAGAATTTCGATTATTATTTAATTATGATCCAGAGCGGGGTAATTGGCGTGAAAAATGTCGTCAACAACGTTTTATACAAAAATTTGTCGCATTAAAAACCGAATTAGATTTTTTATATCAAGTCATTAAACTTTGTGTGTCGCGTAATGAGGCCATTGATAATTGCTTTGATAGAGCGGTTAATTTATTAGCACAATATGAAGTGATGGCGAATGTTGACATTAATGGCATGAGCTTTTGGTATGAAACCACGCCGCGTCATGTTGTTTTGCATCAAACACCGTTAACCGTTGCTGAAAAATTTAATACTTATGTCGAACAGTCTGGTGCCGGTTGGATCTTTACCTCGGCAACTTTAGCAGTTGATAATAGTTTTGAGCATTTTGCTCAGCATTTAGGTTTGACTAGCGCAAATCAATTATTATTAGGTAGCCCATTTAACTACCAACAGCAATCACAGTTAATTGTGCCGCGTTATCTACCACAAGCAAATGATAAAAATAGAGCACTTAGTTTAGCTAAGTTAGCTCAGCCATTAATTTCGGCGAGTCATGGCGCTTGTTTGATGTTATTTACTAGTTATCGGGTTATGAACCAAGTGGCTGATATATTGGCAGAAGAAATTGATAATTTGATCTTAGTGCAAGGGCAAATGGGTAAAAGAAAGCTACTTGAACAGTTTGTTGAAACTCAAGGGGCAATATTATTAGCAACGGCGAGTTTTTGGGAAGGTATTGATGTACGGGGTGATAAGCTGACTTGTGTTATTATTGACAAGTTACCGTTTGCTTCGCCTGACGATCCTTTATTACAAGCTCGGTGTGAAGATGTCAGGCGGCAGGGAGGCGATCCTTTCAAACAAATACAATTACCTCAAGCCGTCATTGCTTTAAAACAAGGTGTTGGCAGGCTTATTCGAGATGTGAGTGACAGGGGGGTTTTGGTTATTTGTGATGATAGATTAGTAAATCGCCCTTATGGTGAAACATTTTTGAAAAGCTTACCTGACATGAAGCGTAGTCGAAATTTAACACAAGCTGCCGCTTTTCTTGAAGCTATTCGTTAGCGAGTTTGTAAATAAGTTATAAGGATAAAAAAGTGAATTATTTGGCGATAGATGCGTCAACTGAAGCGTGTTCAGTTGCTTTACAGGTTAACGATACTTGCGCAGACAGTGCTGGTTCAAACAGTGCAGATTCAAAAAACACTTGTTCTAAAAGTAAAGTTTATAGCCGTTATGAGTTATGTCCGCAATCGCATAGTTTGCAATTATTGCCGATGGTTGATGAGTTATTGAATGAAGCGGGTATAAAATTATCAGCACTAGATGGTCTTATTTTTGGTCAAGGTCCCGGTAGTTTTACTGGGGTAAGAATTGGCGTAGGCGTTGCGCAAGGATTAGCTTTTTCGGCGAATTTACCCGTGGTTGGTATTTCAAGTTTGCAAGCTATGGCTCAGTTGGCTTATATAAAACATCAACAGACCCGCGTGATTGCTGCCATTGATGCGCGCATGGGAGAAGTGTATAACGGCTATTTTACGCTTGATGAATGTAATATTATGCAAGCGCAATGTGCAGAAACGGTTATTGCCCCTGAATTGCTAGCTACACACTTGAGTAAATATGTTTCTCAAGCTAGCTATTGTGTAGGCACTGCTTGGGATGCTTATCGTGAACCGTTGTCATTATTGAAGTTAAATGCAGGCTCTCCAGATATTTTATTTCCAAGTGCAGAGGCTATGTTGGTTATCGGAGAAAGGCTTTTTTCACAAGGTAAGGGGGTTAGCGCTGAAGAAGCACAGCCTGTTTATGTGCGTGATACCGTGTCTTGGAAAAAATTACCGGGGCGTGAATAGTTTATTCGATTTTTATGGAGTAATTTTGCCAAACATTTTTATTCAGTGTTTTATCAAGCCTTTTTATTAAAAAAGGTTAATTTCAAACAATACAATATAATATAATTTTATTTTTTTTACTTTTTTTGTTAAATTACCTGTATGCAGAGTATAAATTCGCCAATAGATCCTTTTACCCATAATGCTTCTTTTGCTGTCAATCAAAGCAAAGGAGCGGTTAAACATGAGCAAATAAAGCTTGTTGAACCGGTTAGTCGTGATGGTAAACAAGCTAATACGTCAAGTGAACCAAAAGTTCAACGTTTTGATGTTGATGAAAGCGCGATTGCTTTTTTTGAAAATAATCAATTAACTAAAAATGACACCGCTCAAAGCAATACTCAAACTAATACACAAAGTACGTTTGCTCAAACGGCATCTGATCATATTTCCAGTCAAAATAAAACCGCGGTTTCTGCTTATAAAACGGTTAATAATTTAGCTCAGCGAGAATCTGTTCAGCAATTATTTGGTGTCGATCTCTTCGCATAACATTAAAGTAGTAAACTATTAAAGCCTGAATTCACGAAGGTAATATTTCTTGAATTTAAGTGTTATCTTTACTTAAGTCATCAAACACAAGAATTCTATTATGTCACCTCAATCACCTTTACAAAAAAAGCCGTTAACATTTTGGCAAAAATATCATTTTTATGGATTGTTACTTGTTGCTATTATCATTAGACAGCTACCCTTTATTTCTATTCCTTTTAATTGGTTAGAAAGTTATTTTCATGAAATTAGTCACGGCATTGCTGCGCTTGTAACAGGCGGCTCTATTGTTAATATTCAATTGTTCGCAAATGGTGCCGGTATTTGTTCTACTCAAGGTGGCTCGCGATTTATCATCAGTTTTTTTGGTTATGCCGGAGCTACGTTTTGGGGGTGGGGAATCTATCGTCTTGCGGGTGCTCACCAACGATTTGCGCAAATATTTTCAAGCTTGATTTTTATGCTTTTGGTTAGTTCAATTTTATTATGGGCAAGAGATTTACTCACTATCTTTATTTTGGGGGTATTAACGTTCATATTCTTTGTTACGAGTTACTCTTTCTTTAAAAAAACACAGAACCTTAAATTTTTACAGATCACAGTACAGTTGTTTGGTTTGTTAATTTTATTAAATAGTTTATTTAGCCCGTTGTATTTACTTGACGGTAGAGCACTGGGAGATGGTGCCACTCTCGCTTCAATAACCTTTATTCCTGAATTTATTTGGGTAGCTATCTGGTTTTTACTCGCATTAGGCGCGGGTTACTCTTTAATGAAAAGAAAATAAAGGGAGCGTAGTGACTATGCAATCTGCCGACGATCTTGAAAAAATTAATATTGAAGAGATTAGCTATAATATTGGTGGGTTGTCGTTAAGAGGGCTAGCTTGTGGAGAAGATAAAAATGAGGTTGTTTTATGTTTACACGGTTGGCTAGATAATGCCGCGAGTTTCTTACCTTTTATGCATGCGGTATCAACAGAACATAATATATCAACAGAAAAGTCGGTTTCGCAGCTAAGCTCAGAGCTTGGATCAGAGTTTGGATCAGACCTAAGATCAGACCTAGGATCAGATCTAAGCTCAGAACAAGGCTCAGGCTTTAGCTCAGAGAAAAATTGTTTACCTACCAGTTTAAAAAATAAACGTATTATTGCCATTGACTGGTTTGGTCATGGTTTATCGAGTCATCGAAGTTGTGACGCCCATTATCACTTTATTGATTGGGTTTATGATCTATTGCAATTATTTGAATTAAATAACTGGCAACATATCGATATTGTTGCTCATTCAATGGGCGGTATGGTAGCGAGTGCTTTTGCTGCTGCATTTCCTGAAAAAGTAAAATCGTTAACACTGATAGACTCTATTGGTTTTTTAAATGTTAAAGCAGAGCAAGCCACAAAGCAGTTACGCGATGGTATGTTAAGTCGTTTAAAATCAAATAGCTTTGGCCAAGCAACGCTTAACGCTAAAAAAAAATCAGTCAAGAAAAGTTTACATTCAGATGAAGACTCTGCGATAAAAGCTCGCATGAATGTTTCAGATCTTTCATTTATTAATGCACAATTCATTGTAAATAGAGGCTTAATTACTCAAAATAATGGCTATGTTTGGCGGTCTGATAGTCGGTTAAGAATCACTTCGCCTTATCGGTTAACCTTAAAACAAGCAGAGCAATTTGTACGTGATATAAAATGTCCAGTGCAATTGATTCATGGCAGTATGGGAATGGATATAGTTACTTCAGGGCTAAAACATTTTGGTCCGTTAATTCAAGACTTTACTGCCTTTGAGTTTGAAGGAGGGCACCATGTTCATATGGAACAACCACAAGTATTAGCACAGTTAATTATCAATTTTATTGATAAAAAAGTGTAAGTTGAGTTTTTATTGACTATTTTTAGTAGAGTAACGCGAACGTAAAATTAAAACACCTGTTTAAATTTTACTGGTACTTTCGCTTATAATTTGATAAAACAGTGGCAAAAGTTATTCGCTTAGCTAATTATGAATCATGACATGTCAGTATTTTATGACGGAAAAATTAACTTTATACCTGTTTATACTTAAGTAAGCTAACACTAATAAAATAAAATAAAATAAAATAAAAACAGTAGCTAAAGAAAATTAAAGAGGAATACATTGTGGAAAAAATTTGGCTTGAAAAAAGTTACCCTCCAGGAGTTCCGTTTGAGATAGATCCTGATAGATATTCATCTTTAGTAGAAATGTTTAATAAATATTCGCAGCAATATGCCGATACCGTAGCCTTTATTAACATGGGTGGGGAACTCACTTACAAAGAGTTAGCTCAACAAGCAACAAGTTTTGCCGCTTATTTGCAAAATAATTTAGGATTAAAAAAAGGCGATAAATTTGCCATTATGGTACCTAATAGTTTGCAATACCCCATTGCGTTATTTGGTGCATTATTAGCCGGTTTAACCGTTGTTAATGTTAATCCACTTTATACCGCTAGAGAACTTGAACATCAATTGAAAGACTCTGGCACTAAGGCAATATTAATTATTGAAAACTTTGCTAGCACTTTAGAAAAAGTGATGAGAGAAACACCCCTTGAACACGTTATTATGACTTCGCTAGGTGATCGCCTTGGTTTAGTGAAAGGTTCAATTGTCAATTTTGCTGTTAAATATGTTAAGAGAATGGTACCGGGATTTAGATTACCCAATGCGATACGCTTTAATCGTGTATTAGCGCAAGGAGCCAAATTAACCTTTACCCCGGTAACACTATCGGGTGAAGATTTAGCTTTTTTACAGTATACCGGCGGAACAACCGGTTTATCAAAAGGCGCTATGCTTACCCATAGAAATATGGTTGCTAATTTAGAGCAAGCAAAAGCTTCATTAAAGCCATTATTAACCGAAGGCGAAGAGTTAATAGTTACCGCTTTACCGCTTTATCATATTTTTGCATTAACCGCTAATTGCCTGACATTTATGACGTTAGGTGGTACTAATTTATTGATAACCAATCCGCGTGATATGGCCGGCTTTATTAAAGAACTTGATAAATATCCTTTTACGGCGATAACCGGCGTAAACACTTTATTTAATGGCTTATTAAATACCCCCGGTTTCAAAGATGTTGATTTTACTCAATTAAAAATGTCACTAGGTGGTGGCATGGCAGTACAACGACCTGTTGCTGAGCATTGGCAAGAAGTCACAGGAACTCGCCTACTTGAAGGATATGGTTTAACAGAATGCTGTCCTTTAGTTAGCTTGAGTCCTTATAATCAGGAATCATATAACGGTACTATCGGTTTACCTGCGCCATCAACAGAGATTAAAATTATACTTGAAGATGGTAGTGAAGCCGCGCAAGGTGATTCAGGTGAAATGTGGGTTAAAGGTCCGCAGGTTATGAAGGGTTATTATAATAGAGTTGAAGAAACGAATGACATATTAAAAGATGGCTGGTTAGCAACTGGTGATATTGCCTGTATGGATGAAAATGGTTTCTTTAAAATAGTTGATCGTAAAAAAGACATGATTATTGTTTCCGGTTTTAATGTTTTTCCTAATGAAATTGAAGAAGTTGTGATGATGCATGAAGGCGTATTAGAGTCTGCCGCTATCGGTATACCGCATGAATCATGTGGTGAAATGGTCAAGATCTTTGTGGTTGCTAAAGATGAAGATTTAAATGAAGCTAAGTTGATTAAACATTGTCGTGAGAATTTAACGAATTATAAAGTACCTAAAATAATTGAGTTTAGAGATGAATTACCTAAAACCAATGTCGGCAAAATATTAAGAAGGGAATTAAGGTAAAAGTATCGAGAAAGAAAAGTTTCGAGTAGTGAAAACAGCTAGCGGTTTGTTTTCGCTAATTTCAACGTGGCATTAAATAACCTGAATTGTGAATAAGCAATTTTCAGTCAATTATTTGACATGATTTTATTGTTTTATTTGTTTTTTTTATTTGTAACCACCTGAAAAGTAGTTAAAATATATTGGCATACATAATGCTTTGATAAGAACTAGATTAGTTTTAATTTGGATCTTATATTATGGCGCTAGCATTACACTCTATACTAAATGATAACGTTAATTCAGCAGCAGTTTCTTTTGGTAATACGGCTATTGATGAACCTTTTGTAGGTAAAAACACTCATTCATTAGCAAGAGAATCTTTTGTGGGTGAGTTAGCGATGCTTCGCCAACAAGTACAAAATCAAAGCACTCAACCATTTTCATCTCAATTTTCACCTAAGATAACACCTAAGTCTTCATCTCAGAATTTGGCACAACAGAAAGCGCTTGCGGATCAACTTATTGATGTAATGCCCACCGGATTAGTCATGCTAGACGGTAATGGTATTGTGGTAAAAATAAATAAAGTCGCTAAACAGTTACTTGATGAACCCATATTAGGGCAACCGTGGTTTACTGTTATTGCGCGCTCATTTAAGCCAAGAAAAGATGATTGGCATGAAGTTTCGTTAAAAGACGGTCGTCGAGTAAAGCTTGAAATAACGTCCTTAGGCGCACAGCCGGGTCAGTTGATTATGATAACTGATTTAACAGAAACTCGATTATTACAAGATAAGTTAGGACAATTACAGCGTTTATCTTCTTTAGGGCGAATGATTTCTACCTTAGCACATCAAATACGCACACCGTTATCGGCGGCAATGTTGTATAGCGCGAATTTAACCAATAGTAAATTAAATGAAAAATCACGACATAATTTTCAAGAAAAATTGAATTCGCGCTTACAAGATTTAGAGCAGCAAGTGAATGATATGCTGTTGTTTTCAAAAAGCGGTAAAGAACAAGTGGTGTCGCCATTATCAGTGAATGAAATGATTACTGATTCAGTTCATGCCATGGATGCGTTAACACACAAAGCCAATGCGAAAGTGAATGTGCAACTTTGTGAAACAGATTGCCAAATTTTGGCTAATAAGCATGCGTTAATGGGGGCGGTGCAAAACCTAATTCATAATTCATTGCAAGCCATGCCAGAGCAGCAACAGGCAGCAATTCATATTCAAGTATATTGCCAAGATGATTTTGCATATATCAGCTTAAAAGATAATGGTCAGGGTATTGATAAAACCATTGAAAAAAAAATTTTTGATCCCTTTTATACCTCAAGTAGTAATGGCACCGGACTAGGCTTAGCGGTTGTTAAATCGGTGGTTAAAGCACATCAAGGTGAAGTTAAACTACTCAGTAAAACAGGAGAAGGAGCGCATTTTTGTCTTAAATTACCCTTGTTAATGAAGTCAAAAAATGAGCAACCTATTTCTCAGTTAAAGGAGAGCGGCAATGACGAATCATAAAATTCTTGTGGTAGAAGATGATGCGGGTTTACGTGAAGCACTTGTTGACACGTTGTCGCTTGCTGGCTATCGGTGTATAGAAGCTGATTCGGGTGAAACGGCATTATTACTGTTAAAAAATCAGCAGGTTGATTTGATTGTTAGTGATGTACAAATGGGCGGTATGTCGGGTTTATCTTTATTGAAAAGTATTAAAAATCAAAATGAGCGTATGCCGGTATTATTAATGACAGCTTATGGCACTATTGATGATGCGGTACAAGCGATGAAAGATGGTGCTTGTAATTATATTGCTAAACCGTTTGCCCCTGAAGTTTTACTCAATATGGTGAGTCAATATATTCCTCCTGAAGTGATTAATTCGCATAGTCCTATTGTTGCTGACAAACGCAGTATAGAGTTATTAGAACTTGCTAAAAAAGTGGCGACAACAGATGCGTCAGTTATGGTATTAGGACCGAGTGGCTCAGGTAAAGAAGTGCTTGCACAATATGTTCATTATAATTCAGCACGCGCTCAGCAACCCTTTGTGGCTATTAACTGTGCGGCAATTCCTGAAAATATGTTAGAGGCTACCTTATTTGGTTATGAAAAAGGGGCGTTTACCGGTGCTATTCAAGCTTGTCCGGGTAAGTTTGAACAAGCGCAAGAAGGCACAATATTACTTGATGAAATCACTGAGATGGATTTAGGGCTACAAGCAAAAATTTTACGGGTGTTACAAGAAAGGGAAGTTGAGCGTTTAGGCGGGAGAAAAACAATTAAGTTAAATGTACGCGTTATCGCAACGAGTAATCGAGATATTAAAGATGCGGTTAGAAAGGGCGACTTTCGTGAAGATTTATATTATCGATTAAATGTATTTCCGTTAACGTGGTTACCTCTGTCGGAACGACCTGACGATATTTTAGTACTCGCCAAACATTTAATTTTACGTTATTGTCAAAAAAGTGGCGAAATAGTGCCTGACTTTACTGGTGCTGCACGCAGTAAGCTTAATGCCTATCATTGGCCGGGTAATGTGCGGGAACTAGATAATGTTATTCAGCGGGCATTGATATTACATAGCGGTGAAAATATTGATGCTAACGATTTACTCATTGAAAATTTTGAAACTGCAGCAATTATTGATATTGAAAAACCATTAGCCAGTGATGATATGTTAGGAAGTGAGCTGAAATTACAAGAACATCAAATAATTTTAGATACACTACAAGCTTGTCATGGCAGTAGAAAAGAAGTCGCTGAACGTTTAGGCATCAGTCCTAGAACCCTGCGTTATAAAATTGCCAGAATGCGAGATTCAGGTATTCAAATTCCAGCATAATTACAGTGTAGGGGCGACTTCAGTCGCCTAAGTACATGCTACACTCATATTAAATTTGTAGGCGAATAAACTCGCCTCTACTTCTTTATACCCCTCACACTTTAAGACCCTTGCTTTCCCTTTACTTACATTGGCACTATGCTTGCAACCTCTCTTTTATACGTTCGTTTAAAGTAAAAAAATTGACACCCAAGAGGTCATCATGGATATAAAAACTAATTCTTTATTTGCTCAAATGCAAAGTATGTCTATGCAAGCGATGGGAAATAAATTACCCGCCATTGAAGGTACTTCTGTTGCTGGTGTGAACCCATCGTCAAGTAACTTTGGCAATATGTTAACGGATGCTTTGAAAACCGTAAATGATTTGCAGCAAGATGCAGGCGCTAAAAAAATGGCTTTTGAAATGGGCGATCGTAGCGTAACACTAGGTGAGGTTATGATTGCTTCTTCTAAATCAGGCATTGCATTAGATGCAACGGTGCAAGTACGTAATAAATTTGTTGAAGCGTATAAAGAAATTATGAGCATGCCGGTATAATATTTATACAAATAAAAACAGCGAGTTTCGCGCAAAAAAAGTTTTCTAAATAATATCAACATAAGTCGTAAACGGAGAAATTAAGTGGCTGAGTCAAATTCTATGGTAGCAACCGACAACTCTACTATGCTAGTCAATGATGACGATAATTCAATGGAAGAACAAAAGTCTGGTTTTGCGGCTGCTTTAGGTAATGTTGATATTTTACGTCAAGTGACTTTAGTTGTTGCCTTAGCAATATGTTTAGCCATTGCTGTTTTTGTGATTATTTTAGCCAATGAACCTGATTATCGTTTCCTATCAAAATTACCCACAGAGCAATTAATTAAAACCATGGACTTTCTTGATGCTAATCAAGTGAAATACCGCCAAGAAAATAACACAATTTCTGTACCTAGTGATGAATATCAAAACGTAAAATTATTATTAGCACGTGAAGGCTTAACTGATGAACCCTCAGAAGGTTCAGATATGTTAATGAAAGATATGGGCTTTGGTGTTAGCCAACGACTTGAAAGAGAACGTTTGAAATATGGACGTGAACAACAACTTGCCAGTACAGTAGAGCAATTACAAAGTATCTCTAAAGCCCGTGTTTTACTAGCCATTCCTCGTGAAAATATTTTTGCTCGAAAAGAGAAACAACCATCTGCTACGGTGGTGTTAACGATGCAGCGTAATCGATTATTATCAGAACAAGAGGTTGACTCAGTTGTTGATATTATAGCGTCTGCTGTGCAAGGTTTAACGCCAAATCGAGTAACGGTTACTGATCAAAATGGTCGGTTACTTAATTCTGGCTCTCAAAATTCAATATCATCACGATCACGTAAAGAATTTGAAATAGAACAAAAACGTGAACAAGAATACATGGGGAAAATTGACACAATTCTTATTCCTGTTGTTGGGTTAGGTAACTATACCGCGCAGGTTGACGTAACAATGGACTTTACCAATGTTGAAGAAACTCAACGTCGATATAATTCTGATTTACCAGCACTACGTAGTGAAATGAAAGTTGAAGACAATACCATTGGTGGTATGTTAGGAGGAATTCCGGGTGCATTAAGTAATCAACCTCCCATAGAGTCAAGTATTCCTGAAAATGCTACGGCTGCTCAGAAAAAAGCAATGCCAAGTAGTAAACATACAGAATCGACAAAAAACTACGAGCTTGATGAAGCCATTAGCCATACTAAGCAACAAACGGGTATTGTTCGTCGTATTAGTGTTTCCGTTGCGCTTGATTATATTCGTGGACTAGCGCCAGCTGCGCCGGTTGTTGAAGGAGAAGAACCCGCCGCAGCGGTTGCTACGCAAACACCTCGTTCTGTTACTGAAATAGCCTCAATTCGTCGGTTACTGCAAGGTAGTATAGGTTTTGATTTACAACGTGGAGATGTTCTTGAAGTTATAACACTTCCCTTTGCTCGCGCTGATTTTGGTGTGGTTGAAGAACCGCCATTATGGGAGCAACCGTGGTTTATTAAAATACTAAAATTGGTGATGGGTTCGTTAGTGATTATTATATTAATTCTAGCGGTTGTCCGTCCTATGTTAAAACGTTTAATTTATCCAGATCAAACGCCTTCAGATTATGGCGACAAATCACTTGATGGTCATATTGATTTAGGTGATGAAACCATGGATATGTTAACGTCTGACTTTGATGCAGGCGCTGTTGGATTTGCACCAGATGGCAGTTTACAATTACCTGATCTTCATCGTGATGAAGATGTTTTAAAAGCGGTTCGTGCGTTAGTCGCCAATGAGCCAGAATTATCATCGCAAGTAGTTAAAAGTTGGTTGAACGAAGATGAGTGATGAATCCCAAGAATTAGAAGCAGCACCGACCGGATTTGATGTAGACAAATTAGATGGCTCTGAAAAAGCGGCTATTTTACTGTTAAGTTTATCGGAAGAGGATGCTGCGCAAATATTAAAACACCTTGAGCCGAAACAAGTGCAGCAAGTGGGCACTGTGATGGCGGCAATGGAAGATTTTACTCAAGAAAAAATTACGGCGGTACATAAGCAATTTATTCATGAAATTCAAAACTTTTCAACCATAGGCTTCCAAAGTGAAGAGTTTGTGCGTAAAGCATTAACGGCAGCCTTAGGTGAAGACAGAGCAGGAAATCTGATCGACCAAATTGTTATGGGTGGCGCGGCTAAAGGTTTAGATTCATTAAAATGGATGGACTCTAAACAGGTTGCTAATATTATTCGTAATGAACATCCTCAAATTCAAACCATTGTATTGTCTTATTTAGAGCCAGAGCAATCAGCTGAAATAATGAGCCAATTTACTGAAAAAGTACGATTAGACTTAATGATGCGCATTGCCAATTTAGAAGAGGTTCAACCGGCAGCATTACAAGAGTTAAATGAAATAATGGAGAAACAATTTGCCGGTCAAGCAGGTGCACAAGCCGCTAAAATGGGCGGATTGAAAGCTGCAGCGGATATTATGAACTACTTAGAGTCGAATGTAGAAGGAATATTAATGGACTCTATTCGTGAAAATGATGAAGAAATGAGCCAGCAAATCCAAGATCTTATGTTTGTCTTTGAAAACTTGGTTGATGTTGACGATAGAGGTATGCAAGCTATTTTACGTGAAGTTCAACAAGAGGCCTTAATGAAAGCTATTAAAGGCACTGACGAAACACTTAAAGATAAAATACTTAGCAATATGTCTAAACGTGCAGCAGAAATGCTTGCTGATGATCTTGAGGCCATGGGACCGGTGCGTATTAGTGAAGTAGAAGCAGCTCAAAAAGAAATTCTTTCCGTAGCACGTCGATTATCTGACGCCGGTGAAATTATGCTTGGCGGCGGTGGCGGCGGCGATGAATTCTTATAATTTATAGTGACGACTTTAGTCGCTAACGAAAAGTATGGTAGGCGAATAAATTAGCGTCTACCGCGTTAAAAAAGGTTTAAGTAATGAGTGAGCTTAGTGGTGCACCGATTCGTATAATAAAATCTGAACAACAATCTGAATCTGATGTTTGGCCTATACCTAATGTGCAAGCAAAACTAAATAAAGAACAACAAGACAAAACCAATGCCTTCGGTAAAAAACCGAGTTGGCGTTTTGAGCCACCAGAAGAGACTGAAATAGTTGAGCCTGAGCCATTAACGGCAGAAGAAATAGAAGCGATACGTCAAGCTGCACATGATGAGGGTTTTAATCAAGGAAAAGAAGAAGGTTTTGCCAAAGGTTATGAAGAAGGCAAAGTGAGTGGCCATGAAGAAGGTGAAGTGACTGGTCATGAAGAAGGAAAAGAAGCCGGATTAGCATTAGGAAAAACAACCGTTGATGAGCTAAGTGAACAATGGAAAGTGTTAATTGAACAGTTACACAAGCCCTTAGCGAGCGTTGAAAAAAATGTAGAAGAACAGATACTCAATTTGGTGGTGCAATTAACCGAGGCGGTAGTTCTACAAGAAGCTAAAACAAATCCTGACATTTTAATGGCTGCAATTTCAACAGGCATTAAAGCACTACCGAGTAATGAAGTGCAAACACAAATTCATTTACATCCGGATGACATTAAACGCGTTGAAGAACAATTTGGCATTGGCCATCTTACTGAAAACGGTTGGCGTTTACTGCCCGCGCCACAATTAACGCCGGGTAGTTGTCAAATAGAAAATAGTACATCGAATATTGATTTACAGATGAAGTCTCGCCTTAAGCAAGTATTAGAACCTTTTTTACAAGAGGCTTTGCATCAATAATAATAGTTTAAAGTTTCGGGTTACGAAAATAAGTAACTTAATTTTCGATATTTTTAAACCTATAAAAGGCACAGGTAAATATGGTTGATAGCCTACGTATTAGTGAACGACTTAAAAACAGTCAACACTTTATCCATCCCTTCAAAGAGCCTGTTGCTGGGCGCTTAGTACGTGTTGTTGGTTTAACACTAGAAGCCGTTGGGGTAAAAGCACATATAGGCAGCCAATGTTTAGTGGAAACTGCTCAAGGTGATTTACTCGCTGAAGTGGTCGGTTTTTCTCGTGAAGTTACTTTTTTAATGCCGGAAGAAAGTTTACGTGGCGTATTACCTGGTGCACGGGTTTTACCTATTTCAAGTAAAGTAAAGTTACCCTTGTCGATGGACTTATTAGGTCGTGTCATTAATGGGGTTGGTAAACCTATTGATGGTAAAGGACCCATTAAATCTTCAGATGATTATGTTTATGACAGTAAGCCGATAAATCCATTATCACGTAGAGCAATATCGGAGCCATTAGATGTTGGCGTTCGATCTATCAATAGTTTTATTACTGTCGGTAAAGGTCAACGTATGGGCTTATTTGCGGGCTCTGGTGTTGGTAAAAGTGTATTGATGGGTATGATGACTAGAGGCACAACAGCCGATGTTATTGTGGTTGGCTTGGTGGGTGAGCGTGGTCGAGAAGTAAAAGAATTTATTGAAGAAATTTTAGGTGAAGAAGGCAGGAAGCGCTCAGTTGTTGTTGCGGCGCCTGCGGATAATTCACCGTTAATGCGATTAAAAGGCTGTGAAACCGCAGTACAAATAAGTGAGTATTTTCGCGATCAAGGCTTAAATGTTTTACTTTTACTCGATTCGCTAACCCGTTACGCACAAGCACAACGAGAAATTGCGCTTGCGGTAGGGGAACCACCTGCGACAAAAGGTTATCCACCGTCTGTATTTTCAAAATTACCACAATTAGTGGAACGAGCAGGTAATGGTGGTGAGGGACAAGGCTCTATTACTGCTTTTTATACTGTATTAACTGAAGGTGATGATTTGCAAGATCCTATCGCTGATGCTGCGCGAGCTATTTTAGATGGTCATATTGTACTTTCTCGTGAATTATCTGATGCTGGACATTATCCTGCGGTTGATATTGAAGGCTCTATTTCTCGAGTAATGCCGATGGTAACCAGTGATGAACATCAACATTTATCTAGACAGTTGAAGCAAATGTATGCGTTATATCAACAAAACAAAGATCTTATTGCCATTGGTGCTTATACCAAGGGCAATGATCCACGCATCGATCAAGCCATTAATGTGATGCCGGTGATTAACTTTTTTTTACAGCAACAAATTGAAGAAATTATTCCTTATGAACAAAGCTTAAGCCAACTGCAAGAGATTATCGCAGCTGCTTCAGCAAATACTCAACAAAATCAATCAGCACCAGTTAGTTAACGAGGTTTTCTTATGCCAATGAAGCAACTCGACACGCTATTAAAGTTTGAGAAAGATAAAGAAAATCAGTCAGCGAAAAAATTACAAGCGGCAGAAACGGAATATCAACAGAATATTTTGCGTTTAGAAAGCGTTTCTGACTATCGATTAGAGTATATGAAACGACTTAGCCAACGTGCTGCAATTGGTTTAGACAGCTCTACTTACAGTCATTACCATACCTTTATCTCTAAATTAGACTATGCCTCAGAGCAAGTAAAAATTGCTATGCATCAAGCAAAATCTTTAGTAGAGCAATGTAGAGGTTTGTGGTTAAAACAAAGACAAAAAGTGCAGGCGGTAGAAGTGTTAAGAGAAAAACGACGTAAAAAATTCGCCTTGATTGCGATGAAAAAAGAACAAAAAGAATTTGATGAAATGGCAACGCAGCAATTTATTCGTCGTAAATTATCGTCATGATTTGTTCGTGATGGAATGAATTTTGCTTATTTTATAGCAGCAAATAGGTGTGGCTAGGTATCGTTTGGTATAGCGACTAAATATCGTTAGTTATAGTGGTTATGTAACTATTGTTGTTTGGCACAAACGAAACATTGATTTGACGCTTTACTCTATAATTATATTTTTAATATTAACGTTTGTATGTACTGAGTTTATTACTATTTTATCACGCACTAATAAACTCATAAGTATATGATTTTTTGGATTATGTTATGCAACAATTAAATATTTTACCGGTTAATGTATCACAATCAACTGATTTTAAAGATGAAAGCAATTCTTCTGATGTAATATCAGATGAAGCCAATTCACATTTTTCAGCATTAGTTGAACAACATATTGCTGAGCCAAAAAATAATAAAAGTACGAGTAAACCGGCAGACAAAAATTCATCACAAATAAGCAACAAGTCAGATTATAATGCCAATAAAACGGCAATGACTGACGCTGATCTTGCCGTCAGTGGCAATGAATCAGAAGTTGAAGCGGTTAGTAAAGTAGAAAAAGAACAGTCAAAAGAGGCAAATACCCGTGAAGTGTCATCAGAAAAAAATCTAGATGAGCAAATTGAAAACTCAGCAAGTCGAGAGAGTTCAAAAAATTCAGAGGTTGATCAACAAGCATTAGAGCAATCAAAACAATTAATGGCATTATTGCAAAGTTCAGATAAAACCTTGGTAGAGCCAATAGAAACAGATATTCAAAACGAAGAACTAGCCGCGGATAACGCTACTGTTAAAAAATCGAAATCAGCAAATGATGAAAATAAAGTAACGACATTATCGGTAAATGATACGGATAAAAAAGCACTGTTGGAAAAAAATAATGTAGCAAAAGTACTCACTGATCTTGATAATGTACTGATGAATAACAAATTGGCGAATGAAGAAGTGATAAAGGAGTCGGCAAGTGAAACGGGAAAGTCGACTAAAGAACAACAGTCTACAGTAACCACTGATTTACGATTAAATTCAGCAAAAGCAGCTTCATTAGTTGAAGGTGATGAAAAAGTCCTTACAAACATAGATAAAAACGAAAATTTAGCGATCAAGGAACAATTAAAAAATCAGCAAGTGTTAGCTGATAAGGCTTTGTCATCTTCAGATACTTTAACGAATAGCCTTTCAAAAGCAAATAATGTGTTAGAAGGTGAAGAAGAAATTATAGAAAAAAATATGACGACGGGTAACAATACTCGCTTGGCTGAAACAGAGCGTATTGAGGCCAGTAAAGTCACTAAATCTGTTGTGGAATCATTAAAATCAAAAAAAACGACAGTAATTAGTCCTGCAGTAATAAGTCAAAATGAAAAATTGTCAGCAACGGTTGCTAAAAATACTTTGGCGAGTGAAACGGTAGTTAAAGATACGGCGACTGACAAGGGTACAACAGATGATAACTTTTTAGATAAAGTCGCATCGCAATCATTATCAACGCAAAATAGTGAACAGGTAAATAAACCGGTAAGTAGTCATATATCTCAGCAATTAAAAGCCGATGCTGTAGATAAGGTTATTTCAAGTGATGTTCAAGATGACACCGGAGAAAACCTGACTAAAGCGCTCAATGCAGAGTCAGCTGAGTCTGCTCAAGTAACGGACGATATTGATGCTACTGAAGAAAAAATTAAAGTAAATACAACGAAACAAGCTTCGAGTCAAAACCCTAACCTAACGTCAGTTCGTCATTTTACCGATGTTAGTGCTAATGCAACTCAACTCAGTGAAGGTTATATTGCGCAACAATCAGCGGAGGCACTGAATCATAACGTTGCTAATGATGTCGCTCAAATTCAAAAGAATAACGTTCAGCTACAACAAGAAACACTTTCTATTTTTAGAAAAGACTTTGCGGATGCGGTTAAAGATAAAGTGATGTTGGTGATATCTCAAAAACTTCAGCAGTTTGATATTATTTTAGATCCGCCTGAACTAGGTAATATGCAAGTGCGGGTAAACTTGCAAGGTGAACAAGCTGCGGTTAATTTTGTGGTACAAAATCAACAAGCAAAAGATGCTTTAGAGCAAAATATGCAAAAATTAAAAGATATGTTGAGCGAACAAGGCGTTGATGTTGGCGATGCAAGTGTTGAACAACAGTCTCAACAAGCATCAGATAACAACCAAGGTAGGCAGCAAAATAGTAGTTTAGGGAATAATGAAAAAGAGTTAGCGCAAGCACAAACTGTTTTATCCGCAAATTTATTTAAAACTCAAACAACAGCAATAGATTATTATGCCTAGTTTTATGGTTTGATAGATAGTCATTTCTATCATAAATTACTTGAGTTGTTTGATAAAATCGTCTTTTACACATACTTGGGCATTAATAGAGCAAGTAAGTGTTAAATTAGTGAAAACACATTGGCTTAAGTGTTATTCAAGGATATAGTTTGCAGTAGTTTAGGTAGATAGTAGATTAATTAACGTTAAGGGTAGCTCATGGCAGATGAAAAAGGTAAAGCAAAAAATGCTGAAGGCGAATTAGAGCTAGATGGCTCGGGGAAAAAGAAAAAGCTAATTATCATTATTATTGCTGTCGTCGTGCTTTTAGGTGCGGGCGGTGGCGGTTATTTCTTCTTTATGGGAGGAAGTGATACTACGCCAACAGCAACTGAACTTGATGCTGCGCTTGATGATAATTCTGACAATGGCTCAAGTGATGGCGGCTCTAAAACAAGAGGCGCAGAAATGGGTACGGCGCTTTATGTACCTATGCCAAGACCTTTTCGCTTTAATGTTCCCGGTGCTGCGCGTGACCGTTTTGTAGAAATAAGAGTACAATTGTTGGTTAGAGGTGGAGATAATGAAGACAATGCCAAAATGCATGTTCCTTTAATTGAAAGCACTTTGTTAGGTGTTTTTTCTCAAGGAAATGCCGATGATTTATCTACCAGTGCAGGTAAAGCTTCATTAAAACAGCAAGCATTGACAGCAGTACAAAAAGTAATGACTGATGTTGAAGGTAATAAAACCGTTGAAAAAGTTTTATTTACTGGTTTTGTTATGCAATAGCTGAAGATTAATCGTTATGAGTAAGAGTTAAGAGATAAAGTAAAAAGTTAGTATTGAAATTATCATAAAAAAGAGAATAACGAGTGAGTGATTTATTATCGCAAGACGAAATTGATGCGCTATTACATGGTGTTGATGATGTTGAAGAAGAAGAAGTAGTTGAAGAGGCCGTCGAGCGTGAAGACGGCAGCACAGACTATGATTTTTCTTCGCAAGACCGTATTGTTCGTGGTCGTATGCCCACATTGGAAATGGTTAACGAACGTTTTGCTCGCCATATGAGAATTAGCTTATTTAATATGATGCGCCGTACTGCGGAAGTGTCTATTAATGGCATACAGATGATCAAGTTTGGTGAATACATACATACATTATTTGTTCCGACAAGTTTGAATATGGTACGTTTTCGTCCGTTAAAAGGTACGGCGTTAATTACCATGGAAGCTCGGTTAGTTTTCATTTTAGTTGATAACTTTTTTGGCGGCGATGGCCGATATCATGCAAAAATAGAAGGCCGAGAATTTACGCCAACAGAGCGCCGTATTATTCAAATGTTATTAAAATTAATATTTGAAGATTACAAAGAAGCATGGTCACCGGTCATGGATGTTTCTTTTGAGTATTTAGATTCTGAAGTAAACCCGTCAATGGCTAATATTGTTAGCCCAACGGAAGTGGTTGTTATTAGCTCTTTTCATATTGAATTAGATGGCGGTGGCGGTGATTTTCATGTTGCTTTGCCATATTCTATGCTTGAACCTATTCGAGAGCTGTTAGATGCCGGTGTACAAAGTGATAAAGAAGACACCGACATGCGTTGGTCAAAAGCATTGCGTGATGAAATTATGGATGTTCCGGTTGCACTTAATACCAAATTTTTAGAAGTAGAATTACCGTTAAGCCAAATAATGAACTTACAAGCAGGTGATATTATTCCTATTGAAATGCCAGAGCATATAACGGTACTCATTGAAGACTTACCAACATATAGAGCTAAGTTAGGACGTAGTCGTGATAATTTAGCATTGAAAATACAAGAAAAAATTAAACGTCCGGAGTCAGTTAAATCAGAGCTGACCATTCTAACCAAAGGCGGTAAACGTCTTGATAGTGATGCGTCACTCCACTTATTAGAAGATGATTTATAGCATGGCAAAAATTAATAAATTGAGGCAAGCGGTATGAGTAATGAAAATGATGAAGATCTAAGCATGTGGGATGAAGCTTTAGATGAACAAGCTGAAGCCTCTGGCGAAGAAAATAAAGCGGGTGACTCTTTTGAGGGGGGGGCAGAAACAGTGGAGCTAGAAGAGCTTACTGAAGATGCGCCTATTTCAGAAGAAGAGCATAGAAAACTTGATACTATTTTAGATATTCCTGTTACTATTTCTATGGAAGTAGGGCGCAGTCATATTAGTATTAGAAATTTACTACAACTTAACCAAGGCTCTGTGGTTGAGCTTGATCGTGTTGCTGGTGAGTCTTTAGATGTATTGGTTAATGGCACTTTAATAGCCCATGGTGAAGTTGTTGTTGTTAATGACAAGTTTGGTATTCGGTTAACGGATGTCATTAGTCAGATTGAACGGATTAAAAAACTTAAATAGAAGTAACTGTCATCTTATTGCTGTAAGAGTTAATTTAGGCGTCAAAAGTACTCATTGACTATCGTCAACTCCGTGCTATTTCCTTTAAATTGAATCATACACCTTAAAGAAGAGCAGCTACTGAAATAGTTACACATAGGTTATTGAAATGTCTTTTGGTTTTGGAAGTATAATGATTCGACTTGCTGTTGCAACAATTACCGTAGGTACTGTATTACTTTCAAATATGAGTATTGCACAAGAAGTTATCACTAAAAGCATAGTCGAAAAAACAGCAGCTAAAGAAATTATCACCAAAGATGCGCCCGAAGTAGGTAAGCATGTTATGGCTAATATGGATGCGGGCAGCATGATATTGTCATTATTAATGGTTTTGGCGTTAATCATCATTGCAGCTTTAGTGTTAAAACGTTTTAAATTTATTCAACAAGGGAATAACAATAGTTTAAAAGTTGTTGCCAGCTTATCTTTAGGGGCTAAAGAACGTGTTGTGGTGATTCAAGCAGGAAAACAGCAATTAATGTTAGGTGTTAGCGCAGGAAAAATAACACTTATTGATAAACTTGACGAACCCTTAATTGAAAAAAATACAATAACGGCTGAATTGAACGGTTCAGTATTATCGTTTTTAAAACAAAAAACAAAAAACAAAAAACAATAATAAAAAGATAACGTGGCTATGCACTTGATTCAGCGTTGTATATATCGTTATGAAAAGTAATATTATTTAAAGTAAGTAAGGGAATTATGAGAAAAATAGCACTATTAGTTGTATTAGCATTATTCACGCTTAGCACTAGCGTTGGCGTACTTGCTGCTGACGACCTTTCTTTATCGGCGTTAAAATTAACGACTAATCCCGACGGCTCTCAAGAATATTCTGTTACGTTACAAATTTTAATCTTTATGACCGCGCTGAGCTTCATTCCAGCCGCCGTTATTATGATGACCTCCTTTACTCGTATTGTTGTGGTTATGGCTATTTTAAGGCAAGCGTTTGGGCTACAACAAACGCCATCAAACCAAGTGATTATTGGTTTAACCTTATTTATGACCTTATTTATTATGACACCTGTTTATAATCAAATTGATGAAACAGCTATTCAACCGTACTTAGCCGATCAATTAACGTCTGTTGAAGCCATTGATAAAGGTAAAGTGCCCTTGCGAACGTTTATGCTTGAACAAACGCGCTTGAAAGATTTAGATACCTTGGCTTCAATGGCAGGTATTGAGTCAGTTGATAAACCCACTGATTTACCGATGACCGTTATTATTCCCGCTTTTATTATTAGTGAATTGAAAACAGCCTTTCAAATTGGTTTTATTCTGTTTATCCCTTTTTTAATTATTGATTTAGTGGTTGCAAGTATATTAATGGCGATGGGTATGATGATGTTATCACCCATGATCGTCTCTTTACCGTTTAAGTTAATGTTATTTGTTTTGGTTGACGGTTGGAATTTAGTGATTGGCACTATTGCAACCAGTTATGGCATGGGCAATTAACTAGACTAAATTAAACAAAGCTAAACTAAGCTAAATTAGCGTTATCGTTAGAGAGTAGAATATGGGTCCAGAAGTTTTTGTCGACATACTAAGAGATGCATTGTTACTAGTTATTTTACTAGTCAGCGCTATCATTGTTCCTAGTTTGTGTATTGGTTTAGTGGTTGCGGTTTTTCAAGCGGCAACCTCAATTAATGAACAAACTTTAAGTTTTCTACCTCGTCTTATTGTTACTTTGCTGGCTCTTATTATTGGTGGTCATTGGTTTGTTGAAAAACTAATGGATTATACTTTCCGCTTAATTGCCAGTATTCCAAGCGTGATCAGTTAATGGAGTTTACTGAGTCAGTTATTAATCAATATTTTGCTGACTTTATATTACCTTTTTCTCGTATTTCAGCGCTGATTATGACAATGATTGGCTTTGGCGCTCGCACCATTCCTATGCGGGTTAAATTATTTTTATGTTTAACAATTACTATCGCGGTAATGCCAGCCATTCCGGCAACACAGGTCGAAGAATTACTCTCTTTTAATACCGCGATACTGCTTGGTCAGCAAATGATCATTGGCATCATGTTAGGCTTTGTTACCGTAATGGTGGTGAATACTTTTACCTTAGCCGGGCAAATTATTGCGATGCAATCAGGCTTAGGTTTCGCTTCCTTAGTTGATCCTGCCAGTGGCATGAATGTTCCTGCGGTCGGTCAGTTTTTCTTGATTTTATCATCCTTATTATTTTGGGTAATGGATGGCCATTTAGCCTATTTACAGTTTATTGTTTCAAGCTTTGATACCTTGCCTATACCGACAGAGCACTTATCTAGCATTAAATATCGAGAATTAGTCGAATGGGGCAGTTGGATGTTTGTCACCGCCTTGTCATTAGCTATTGCTCCGTTAACGGCAATGTTATTGATTAATTTTTCCTTTGGTATTATGACCCGTGCGGCGCCACAACTTAATATTTTTGCCATTGGTTTTCCTATTACAATGATGTCTGGTTTGCTTATTATGTGGTTAACTTTTGGTAATTTCTTAGTACATTTTGAACTTCAATGGCAACGAGCACTCGACTTTAGCTGTTATCTCATTGACTGTCAGGCAACCTTGTAAAGGAATTTAACGATGGCTGAATCTGACAGTGGTGAAAAATCCGAAGAACCTACGGCAAAAAAACTCTCTGATGCGCGTAAAAAAGGCCAAATAGCGCGTTCTAAAGATTTAGGCACTATGTTTGTACTCGTTGGCAGTGCTTGCGCAATGTTATTAATGGGCAATTCATTAACGAATGCTTTAGCCACCATGATGAAACGGTTATTTAGCATAAGTCGCCATGAAGCAATGGATGTGAATGCCCTGTTTAGTGTTATTGCTGATGGGGTAGGCTCTGTTGCTATTCCTATGTTGTGGATATTTTGTATTATCATGATTGCTGCTTTTGCTGGTAATTCATTACTGGGGGGAATAAGTTTTTCGTGGGAAGCCATGGCGCCTAAAGCCAGTAAATTATCACCACTGTCGGGTTTTAAACGTATGTTTGGCGTACAAGCCGCGGTGGAGCTTGTGAAATCTATTTTAAAGTTTTTTGTGGTTTTTACCGTGGCTTTTTTATTACTGAGTGGTTTGTTTGATCAAATTTTAGGCTTAAGTTTAGAAGCAGTCCCTACTAATTTTGGTCACGCGGTTAATATGCTGTTATGGATGTTTCTAGTGTTGGCACTTTCCATTGGCATTATTGTTGCCGTTGATGCGCCATATCAAGTTTGGAATCATAATCGTCAATTAAAAATGACCAAGCAAGAGATTAAAGATGAACATAAAAATACTGAAGGTAATCCTGACATAAAAGGTCGAATTAGGCGCACCCAATATGAAATGTCTCAACGACGAATGATGGCTGATGTACCCACATCTGACGTTGTTATTACTAACCCAACACACTTTTCTATTGCCTTAAAGTATGATGCTGCTGTGGGTGGCGCGCCGGTTTTAGTGGCTAAAGGCATTGATGAAATGGCCATTCATATTCGTACTATTGCCAAAGAAAACAAGGTGGAAATTGTTCAGTCTCCAGCTCTTGCTCGCTCGATCTATTATACCGCAGAACTTGGACAAGATATCCCTGAAGAATTATTTGCTGCCGTTGCACAAGTTCTCGCTTTTATTTATCAATTAAGTGAATATAAAAAAGGGCGCGCTAAAAAGCCTATACCTGTGGCGAAAGAGTTACCTATTCCAGAAGAGTTTAAGTATTAACTTTTCGCCTAACAATATCTCTAATAATAAAACGATTAGGGCTTAAATTAAATAGCATTTGATTATTAACAGGGTAAGGTGTGCCACATAAATCGGCGCTGAGTATATCTGCGGCTAATGGCGCCGAGCAAAGTCCGCGTGCGCCAAAACCTGTCATCACATAAAGTTTATTTAGTACCGGTGCTGCTTGATGATATTTCCAGTTTTTATCTTTTGCTAAATGGGGGTAAGCATTAATATGTGCTGGTATATCAGGCATTGCGCCTACTAACGGCAGGTGATCAGGTGTCATGCAACGAAGTCTTGCTTTACTGGATGATATATCTTCTTTTTTCCAAGAAATTTTAGCGCTTAACTCCGGTAAACACTTATTAAGCATGGATAAGTTATAATTATCGTCTGCAGTGTTAGCAACCGTATTGGTATTGTTTTTATCAAAGGTTGCCCCGATACAATGTATACCTTTGTTTTCAGGAGTTAAATAGCCTTTATGACAAATAACCGTGGACAGTTTTTGTATATGGCTATTAGTTTTCATACTTGTGACTTGACCACGAGTTGAAGTTAGCGGTAATTTATTGACGATTTCTAAATCAATGGCTTCAGCGCCGCCACAAACAATCAATACACTTGCCTGAAAACTTTCTTTATCACTACTTATTGTCCACAGTGCTTGCTCGGCCTCACTAGCGTTTTTAGTCTTTTTTTGTGCCGGGTCTATTTCTCGTATTTTAATTATTTTTGTTTGAGTTTTGAGTTGTAACCGATTTGTCGCTTGAGCGGCATTAAAAATTGCTTTTACTAGCGCTTGTGGCGCAGCCCAACCAGCATTAGGCATAAATAGACCACCTTGTGTTAAATTCATACCTGAAATTCTTGATGCTTGCTCAGCATTTACGCCATGAATAAGTTCAGGTGGCCATGTTGCTAGTTTGGTAAAAAGTTGTTGTCTTTTCGCTAAACTTTCTCTGTAAGAAACCTCGAGTAAACCACACCAATTATGATTAAATTCAAAGCCTTGAGCAAACACCTCTTGATAAAGTGTTTTTGCTCGCCAAAAGGCTTGTTGATAAAATAAACTAATATCGTCAATTTTTTGATGTAATAATGGGTATAAAGCACCAATAGCGTTGCTTGAACCGCCTTGAGCTACACTACTGTCTTGACAATACAAGGTTACCTTTACTCCTTGCTTTGTTAATAAGTAGGCTAAGCATGCTGAAGCAATACCGCCACCAATAATACTAACATGTTGAGGTTTAATGATTTTAGGTCTGAGTTGATAACCTTTATCGGTTGCAGAACCACTTTGAAATACCCCATAGTACATTTCTTTCTTTTCCCCAGGTGCTTGTTTTTTATGCAGTCTAAAACCAATGTTTCTTAGTTTTCTTTTTACTGATCCTGCAACAGTAAAAGTAGTCAGTGTTGATTGTTCTTTTGATAAACGACCTATTTGAGAAAATAATTCATTACTCCACATATCAGGATTTTTTGCGGGCGAAAAACCATCAAGATACCAAGCATCAACTAAACCGGTTTTAGGCGATTTTATTTGTGATAATGCAAGCGTGGCATCATTGAAAATAATCGTTAGGGTTACTTGGTTATCAAAAAAGGTTGCTACCATTTTTTGAACGTTATTTTTCGTGCTTGATTTAATTTCACAAGAATATTGCGGTATTAATAATGCTGAAAATTCGGCTAATTTCGGTAATATAGATAACGTTTTGATGAGCTGATTTTGTGTTAAAGGATATTTTTCAACGCTAATAAAATGAAGAGGCGCTATTGATTGTGCATTTTTATTGCTTTTATTTTGGTTGAGTATTTTTTTGTACGCTTGTAAGGTCAATAAAAAATTTAGCCCTGTGCCAAAGCCGGTTTCAAAAACAGTAAAAACTTGCTGGCTTTGTTTTATACGTTGCTCAATATGGTTACTTTTTATGAAAACAAAATCACTTTGTTCGAAACCGGCACTGGTATCAAAATAAATATCGTTAAACTGCTTAGAAAAAGGAGATCCATCATCTTTGAAAGTCAAGTCAGTAGCATTGTTTTGTTTGTTTTTTAGAGTATTTATTGATGGTTTTGTTAGCACAATACTGCCTGCGTAAAGTTGAATTTGTTATTATTTTACGCTATTTCTTTACTTGCTTCAGTTGATATTTCCTCCTTTTTATTAATATAAGTTTCAAATGAATTAAAATGAAGATAGATATCTTAAGAATAATGTCTTAAAATAGTGTACATGTGTACGCTGGGTTTTATACAAACTTATACAAGTAATACCAGTTGCTTGTATTTTATTGGTATAATCCATCAATTTTTAAAATTCTTATTCTTATATAGTAATGGTTATTTAAATGAAACGAGTAGTGATCACCGGTTTAGGTATAGTGTCAAGTATTGGTAATAATGCGACAGAAGTTTTAACTTCATTAAAATCAGGTAAGTCTGGTATTTCTCATTCTGAAAATTTTGCTGAGCAAGGTTTACGTAGCCAAGTTTGGGGTAAACCAGATATTAACATCAAAGATCATATTGACCGTAAAGCATTACGCTTCATGGGCGATGCCGCCGGTTATGCGTATATTGCGATGGATCAAGCGATAGCCGATGCTAAATTAACGGATGAACAAGTTTCAGATGTGCGCACAGGCATTGTTGCTGGCTCTGGCGGAGCATCGTCAGCAAATATTGTGGCTTCGAGTGATACTTTACGTAGTCGTGGTATTCGCCGCGTTGGTCCTTACGCCGTACCAAAAACTATGGGCAGTACTGTTTCAGCCTGTTTAGCAACACCGTTTAAAATTAAAGGAGTTAACTATTCTATTAGCTCCGCTTGTGCAACAAGTGCCCATTGTATTGGTCATGCTATGGAGCTTATTCAACTCGGCAAACAAGATATCGTTTTTGCGGGTGGTGGTGAAGAAGTTGACTGGTCATTAGCGTTAATGTTTGATGGCATGGGCGCCTTATCTGCTGGGCGAAATGAAACGCCAGAGCTTGCTTCTCGCACTTACGATGCAGATCGTGATGGTTTTGTTATTTCTGGCGGCGGCGGCATGGTTGTTGTTGAAGAATTAGAACATGCTCTTGCGCGTGGTGCTCATATTTATGCTGAAATAGTGGGTTATGGCGCAACGTCTGACGGCTATGATATGGTAGCACCAAGTGGTGAAGGCGCTGTTCGTTGTATGCAACAAGCGATGGTTGGCGTTGAAGGTGATATTGATTATTTAAACACGCATGGCACTTCAACTCCTGTAGGTGACGTTAAAGAATTAGGCGCAATTCAAGCCTTATTTGGTGAAAAATCACCGGCAATTAGTGCAACTAAAGCGATGACAGGGCATGCCTTAGGTGCTGCCGGTGTTCATGAAGCCATTTATTCCATTTTAATGATGGAAAACAGTTTTGTTGCACCATCAATTAACATTGAAAATTTAGATGAAGAAGCAAAAGGCTTAGATATTGTTACCGAAAAGCGTGATGCAGAGCTAAATTTAGTGATGTCTAATAGCTTTGGTTTTGGTGGTACAAACGCTACGTTAGTGATGCAAAAATATAAATAACTTGTTGGGGCGAAATTATTTGCCGTTATGTTTTTAGAGGCGATATAAGTCGCCTCTACCATTTTTATATCTCCTTAGTACGATGAAAATTTATTCCGATGAACATTTATTTTGACGAAAACATGCCCTTTGCTAAAGAATTTTTTAGCGACTTTGGTGAGCTGTTTCCTTTTTCTGGACGCGATTTAACTGCAGAACAAATTATTGATGCTGATGTGTTATTAGTTCGTTCAATTACACAAGTCAATGAGCAGCTCTTAAATAAAAATAAGAAACTCTGCTTTGTTGGTACAGCCACTATAGGCACCGATCATATTGATCAAACTTATTTGGCTGATCGCAATATTGCTTTTTATTCAGCCCCCGGTTGTAATGCCGTTTCTGTTGCTGAATATGTGATTAGTGCTTTAGTGATATTGTCTGAGCGTTATTGTTTAGATTTACCCCATTTAACTGTAGGTATTGTTGGCGCAGGTAATACCGGTACTCGTTTATCTGAAAAGCTTACCGCTTTAGGGATTCATTATAAATTATGTGATCCCTTTTTAGCTGAAGATAAAAAGGATAATCGAACGTTTGTTTCTTTAGATGAAGCGCTTAATTGCGATATCATTTCTTTGCATGTGCCAAAAACTACCGATGGCCCTCATGCGACTTATCATTTACTTAATGAAGAAAACTTAGCAAAATTACGACCGGAACAACTATTGATCAGCGCTTGTCGTGGTGAAGTCATTGATAATCAAGCATTGCTTGCATTAAAGAAAAATGGTCATGAAATCAAGTTAGTGCTTGATGTTTGGGAAGGCGAACCAAAAGTACTTACGCCATTGATTGAATATACTGAAATAGCGACTGCACATATTGCCGGTTATAGCTTAGAAGGAAAAGCTCGTGGCACAGAAATGCTCTATCAGGCATTATGTCAGCAATTAATTATTCAGCCTAAATATCAGTTAGTTAATTTTTTACCGCCAGTAAAAGACGCTATAGTTGAAATAAATCAACTTTTTGAGCAAAAATTAGTAAACCAATTAGTAAAAATGGTTTACGATGTTAGGCGTGACGATACAATATTTCGTCAGCAATTATCAAGTCAGGGTTTTGATGCTATTCGCAAAAACTATCCCACTCGACGGGAGTTTTCTTCAGTAACAGTAACTTTGTCAAAGCAAGCTAAAACCGATGTGCCACATCGGCTTGGCTTTAGTCGTATTAACTAAAAGAGAGAGGATCATGGCACAGAAATTTGATGTTTGCGTATTAGGAGCAACGGGATTAGTTGGAAAAACTATTATGGAAATTCTTGAGCAAAGAGATTTTCCTATCAATAAACTTTACCCATTAGCCAGTGCGCGCTCTGCGGGTGAATTTATTGAGTTTAACGGTGAAAGTATTGAAGTACTTGATGCCGATAATTTTGATTGGAGCCAAGCACAAATTGGTTTCTTTTCTGCTGGCGGCGCCACCTCGGCTAAATTTGCCCCTATTGCAGGCGATGCAGGTTGTATTGTTATTGATAATACTTCCGAATTTCGTTACGACGATGACATTCCATTGATTGTTCCTGAAGTCAATCCTCAAGCATTAGCGGAATATCGTAATCGTAATATTATTGCTAACCCTAATTGTTCTACCATTCAAATGATGGTGGCTTTAAAACCCCTTTATGACGCTGTTGGTATTAGTCGGGTAAATGTGAGTACTTATCAATCTGTATCAGGCGGCGGTAAAGCGGCTATGGATGAGCTTGCCAAACAAACCGCTGATTTGCTAAGCGGTAAGCCAGTAGAAACAAAAAACTTTTCTCGTCAAATTGCTTTTAATGTTATTCCTCAAATAGATGTTTTTATGGAAAATGGCTACACCAAAGAAGAAATGAAAATGGTGTGGGAAACTAAGAAAATTTTAGGTGACGATAACGTATTAGTGAACCCTACTGCGGTACGTGTGCCAGTGTTTTTTGGTCACGGTGAAGCATTACACATTGAGACGAATTCACCCATTTCTGCGGAAGAAGTAAAAGTGCTATTAGCTCAATCTCCAGGATTGGTTGTTTGTGCTAATGATGAAGATTTTCCAACGCAAATTGGCGATGCCAGTGGTAAAGATGAAACCTATGTTGGTCGTATTCGTGAAGATATTTCTCATAATTGCGGCATTAATATGTGGATTGTTGCCGATAATGTGCGTAAAGGTGCGGCAACAAACAGTGTGCAAATTGCTGAATTGCTGATTAAAGAGCATCTTAGCTAAAGAAATTTATTTAATTTAAATTAAATAAATTATTAAAATCGCCGTTAACTATATGTGAATGTTTCTATATAGTTAACGGTGATTTTTCGTTTAAAAGACTAAATTGGTATTAATCTTGGTATTATCAACGTAATAACGTTAGCATTGGAATAAAGTTTGCTTACTGTTTTTTAAATGATTTTTTGAATCACTAACGAATCACTAACATAGTTTTCGTCAAAAAAATGGCTATAACAATAATTAGGAAAGTCTTAATGCAAAAATTATTACGCCTGTGCCTGTGGCAGGTTGTTATTATTGGCGTGCTCTGTGCTCATATGCCGGTGAATGCAGAAGAAGAGCGTGGCATTCGCATGCGTGGTCCTAAAAGTAGTGATGTTTTCCCTTATGAACGCTACGGTCCGATAAATGGAAGAGACACTCTATGGAATATTGCCTTAACCATTCGCCCAGATAATCGCCTTAGTGTTTATCAAGTCATGCAAGCCTTGTATCAAGCTAATCCGCAAGCTTTTGTGGATAACAATCTTAATCATCTCATTGAAGGTCAATACTTAAAAATACCTTCTTTTGATCGCATGATGTCAGTAAACACGCAAGTAGCAAAACAAAAATCAAGTCAAGACGATAATGTTTGGGTGAAAGCCCATCCTAAAACTATTAAGAACAAAGCGGTTTCAACGCCACGTGTTAATAAAAAAGATTTAGAAACTGTTAAAGTTGAAATAGATAAAAAAATTGCAACCATTAATACCGAGCAACAAGAGCGTTTAGAAGTTATTCAAAATGATGTCTTAGACTCTATTGACGGCTTACAAAGTATTCTTAAAGAAAATGAAATTTTACGTCAACAACTTAACGCGTTTAATGATCAACTTGGCCTTTTGAAACAGCAAGTTGTTAAAAGAGAAGAAGATAAGCTGCAAACGGATAGTATTATTAAAGCGCAGCAAGAAATGTTAGCAAAAGCGGATGCTAGAGAATTAGAGTTACTATTAAAAAATCAGGAAGATGAATTAGCAAAACAAAGTATCACATCTAATGTGTGGTTTCTTATTTTAATGCCATACACGCCTATTTTACTCTTGCTAATTATTGCGGCTATTTTTTGGAAACGATCGAATAAAGCAGCAAAAAAAGACAAAAAACCAGTTAAGAAAAAAGCTAAAAAAACAACGATCCCAGATGAAATTGATCAAGAAACCTCTGATGAACTGTCATTAGATGATGATTTATCGCTTGATGGAGAACTTTCACTTGATGACGATTTATCGATTGATTTACTCGAAACTGATGATGAACCGCTTGAAGATGAGGTAATTCATTTAGATGACGATGATGACTTAGACGATTTAGATGATTTAGATGATTTAGACGATATTTTATTGGATGATGAATCCGAAGAACTGGAAGACGGGGAGTTGGATCAAAGCGATTTAGATTCATTGTTATCAGGTTTGGATGATGACGAAGATGATGCCATTGATGAGATTGAAGAAAGTGAACCGTTAGTTGATAACCAACTTGATCAGGGAGATCTAGATGATTTATTAGGCGATTTAGGTGATGATGATCTGACTGATGACGGTGAGCCCGTTAATAATGATCCTTTGTTAATTGATGAATCAGATGAACTTGACAATGAAGTTGAAGAAGAAATTAATATTGATGAAGCTATTGAAGCAGCTAATCAAGTAGAAGAATCAACTGAAATCACCGATCCCGATGATATAGATGCTTTACTCGATTCTATGAATGTTGAAGCTGAGCCTGAACCAGAGTCCGAGCCGGAGCCTGAAATAGATCTAGTAGTAGAAGAGTCAACCGAAATCACTGATCCCGATGATATAGACGCTTTACTCGACTCTATGAATGTTGATGCTAAACCAGAGCTAGAGGTAGATGAGTCAACTGAGATTACCGATCCTGATGATATCGATGCTTTACTCGACTCTATGAATGTTGAAGCCGAGCCGGAGCCTGCACCGGAATCAGAGCCAGAGGTAGACGAGTCAACTGAGATTACTGATCCTGATGATATTGATGCGTTACTCGATTCTATGAATATTGGAGCCGAGCCTGCACCAGAACCAGAACCGGAAGCTGAATCAGAGCCAGAGGCAGGTGAGTCAGTCGAAATTACCGACCCAGATGATATTGATGCNNGATGATATTGATGCTTTACTTGACTCTATGAATGTTGAAGCTGAGTCAGAAGTTGCACCGGAACCGGAAGCTGAACCAGAGGTAGATGAGCCAGTCGAAATTACCGATCCCGATGATATTGATGCTTTACTCGACGCTATGAATATTGAAGCCGAGCCAGAGGCAGCAACGGAAGTTGAACCAGAGGTAGAAGAGTCGGCCGAAATTACTGATAATTTAGAGCCTACAATAGAAGAAATTCTTGCTCAAAATAAAGTTAAAATTGAAAACTTAACAGAAGACTATGTTGCGCCATTTTTAGCCGCAGATTTTAGTGAACTTCGCCGTAATGAAAATGATAATATTGAATTCTCTGAAAGTGTAGATGAAAGTGAAAACACAAATGATGTTATCGATGATGATTTGGATATTGATTCTCTTATCGCTGAGGTTAATGATTCAGCAGAGAAAAGTGCACCAATAGCAGAGTCAGCAAGTGAAGATGATTTTGATGATTTATTAGGCGATATGGGTGATGATATTACCGAAGATATCAATAGTGATTTTGATGAATCAATATTAACTGATTTATTAAATGAAGAAGAACCGACTGAAGCCGTCGTTGAATTGTCACCAGATTTTTCGGATCAGAATGTGCTTGCTGATTTATTGGCAGATAAAGAAGACAGTGGCGATAGTGAAAAGATAACGGTAGCGAATGAAATTGAAGACATACAAGAATTAGATAATTTAGATTTCGATGAATTACTGGCTAATATTGAAGAAGAGTCAAGTGTATCTCAAGGCAGTGAGTCATCAGGATTTAATCAAAATGAAGTAGATTATGCTATTGATATTAGTAATAATCTTGATGAAAGCCTGGTACAAGCAAGCTCTTTTGGTATTACTGATAAGGAACCTAATGAAGATGATTTTATTTCTGTAGATTCACTGTTATCTGAAAGTTTGGATACTGTAGACACCAAAGAGCCCTATAAAAAAGAACATATTGATGTTGGCTTAAATGAATATCCTGAATTTACTGAAGGTGCTAATTTAATTGATGTTGATGACGATGATAATGGCATGGCTGCGAAACTTGATCTAGCGAAAGTATATTTTGAAATAGGCGATAAAGAAAACGCAGAAGTTATTTTATTAGATGTTGTGGTAAAAGGTGATGCGCAACAGCAGTATGAAGCTCAACAATTACTCGATGATTTGTAGCGAGAAAAATCCGCTTTGATAAGCTTTATTTTTTTACTAATTATTTATTAATTTAATCTCTTTTGAAGTTAGCATTTTAAAACGGTATAGGTATAATGCGCGCATTTCTTCGGTGCGATTAGAGGTTTGTATGCGTTATGCGTTAGGCATTGAATATGACGGTAAAAATTATTGCGGTTGGCAGCGACAAAAAAATGTTGTTAGTGTTCAACAAAAATTAG
The DNA here is from genome assembly GCA_051531915.1 of Colwellia sp. Classification (GTDB taxonomy): domain Bacteria; phylum Pseudomonadota; class Gammaproteobacteria; order Enterobacterales; family Alteromonadaceae; genus Colwellia. The sequence continues at coordinate 7,509 of JAOPTQ010000075.1, read as the reverse complement.
AACAAGCCTTATCTAAAATTGCCGATGAACCAATAGAAGTTATTTGTGCTGGTCGAACTGACACAGGGGTTAATGCAACCAATCAAGTTGTTCACTTTGAAACAAACAAAATACGAAAAGATGTTGCTTGGACATTAGGTGTAAATACCCACTTGCCCAAAGATATTGCCGTTACTTGGGTTACTGCGGTGAGTGATGAATTTCATGCCCGTTTTAGCGCTACCGCTCGACGATACCGTTATATTATTTATAATTATCGGTTAAGACCGGCAATATTAAGTAACGGAATAAGTCATTATCATTACCCGTTAGATGAAAAATTAATGCAGCAAGGGGCTCAATACTTAGTGGGTCGTCATGATTTTACTTCATTTAGAACGGTGCATTGTCAGTCACACTCTCCCATTCGAACTATTCATCATTGTGAAATAACGCGCCAAGGTGACTTTATTATTGTTGATGTGAAAGCCAATGCTTTTTTACATCACATGGTGAGAAATATTGTGGGGAGTTTAATGAGAGTAGGGCAGTCACAACAAACAACGCGTTGGATTAAAGAAGTACTTGAACAAAAAAACCGTTGTTTAGCCGGAGCAACCGCACTTCCTGAAGGGTTATATTTTGTTGGTGTTGATTACCCAGAACATTTTGAAATACCTAAAAGGCCACTAGGACCGCTTTTTTTTAATTAAACGTTACTTTTTTACAAAACAGACCAGTTTTTTATATAAAAAATAGGGTAAAGTGTGTTCTAATTCACGGTTATATTAGCATTTGTTCAAAAAGTAATAATGAATAGATGTTTTGCAAAAAAAATTGACCGATATTCATTATAATAGGCAAAAATAAAATTATGAGCTGGATAGAAAAAATTCTCCCGAAAGCAAAATCAACTCAAAAGCGTAATATTCCCGAAGGCGTATGGAGCAAGTGTTCTTCTTGTAATGCAGTACTTTATAAAGTTGAATTAGAGCGACAGATATTTGTTTGTCCAAAATGCGATCATCATATGCGTATTAGTGCCCGTAAACGTATTGATAGTTTTCTTGATCAAGATAATCGTGTTGAACTAGGTGAAGAATTTGAAGCTCAAGATATTTTAAAGTTTAAAGATTCCAAACGCTATAAAGACAGACTAGCAGCAGCTAAAAAAAGTACTGGTGAGAAAGATGCTTTAGTGGTGATGAAAGGCGAATTAAACGGAATGCCTGTTGTTACCGCAGCATTTGAGTTTTCTTTTTTAGGTGGCTCAATGGCTTCTGTTGTTGGTGCTCGTTTTGTTAAAGGGGTTGATTATTGTCTTGAACATAATTTACCTTTTGTGTGTTTTTCTGCCAGTGGTGGTGCGCGTATGCAAGAAGCCTTGTTTTCGCTTATGCAAATGGCAAAAACAAGTGCCGCATTAGCCAAAATGAGTGAAAAGGGCTTACCTTATGTTTCTGTACTTACCGATCCTACTATGGGCGGTGTTTCGGCAAGTTTAGCTATGCTAGGCGATATCAATGTTGCTGAGCCAAAAGCGTTAATTGGATTTGCAGGACCTCGTGTTATTGAACAAACGGTTCGTGAAAAATTACCTGAAGGCTTTCAACGTAGTGAATTTTTATTAGAAAGTGGCGCTATTGATATGATTGTTGATCGTCGTAATATGCGTGATACTTTAGGGCGCATGTTAGCTAAGTTTATGGGACAATCGACCCTCACTTCATAATTGATCTAATTTAATGAACCCATTTAATGCAAGCCACTCTGGTGATCATAAAGATCTAATACAGTGGCTTTATTATTTAGAAACTATTCACAACGTTGAAATTGACCTTGGTTTAGCGCGAATTAATGTCGTTGCAAAACAACTATCTATTGATTTAAGTTTTGCGACGGTTATCACCGTTGCAGGAACAAATGGTAAAGGTACAACCTGTGCTTTTTTAGAAAATGCTTTGCTTGATGAGCAAAAAAGCGTGGCTGTTTATTCCTCTCCTCATATAGAGCGTTTTAACGAACGATTACGTGTTAATAAACTTGACGTTGATGATAACTGTTTTATTGAAGCATTCGAGCGAATAGAACGTGTGAGAGCGGATATCTCACTCAGTTATTACGAGTTTACGACTTTAGCCGCATTGTTAATTTTAATGAAGCAACAACCGGACGTTATTATTTTAGAAGTCGGTTTGGGTGGTCGCTTAGATGCAACTAATATTATTGATGCTGATGTGGCTGTGATCACAACCATTGACCTTGACCATCAGGCATTTTTGGGTGATAACCGTGAAAGCATTGGTTTTGAAAAGGCGGGTGTTATGCGCGCAAATCAGCATATTGTTATTGGTGATCCTAATCCGCCAAAATCAGTACTTGCTCATGCGCTTTCGGTAAATAATATTTTGTTAGACAGCTGTGCTTCATTAGAACAGCATACTTCGTTAAACAGTAGTATTGCTATTAATCCCCATATAAACGTTCACGGTGTTGACTTTTTTGTTAAGCAAACCCTGTCAAATGAAAACGCCGCATGCTGGCAGTGGCAATATAAATCGACTGAGTCGAGTAATGATATTGTCTTAATAGATTTACAACCAGCTCATATTCCTCAAAATAATGTTGCAACTGCGCTGATGGTACTATGCCAACTAGGTGTTTTATTATCCTCTGAAAAAGTGAACATATTACTCAACAAAACACGTTTAGCGGGTAGAGCAGAGCTGTTTAAGAAAAATCAGCTTAATCAACAAAAAAGCTGTGATGTACTGTTAGATGTCGCTCATAATCCACAAGCAGCGCGTTATTTAGCGGATAAACTGCAGCAGTATCGTCAACAAAATAAATACCAAAACATTTATGCCGTAGCCAGTATGCTTGGTGATAAAGATATAACGGCAACCTTTATTGAACTTAAAGATGAAATAGATCACTGGTATCTTGGACAATTAGCTATGCCAAGAGCCGCTTCTACTGATCATATGAAAGAAAAGCTAAATGAGTACACTAATTCAATCAATTGCTTTGACAATGTCACTCAGGCATTTAAAATGGTGAATCAAGATGCAACGCTTTCTGATTTGATCGTTGTCTTTGGATCTTTTCATACCGTTGCTGAAATTAGGCGACTGCTTGTTTAAACTATAATTAGGAGTTTCACTTGTCTACACCGTTTCAAAACCGTCTTGTAGGTACTATTATTGTTGCAGCCGCGATTGTAATTTTTTTACCTGATATTCTCGATGGAAAAAAGAAATCTTATCAAGCAGAATTTGAATCTATTCCACAAGCCCCTAAGTTTACCGGCAATGTTTCCCAAAATCACATCCCTGAAAAAATAGTGATTGTTAAACCTTCAAAACAAAACGTTGAAGAGATACAAGCACAAGATGCTTTATTAGCTAAAAAATCTCCGAATGCGCTCAATAAACCTTCAACCAAGATTGATGAAGCGATTGAAAATAGTAAAGATAATGTGATTGTAACGCCGCTTATTAAAGAAAAGCCGATTACAAAAACAGTTGTCAAGAATACGTCATCAAACACCCAACCTGAGAAAGCGGTAAATAAAGAGGCATGGGTGATTCATTTAGGGAGTTTTAAGCATAAGAAAAATGTTGAAGAGCTTTTAGCTAAACTCAAACGTAATGGCTATGTCGCTTTTACTAAACCGATTAAAACGAAACAGGGTAATTTAACGAAAGTCTTTATTGGGCCAGAATTGATAAAATCGTCTTTAACTAAAAAACTGCCAAAATTGAAAAAGCTAACGAATGTTCAAGGAAAGGTGGCACGGTTTTACCCCACTAAATACTAATTATTAATAATTAAATTGTTAAGCGAAAATACTAGGCATCACTCTTGTGCTTCTGATAGAATGCGCGCCTCTAGTCGATGAGAAACTTAAGTTATGGTTTGGATAGATTATGCCATTTTGGCAATAATAGGTGTATCAACTCTTGTGAGTTTGGTGCGTGGTTTTGTTAAAGAAGCCGTTTCTTTAATTATTTGGATCAGTGCTTTTTTTATCGCCAGCACTTTCTATGGCAACCTTGCCAATTTATTGACTAATATTTCCGATCAATTTTTACGTAATGCGGCAGCAGTCACCATCCTTTTCATTATTACTTTAGTACTGGGAGCCTTGGTTAATTACCTTATTGGTCAATTAGTCAGTAAAACAGGTTTATCAGGTACTGATCGCGTATTAGGTTTGGTTTTTGGCGCCTTACGCGGTGTATTAATTATTAGTGCCTTGTTATTTTTTATGGACGCGTTTACCGGTGCCGCATCAAGTCATTGGTGGCAAAGTTCACAGTTAATTCCTGAATTTAGATTAGTTGTTGAGTGGTTTTTTGAGTATCTCAAACAGTCATCAAGTTTTCTAACTTAATTATTATTTAATCAAAGCTAATTTTAGCGGAGAAAAGTTCATGTGTGGTATTGTTGGCATTGTTGGTAACACTCCTGTTGGTCAGTATTTATACGACGGTTTAACCGTTCTTCAACACCGCGGGCAAGACGCAGCCGGTATTGTTACAATTCATGATAATACCTTTAGACTTCGTAAAGGTAATGGTTTAGTGAAAGATGTATTTCACACGCGTCATATGTTGCGTTTACAAGGCAACATAGGTATTGGTCATGTACGTTATCCCACTGCTGGTACTTCAAGCTCGTCGGAAGCACAGCCTTTTTATGCTAACTCACCCTATGGTATATCATTAGCTCACAATGGTAATTTAACAAATGCAGATGAGTTAAAGAAGTGGCTTAATACTGAAGCTCGTCGCCATGTGAATACCACATCAGACTCTGAATTATTATTAAATATTTTAGGGCATGAATTACAGCAGAGTGAAAATGCATCGTTAACACCAAGCGATATTTTTACCGCTATTAAAAATGTGCATAGTCGAGTTCGTGGTGCTTATGCAACGGTCGCTTTAATTGTTGGTTATGGCATGATCGCTTTTAGAGATCCTAATGGCATTCGTCCGTTAGTTTTTGGTAAGCGAGAAACAGCACAAGGTGTTGAATATATGGTCGCTTCTGAGTCAGTGGCACTTGATGCTTGTTCTTTTGAATTTGTTCGAGATATTGCTCCAGGTGAAACAATTTTCTTCTCAGAAAACGGTCAACTTCACTCGCATCAATGTGCTGAAAACCCAACATATACCCCTTGTATTTTTGAATTCGTTTATTTTGCGCGTCCAGACTCAACTATCGATAAAATGTCAGTTTATGCTTCTCGTGTTGAAATGGGTACTAAATTGGGTGAAAAAATATCAAAAGAATGGGAAGACTTAGATATAGATGTTGTTATCCCTATTCCTGAAACGTCTTGTGATATAGCTTTACAAATAGCACAACATCTTAATTTACCTTATCGACAAGGTTTTGTTAAAAATCGCTATATTGGTCGTACGTTTATTATGCCAGGGCAAGAACAACGTAAAAAATCGGTACGCCAAAAACTAAATGCTATAGGTACCGAGTTTAAAGGCAAAAATGTACTGTTAGTTGATGATTCAATTGTGCGAGGTACAACATCAGAGCAAATTATTGATATGGCACGTGCTTCTGGCGCTAAAAAGGTATATTTTGCTTCTGCAGCACCCGAAGTGCGCTTTCCTAATGTTTATGGTATTGATATGCCAAGTGCAAATGAGTTAATTGCTCACGGGAGAGAGTTGGAAGATATATGTAGTTTAATCGGTGCAGATAAACTCATTTATCAATCTATTGAAGACTTAGTTGCGGCTGTTGGCTTAGGTAATCCTAATATTAAAGCGTTTGATACGTCAGTTTTTGATGGTAACTATATTACTAACGATATTGATAATAGCTATTTAGAAAAATTAGATGCTTTACGTAATAACACCATAAAAGAAGAATCGGATAAAAATGCTGACTCTATTATTGATATGCATAATGAAGGTGCAGAATAGAAAAAAAGAGTTGCGAAGGGATTGAGTTACGAGTTAAAAGTCGCGAAGTGCGGATAATTTGCACTTCGCGAATAGTAATTTTCTAACGTTATATTATTTAAGGAACATATTCAGGACCAAAACCCATTCCCCACATAACCGCACTAAAAGCCATCATTCCCACCAGTAAAACCAAACCACAGGTTACTACAGAGCTTGAGTAGATAAAGCCTTTTTCTTCAGGAATATTCATCATAATAGGAACGCCTGAATATAATAAATAAACAGAATAACAAGCAGCAGCAAGTACAGCTAAAGTAACAAACCAAAGTACGGGAAACAACGCAGCGATACCTATCATTAACATAGGTGTTGAAGTATATGCGGCTAATTCTAACGACTGAATGAAGTTGGGCGATGAATCAAAAGTTTTTGCCATCCATTGAATCAAATAAGCTAAGGCAAAAACTCCAAAAACAATACCTAGGTACATTGCTAACCCCATAATTTGAGCACTAGATTCAGTTATTTTTATTGGATCACCGGCACCTATTGTCCAGCCAATATGAGCGGCAGCATAATATCCACAAATGGCGGGTATTAATGCAACGGTTAAAATATGCATTAAACTATACATTAAGCTTTCATGACGTTTTTCTATAGTTTGCCATTCATCTTTAGGATGAGCGTAAAGCCCCCAAATATGATTTAGTATCATTATAACTTTCTCCTACTGTCCCCAAAAAAATATTTAGTATTTAGTTAAATTAGACTTGTTTTTTTTATACTAAATAATCATTCGACATAAATATTATTTATTATCGATACTCTATTTATGAAATATGGTTAAGCATTCGTCAAGACTTGATTGATAAATAGAGGGTAATGAATGAAAATAATTCATTTTTAGACTTAAAGCAACTTAAAATTGAATTTTATATCGCAAATAATTATATGTAGGGAGGCGAAGGCAAATGGGTAAAAGCAAGCTATCCTGTGTTTATACGACGGAGTACCTCTTTCTGTAAGTTTTGGCTCTAAATATTATGGTATGTAAAAATCATATAAGTAATAAATTTACTTATCAACTTAAGATTTAGTCATCAGGGTATCCTTTCCGCCTTGTGAAATAGTCAATTGATTTTTTTCTTTATCGAATTGAATAATGATACCGGCCTTTGAGAATTTAAATTTTGTTTGTGAAGTTGGAGTTAATATGAATGAACCTTGACCTGATGCTTGTGCCATTAATGTTCCTTTTTTTACAAAAACTGAAATATCCAATGGAAAATTGGGGCTTTTGTATAACCCTTTATAACTTTCCATAATATCATTTGATACCGTAACTTCTTGATCTATTATATTTCCAACTCGAACAAAAGAATCTACACGTTCTCCTTGATAAATTACAAATTGAGGCTTTTCAATTTCAAATTTTATTTCAATCCCAGCTTTTAAAAAAACGAAATTATTTTCTGATGTGGCATTTAATGGAAATGCTCCTTGCCCTGTGGCTTGCGCGAGCAACTCTCCATTTTCAACTGTGATAGTGATGTCAAGGGGATGTGTACTACTTCAGCAATTATCGGTGAACTAA